>MTPG01000091.1 GCA_002010915.1 Desulfarculaceae bacterium JdFR-97 | reverse complement strand
GCAGGTGGAGATTACGGATTATGGGAGGTTGCCTCAGATAGTGGAGTCCTTTATGGAACGCATCGAAGAAATCGGCCCTAACCCATATAAGGGATTCTGATGATCCCCACGGATCAACCAAGGGTCGGGCCATGGCCTCGGAAGGGCATTCGGCGTTGGGATGGCGGGTTTCCGAGGGACCATGGCAGATAAGGATTTCAGAGGTGTCAGCTGGCGGGTGAGGAGGTGAAGACGATGTCGGAGGTCGTGCGGGTGAAACCCGATGTCCCATTCGTCAAGGAACTTCTGGCCAATGGGGGGGATACCCTCAAGAAGTGTTTCCAATGCGCCACCTGTTCGGTGGTCTGTAACCTCTCCCCGGACCAGAAGCCCTTTCCGCGCAAGGAGATGATATGGGCCCAGTGGGGCCTCAGCGAGCGTCTGGCCAATGATCCGGATGTCTGGCTCTGTCACCAGTGCAACGATTGCTCCAAGCACTGCCCTCGGGGTGCTCGGCCCGGAGATGTCTTGGCCGTGCTGCGTCGCATGGCCATCCTTCGCAACGCGACTCCCCGCTTCGTGGCTCGGCTGGTCAACGAACCCAAACTGCTCCCCGTGGCCTTCGCCATCCCTGTAGCCCTCCTCTTGATCCTCATGGCGGCCCATGGGACCCTCAGAATCCCTGAAGGCGAGATGGTTTACGCCAAGTTCATCCCCCATACCATTGTGGATCCCCTCTTTGTCCTGACCGCGGCCTGGGCCGTGATCTGCTCTGCCATGGGGGTGAAACGGGTGTGGGAGGGTTTCCAGCGATTGGCCCCGGCCCCCAAAAGGGAATACCATTACTCTCTCTTGGAGTTCATCACCCTCTTTATCGTCCCGGCGGTCGTCGAGGTCCTCAAGCACAACAAGTTCAAGGACTGTGTGGTCAACCGCGCCCGTTACCTCGCCCACCTGAACATCCTTTGGGGGTTCGTCCTTCTGGCCATCACCACCGGGAGTGTGGCCACAGGTGTCTATCTCTTCGGCAAAGAGACCCCGTGGTCCTTGACCCATCCCGTCAAATGGATCGGGAACTTGGGAGCCATTGTCCTGATAGTGGGGTCGGTGTTGGCCCTGTCCAATCGCCTCTCCCGGGGGGAGGATGCGGGAAAGGCCACGTACTTCGATTGGCTCTTTCTGGTGGTGGTGTTGGCCGCTGGGGTCTCCGGGCTTCTTACCGAGATCTTCCGCCTCGCCGAGGTGCGTGCCCTGGGGTATCCTCTTTATTTCATCCACTTGGTCTTCGTATGGTTCCTCTTCGCCTACCTTCCCTTTTCCAAATTCGCCCATCTCCTCTATCGGACCACAGCCATGGTGCATGCCCGATATGCGGAGAGGGAGACCCGTAAGGCAAAGGTGATCTCGTACCAGTGGCCGGAGGAGCCCTCGGAGGGTGAGGGTCAAGCAGAGGCCCCCAGCGCAGCCTGACCTCAAGGCTTCTTCTCCCGGAAGGCTCTTTGCGCATACCCCCTTCGACGAATCCGCCCGGAGGGGGTTTTTTCGTCCGGGAGTCGGTGCGGGGCTTTGGGGAAGGACTCAGCCCGGTGTGGGGAGGTTGGAAATGGGTTGCTTTGTGGTAGCATGAAATTGGACGTGGAGGTAGCACTTCTGTCCTCGGTGTATGTTTCGGCGTGTCCCTGCCTCTGGAGTACGGAGGAGATCTGAAGCGAGAGGGCGGAGTGTGGAGGAGGTCATGGAAGAACTCTTGAGGCGGTTAATCAAAGCGGTTTACGGATATGAGAGGCTCCTTGATCGGATCCGCAGGGAAGAAGGTGAGATGGGCCACTGCGTCCTTGTGGAGAGGATCGCCAGGAAGTTCGGTCGCAATCAGCGGGAGCGGCTCTTTATTATGGAGACATTGGCCAACTATCGTGGCGAAGAGTGATGGGGGCGGCCCGGGCTCCGAGCCCGGGGGATGCACGACGCAAGGAGATGACATGGAATCCAGCAGAAGCGCTGGTTCGGAGAGAGATGCAGGAGGGGGAGGCGTCCTGGGGCGCTCCAGTCGCTTTCGTTTTCAGTGCAAGCCGGGCCTTCCCTGCTTTACCTCGTGTTGCAGAGACGTGAACATCTTTCTGACCCCCTATGACATACTTCGGATTCGCAGGGCACTGGGAATCTCCTCGGGGGCGCTCCTTTCCCGGTATACTCACACCCTGATCTCCTCAAGGAACGGGCTTCCTTTGGTGGCACTCCGGATGGACCAGCAGAGGGACTTGGCCTGCCCTTGGGTCCGGGAGGATGGATGTGAGATCTACCCCCACAGGCCTTGGTCCTGCCGGATGTATCCAGTGGAGACTCACCCCGAGCAGGCGGGGCGGTTCCGCTTCCTGGTGGATGCCTCGCGGTGTCGGGGCCTGGCGGAGGATCGGGAGTGGATCCTTCAAGAATGGTTCGAGGATCAAGGACTCGGGTCCTACGAGGAGATGAACGCCCTCTTTCAGGAGATCGTCTCCCATGAAGTCCTGAGACGCGAGAAGATCACCAATTCGAGAATTCGGGATATGTTCTACATGGCCTGTTACGATCTAGACCGCTTCCGCAGGTTCGTGCTGGAGAGCCGGTTCCTGAGTCTATTCGAGTTGGAGCCGGAGGAAGTGAAGTCGATCCGTACAGACGACGAGGCCCTACTGCGGCTGGCCCTGCGGTGGGTCCGCTTCGGTCTCTTCGACCGTAAAGCCATGCGGGTCCGGCCCCAGGCCCTTCAGGAGGCCCGATCCCATGGGGAAGCCGCGTCCGAAGGAGAGTCTTCATGAAGATGATGAGGAAACAGAGGGGCAGAGAAGGGGAGATCCGACCCATTGAGGGAGGACGGTTCCGCTTCGCCTGCCATCAGGGAGTCCCCTGTTTCACCGAGTGTTGCCGCGACTTGGAGCTCATCCTCACCCCCTACGATGTGCTTCGGTTGCGACGTCGCCTGGAGATCTCCTCAGGGGAGTTCCTGGATCGCTATACTGAGGTCCACCCGGGCAAGAACGCGGGTCTTCCCGTGCTCATGCTGAGGATGCGGGAAGACCAAGAGAGAAGCTGNCCCTTTTTGGGGCCCCATGGTTGCAAGGTCTACACCGACAGGCCTGGCGCATGCCGTATTTATCCCCTCGGACGGGCTTCGGCGGACACGGGCGGAAGCCGCCCCACGGATTTCTATTTTCTCGTGCTGGAGAGCCACTGCAAGGGCTTCCGGGAAGATCGGGAATGGACCGTGGCCCAATGGAGGGAGGATCAGGGGGTGGATCCGTACAATGCCATGAACGACCAATGGATGCCCCTGGCCACAAGGCGTCCCCCCGGCTCCGAGGGAAGCTATACACCTCAACAGATGCAGATGTACTATCTGGCCAGCTACGATCTGGATCGGTTCCGACAGTTCGTCTTTTCCACCAAGTTTCTCAGTGCCTTTGTCCTGGATGAGGAGGAGGTGAGCCGTATCCGCACGGACGACGAGGCCTTGCTCCAGCTGGCATTCAGGTGGTTGAAGTTCGCCCTCCTCCGGGAGCCCGCCCTGCGGCTTCGGGCTGACCCCGCGCACCGTCCCCTCTCGCATTCGTCCTGAGAGAGCGGGATTGTCCTTCTTTTCGAGGGAAGGAATTGCCCGATTTCAGTCGATGATCCCGCTTTTGAGGGCGTCGTAGGACCAAACGGGGAGGGGGCCTTTTTCTCCGGTCCTGGGGTCTATGTGGTGACGGTAAGAGGCGCAGACATTGTGATGCTCCAACATCCACTTCCACCCCCGCACAAAATAAGAACAATCGTCGTTGAAACACACGTAGAAGTACTCTGAGTCCCAGCTGCACATGATGGGCGTGGCCCATCGCTTCATGGGGACCCCACAGTAGGGGCAAATGGGTCTCTCTTCTTCCGCCATATCCAGGGCTCCTTTATGCTTTCCCCCATGCCCGGGAGAAGACATATGTAGTTTCCCTGAGGACAGTCCCAAGGGTTCTATCCGGACGCTGGAATTGAGCCCTTCTTGTGCGACTCGTCTTCCCTTGGGATCCCACCCTTCGTCATTGTAGTATACCAGATCCGGGGGAGGAGGGAAGGTTCCCCTGCCTTGACAATACCCCCCAAGGGAATACGATGATGGAAGGAGATCCTGTTGGCCTGCAAGTGGGAAGAGCGGGTCCTGGAAAAAGGAGGATCCCATGGACGGGGAAAGAAATCATGAGGGCAGGGGCCTTTGCCCTCCTTGCGATGTCTTTATGGAGGGGGAGAAAGCGGAGACCTGTGCCTTTTTCAAGGGATACCTGACCGACGAAGAGGTCCAGATCCTGTCCATACTCCGGGGGCTGAAGGAGAAGGCCAGGNAAGTCCGCAGGGAGATGCGTCGGCTTCATCAGGAGTTGGACGTCGAGCTCTTTGCCCGCCCCGAGGAGGATCTGACTCCCTCGGAGCGCCGCCGCCGGCGTGCCCAGGAGGCCCTGCATCGACAGTGGAGGGAGTGCGCGAGGCAACTGGACGAGTTGCGTCAGCAGTGGCGGGAATGGGAACAGATGCGATGGGAGGCCCATCATCGCAAAATGGTCCTTTTGGGGCACCGTCCTTGGGGATCCAGACCCGAAATCCCATGATACCTCATGCCGTGATGGGTCCCCGTCCCTTTCCCCCCTTACTCAGCTCCTCAATGGCCCATTCCAGGCGGGGTTCGGGGCCGATACGTTCATTGGCCTCACGAATCTTGGGAAGGGCCTCCATGAAGCCCGCCTTGGCGAGTATTCCACCGGCCCAGTTGACCACAGTGGGCTCCGAATGGTCCATGAGGCTCAGGATCCAATTGAGGGCCTCGCGGGTGCCGATCTGACCCGCCACAGAGATCAGACCGATTTTGAGGGGATCGAAGTCCCGATCTCGCCGGAAGGCCTCCTCAAGATAGGGGAACGCCCGCATACCTAGCCGTTCCAGCGCCTTGAGACAGCTCTCGGACAGAAAGGGGTAGGAGAACATGGAGACATCCACCAGGGCTCGAATGGATTCCGGGTCCGCCCAATGCTCCAGGATCTCGGGGACTAGAAGGGCGCTCCATCCGTAGCGAACGCAGAGGGGGAGAAGATAGGGCCGCGCTCGCGGCCCCGACTCTTTGAGGGCCTGGACAGGCCTGTGGAGGGTCTTTCGCCGCACTCGGAGCCCCTCCTCCCGTTGCTGAGGAAAGCGCTTGGGATCATCGGCCTTTCGGATCTCCCGGATCCAACGCTGGATTGCAGGGTCCGGGTCTTTGGGGTAGTCCTTCTGATACTGGAGGGCCTTGAGGGCGACCCAGTGACGTTCCATCCATGCCTGCGGAGCATAGGCGTGTCCAGGAGGTGATCCCGGCTCGTCGAACGAGTGTCTCCCGTGAGCCAGAAAATAGGCTTTGTGTTGCTTGGCCGCCTCCCAACGCTTCCGGGTGAGTTCGAAGACCTCCTCCAAAAGCCCCAAATAGAGAGCCGCCGTGGCCCGTATATCGTGAAGACGGTCCTCTTGGGGATAGCGTTGGAGCCAGCGGCGGGCGAAGGCATGGGCCTTGGCATAGTCGCCTGCCGCCAGCAGGGCGTAGCCCTCCCGTACCCGATCGTCGCGTTGGGATTTCTCCCTCTCCCGTTGGGATCTGCGTTTTACCTCCTCGGGGTCCATTTGCGAGAGGACCTGCCGATGCCTTTCCATACAGCACTTCTTGTACTTCCTTCCGGATCCGCAGGGACAAGGGTCGTTGCGGCCAACGGGCCGAAAGACCACATCGTCCTCCATGGCGCGTTGGGCCTGGACCCGGAGGTAGATATCCCTCCTCTTGAAGAGCTCCTCCTCGGAGATTCCAGCCTTGCGGGCCAACTGCTGAGGATCTCCTCCTTTGAGGAGCTCCAACACCGGGTCAAAGGGGACCTCAGGAGGGGAGTGTCCGTCCTTGGCCATGATCTCCTCCCAGAGACGGCTCCCTCCTCTGGAGGGAGGATATGGAAGATGTCATCTTAGCACAGTCAGCTCACCTCCACCATGTCTCGGAGTAAGCGTTTTGTCGTTTGGTTGGTGGACATCCATGCATGCTTCAGTGAGAGGTCTTCCGTTTCGGCTCCGGTGGCCTCTCGGGCGAAACCGTTACTCGCCCGACACGTCCATTGACACCGAGACGCCCCATCGCCTATGATTCATGCGCCTGAGCGAATGGGAGGAGGGAGGTTCCGCTTTGCCCTTGGGATTCATCGAGATTCCAAGGAGGGTGAGAAGGGACCCGTGATGCGGAGAGTCTTTCCATGGGGGGTAGTGATCCTGTTGAGTATGGCCCACATCTTTGGGATGTGGGACGGCTGCCCGGCGGCCTCTCCAGAGGGGCTTTCCCAACGTATCAGGATCGTGGTGGATCCCGGACATGGGGGTAGGGACCCGGGGGTGGAAGCCATGGGAGGGGGGCGACCGGAAAAAGACTGGACTTTGCTTCTTGCCAGGGAACTCCAGAGGGAGGCCCGAGGATTTCCGAGCGTTCAAGTCCTTCTCTCCCGGCAAGGGGATGAGACCCTTTCGTGGCGACGCCGGAAGGAGGCGGAGCGCGGCGCCGACCTCTGGATCAGTCTGCACCTCAATGCTGACACCAGGGGGAGAGCCAGTGGCCCTCGCCTCTTTTACCCTTCGGAGACCACGGAGGGGGCGGAGGGGCTGCAGCCCCCTGAGAGGAACGCCGATGTCCAGGCCATCCTTCGAGATCTACTTCGGACCCGCTGGCGAAACGATAGTATCCTGTTGGCCGAGCATCTTAACAGTGCCCTGGAGGGGATTGGTACCCAAGCAAGGTTACCCCATCCAGTGCGTTCTGCACCGCTTAAGGGATTGAGTGAGTTGGCCATCCCCGCCGTGCTCGTGGAGTTGGGATTCCTGACCCATCCGCAAGACCGGGCGCGTCTGCAGAATCCCTCCAGAAGACGGGTCATTCTTAGGGCACTGCTTCAAGGGATCGTCGAGTTCCTCCGGGATCCTCGCCGCAGTTCCTGAGAGAGGAGAAGCAACATAGCGCGTACCGGAATGAAAGGCATGCGGCCCAATTCAAAGGTGAGGAGGATTGCATGGTTCGAAGAGCGGAGGATCGAGGGGCAGAGGAACTTCGCCCCATCTCCATCGAAGGGGCAGTTCAGCGCCATCCTCTGGGTTCGGTCCTGATTCGGATGGGGGAGACCCAGGTCCTCTGTGCCGCCACGGTGGAGGACAGCGTTCCCCCCTTCCTCAAGGGAACCGGTCAAGGGTGGGTGACGGCCGAGTATGGGATGCTACCAACCTCCACCCAGACCCGCACCCCAAGGGAAGGAGGCCGTGCGCGTGCCGTGGAGATCCAGCGCCTCATCGGCCGATCGCTTCGCGCTGTTACCCAGTTGGAGACCCTGGGGGAACGGACGATCCGGGTGGACTGCGATGTGCTCCAGGCCGATGGGGGCACGCGGACGGCCTCCATCACGGGGGGTTTTTTGGCTTTGGCACAGGCCCTCCATCGCATGAAGGAAGAGGGGGTTATCGTGCGCGTCCCGCTGAAGGATCAGGTGGCAGCGGTGAGCGTGGGGTTGGTCCAGGGAGAGATCCTGTTGGATTTGGATTACCGCGAGGATGCCATGGCCGATGTGGACATGAACGTGGTGATGACGGGCTCCGGAGACTTCGTGGAGATTCAGGGGACGGCCGAGGAGGGGGCCTTTACCCGGCAGGAGTTGGACGAGCTTCTGGATTTGGCCTGGAAGGGGATTCGGCGGATTCACGAAATCCAGCTGGAGTTTTTAAAGTCTCAAGGGCTGTGTTAGGGAAGGGGGCCGTGAAGATCCTTCTGGCTACGCGAAACCCCGGAAAGGTCCGTGAGATCCGGGAGATCCTAAGGGGCCTTCCCCTGGAGATCCGTTCCCTGGAGGGCTTGGAAGGGGTGCCCGAGGTGGAGGAGGATGGGGCCACCTTCCTGGAGAACGCCCTCAAGAAGGCCCGTGTATTGGCGCATTGGGCTGGGGACTGGACCCTAGCGGATGACTCGGGTCTGGAGGTGGAGGCCCTCAATGGGGAGCCGGGGGTCCATTCGGCCCGGTACGCTGGCGAGGGGGCCTCTGATGAACAGAACAATGCCAAGCTCCTGGACGCCCTTCGAGGCCTCCCCATGGAGGCTAGGAAGGCCCGCTTCCGCTGCGTCATGGCGCTGGTCTCCCCCCAAGGGGAAGAGTGGGTGGTGGAGGGGACTTGCGAAGGTTATGTGGCCGAAGCCCCCCGGGGCCAGGGAGGGTTCGGATACGATCCTCTCTTTTATGTTCCGGAATTGGGGAGGACCTTCGCTGAGCTGTCCCCAGAGGTGAAGAATCGGATCAGCCATCGGGCCCAGGCCTTGGCGAGACTCCGTGTGGTGTTGGAAGGACTTTTGAAGATGAGATGAGGTGCCAGGCTGCGAGGCCCCCTTTTCTCACCGCCATGTCCCCATCTACTCCCGGAAATCCGTCTCCCTGATAAATCAAACTGGACCCGAATGGCGGGGAGGGACCGCCACAGGCGGGGACTGAGCCATGTTTGGCTCCTTGTTCAAAAGGGCAAAGGAACGCCGTATTTATCTCCCAATTCCTTCAATTGAGCCCGAAGGGAGACGCTCAAAGGAATCCCCCTTTTCTTTCGTTCCTCCTCTGTCTCGCGGCTTCGGTCTCCAGGCAGCCGGATTTTCTCTACACCAGAGGCAAGGCGGGAAGTCCTGATCGCGCGGACGAATCGATCTATGCGGCGCCGAAACTCCTTCAAGGAGACGAAATGCTCGATATGGATGGCCTGGAAGAAGTGGCCGAGGTTCTGTTTGTCTGATTCCGTGAAGGAAAGCAGATCCCCCACCTCATTGAGGGAAGCTGCACCAGTAAGCAGGGCGCACAGGATGTCGATCATCATAGCCGCCCCGGAGCCTTTATGCTTGCTCATGGGAGAGACAGTCCCCTTCAATGCTTCGTCGGGGTCATCTGTAGGTATCCCCGCTGGGTCCAAACCCCATGTGGTGGGTATCTTCTCCTTTCTTTGGCTGGCAGCAATGATTTTGGCTCGAGCTACTTCGCTGGTCGCCATGTCGAGGACTATGGAATGTCCTTCCCCCCCGGGTACGGCGATGGAAAGGGGGTTGGTCCCAAGCAGAGCCGTTGCACCTCCCCAAGGGGCCATGAGAGGCGGGGTGTTGCTCAAGGCGATGCCTATACAAGATGCCTCCGCGGCAAGGAGGGTATAATGGGCCATCATCCCGCAGTGATTGCTATTTCGGACTCCCACCGCAGCCAATCCAGAGGCATGGGCCTTTTGAATGGCGATTTCCATGGCCTTATGGGCTACAACATGTCCCAGCAGATTGTTTCCATCGATCAAAGCAAAAGACAAGCCTTCCCTGAGGATCTTCAATGAACCGTTGCGAGCGATGAGTCCCAGCTCCAAGCGTTTCACATATATCGGAAGGAAGCGGAGTCCGTGGGTGTCCACGCCGCGCAGGTCCGCATGGATCAAGGCGTCAATGAATAGCCTTGCATCCTCCTCGGGGACCATCAGGCGTCTCACCAAGGCGAGGGCCCATTCCCTTGCTACAGCACAATCTACCCATATTGTCTCTTGTGGGCTCATAATTCTCCTCGTTCTATTAAAAAATAGCTTTCCCTCACTCGGGCCAGGGGCGAGAGGCTCGAGACTAAAGGCGCACCCGCCTGCTCTTGGATGGGTAGGGGAGGCTTCAACCTCCCCTACCATAAGGGGGCGACTGAAATCGCCCCTACCCCCATGAAGGCATCGACGGGCGCATCTTCATCCATCGAGGGTGCCACCGCCCGCCAAAACGGGGCGCGCATGGGAGTTTGTGGAGATTCCATATGTCAATGCGGGTCAAATACAGTTCCAAAGTTCTGTTCTTAAGTCCTCAATACCCGATACGAAACTATTGTTCAAGATTAGGATCTGTGCAGTTGCTCATCGAATGCTGGCGTGGTACTATTCCGCCACCACAAGGAAAGACTTAGCATAGGCCGAAGCGATTCTAAGCCAGGGGTGTTTTGCCATGCACGTCGATCTATTGATCAAGGGCGATCTCGTATTGGAGCAAGGGATCCTGAAGGATGGAGTCGTGGCGATCAACGGCGGTATCATTGTGGGGATTTTGGGACGGGATGATGTTGTCCAAGCGAGAGAGACCATCGATGCAGGGGGTTCATTGGTCTTCCCGGGGGTCGTTGATGCCCATGTCCACTCGTATAGCAACCTTTCCGAAGGTTTTGAGCATTCCACCCAAGCGGCCGCTTGTGGCGGGGTGACCACCATCATCGAGATGCCGTACGATGCCACCGGCATCCAGACTACTCCGGAGCGCTTCCAGAAAAAGATCGACCTAATTCATGAGGTCGCCAAAGTCGACGTAGCATTACTGGCCACCGTGCCCAAGGAGGGGGACAGAGAGATGATTGCCCCCTTGGTGGGGATGGGGGCCTGCGGGTTCAAACTCTCCTTAAATGAAGCTGATCCGGTCCGATTCCCGAGGATTGCGGATGGTGTGTTGTGGACCATTTTACCCGAAATGGCGGCCCATGGGGTCCCCGTGGGCTTCCATGCGGAGAACGAGGAGATCATCCAGTTTTTGGTGGACCAATACCGGCGGGAAGGAAAGACATTTCCTCACGCCCACTGTGAGACCCGCCCGCCTGTGAGCGAGTCCACAGCCGTCCTCAAGCTCCTCGAACTGGCACATTGGACGGGTTGCAGACTACATATATATCACGTCTCTCATCCCCGTTGCATACATCTGATCCAGGCATTTCGCCGAGATGGGGTAGATGTGTCCATGGAAACTTGTCCACACTACCTCATCCTAAACGAAGAAGATATGAAATCGCTTGGGGCATTCGCCAAGATCAACCCTCCTCTGCGTTCCCAAGAGGCTGTGGACGAGATGTGGGAACTCCTCAAGGCCGGAGCTATCGATATGGTCGCATCGGATCATGCCCCTTGGCCCCTCCAAAAGAAGATGGCTNCCGATATTTTCCATAATGCTTCCGGAGCCCCAGGGGTGGAGACCATCCTCCCCCTGCTTTTCAGTGAGGGAGTTTCCAAACGGGGGCTTTCTCCGTGGGTCTTGGGTCGTCTTTTGTGCTTGAATCCGGCGAAGCGATTCGGCCTCTACCCCAAAAAGGGAAGCATCGCCGTCGGAGCCGACGCGGATTTCGCTATCCTCGAGCCTTCCGTTCGTTGGACCATAAGTTCCCAGGAGATGCATTCCTCTTCGGAATGGACCCCCTATGAGGGTCTGGAGGTCCAAGGAAAGGTGGTTAGGACCATCCTCCGGGGCAAGACCATCTACGACGGCAGAGAGGTGATTGCAGATCCTGGATACGGAAGGTTTGTTCCTGCAATGGGCTTCCATGAGGACTCCAGCCTCTCCTCTCAGAGGGTGCAGTCCCCATAGAATTGTGCCAAGGCGGTGCGGGCGATGTNCATCANAGAGATACCACCTCCATTGAGCATCGATGGAGAACGATTGTTTTCCAACATAATGGAGCTGGGCAAGATCGGGTATTCGGAAGGAGAGGGCGTTAGCCGCCCGGCCCTTTCCGATGCCGACATGGAGGCCAGGGCGTGGCTCAAGGACCAGATGGAGAGGATTGGTTTGGAGGTGGTGGTCGATCCAGCGTTAAACATAATCGGGAAATTGAGATCTCATCGGAAGAAGGACGATAGGGTCGTGGTTATTGGATCGCATCTGGATACGGTCCCCGGAGGGGGTATGTTCGACGGTGCAGTGGGAGTGCTAGCCGGTTTGGAATGCGTGAGGTTCCTTCGAGAGAATGCGGTGGAACTGCCGTGGGATTTGGAGATCATCAATTTTACCGACGAAGAAGCAGCGCACAATGCCGGTACAGTGGGAAGCCGGGCCATGATGGGCCTCCTACAGGAGGGAGAGATCTTCGTCTCCAAAGCTAAGGGCATCCCCTCCCTCGCCGAGGACCTGGAGAGGCATGGAAAAGATCCTCACGGAATGGGCGGTGCAGCTCGGCCCCCTTCTGCCTTCAGAGCCATGATCGAGCTTCATATAGAACAAAGTGCTCTTTTGGAATCGAGAGGGATCCCCATCGGAATAGTGACCGGTATCGTGGGGATCTATCGATATGTTGTGAAAGTCCTCGGAAAGGCGAGCCATGCGGGCACAACACCCATGCACCTTCGGGACGACGCCCTGGTCAAAGCAGCTCCGATATTCTCGCTGTTGCCCCAATGGGTCAGGGCTAGAAATCGCGAGATGGTGGGGACCATTGGCCAAGTCAGCTTGGAGCCTGGGGCCACGAATGTGGTCCCTGGAGAGTGCCGATTCGTGGTGGAATTGAGATCCATGGACTCCAGAGATATGATCGAGGTGCGCGGAGTGCTTGCAGAATGGGTGGCCTCCCTTCCTGGAAGCTCCATAAAGACAATCTACGAAAAGGACAGCGTCGTTTTGTCGGAGGCCATGGTGGAGGTGATAGGCAGTGCAGCCGAGATTGAGGGCCTTCCATATCTTCGGATGGCCAGCGGTGCCGGGCATGACGCCCAGAGCTTCGCCCCCTTCGTTCCCACCGGCATGATCTTCATTCCGTGCAGAGGAGGCATGAGCCACTGCCCCGACGAATGGGCTGATCCCCAGGCTGTATACGATGGTTGTAGATTGCTCGTAAGGACGGTTCTGGAACTAGCCCGGCAAGACCTGAGAGGATTTGAAGCCGAAGACGGATAACTAATACAAAACGTAGGAAGGTAAGGGAGAAGTCTTGTGAAGATAATGGTCATCAATCCCAACACATCGAAGAGCATGACCGAACATATCAGCAGGGAACTCCACGTGATCAAACGTCCCAGCACCGAGCTGACCGTAGTCTGTGCCAACAGGGGGCCTTATACCATCGAGTGTGCATATGATGAAGCACACGCCGTTCCCCCCACACTGGATCTGGTCAAAAGGGCCAACGAAGAAAGATATGATGCTGTTATTATTGCCTGCTTTTCAGATCCCGGGTTGACCGCCGCCAGGGAGATATCCAGGATCCCCGTCATAGGGATCGAAGAGGCGAGCCTACACATGGCGGCCATGCTCGGGGCCAGGCTTTCCATCCTGACGCCGAGGAAGGAGAGGATTGCTTCCAAGATAGCGGAAGTTCATACAAGGGGCATGGATTACTTCCTTGCCTCGGTACGTAGCTTGGACCTGTCTGTGGCGGAGACCGACGAGAATCCGGAGAAGACCAAGAGGAGGATACTGGAGGTCGCCANGAAGGCAGTGGAAGAGGACGGAGCTGAGGTGATCATCTTGGGTTGTGCTGGGATGGCGGGATACGCTCGGGAGATAGAAGAGGAGTTGGGGGCGTCGGTGATCGACCCCCTCGCCGTGGCCTTGAAATTAGCGGAAGCCATCGTAGAGCTAGGTTTGGTCCACAGTAAGCTCGGGTTGTACGCGACGCCTCCGGTGAAGTCTTATAAATGAGGCCAAAGGGGATTTCCCCAAGAATCCTAGTGAAATTGGCAAGGAAATGTAAAAAGTTTTGGTTCAAGACCCCAAAAGCAATTCCGGAAGCCACGTACTGAGAGGAGGGAACAGGATAAGAATCATCAACATGATGATGTCACACAGACAGAAGGGCCAAATCCCTCGAAAGATGTCTTCCAGTGAAATGTCGTAATCTTTTGGTATAACACCCTTCATGGCATATACGTTTAATCCCACGGGCGGCGTGATGGCCCCGATTTCCGTCAATTTCAGCGCAATTACTCCGAACCAGATGGGATCATATCCCAGATTGACCAGGATTGGGAGGACGATGGGGAGCGTGAGGGCGTAGATTCCAATGGGGACCATGATCATACCCAGAAAGAACATTATGGCGAGGATCCCCATGAGAATGAATACCTTGGGAATGTCGAGGCCTTGAAGCATCANGGTGAGTTCCGTGGGCAGACGGGTGATGGCCAGAACTCTGCTGTAGAACAAGGCCCCCACATTGATGAGGAATAACATGGCTGTGGTGTTGGCGGATTCTTTCATGGCGTCGGTGATCATACTAAGACGCCTAAGACTTCCCTGAAACCAGCCGAACAATAGCGTGATCAGGGCTCCTGCGGCGGCGGCCTCGGTGGGCGTAAACAAGCCGGAATAAATTCCCCCTAGGACAATAACGGCGATTACGAGGACGGGCCACATCTGACAGGCCTCTTTCCACCGCTCCCCAGTGCTTGCAGGGGTCTCCCCTCTCGCAGGAAGAGGAGCCAGTCGCGGATTTCTATGGACCCTGAGAAGAATCGAGAGAGAATAGACTCCTGCTGTCATAAGCCCTGGAATGATCCCCGCAGCGAACAATTTGCCAACCGATTGCTGGGTGAAGAGGGCGTAGATTATCATCATCATGCTGGGCGGGATCATGGAGGCGAATGTGCCTGCTGATGCGATACAGCCAGTGGAGAAGGCTTTGTCGTAGCCTAGGCGTCTCATCTCCGGGAGCGCCATTTTGCCAAAGATCGCCGTAGTTGCGATGGAAGAGCCGGAAATCGCCCCGAAGACAGCACAGCTGAGGCATGTGGCCACTCCCAGAGACCCCTTAAGCCCATGGCTTAGGGCATAGACCCCATTGTATGCCCTTCGTGCATATCCCCCCTTGGCCGCGAAAGATCCCATCAGGATGAACAAGGGGATACATGCCCATGTGGGGGTGGCGATGGAGAAATAAGAGACTTGTCCCAAAAGGGACAAGGCGCTTTTGGAGCCCAGTAGAATTGTGCTTACCACCAACCCGCTCAAGNTAAAAGTAAGTCCGATCTGAAGCCCGGTCCCCAACAGGAGGAGAAGCAGCGCGATGCACAGAACGCCGCCCGTGATGAAGTCCATGAACCCCCCCTTGTCGATTCCGATCTCTGATAGTTTTCTCTGGGGAATTCACTAACTGTTACTTTTTAATCCCTAGAGAATTTACGCAGCTTTCTTGCCACATCCATCGCGTTGATGAATGTCTGAATCCAGAAGAAGATCAGCCCCAACACCATTACAAACTTCACAGGCCAGATACGGAGCTCCACGGTCCCTTCCAGGGCTTCTTTCCTTTGAAATGACGCCAGTGCGTTTTGGGAGACGGCGTAGAGGAGGAGACCCACGGTCATGAAGGCCAATAGGTAAGCGATCATCTCTATAATTAGCCTCGCTTTGGGAGCCAGCGCGTTTTTTACCACCTCAAGGTTCACGTGCTCCCGGTGTTCTTCACATCGCGCCAGTCCCAAGTAGATGACCACCATCATGACAAACACCGAAAGCTCTGCCATTCCTTGAATGGGCCTTTTGAAAGTTCGACCAAGGATGTCTATGACAAGCAAGATCATCATGGCCAGCATAAGCCAACCGCAAAATCCAGAAAGGACTTGATTGATTTTGTGTATGAGGCCCCTCATGGCCCTCTCTCCCTTATACAAACGGCAGGAATCCTCAAATGAGGAATTAGTTGCCCACGGGTGTGATCATCGATTCACAATGACCATTGTATTTCAATGTGATTGGACGAGCCTGCAGCAAGGCTCGTCCAATCACGTCAAGAAGATGGGGCCCTATGGAGTGAGAAGGAGGTAAAACACAACGGCTCTTTTAACAGGCATCTCATCGCCGATGGCCGATAAATTCCAAGGGTGACCCCCTTTGTTTATTTTTCTCTCTCCATGGCTTGCTTATGGATCTTTCTCATCTGTTCCATGATGGAAGATGCGTTTTTAAGACCCGCCGCCTTCGCTTCTTCTACCCATTGTTCTTGCATTTTTCGTAGCTCTTTGGCGTTTTCCCACTTCAATACATCTTCTTCAGACATCACGGTGACTTTGAAGCCAGCTGCTTTTTGCTCGGCCATAATCTTGTCAAATGCCTTCTCATAGGTCTCTGCGAACTTCTTTTCCGCTATTTCCGAGGCCTTTAAAATCCCATCTTGAATGTCCTTGGGGAGGGAGTCCCAGAAGTCGAGGTTGACGTTGTGTATGAACGGAGTGGCGAACCACAAAGCTTTGGAGATCAGGAGATTGGGAGCGACCTCATCGAACTTCATCATATGCAGACCATCGTAGTTGGTAAAGCATCCCTCGATAGTCCCAGTCTGAAGGGCCATGTACACATCGCCCCATGGAACCGACACGGGGATTGCGCCAGCGTTCTTCAGGAATCTCAAGGCCCATTTGTCTCCAGCTCGCCATTTGTGGCCTTTCAGGTCATCGAGGGAGCGCAGGGGTTTCGTGCTGGTAAAAGCTCCGGGCAGCCCCGCGGTAAAGAGCAAAGTTTTCTGATTGGCTGCTTTCAATTCGGCCTTGAACTCGGGAATCTCTTCATATACCTTGCGATAAAACCATACCATGTTTTCGAATTTGCTGGGCCCCCTGGGAAAGAGCTTGAAGATGGTGAACGCGGGTAGCTGCCCGGGGTAGTGCCCCGGATATACAAAACCCATGTCAGTGACCCTGTCGGCGATCCCTTTAAGGATCTCCTTAGAGCCCAACAACGCTCCTCCCCAAAAGTCCTGGATCTTAACCTTGCCACCGGTCTGTTTTACGATCTCTGGAAGCCAGACCTCCTTTAGGAAATCGGTCCGCATCCCTCCAGGTGGGTCGTGGTCTGAATACTTGATGATGATGGTCTTCCCCTCGCATATGGGGGGGCTAAAGACTAACAATGAAGCCAGAAGAACCCCATAGAACCACTTCAACGATGAATGTTTGGTCATTGGCAACCTCCTTTCGTAATCCGGCGGATCAGGACTTGAAAATAATGGCCCCACTCTTTTTCCATCCTAAGGAAAAAATGTTTTCACCCCCTTTTAGGCATTCGGTTTATCTTTTCTTGGGATTTTTCATTCTTGCACAGACCCCAAGTCNTTTGCAGCATCTCGAGCAAACAATTTTGATCAATCATGGATGGGGGATGAGGTGGAGATATTGGCGGCCTAAAAGTGTTTGACAGATGGCTGAAGTGCTTCACAAAGTAGACCTTTCAAGTAGGGCTTAATGATTCAACCCTTTTGCCTAAGGAGGTTGTTGTATCCTGTGTATCCATCTTCGAATCGATCGTCCGGCTCGATGAAAGCCCGGCGGANATATCTTAGGAGAAAAAGGGATTTTGCGTCAAGAAGAATCTACCTGGTGCCTCGCCCTAGGCGGACAAGTCAATTTGCCAAGTTCCAGCTTCTCCCTTCACGCATTTGAAGCGAGAGCGTACAAGGCGGCTAGCTGTAACCTGAATCCCGTTGGGCTTATCTTCGGAGATTGTTGAAGAGGAAGGGGAGATATGCTAGGATTACCCATACTCGGGGTGTAGCTCAGTCTGGTCAGAGCGCTGGCTTTGGGAGCCAGATGTCGGGGGTTCAAATCCCTTCACCCCGACCATGGAAGACTTTGAGGGACGGCCTCTCTCGTCACCTCACCGCAAAGGGTCTTTCTCTCCTTCCGCTCGGTAGGCCCTGAATTCCTGCACCCTTGAGCTTCGACGCCTTGGCAAGAAACGGATGGAGGCCTGGACTATGAGCAACGAGATCTGCGGGGTCTTCGCTCCCTTGACGACCCCTTTCGAGGGCGAGGATTTGGCCCTGGACCGACTTCGGGAGAACATGCGGCGGTATCGGAAGAGCCCCCTGTCGGGCTATTTTGTCCTGGGAAGCAACGGGGAAAGCAAGAGCCTCAGCGAGACCGAAAAGCTGCAGGTCCTCGAGGTCGTGCTGGAAGAGAAATCCGAGGGACAGATCGTCATGGCGGGCGCGGGCTATGAATCCACGCGCCTCACCCTCCACTTCGCGAGACAGGTGGCTCGAATGGGGGTGGACTTCGTCTCCCTCCTTACCCCCTCCTATTTCAAGAAGCGCTTGACCGACGAGGCCCTCATCGGCTATTTCTCCCATGTGGCTGATGCCCTTGAGGTCCCTGTATTGATCTATAATGCGCCGGGGTTTACGGGGGTTAACCTCACCCCCCGGGTGGTGGAGGCCCTGGCCAGACATCCCAATATCGTGGGGATGAAGGACTCCTCTCCCGAGGGCCCCGCCAAGTACCTGGCTGTCTGTCCCGAAGAATTCTCGGTGTTGTCCGGGACCATCAATACCCTCCTTGCGGGTTTGACCCTAGGTGCGGTGGGAGGGGTGGTATCCCTGGCCGATGCCTTTCCTGGATCCTGCTGTCGACTCTACGAGAGGTTCCTCGCTGGGGATCTGGACGGGGCCAGACGGTTACATAGGATCCTCTTCCGGCTGAACCAAGCCGTATCGGGCCGGTTCGGGGTCGCGGGGGTCAAGTACGCCATGGAGAAGGGGGGATTCTATGGAGGACCTCCCCGTCAGCCTCTGCTTCCCTTGACCGAGGAGGAGAAGCGGGAAATCGACCGGGCCGTAGCCGAGGCGGGATTGGCCTGACGCGAGCGCGGAGCAGGGGCCGGCCCTTCCAGGTCCCAGAAGGAGACGACCCCATGATTCTCGCCATCGATGTAGGTACCACCTCTCTGAAGTTGGGCGTCTTCAATCAGGATCTCAGACTCCTGGCCACCACTGAGCGGGGATACTCCCTGGAGACCCCGGATCCAAAAACCGTGCAGATCGATCCCCGGCTTTGGTGGAGTGCCTTTCTGGAGGCCATGGAGGAGATTGATTTTCCCCCCGGCCGGGTCGAGATCTTGACCCTGTCAGTCAATAGTCCGGGCTTTACCCCCATGGATGAGGATGGAGAGCCCCTCATGCCCGCCTTCCTCCATCTGGACCGCCGGGCCTATCCACAATCCAAACGAATCCTCAAGGCCATAGGGGAGAGCACCCTCTTGGAGGTTACGGGCAATATCCCCAACCCAGGCGCATCCACCGCGGCCAACATCCTGTGGATCAGGGATCACTTCCCGGATGTGGACCGAAGGACGGCCGTCTACGGCCACACCAACACCTTTTTCGCCAAGAGGCTGACCGGACGATTCGGGGTGGACCCCTCCAACATCTGCATGTCCAATCTCTTCAACACCGCGCGGGGTTGGGGATACGAACCGTCCATCGCCCGGGAACTGGATATCGATTTAGGGAAGCTTCCCACCGTGTACCCTTCCTATGAACGCATTGGGACACTGAGACGGGAGGTGGCCTCCCTCACGGGGCTGCGAGAGGGTATCCCCGTGCTCATGGGGGCCAACGACGCCACGTGTGCTGCGCTGAGTGCGGAAATCGTCCACCACGGCGATATCATGAATGTGACGGGAACTACCGAGATGGTGGTCGTCTGTATGGATCACCCCGAGGCCTCTCCTCGATACAACCTGAAGAACCATGCCGTCGATGGACGATGGAACGCCATGTTTGCCCTCAATACGGGAGGGAAGGCCGTGGAGTGGGCCCACAGGCAGTTCTTCCGGGATGTGGACGAACAGACTTTTTACCGCGATTTAATCCCTAGATTGCTGAGTGAGAATCGAAAACACCTCCCGCGGTTTCACCCCTACTTGACGGGAGATCGCTACTCCCTCAAGTTCAAGACCGCCCGCTTCAGCGGCATCACCCTGAGCACTACCCGCGAGGATTTACTTTTAGCGGTCCTCTACGGCGTAGCCCACAAGGTCAAGGAATTCCTGAGGCTGATGGAGGACAAGGGGATCGCCGGACGCACCGTCAACGTCACCGGCGGAGGGGCCGAGGCCCTGCTTCAGTGCAAGCAGCGTCTCATGCCGGGGTGGCGCTTCCGAAAGGTGGAGAGCGGCTCCCTTTTGGGTGCTGCCAAGCTTGTCTTCCTGGAAGGGGGGACGGGATAGCCCATCCGAGAGGGACTCCCTCTTCGGAGGGTCTTTTCTTCTCTCTCCTGGACATCTGGCCCGGAGGCTGTGAGACATGCCCAAGACTTACCGTATCCGGACGGATCGGCCTATCTTTATCGGGCGAAGGTCCAACGGCAGGTGGATCCTGGCCGTGGCGGGTCTCCTGGTTGGCTTGGTCGTGGGTGTGATGGCCTCTTGGGTGATCCAGGCGCCCATCGCGGTGGAGGAGGAGATGAAGAGGGACAAGGCGGAAAAGACCCTCGAAATGTATCGGGAGTTTCGTTCCGCCTTCCTCGAACTTCTTCAGTGGATTCAAAAGCCGACCAAGGGAGATGAAGATAGGCTCCGCGCTGTGGAGAGCCGTCTGAATGCCCTGGAGGAAGGAATCGCCGAGGCGGAGGGGAGGACCCCGGCACAGATCCGTATCCTCCTTCCTCCTTCGCCTGAGCCGAGCCCTCAGCCTCCATCAAGGCCCAAGGCGGAGGCGGGCGCCCTACTCAAGGGCCGAGTGACGGATCTCAACGGGGCGCCTGTGGCCGGAGTGGAGGTGATCCTGGGGCCCCGGACCCGGAGCCGGACCGGCCAGGATGGAGAGTTCCGGATCCCGTCCCTTCCAGAAGGGGACTATCTCCTTCGCATCCAGGCGGAGGGGGGGGAGTCCGTTCAACGGTGGATCCAGGTGGGGGGAGAATCGGAGGAAAAGACGCTGTCTATCGTGTTTCCGGACCCCGTCCAAGAGATGGCTTTTTGCCGAGGCCTTCGGCGGCCCTCCAAGCCCGGAGGAGAGGGTTCGTGGTCGTGCCTGGGTCGAGGGACGGTCTTCCCGCAGGATGTGGGCAGACTGATCTGCTTTACTCACGTGGTGGGGGCGCAGGAGCCCCTCACCATCTTCCACCGATGGTATTGGAGAGATAAGCTTCAGACGGAGATTTCCCTCCGTGTGGAAGGTCCCCGATGGAGGACCTTCAGTGAGAAGCAGATCCTTCCACATCAGACAGGGCCCTGGAAGGTGGAGGTGGTGCGGGCCAAAGACGGAGCCGTCCTCCACACCGGCGTCTTTGCCATCGAGGAATGAGGAACCTTCCTTTGTCGGGGGCCTCTCCAGGGGGGTGTGGTTGGTTACCGAAGACTGAAGAAAGGGCACCATAACTTATTCGGCCTCGATGTGGAATGCCGACCCGGATGCGTGGCCGATCCTTAGGACAAGCCCTCGAGTGCCCTCGATCTCCTTCACTCTCTCCGTGGGAGGAAGGGCTTTCTCGCAGGATGTCAGGACAGGCCGTAAAGAGGGGGTCCCATGGTCAGCGAGGACGGCGGGATCGGAAGATGTGGCCAGCGAGCATCCAGGCTGCCAGGACGGCGGCGCAGGCCGAAAGGGCCGCGAGGCCGGGTCTGCCCATAAACAATGCTAGGGTCACNGCCGAGCCAGAGGATTATCGGACCTCCTCGAAGTGGAATTCGGACCCTTCAATCCCCATGACAAGGGGACGGAGCATGGGTTTCAATCGTTGAAGGGGGTGATCTCAAGACTGCCCGTTCCGTTCGCCCTCGTTCGTTCCTTCCGGGGTCTTCAGTTTCACTCCCCCCCATAGGCAACCTCGACCCANACGGTCACCTGGTTCCTGTCATAGACCGTCACCCACAACTTGGGTTGCCCTTGGCGACCCACATACGATCGTCCAGGCGACGGAATAGTTCGTCCATGGACCGGAAAATAGAGTTCATCCATTCTCAGAGAGGAACTCATCGTCGGACTCCATGAGGGGCCTTAAAAACCTATGGAGATAGACGATCCTTGCCATCAGGACGGAATTGGCGGTGGTCAGAATGGCCACAGTAATGATCCTGGGTTGGGGTTGGATCACAAAGATGGAAAGGTAAAGCAAAAGAAACGAGAGCCCCATCGCCATGAGGGAAAGGAATCGATCCACGAATCTCCTCCTCGGTTTGTGTCTCTCCTTAGGGACAGAGTCCAGGGAATCCCTTTCCCTGGAGCCCTGATCCCACTCCCCTATCCAGTCTTTTCGCAAGGAGCATGCCAAAGGGGACCAACAAAGGAGGACCGCCCTGGGACTTTGTGGAGATAATTATTCGATTTTACTTGGAGAACCCTCCGTATGTCCGAGGCGGAAGAGGGCCGTTTTACGATCCCAAGGCGAGCAAAGGGAGTCTACAAAAGGTAGATTACAAAGATGTGAATACGGTAAATTTTAAGGATTTCAAGGTGATGAAATATACGAGGCCGTGGCATAGATCCAGCATGATCTATCAAAAGTAGACGACTTGAGATCTCCTTCACAACGACCCGTGCGAGGTTTGGTCGTCCTGCATCAGAGCGTGGACATCGATCCGGNGCTTTTGGATCTTCTTCCAGAGATTCTTCGGGGTGAGGCCAAGCCTTTTGGCCGCCTCGGGANCGCTTCAGGGCCTCGATGATGAGGGTCTTTTCAACCTCCTGGAGGGTCTGTCTCAGGGAGAGGAAGCCCTCTTTCCTTTCAGGGACAGCGAAGGGGCCTTTTTGGAGGGCCGCCAGGACAGCAGAAAGGCGAGGACCGGTCCACCTCCTAGAATGACCGCGCGCTCGAGCACATTGGCCAGCTCCCGGAGGTTCCCCGGCCAGTCATGATCCAGAAGTGCCTTCATGGCCTCGGAGGAGAGACTCAGGGGAGGGAGGCCCAGCTTGGATCCGATCTCCGACAACAAGTGCTCCACCAGGATGGGGATGTCCTCTTTGCGCTCCCTCAAGGGAGGGACGTGGATGTGGATGACGTTGAGGCGATAAAAAAGGTCCTCACGGCGCGTCCCTTGGCGGACGTAGTGATGCAGGTCCCGATTAGTGGAGGCCAGGATCCGGATATCCACCGCCACAGGCTTTCGTCCTCCCAAACGATCCACTTCTTTGTGTTCCACTACACGGAGGAGCTTGGCCTGAAGCTCGAGGGGCATCTCCCCGATCTCGTCGAGGAGGATCGTTCCATGAGAGGCCAATTCGAATTCCCGGGTCGCGTCTCATGGGCCCCCGTGAATGCCCCTTCTCGTGGCCGAAGAGCTCGCTTTCCAGGAGTGACTCAGGGATGGCCGCACAGTTGACCTTGATCAGGGGTCCTGAGGCCCGGAAACTGAGGCGGTGGATCAGGTCTGCGACCAGCTCTTTGCCGGTGCCGCTCTCCCCAGTGATGAGGACCGTGGCCTCCAGAGGGGCGATTCGTTCCACCATCTCCTTGACCTGCTGGATGGCCTGGCTTCTTCCCACAAGCCTCTCGGTGGCCATCCCAATGAGCCTCTTCCTCAACCTGCGTACCTCGGCTCGAAGGGATCGTCTCTCCAGGGTCCGTTTGACGATGATCTCCACCTCCTTCAGGTTGAAGGGCTTGGCGAAATACTCGTATGCCCCACTTCGGATGGCATCGAGGGCCGTTTGGCGGGTGTCGTAGGCGGTGATCACGATGAGGACGGTCTCCAGGTCGATCTCTCAGATCCTGGGGATGGCATCGATGCCGGACATTCCAGGCAGGTTTACGTCCAGGAGGATGAGGCTGTAGGTGGTCCTTTCCATTCGGGCCAGGGCCTCCTCGGCCGAAGGAGAGAGATCCACGTGGTAGCCGCGCTTCCGCAGGGCCTTCCCGAGGGCCGCCTGCACGCTGGGATCATCGTCCACCGCGAGGATACGTTGCTCTGGCAAGCTTCTTTGTGGATCCATCACTGGGCGCTCGCGCACATCCTCTCCCATTACAGCACACCCACCGCTGCAGGGGATGGAGGAGATCCGGAGTCTTTATGGCGAAGACAGGGCTTGCATGAGCTCGTGGGAAGTCCGAAGGGCCTTCTCCTCCAACCCTCGGTGGACAAACCCTTCTCGAACCAAGATGGAGAGACGGTCTCGGTCTATTAGGACCGGCGGCTTCCCTGCCCTTCGGATCACGTCCACCTCTAGGTCCACGTAACGGATTCCCCACGGATAGAATTCCACCGGGGTGTTGATGTTGTAGTATTCACCTATGGGTCTTCCGTCCCTCCTGTAATAAGTGTGTTGGAAGTGCCATTGTCCCTCCGTTACCACGGTGATGGCGTAGTCTCCCTCCTCAATGGGGAGGTCGAGGCCATTCAAGCGACCGCGGGAGAGCTGACGCCGAAGTACGAGGCGCCCCTTGTTCACTTCCAAGACTTCGGCCTCTCTGGGCCGCACCCGCTTGCCCGAGAGACTCACGTGCTCTATGCGGGTCCTGGCCGTCTCCCGAAGGGGCCTCAAAATGAGCTCATCGTAAAGGGCACTCTCCAGCTCGAGGCTGAGATCAGGACGGTCCGCGAGGCGGGCCTCTGCTCCACGCACTCGGTCCGGGTCCAGAAGGATCAGACGATGGTGATTTCGAAGTGTTGGCCGTAACGTGGATCGGACCCGGTCCAAGATCTCCTTGGCCCGTCCCGGCAATTCCACCGAGGCCCTAAGCCTTCCCTCCTCCTCCTCCTCCAAGGATTCCAAGCGGACGATAACAGCGTCCTGAAGGCGTTCTTGGAGGAGACGGANGAGGGGCCAGAGGTACTCGGACTCCCCAACGGCCCAGATCCCCTGACGGTCTTCCCGTTGACGAAGAAGAACACCAGGCAAGTCAAAGCGGGCCTCCTCCTCGGAAAAGAGGGATCCCATCATCTCCTGGGGCACCTCGGATGCCCAGATTCCCGACTCCTGAAGGAGTCTCAAAAGGGCTTCTCCGCATAGCCCACCCTGGCTCAGCCAGCAATGCATCTCCTGCTCTCCGCCAGAACAAGGGTGACGAGGAGCCTGCGACTTCAGCATACTCCCTACGTTCGAAGGATGCAACGCGTCTCCTAATCCTAGGTGTAGAAGGGACTCCCCCCACGGCCATGGACTTGGACAGAACTCGGCCCCGCTCCACCCCCATTAAGTTCTCCGAATCCTAGGACGTTCAAAGAGGAGCGGAACTTTAAGGAGTGCGCATCCCTCATCCCTTTGTGTGGGGCCTATCTCAAGGAGGTGCTCTCGGAGTGAGAAGAAAGGTGCAGTCAGCGGGTCAGGCCTTCTCCTGGAGGGCTTTACGGACGACCCGCATCAATTCGTCGGGATCTATGGGCTTTTCCACATAGCCGTCTGGGGCCGTATACTGCGTGAGGCCGTGGGTCCCTACGGCCTTTTCCTTGTCAGGTTGTTTGAAGAGGAAGTCCCGGAAGTCTACACCTGTGGCCTGGGAGATCCCGGTCACCACCACCACCGGGATCTCCCGCAACTCCGGATCCTTTTTGAGTTCCTGGAACATGCGGATCCCGGTTTTGCGAGGCATCATCAAATCGAGGAGGATGAGATCCGGCCTCTCTCGCCGAGACACCTCCAAACCCTCTTCTCCATCGTGGGCGCTTACGGCCGAAAATCCATGGTCCTCGAGGATGTCTCGAAGATAGCTCGCGCTATCCGGGTCGTCGTCCACAATCAAGACCTTCAAGGCCATCTCTCTCTCCTCCTTTGTATGGTAGGGCCGATGAGGCTGCTCCCCATATTGCCCAGAGGANAGCAGAGGAAAACAGCTCGGAACCATGGGAGAAAACTCGCTCCGTTCGCAGACGGGCTAGGGGAGCACGTTTATGGTGAGGATCCCCTTGGATTGCCCTCCTCCAGTCCAAGGAGCCGACGAATATCCGGGTGTTTCCGCATCACTTTAATGAATTGTTCGGTACGGCGCCCAAGGCGCCATTTCATGATGCGGAAGGCCTCCTTCATAAACCAGTAGCCCGAGGTGTAGTCTTCTTGGAGGATTTGGATCAGACGCGCCCCGGGGATGGAGAGGACTTCACACAGTTCCGCGCATACCGCGTAGGTGGTGTGCCTTTTGCCATGGAGCAGGGCCGACCAGCCAAAGGAATAGCCGGATTTGATGGAACCCAGAGAGATGATGATGGTATCGGAGATCTCCACCTCCAGGAGGATCTTTCCCCGCTTCAACATATAAAAGTTCTCTGCCGGATCTCCCTCCTCGTAGACGATCTGCCGGTCCTTGTACTCCCTTGCCTCCACGTAGGGGAGCATCCTTTGGAGGAAGGCATCCGGGAGCCTTTCCAATAAGAGGATCTTTCGAAGATCCATCAAGTCGACCATGGTCCGTTCTCCTTATGAGGCCTTTAGGACCTCCAACTCAGCAAGAACACGAAGACCAGGAAGGCCGTGGCCAAGGCGACTCCTATCCCTACGGGCAGGGCCCCTCTCTGGATGGCCTGGTAGAGTTCCTCGCGGCTTTTATGCAAGGAGTCCTCGCTCCTCCTCGAGAGGGCCCATAGTGGAGAAAGGGCCAGAAGGGCCATGCGGGCGGGAAGGTCTCTCGAAAGCCGGGCGAGTCCATGGGCCAGCTCATCGACGAAGAGTCGATGGCAGACGTCGTTCAAGGTATTCAGTCCTCTATCGATCGCTTTGTAAAACAGACGGCCCCCCATTCTGTAGAACCAATCCGTGTCAATGGATATGGTCTCAGTTCGTTTCAGAAGGGGGAGGAATAGGAAGAAGACAAGGGCNGAGAACATCAACAGTTGCATTTGTGTTATTACATGAGGGAGAGTATAGGCTTGATAGTCGACCTTGTAGGGGAGAATCTCATAGAGAGGTTGCGGATAGACCCCAAGAAATATGCAAAGGAATGCCATAATTCCCATGGCAATCAACATAGACTTGTTTGTTTCTCCCGGCCTGAGCCCCCTGTCTTTTGCGAAAAAGACAAAATAGGGGAATTTAATTCCAGCGTGAAGAAATNCCCCCGCGGAGGCGATCTCCAAGACAAGCCATACCCATGTCAGATGTTCGTGGATGGATCCTTGGATGATGAGGGATTTGCTGGTAAATCCGCTGGTTGCGGGAAATGCGGATATGGAGAGTGCCCCGATGCCCCCAAAAACAAGGGTCCATGGCATGGTCTTGTACAGACCCCCCAGGTCGGTGCACTTGCTCCTTCCGGTCATGTAAAGAACGGCCCCCGCAGCCATCCACAGAAGGGTCTTGTATATGATGTGACAGAAGGCATGGGCCACGCTCCCGTTGAGCGACATCATCGTGCCGATGCCCACGCCGGTGACCATAAAGCCCACCTGGTTNATGATGCTGTAAGCGAGGATTCTCCTCATGTCGTTTTCCAGGAGGGCATAGATAATTCCGTACAGGGTCATTATACAGCCGACTACGATCAGGATCTCCCATCCAGGAAAGCCCCGTACCAAGGTATAGACGGCGGTCTTGGTGGTATAGGCGCTCAAGATCACGCCTCCGGTCACGGTGGCTTCTGGATAGGCGTCGGGAAGCCAAGCAGATACAAGAGGGGCTGCGGCATTTACTAAAAAGCCAAATANAATCAGANAAGTGCCCCAATTTCTGGCGGTCATGGAATCGAAGACGGCCGAACCGGTCTGAGAGATATGAACGATTATACCCGCGAGCAGGCAGAGCCCACCGAAGATGTGTACCAGGATGTAACGCATACCTGCTGCCCNGGCTCTTTCCGTCTTCCTGGCCAGAATTAAAAAGGTGGAGGCTACAGCCATAACCTCCCANAAAAAATAGAGGGAGACCAAATCGGCGGCAAACACTACACCGAGGGAGCTCCCTATATAGAAAAGCGCTGCCATATGTTGGACATTGTCTCTTAAATAAAATGCATAGATAAAAGCAGCGAAGGCATTAAGGGTGAAGATATAGCCGAAAACTTTGCTGAGTTTGTCGACCCTCAGGAGGGCCAGATCAAAACCGAAGAAATGAAAACGCCAAGAAACTCCTGGATCTAACTGGGAAACCGCATAAAAAGCGAGAGCAGGGAGAAAGATGAGATACCAATTCTTCCCTTTGCCCTTGAGAAAGGGAACGAACGGTGCTCCGAAGATCAAAATCGCTGCAGGAGGGAGATTACCTATCATAGTAGTCTTCTCTAACCTTTAGGACAAAGCCGACCAATTTGGAAAAAAGGATAAGGGCCGCACATGATACAAAGCCCAGAAAGGCATAGAACCCACAGTAATGGTCGATGGCGAAGTGGCCTTCCCGTTGAAGGAAGAAATCCGGTAGCACCGTGAGACCGCACAGGACATAGAGAGCTATCCAGAGTCTTTTTATGTTCTCTGGCCTGTCGAAGTAATCGAATTCCTTTTTGTCCTTCATGGTTCAGCCCTCATTATTTGAGTACGGCCAGTTCAGCCAGCTTGAAGAACGGCCCAGGATAGAAGAACAGAACGATGGAGCAAGATGCTGTTATCACAAGGGGGATCAAACACCATATGGGGGCCTCGGTTGATGTATGCTCAAAGGTGGGCTCCTGCGGAGGACAAAAGAACGCCTTGTAGACGATGGGCAAGAAGTACGCCGCATTGAGGAGAGAACTCAAGAGTAACACAACCAAAAATACCCACTGATGGGCCTGGAGAGTTCCCAGTGCCATGTACCACTTGCTGAAAAGCCCGCCGGTTGGAGGGAGCCCTATAACGCTTAAGGAGCCGATGAAAAAGGCGGCCATTGTAATAGGCATCCTCCTCCCGATCCCGTCCATTTCTCTGATCTTCTGAATGCCTGTAGCCACGTAGATGGCGCCAGCACAGAAGAAGAGGGTGATCTTGCCGAAGGCATGCATGGCGATGTGCACCATACCTCCGGTCATTGCCTTGGGGGAGAGGAGTGCGGCCCCCAATACGATGTAGGAGAGCTGGCTGATGGTGGAGAAGGCCAGCCTTCGCTTCAGTTCGTCCTGGGACAGGGCGATCAACGATGCCGTAAGGATCGTGAAGGAAGCGATGATGCAGAGGATGACCCCAAGGTGTTGGGCAAGAAGGAGTTCCCTCCCGAAGATCCCCGTGATCACTCGGAGGATGCAGAAGGCCCCCACCTTCACAACAGCCACTGCGTGCAAGAGGGCACTGACAGGGGTGGGGGCCACCATGGCGGCCGGGAGCCATGCGTGCAAGGGCATGATGGCTGCCTTGGCGAAGCCGAAGACGAACAGAAGCAGCAACACCATCAACAAGGAATGAGAGTTCACTTGACCGAGGATCCCGCCGCTTCGGAACTCCAAGGTCCCGGCCAGCTGATAGGTGACCAGCATGGCCGGAAGGACCAGACCGATGGAGGCCCCCACGATATATGCCAGGTATTTCCGCCCGGAGATCCGCGCTTCCCTATCCTGGTGATGGGTCACAAGTGGATAGGTGGCAAAGGAGAGCATCTCGTAGAAGAGATAGGCGGTGAGGAGGTTGGCCGAAAACGCGACTCCCACCGTGGCAGAGAGAGCCAGTGCGAAGAAGCAGTAGTAGCGGGTCTGAGAGTGTTCCTTGAGCCCCCGCATATATCCGATGGAGTATGCGGAGGTGACGATCCACAAGGACGAGGAGACCAGCGCCAAGAGCATTCCCAGGGGGTCGACCCGGAGGGCGAGATCCGCCCCCGGCAGGAACCGGGCTATGGTCCACTCGATGCGGTTCCCCTTCAGGACGGTGGGGACCATGGAGGCCACGATGAGCAGCTTGAGGAGGCCAGCAACGAAGGTCCAGCCTTCGCGTACATTGGGCGATCTGCTGTATGCCAGGACGGGGACCACGCAGAGGGAGACCAACACGGCCAGGAGGGGCTTCGCAGAGATCGCGGTGTCCATCATACCCATGCGCTCAGACGATGCTTTCAGGAATGGCGAGATTCACCACACGCTGAACGATGTCTCCCGCATACAAGCCCGCGAGGATCAAACCGGAGGCCACGATCAGGAGGGAAACGACCATTCCCACGGGGGCCTCCTCCATGGAGGGGGCGTGGTCCTGCCCTTCGTGGCGATGCTCCGAATGGGGCTCGAAGTAACCCACCTCGATGATCCTGAAGAAGAGGATGAGATTGACCAAGCTGCTGAAGAGGAGGGCCACAACAAAGCCGTAATGTCCGGCTTGAATGCCTCCCAGGATCAGATACCACTTGCTGAAGAACCCGCAGGTGGGGGGAACCCCGATGATGGAGAGGGCCCCGATCACGAAGCCGCCCATGGTGAACGGCATTTTGCGGAAGAGTCCCCGAAGGTCTTCCATGTTCAACCCTCGCACCCGATAGAGAATATTTCCCGCGGCCAGAAAGAGACAGAAAGTCATCAATCCATCGTTGAGGATATGGAGGACGGCTCCCGTCAACCCAGCCCGATTCCCCAACCAGGCCCCTCCCACCATATAGCCCACTTCGGCAATGAGGATATACGTGAGCATCCTTTTGAGATTGCGTTGTGCCAGGGCCATGAGAGATCCCATGAAGATGGCCGCCACAGCTAGCCAGACCACGGCCTGATTCAGGCCCAGGGCCCGGAAAGTAAAGGCCGGAGTGAAGACAGTGAGGATGATACGGATCATCACATAGACCATCACCTTGGTCATGAGGGGCGCCACCAAGCTGCTCACGGAGGAAGGGGCATAGGTATATGCGTTGGGCAACCACCCGTGCAGGGGAAAAAGGGCCATCTTGAGCCAGACCCCCACCATGATGATGATGAAGGCCGTGATCACCGCCTTGGAGGAGTAGAGGGGAGGCAAGAAAGAGGCGATGTCCGTCATGTTCAGGGAACCGGTCATGATGTAGAGGTAACCTATCCCGAGTAGATAGAAGCAGGCACCGATGGTCCCCATGAAGACATAGTTGAGACTCGCCAGGACGGCCCTACCCCTCCCCATGGCTATGAGGGCATATCCGGTGATGGAGGCGATCTCCAGCAGGACGTAGAGATTGAAGGCATCTCCGGTGACCACCATCCCCAACAAGCCTGTGACGAACAACACGTAGAGGGCATAGAAGGCCCCCTCCTTCCCGGGGAACTCCTCCACCACAATCCTGGATGTAGCCACCAGATTCACCAAGGCTATGGCCGCTACCAACACCAAAACCGGAGCGTTGAGAAAGTCGACGCGATAGACGATCCCCCACGGGGCCGCCCATCCTCCGAGGCGATAGACCACCTCCCCATCCTGGATCACTCGGAGGAGGAGGCCCAGGGTGCATAGGGTGGCCACCCCCAAGGCCGCTGCGGCAGTGGGCATGCAAAGCCTCCGGTTGAACCAGCCTGCGGCCGCGATGGCGAAGGCGGAAAGGAGCGGCACCACCACGATGAGGACGGGCATCTGGGCGTTCATGACTCTCGGATCTTCTGGAGGATCTCATCCTCCTCAAGGGTCTTGTATTGACGATAGACCTGGACGGCCAGGGCCAGGGCGACTCCAAGGGTGGCCACGGCCACCACGATGGCCGTAAGCATCAGCACATGGGGCAAGGGGTTGATGTAATCCGCGGCCTTCACCACATGGGCTTCATGCCCTGAGCCATGGGAGATGATAGGGATGGTGGCCCCTTTCTTGGCCCCGATGGATATGTAGAAGAGGATGATGGCCGTCTGGAAGATGTTCATACCGATTATCTTTTTGACCAGATTGTTTTTGGCGATCATGGCGTAGAGGCCGATCATCATCAAGGTGATGTATATCCAATAGTTGTATCTGGCCACCAAGTGGGAGAAGAAATCGGACATGATCAGAGCCCCTCGTCGAATTTTCCTGCCGAGGCCAGATTGTTGTAGATGAGCACCATGGTGGCCATCACCGCGATCCCCACCCCGATCTCCACGATGAGGATGCCGTGAGAGCGGGCGGTGACCGGGTCCACGTGCAGGATGCCGGCTAGGGCGCTGTAGTCCAGGAAGTTGGCCCCCAACAGGAGGCAAAGGGCGCCGGTGCCCGCATAGATGGCCACGCCAAGGGCGCAAAGGAGGGCGTCTAGACGCTCCCCCATACGGCGCAGGGCGATGCGGAAGTTGTGGGAGATGGAGAGGAGGATCAAGCTGGCCCCCAGGATGACGCCTCCCTGAAACCCTCCGCCGGGGCTGTGATGACCGTGGGCGATGACATAGAGGGCGAAAAGCTGGATGAAGGGGATCAGACGTTGGCACATAACCTTGACGATAGGGTCGTAGGGCGTCCACAAGGTATCGATCCGCTCGAACTCCTCCATATCGTCGGGCAGTCCAGCGGATCCCTTGATCCGGACGGTCACCCCGGTCAAGAGGTGTCGGTATAGGCCAGTGGCGGGCCTCTCTTTCCCGAAGGCGCGAAGGAGAAAGAAACAGGCCACCCCCGCAGCGAAGATCACCGTGGTCTCGAACAAGGTGTCAAAGCCCCTGTAGTCGGCCAAAACAGCGGTGACCACGTTGGGAACGGAGGTCTCCTCCAGGGTCCGTTCGATATACCGGGGGGAGACGTGGGTGCTGGCGGGGGATTGCGGATCACCCCACGACGGGAAGTCCACTGTGGCGTAGAGCAAAAAACTGCCTGTGATGATGACGATGATCAGGGCTATGGTCTTCAATCCTTGGTCCTCCTCGTGGTGTGAAAGACGGCGGCGATAAAGAAGACGGTGCTCACGCCAGCGCCCACGGAGGCCTCAGTGAAGGCCACATCCACGGCCCCCATGATGGACCATAGGAGGCACATCAGAAAGCTGTAGGCACTGAAGAGGATGGCAGCCCCAAGGAGGTCGCGGACCATGATTGCTCCAATACCACATAGGACCACCAACGTCAGGACCAATAGATCCAGCTGCCAAATCATGGGTCACCTCCCCTTCTTCCACGGGGACAGCCCGGCCCGCATGCCTGCATCCACAATGGCGTGGGTGGCCGTTGGGCTGGCCAGAAAGACGAAAATGACAATGAGGACGATCTTGAAACTCGTCAGGAGATTGGCCAGGGAGAAGGGATGCAGGTTGTAGAGGGCAAGGGCTGAGGCGCTCAAGAGCACCCCCATGGTATCCAGCTTCCCTGCCGGGTGGAGGCGGGAGTAGAAATCCGGGAAGCGGAGGATTCCCACAGCCCCTCCGGTGAAGAAGAGGAATCCAAAGAGGATCAAAAAGCCTACGATCAGATCCATGGGCCCAGACCTCCCATAGGGGGTGTGCCGAGGAGTTCACTCTTCGGACAACTCATCGTGAAGGCCCTTCCTTTTTTGGAAATAACGAGATGCGGCCAGCACAGCGATGAAATTGAGCAGGGCGTAGGCCAGGGAGATGTCCACGAACATGTCCACCCTATGGTAGAGGAAGCCGATCAGGAGCAGTAGGACCGTGGTCTTGCTTCCCACAGCGTTGACCCCGACGAGACGGTCCAGCACTGTGGGACCGAAGATGGCCCGGTAGAGGGAAAGGAGCATCAGCAGCCCCAGATAGAGACTACAGATCAGAAAGAAGGAGTCCATCTCCTCGCTATCTCTTTCCGTTTCGGTTCAGGGCCGCCCCCTCGACCGCCATCTGGCCGAACGCCCTGGCGATCCTCTCCTCCATCTCACCGGGGAGGGCCTCCCCGCATTTCCGGTCGATGGCGTGCACCTTGAAGTCTCCGTCCAGGGATATGGAAATGGTGATGGTCCCTGGGGTCAGGGTGATGGAGTTGGCGAAGGTGATCCGCGCCATGTCACCCCGGAGGCGGGTCCGGAAGCGCACGATGTACGGATCGATAAGATACTTCATTCGCGGATGGAAGGAGAGTCTCAGGAGGTGGAGATTGGCCAGGAAGATCTGATAGAGGAGCCAGGGAAGGTAGGCCAGGAACCCCACCGCCTTCCTGGGCATACCCTGGAAGTCCTCGGGCGAGAAGAGGAGATCCGAGGAGAAGTGGGCGACCAGGGCACAGGAGATCAGGCCCAAAATGATGTGAAAAGCATCGAATCGTCCTGAAAGGACGACCCACAGAAGAAAGAGAAGGACGAAGGAGGCGAGAAAGGGCAATGGGCTCTTCTTGGGGGATCCCCTCCCTATCTTTCCTGGAGGGGACGGTTTCACTGGCATGGAATTCATGGTCACTGCACTCCTCCCGGCGGTCCTGGAGGGGGTGCGTCACTCCCCTCGGGGAACTTCCGAGCAGAGAAGCCGTTCCACCTGGAAGGTGGTCCACCATCCGGGACCAGTCTGCATGTGGCTTTCGCCTCCGAGCTTCCCCAGGACGGTGGGTAATGGGAAGGCCCATGCCCGTGCTCGTTCCAAGTGGCTCCGTGGTCTTCGATCTCCGGGTTCACCCCTTCCCGGTTCCGCCATGCACGGACCTCGATGCGGTCCCGACAAGGCCGTGCTTCAACCATGGCATGCTGGGCGTTGGTCAAGAGGTTGACGAGGACCTGATGAAGGGGCCTAGTACCCCATCGCACGGGGAAAGGGGCTTTAGCTGTTTCCAGATGGAGCTCCGGTTCGTGGGGGGAGGGCTTCCCAAACANTTTCTTCAACTTGCTCTCGATCTTCTCCTCGGAGGGATCCATGAGGAAAAGTTGGGAAGGGACCTGGATCGGACCGGCTTCGAGGGGGCCGCCTCCCCAATCTGAGTGAAGGTATACTGTCCTTTGCGCTTGCCAGGTGTTGCTCGCGTACATCGACTCTGCCGCTCGAGTCTTCACTTCCGCGGAACAGAAGCGCGTTGACCGTCCTGCCCGACTTCGCTGAGCTTTTCCATGCCGTCAGGAGGATCCACCTTCAATCCCGCAGCGCGAGTGCAATCGTCAAAGGCCTTTTTGAGGCTCTTGGCCCCATATTGGACCGTCGAAGCTCCTTACCTTCAGGAGATGTTTACTAGGTATTGGACCAAGGTGGCTTCGTCGTCGATGAGCAGGACTCCAAGGGGAACTTCGCTTGCACGGGTCACTCCGGCTTCGCGGTGCTGGTTACTATAGTGAAAAGGGCGGGGAGCTGTCAACGGTTTCTCCTCCCTGGTCTCTCCATGTGTTCTATTTCAGCCTATCCTCTTGCAGAGATGAAGGAAAGGGGGGCGTTTGCATTGGAGGGACCCAGACGGTAGGATGAAGATACGGTGTAGAGGAAATGTCGAGAGGAAAGGGGGAGCCCGAGAATGTCTGTCCGCATCTTGGGGATTTGTGGAAGCCCAATTCCTAATGGCAACACCCAGAAATACCTGGAATGGACTCTCCGGAAGGCCGAGGAAGAGGCAGGGGTGGAGACAGAATGGATCGCCTTGGCCGGAAAGGAGATCCAGGACTGCCGCCACTGCAACTGGTGCGTCCGCAAACAAGAGGAAGGGCGGTTCTGCGCTCTTGAAGACGATATGCAGGAGATATACCCTCGCTTGCTGAGTGCGGACGCCCTCCTGTTGGCCACGCCCGTCTACATCGGGAGGCTTTCGGGGTACCTGGCCGCCTTCATGGACCGGCTTCGGGTCTTCATCCACGGTAACCTCTATGGGGGCGCCCTCCGAGACAAGGTGGGAGGGGCACTCGCCGTGGGATGGTTCCGCCATACGGGTGTGGAAAGCGCTCTTCAGAGCATTGTCTTGGGCTTTCTCATCTATCAGATGATTCCTGCGGGTAGCTTGGGTTGCCCTTGGGGAGCAGCGGCCCTGGCTTCCGAGGGAGGGACGGGCCGGTTCTCCAAGGAACGTCGATATGCGGTGTTGGAAGACGACTATGGGCTCCAGTCAGCCCGAAACCTGGTGGGCCGGGTTGTCAGCCTGGCCCGGAGTCTCAGGCAGCGGGAATAGGAGGCCGATAGGTGCTCCAAATCCGGGGAAGGAGAAAGAAAAGATGAGAGCGGGACGGCGGAAGATTCGGTGCTTGCCAGTGAGGTCGATTCCTATCTTCCTCCTTGTGGGGCTCTTGGTAGGAGTCTGTTGGGGGAAGACGGACGTGGCATGGGTCTCTCTCGGGCAGAAGGATCTGGAGGCCCAGCCCTTGGATATCGCTACCTCTTCTGACGGCAAATGGGCTTTTATCCTCACCCAGGGGGCGGTGCTCGTATACTCCATCCTGGAGGAGCGTATAGTGCGGTCCATCCCGGTGGATCCCGGCTTCGAGCGTCTTGACTATTCGGAGAAAGGGCAGCACCTCATTCTCGTCAGTCCCCAGAGGCGGAGCCTGTTGATGCTCCGGGTGGATGCCGTATATGAGCTCCGCTTGGAAGGGCTTCCCTTCCTGGGTCCCAAAGACGCCCCCGTGACATTGGCCGTCTTCAGCGACTATCAATGCAAGTACTGCGCGAGGTTGGAGCCGGTATTGGAGCGGATCCTGAGACGCTATGCAGGGAAGGTGAAGCTGGTCATTAAGAACTACCCCTTGAAGAGTCATCCCTACGCCCGCAAGGCGGCCACGGCTGCTCTCGCCGCGGATCGACAGGGCAAGTTTTGGGCATTCCACCGTCGCCTCTTCTCCTATCAGAAGGAGCTCAACGACCAGAAGATCCAGCAGATCGCACGGGAGCTGGGATTGAATCTGGAACGTTTCAACCGGGACATGAAGGACCCAGCCATCCAACGGATCATCGATAGGGACCTCCGGGATGGGAGAGCAGCGGACATCTCGGGCACACCGTCCATCTTTGTCAATGGGAAACCCATGAGATCTGGAGGGATTCAGGTACTCCACGAGATGATCCAGGAGGAACTGGGACCTTCCTCGTCCTGATGGCGGTTGGGATTCCTTGAGCTTAGTGCGTCGAGCGGATTTTCAGCCGTTTCGGCCTAGGTGTTGGGAGAGTCGGTTACAGGCCTCCTTGACGGCCTCTCGGAATCGCTGAAGGTTCCCGTCGGTCATACGGGAGGTGGGGCCTTCGATGCTGACGGCGTAACGCGGATACCCCGAGTAGTCGAATACAGGAGCGGCCACACAGCGGATCCCCAGGGCCATCTCTTCATTGTCGACGGCATACCCTTGTTGCCGGATCCGCTTGATTTCCTCGTAGAGTTTCTCCAGGCTGGTGATGGTGTTGGGCGTCCGTGGGCTCAGATCGATGGAACGGATGAGGGTGTCTCGCTCTCTCTCGGGGAGGAAGGCCAAGATGGACTTTCCCAAAGCGGAGCAGTGAACGGGGACCCGAGCACCGATTGCGAGGCCCATTCGAAGGATTTGCGTGCTCTCGATCTTCTCGATGTAGATGATCTCCTTGCCGTCCAGGTGGCCGAGATTGATGGTCTCGTTGGTTATGTTGGCCAGTTCCTCCATGATGGGACGGGCCACCTGACGGATACCGAGGTTCTCCACCACCTTGATGCCCAGCTCGAAGAGCTTGAAGGAGAGCCGATATCGCGAGTTGCTCGGGTCTTGAACCACATAGCCCAGACCTTTGAGCGTGGCCAGAAAACGATGGCTGGCGCTTCGATGCATCTGAAGTTGGGAGGCCAATTCGGAGACGGAAAGAGAACCTTTCTCCGCCAGGGTTTCAAGGACCCTGAGCCCCCGCTCCAGGGAAGAGATTGTATAATAAGGTTTTTCGCTCATTCGTTTTGGATTCCTCCGAGGAGGATTATGGCCGCCATTAAAGTACACCATCTCGGATGGGTTGACAAGGGTTTGCTATGCGACCGTTTGGTCTTGGAGAAAAGGGTTTGGTAATATCAAACATCGAGGTCCCACACAGGGCATGCCTTTGGAGGGTGCAATGGGAAGGACCAAGGGGATTCAAGAGGAGCTCAAGGCCTTGAGGTTGGGCAGTAAGATCCGGGCACTTCGCAGACAGCGGGGGTTGACGCTGCAGGACGTCTCTAACCGGACGGGGCTTTCCAAGCCCTTATTGTCCCAGATCGAGAACGACCTTGCCTCTCCGCCCATCGCCACTCTCTTGAAGATCTCCAAGGCCCTGGGGGTCTCCATCGGATACTTCTTCCAGGAGGTCCCCGCATCGGAGAGAATCGTGGTGGTCCGAAGGCAACAGCGGAGCGGGGGGGTCATGGTCCGGATACAGGAGGAGGCCGGAAAGGTGGCTTATCGATACGAGGCCCTTGCCTATCCCCGGTCCGACAAACAGATGGAGCCCTTCCTGGTGGAGATCGAGCCCAGGGCCGAGGAGGACCTCCTTTACTATAATCATAAAGGGGAGGAGTTCCTTTATGTGCTGAGCGGGAAGGTGGAATTCCGCGCCGCCGAGGAGGTCCACACCCTAGGCCCGGGAGATAGCCTCTACTTCGACTCCGACATTCCCCATGCCATCCGAGCCGTGGGCAAGGGGAAGGCCAAGGCCTTGGTGGTCGTCTATTCCCCGCAAGGGGAGTTGTGAGGGGTCCCGGAGGAATTTGAGGATGTGGAATGAGCGCATTGCAGAGGAGATTCGGGGGATCGTGGGCGAAGAGGACTATATGGACGCCCCGGAGGATCGGATCGAGTACTCCTACGACGGCTACATCCCAGAGGCGATGCCCGAGGCCGTGGTCCTCCCACGCCGGACGGAGCAGGTCTCCGAGATCCTCAAGGTTGCCTATCGTGAAGGAATCCCGGTGACTCCGCGGGGGGCCGGGACCAATATTGTAGGAGGGACGGTCCCGGTGCGCGGGGGGATCGTCATGGCCTTCACAAGGATGAACCGGATCCTGGAGTTGAGCCCGGAGGACAGGTATGCCGTTGTCCAGCCGGGCGTGGTCAATGCCCAGCTTCAGACAGAGGCGGCCCGCCACGGGCTTTTCTTTCCCCCGGACCCTGCATCCCTGGCCGTGAGCACCATCGGGGGCAACGTGGCGGAGAACGCGGGAGGACCTCGAGGGGTGAAGTATGGGGTCACTCGGGACTATCTGCTGGGACTCACGGTGGTCCTGGCCGATGGCCGCATTCTTCGAACAGGCGGGAGAACCGTCAAGAACGTCACGGGGTACGACTTGACGGGCCTCTTCTGCGGGTCTGAGGGGACCTTAGGGGTGATCACAGAGATCACCGTCAAGCTGATGCCCCTGCCCGAGGCCCAGAGGAGCATCCAGGCGGCCTTTCCAGACTTGGATGGCGCGGGAAAGGCCGTGACCCGGATCATGGCCTCGGGGATCCTCCCCGTGGCCATGGAGCTGATGGACTCGGTAGTGGTCCGACTCATCGAGGAGGCCACTGGTGTGGGTCTTCCCCAAGAGGCGGAAGGGGTCCTGCTGATCATGGTGGACGGTCCCGAGGCCGCTGTGATTCAAGAGGTAGAGCGGATAGGGGAGCTGTGCCGGGAACATGGGGCCTCGGAGGTACGGGTCTCACGCAGCACCGAGGAGAACGAAGCCCTCTGGGCGGCGCGAAGGAGCGCCTTTGCGGCCATGGCCCGATCCCGACCTACCTGTATCGTAGAGGATGTGACTGTGCCCGTCAGCCGTCTCCCCACCATGGTTCGTGAGATCCTTTCCGTGGCGCAGAAGCACCAGATCACCATCGGTGTCTTGGCTCACGCAGGGGATGGAAACATGCACCCCTTGATCCTATGCGATCGACGCGATCCAGACGAGTGGTCCAGGGTCGAGGAGGCAGTCCGGGAGATTTTCCATCGGGCCGTGGACCTAGGCGGCACTCTATCCGGAGAACATGGGGTGGGGCTCGCCAAGGAGCCCTTTCTCCCCCTGGTGATGGACGAGGAGTCCCGTCGCCTGATGAGGGGGGTGAAAGACCTCCTGGATCCCAAGGGGATCCTGAACCCCGGCAAATTCGTCTGAGGCTCAGCCAGGAGGAGGGGGAGTTGAGGGATAGGGCGCTGCGGCTCCAGGGCGGCTCCAGGTCTGGTGCGAGGAGATGGGACAGCGGCCGGTCGGAGGAAAGACACCACGGGGAGAGACCCATGCTCAGTCGGGAGACCTGGGACCAGATCCATCAGTGTATCAAGTGCGGGCTTTGCCTTGCGGCATGCCCGGTCTACCCGGAGAAGTTGGTGGAGTGGGCCAGCCCCAGAGGCAAGGTCCAGCTGGCCCGTCACATCCTGGAGGGTGGACTCGAGATTACCCCTCGCGTGAGGGAGATCCTCTCCCTCTGCCTGCTTTGCGGCTCCTGTGTTGCGGCATGTCCCAGCGGCGTGCACGGCGACCGTCTCTTTTCCGGATTGCGATGGAGAGCCGCCCAGCGGTACGGTCTGGATTGGAGAAAGAGGGTCCTCTTTCAACTGTTGGGACGGCGTTGGATGGCGAGCGGTTCGGCCAAGTTGGCCCGTTGGGCCCGAGGGGTCCTTGGGCCTCTGGTGGGAGGAGGGGTCCAGATCGGTGGGCTCCCTCTGAAAGGAGTGCCCCCCTTCAACCCTAGACCCTTCTGCAAGGAGGCTCCGGAGGTGGTCCGGCCAGAAGGGGAGGTGCGGGCCCGTGTGCTCTACTTCCACGGATGCGCCACCAACTACCTCTACGGAGAAGTGGGCCGGTCGATCCTGGAAGTGCTCCCCCACATGGGAGTGGAGGTGAGGGTCCCCAAGGACCAGGGCTGCTGTGGACTGCCCATCTTTCTGTCCGGAGCTCGGGAGGAGTCCCTGGCGGTGATTGGAGAAGTACTCCAGCAATTCGGGCAGGAGGACGTGGATGCGGTGGTGGTGGACTGTGCCACTTGTGGGGCGGCTTTTCGAAATGAGTATGTCCCGCTTCTAGAGGAGCTGAGGGATCTGGGAGAGCCCGTGGAAGAGGACCTGGTCCAGGCCGCCAGGAGGCTGGCTTCCAAGACCAGGGATATCATGGAATTCCTGGACGAGAACGCCCATTGGATCCCGGAGGGGAGCGAAGGCCTCCACCGGATTCGGGTGACGTATCATGATCCTTGTCACCTCCTGAAGGGGCAGGGTGTAGGCGAAGGCCCCCGCCGGGTCCTCAGAAGGCTTCCNCAAGTGGAGTTGGTGGAGATGGAGGGGGCCGATACATGCTGCGGAGGTGGAGGATCCTTCCAGGTGGAACATCCAGAGGTCTCCTTGGCCATNACGCGACGGAAGGTCGACCGCATCCTGGCCACCGACGCGCAGGTCGTGGCCACGGGATGTCCTGGGTGCAGACTCACCATCGGGGCCCATCTGGCCGACAAGGGCCGGATCCGAGTCCTTCACCCCATTCAGATCGTCCATGAGTCCCTTGGGGGCGCGCAAGGTCTCTAAAAAAGGGCCTGCTAGGACTCCTCCGGAGATATCGGATGCCTCTGGATCCCAAGAAGATCGAGGAGATCCCTAGACTCCCGGGTGTCTACATCATGAAGGACTCCCGGGGGGCCGTCCTCTACGTGGGAAAGGCCAAGGATCTTCGCACCCGGCTGCGGGCCTACGTGCGGGGTGGAGGTGACGGACGCCATGCCGTTCGGTTTCTCCTTCAGCGCGTGAGGGACCTGGAGTATATCGTCACCGGGACGGAGAAAGAGGCTCTCATCCTCGAGAACGAGCTGATCAAGAAGCATCGGCCGCGATACAATGTGGCCTTTCGGGACGACAAGAACTACCTCCACATCCGCATCGATCCCACGGAGGCTTTCCCCCGTCTCTCCCTGGTTCGTAGACCCCGATCCGACGGGGCTCTCTACTTCGGCCCCTATGTCTCCAGCCGATCGGTGCGGGAGACAGTGCGTCTCCTTCAGCGACATATGGGGATTCGGACCTGCAAGGATACCCAGATGAAGCGTGGGGGGCGGTCCTGCCTTCAGCGTCANATGGGACGTTGTGCGGGCGTATGTACAGGAGAGATCTCCCAAGAGGATTACACCTCCCGCGTGCAAGAGGCCATCCTCTTTCTGCAAGGCCGTTCCAAGCAGTTGGTGCGGAGGATGAAGGTCCAGATGAAGGAGGCCGCTGAGGCCATGCGCTTTGAGGATGCGGCGCGTATCCGTGACCGGATCCGGGCTCTGGAGGCTACCCTAGAGCGTCAGCGAGTGGCCACGCCTCTAGGCCCCGATCGTGATGCCGTGGGGCTGGCCCGCTTCGGGCAAGGGGGTGTGGTTGTGGTCCTCCGGGTGAGGGAGGGGCACCTAGGAGAAAGGCTCCTCTTTCCGGTGGAGCCGACCCCGTGGGAGGACCGGGAGGTCCTGACGGCCTTTCTAAAGCGGTTCTACGGGCTTCAATGGGATACCCCCCCCGAGATCCTCGTGCCTCTGCCCTTGGGGGAGGAGGCAGTGGCTCTGGGGGACTGGCTGAGCGAGAGGGCCGGCCGCCGCGTCCGGATCTCCTGCCCCCGAAAGGGGAGGGGGAGGGAGCTGGTAGAGATGGCTCGAGAGAACGCCGAGTCGGCTCGGCCCGAGGATCCGGGACCGGAGCGGGGCCTGGAGGCATTGGCCCGTCGGCTCGGCCTGAGTCGGGTTCCCCGCGTGATGGAGGGTTTCGACATCTCCACTTTGGGGGGGGAGGGGGCTGTGGGTGCAGCGGTGCGCTTCGTGGAGGGGCGGCCCGATACTCGGGCGTATCGACTCTATCGCGTCCGATCGGTCCACGGGGTGGACGATTATGCCATGCTCTACGAGGTCCTCCGGAGGCATCTCCGCCGACGTCGCGAGGAAGGGGACCTGCCCCATCTGCTATTGGTCGACGGGGGAAAGGGGCAGTTGGGAGTGGCTCAGGCCGTCCTTCAGGACCTGGGTGTGACGACGGTGGAGCCAGTGGCCCTGGCCAAGGGAAAGGAGTCGGAGGGAGAACACCTCTTCCTCCCAGGGAGGAAGAATCCGATCTCCACAGCCCGGCTGCAACCCTGTATCCGGCTCCTTCAGCACCTCCGCGACGAAGCCCATCGTTTTGCCCTTTCCCGTCACCGAAGGGCTCGGAGAAAGGCGAGACTGGCCTCTCCTCTGGAGGAGATCCCGGGCGTGGGTCCCGCCCGGAGACGGATCCTCCTGAAGGCCTTCGGGAGCCTTCGGGGCGTCCAGGATGCAAGCTTGGAGGAACTGGAGAGGATCCCCGGGATTCCTCGGCCCCTGGCCCGTGTCATCTACGAGGCGCTACGCGGGGCTGGGCCTTCGAGAGGACCCGGCTGATGAAACAGCCGGCTCCTGTGATCTCTCCCGCCTTTTTCTGTACCTGGAAGGCTTCTCGCCGATCTTCATAAGGCCCTAGGATGACCCGGTGCCAGAGACCTCGGCCGTCCCGATGGCGTCGGATGAAGGCCGGTAGGCCGCGTTGTCGCAGACGCTCGGCCAGGCGTGATGCCCGATCCTCCTCCAGGAAGGCCCCTGCTTGGATCTCGTACAGGTATCCCTGTGTCGGATCAAGGGCCTCTCCCTCACCTTGCGGGGCCGGGACGCGACGGGCGAGGTAGCGGGCGAGCTCATCCACGGCCCTAACCTTCACCACGGGGCGTAGGTTCCCGCCCGACCGAAGCGAAAGGAGGGGGATGTCCAACGGGTTCAGCGGGATCCCGCCCTCATGATATCGGACTACATGATCGTCGGTCCATACCCGGCGCCCCGAGCGGGTATCCCAGATCTCCACCCGGGCCCCTACGGCCATCTGGGAATAGATCCCCGCGAAGATCCTCCGAAACCGAGTCACTTCCCCCCAGATGACCGCGTCGCAGTCCAGGATCTCCCCCAGCAGGCGCGCCGTTTGGGGAGAGAGGCCTCCTTGAAGGGAGATCTCCCTGTCCCGAAGGCGTCGGTCCACCTCCTCCAACTCCACGTCCCGGAAGGGACGCACACTGAGGTGGCTGTAGAAGCTCTCCCTGACGAGCCCTGCCAGTCCCTCGGTATCTGTTTGGTCCTCGAAAGGAAGCACAGCCACGGAACGAGGGGGATCCCCGCAGGCCACGGAAATGGCAAGCGGAGAATAGGGACCGACGGGTCTTTTCCCCGAACACCCTCCCAAAAAGCCCAGGAGAAGCAGCAAGGCGAGCCAGGGGGCTCTGGTGAGGCCTTGTCCCATAAAGTTGCGTCTCATTAGAGTTTTCCTCTTCCTTTAGCAGATTCCACTTTGGACCACAAGGCCCTGGTCGATCCGTCCTGGTAGGAATCGATCTTAATGAAGAAAGGGGTTGTCTTTCGAGCGAGAATCCGTATTATGGAGGGGTCGAGAGAGGGGAGATTTTCCTCTTGACAATGATGAGGATATTAGGTTACAAAATTTTAGACCTTGTCACAAATATTGTGAATTATGGAATATAGGATTATGTCATAAATATCGATACAAAAGGGAGGCGGGTGGCATGTTCATCCTGTGGCCCAATACGATTCTCCTTATCTGCGCAGCCATCGTGGGAGGTGTTATCGGGTTCGTCATCTATGGGCTAATCAAGGGGTTCGAAAACACTTTTCCCGATGACTGAGAGCCTCCTTGCTCGTGAAGGGTTGGGAGGCATGACTTTTCGGGCGGGTGAAGGGCCCAGGCCTTGCTGGCAGAGGGCTCAGGGTTTTTTCCAAAACCCCATTTCAGTAAGGAGGAGACCATGGGTGAGGAAACCAAGAAGAAGGGTGGGAAAAAGGGGAAGAAGGTCAACGAATCCAGACGGACCTTCCTCAAGACCGCGGCCGTGGCCGGAGGCGCTGCTGGGGCTGTGGGCTTTCCCAGCTTCCTGCGGCTCTCTGCAGCGGAGCCCATTAAGATCAAGATGCAGACCGCCTGGGACGCTGGGACCCTGGGATACAAGAAGTTCCAGGAGTTCTGCAAGGTCGTGGGAGAGATGACCGATGGTAAACTCCTCATCGAGGGCTTCCCGGCAGGGGCCATTGTGGGCACCTTCGAGATGTTCGATGCGGTCAAGGCGGGGGTCTTCGACGCCATGCACTGCTTCGACGTCTACTGGCCGGGCAAGATCCCTGTGGCGACCTTCCTCTCCTCATACCCCTTCGGGCTCGACCGTCCGGACCAGTGGGAGACGTGGTACGAGAAGCTGGGCGGCAAAGAGATCGCCAGGGAGGCCTATGGGCGCCACAACATGTACTACATCGGGCCCATCCAACACGATGACAACCTGATCCACTCAAAAGTCCCCATTCGTTCCTTCGAGGAGTTCAAGGGAAAGAAGATTCGCTACCCTGGCGGGATCATCGCTGATATCTACAGGGCAGCAGGGGTTTCCACCGTGTTGTTGCCTGGAGGTGAAGTCTATCCCGCACTGGAGAAGGGGGTCATTGACGCGGCCGATTACGTGGGCGCTGCCATTAACTACAATCTGGGATTCGGCGAGATCGCCAAGTACATCATCATGGGGCCGCCCTCCACGCCGTGTCTGCACCAGCCCGTGGACCTCATGAGCATCGAGGTCAACCTGAAGACCTGGAATCGGATCCCCAAGCACCTCCAGCAGCTCTTCGAGGCGGCCGTCAAGTGGCACTCCTACGACCAGTACACCTCCATCCAGAAGGCGGACATCGAGGCCTTCGAGAAACTCCAGAAGGAGCAGGGCGTGGAGGTCATCCGCCTGACCGAGGAGGATATCGCCAAGTTCCGCAGGTTCGCTCCTCCGCTTTGGGTCAAGTGGGCCAAGAAGTCGCCTCTGGCCATGAAGGCCTTCAAGTCCCAGTGGGAGTTCATGAAGTCCGTCAAGGTCGGTTACTACACCGACAAGGACATGGTCGACCTGAAGGGGAAGCCCATAAAACTGTAACAGGTTGTCATGCGGGGGAAGGGGCTTTCCCTCTTCCCCCTTTTTCTGTTCCCACCGGGGGCCGTGGATCGTTCAACAGGGGGCTCTTGGGAGGGTAAACCGAATTAATTCAGAGGGAAGTCATTCATGGCGTCTCTAAGAAAATTTATGGTTGCGGTGGAGAAGACGAATATCTTCATCGGGAAGTTGATGGTGGGGTTGATGGTCCTGGCAGTTTTTGTCATCACCTTCGAGGTGGTCATGCGATATGTCTTCAATCGGCCCACTAATTGGGGCCACGAGACCATGACCTTGCTTTTCGCCATCCAGTACATGATGGCAGCAGGTTACGCCCACCTTCATAGGGCCCATGTTCGAGTCGATGTCTTCTACTCCACCCGAACCCCCCGGACGCGGGCCTGGCTGGACCTCTTCACATCCATCTTCTTCTTTGGGTTCACTCTGGTACTCCTTTATACGAGCTGGCTTTTCTATTGGAGCTCCCAGACCATGCACGGAGGTGGGACCTTCTTCGGGATCACCCTCCCGGGAGAACTCTCTCTCACCGACTGGGCCCCGCCGTATTATCCGGTCAAATTCATGATGCCCTTCGGGGCCTTCATGCTGTTGCTGCAGGGGATAGTCTGGCTCATCCGAGACATCCATATGGCGTTTACCGGAAAGGAGCTGGGTTTCTAAAAGGGCCTTGGGGGCTCCACCCTGAATCCATCTTTCCTCCGGCCAAGAACGAGGATCGTGGGGCCGGATGACGAATGCTGAAGAAGTGGTATAAGGAGAGACGTCCGAGATGGATATTCAGTTGATCACGATCTTGATGTTCGGATCATTGTTCTTTTTGTTGGGACTCGGGCTTCCGGTGGCCTTTGCGTCCGGGACGGTGGGGATCGTCTTCACCGTCATCCTACAGGGGCCTGCCGCCCTGAACCTGGTTCCTACGCGGATCTTCGGCCTCATGGTTCAGTACCTGCTGGCCGCCGTGCCCCTGTTCATCTTCATGGCCTGCATCCTGGAGCAGTCCGGGGTGATCGATGACCTTTACGAGATGGTCTACCATTGGGTGGGTTTCTTGAGGGGTGGGCTGGCGGCAGCCACTGTCCTGGCCTGCACCATGATGGCCGCCATGGTGGGCGTCATCGGGGCCAGCGAGGTCACCATGGGGGTAATCGCCCTGCCCCAGATGCTCAAGCGAGGGTATAATAAATTCATTGCCTGCGGCTCCATCCTGGCTGGAGGGACCCTAGGGATCCTAATCCCTCCGAGCGTGATGCTTATCATATATGGGCTGGTGGACAACTCCTCCATCGGGCAGCTCTACGCCGGGGCCATCCTTCCAGGACTGCTCCTCTCCAGTCTTTTCATCACCTATGTCTTGCTCCGATGCGGGTTTCGACCCGAACTCGGTCCTCCCGTCCCCAAACACGAGCGGGTGGCATGGGGAGTGAAGTTCCGGCTCCTCGGCAGAGTCATTCTCCCCGGCATCCTGGTCTTCCTCGTGCTGGGTACCATCTTCACCGGGATCGCAGCCCCCACCGAGGCGGCGGGCGTGGGCGCTGCAGGGGCCATGTTGCTTACCGCCATCCAGGGGAAGCTCAAGTGGAGGAATGTGGTCCTGGCCGCCCAGAAGACCCTCAATAACTCGGCCATGGTCCTCTGGACCATGTTCGGCGCCAATATCTTCGTGGGCCTCTACGTGATGGTCGGTGGAGCGCATTTCGTTCAAGAGACGCTGATGTCCTTGGGAGGAGGGAAATGGGGCGTTATCATCATCATGCAGCTCATTCTCATCTTCCTGGGGTGCTTCATCGACTGGACCGGCATCATCATGCTCTGCGTTCCACTCTTTGGCCCCATCATCCGTCAGCTCGGTTTCGACCCCATCTGGTTCGGAATCCTCTTCGCCACTAACCTGCAGATCTCCTTTATCTCCCCGCCATTCGGATACGCGTTGTTCTACCTCAAAGGGGTCGCACCCCCCGAAATCCAGACCACGGATCTCTGGAAATCGGCGGTGCCCTTCATAGGGTTGCAGATTATAGGGGTTATCTGCGTCATGTTTATTCCGGAGTTGTCTCTATGGCTTCCGCGGGTGTTCTATCATTGATGCAGACAGCCGCGTGCTCCTGAAACCGCCAGGCGCCCCTCTTGTGAGGGGCGTTTTCGCTTGGAGCGATGAAGAGAAAGAAGGCGAGGAGAAGGAACCCGAAGGGCAGTTCGCGAGATATTGCCCAGAGGGCATGGACCTACGAGGCCCCGAGGACCTTTGTCTATCTCTTTTATGGGCTTCTGACCGTGTGGACGGTCTTCTGTGCGTCCCTGCTGGGGGCCAGGATCGTGCAAGGGGGGTGGTTCACCCTGACGAAGATCTTTATAATCGCCTTCGTCATGTTCTACACCTGGTACTTCTCCGTGGGGATCTCCTACAGGGTGGAATTGAGCGGGGAGGGGAGCCTCCGCCTGACGAGTTTCCGACGAACATTGGATCTCACCTTGGATCAGGTCGATCGGGTGGAGTGTCCCTACCTGCCCGTCGGCTTCGTCAAGTTCCGGCTGGAACGGCAGAAGGCTTACCTCTTCTGCGTGGGGACCAATCCCCGGTTTCACGATTTGCTCCGGGCCCTGATGGCCCTGAAACCGGACCTTCGGGTTCGGGGCCTGGGTACGTAGGGGGGCCGAGTTCCCTAGAAGCGCGGGGAGGGCAGGATCGACTCCCTTGTGGGAAGGAAAGGAGGAAGAGATGCGCATTGTCCTGTTCGGGCAGGCGGCCTTCGGGGTCGAGGTCTTCAAGCGGATCCTGGAGCGAGGAGAGGAGGTGGTTGCGGTCTACTGCCCTCCGGATGGACCTGGAGGGCGCGTCGATCCCTTGAAGGAGGAGGCCCTCACAAAGGGTGTGAAGGTCCTCCAGCCCAAGAGCATGAAGGACCCTGCGGTCTTGGAGGAGTACAAGAGTCTCAATTCGGAGATCAACGTTCTGGCATTTGTGACCGCCATCATCCCCAAGGAGATCCTGAATCATCCGCCTTTGGGTTCCATCCAGTACCACCCTTCGCTGCTTCCCAAACATCGCGGAAGGAGCGCCATCAATTGGGCCGTGATCCAAGGGGAACGAAAGACAGGGTTGACCATCTTCTGGGTGGATGAGGGGATCGACACTGGCCCCATCCTGCTTCAGAAAGAAGTGGAGATCGACCCTGACGANACCACAGGTTCCCTTTACTTCAACAAACTCTTTCCCCTAGGTGTGGAGGCCATGATGNAGGCCTTGGAGCTCGTCAAGGCCGGAAAGGCCCTCAAGATCCCCCAGGACGAGACTCAGGCCACATACGAGCCTCCGTGCGACGCCGGGAGGGCTTGGATCGACTGGAGGCGCCCCCTCCAGGAGATCTACGATCTCATCCGGGGCTGCGATCCGCAACCAGGGGCATGGAGCACCATCCGGGGAGAGCGATTCCGGTTTTACTCCCCCAAAAGGGTGGAAAAGGAGGAGGAGTCCCCTCGGGCTGTTGCGGGCTCGGTCCTGGAGGTCCGTCCTGAGGGGCTGGTGCTTGCTGTCCGGGATGGCAGGCTTCTTGTAGGAAAGGTTCGGCCTCCCGGCGGATCCAAGATGACAGCCGAGGAATTTGCAACTCAGTGGGGGATTAAAGCCGGGGATCGGTTCGGCACCTGAAGAGGCGGCCCCCAAGGGGATATCGCGGGCGGTTTTCCGGGTAGCCGCTTCGGCCGCCTTGGGGATGCCCCAAGGCCTGGAGATGAACACATGCAAAGGGGGGCTGACTTGCCCCCCTTCTCTTATTGAGTGGCCCCTTCAGGGATTTCTTGAGTGATCCTGACCTTGGCCTCCAGCCTCCGGAAGTCCTCGTCGGTCTTTTCCTGGATCTCGGTGATGATCTCATCGGTCAGGTGGCGGAACCGGCCCTGCCTCTTCAGATATTCGATGACAGGCTTCTTCTTGGGGGGCTTTGGCACAAACCGGTAGCGTCCGTGTTCCACCTCGTAGAGTGGGAAGATACGGGTCTGAACCGCGAGCTTGCCCAGTTGGATACTCTCTTCCGGCAAGGACCTCCATCCAGTGGGACAGACCGAAAGGATGTGCACGTAGGCGGGTCCCTCGATGAGGGCGGCCTTCTGGACCTTCTTCATCAGGTCCCAAGGGTAGCTGGGGCAGGCCGTGGCCACGTAGGGGATGCCGTGGGCCGCTGCGATCTCCGGCATATTCTTCTTCCAGGTGGCCTGCCCCGACGAGAGTCGGCCCGGAGGGGATGTGGTGGTCATGGCTCCATAGGGTGTGGAGCTGGATCGTTGAATGCCGGTGTTCATATAGGCTTCGTTGTCCAGGCAGAAATAGACCATATTGTGGCCCCGCTCCAAGGCCCCCGAAAGTGCCTGGAGCCCGATGTCGGCCGTGCCTCCGTCTCCCGCAATGGCCACGCAGTAGATCCTCTTTTTGGGAATCCTTCCCTTGCGCATAAGGGCCTTAAGACCTGCCTCCACGCCGGAGCAGACCGCCGCGGCGTTTTCGAAGCCCACGTGGATGTAAGGAAGGGCCCAAGCCGTGGTGGGAAGGGGTGTGGAGACGACCTCCATGCATCCGGTGGCGTTGGCCACGATGGTATCCCGGCCCAGGGCCTTCAAAACCAGCCGCACAGCCAGGGCCTCGGCGCACCCCTGACAGGACCTATGGCCCGAACAGAAGAACTCGTCCAAGGGGAGATTTTTGGGTCCGTAATTGACGATCTGCACCATGATACGCTCCTTGTCTTTATCCCCTGACTCCGTAGATTTGGTATCCTTCCGTGACCTCAGGAGAGGGTTCCCCGGCCTTCAGGACCATGTTTTGGAAGTCCTCGGGAGAGACGTCCCTCCCTCCGAGGCCGCCGATGAAGTTGACCACTTGCGGTGCGTCCNGGATCCCAAAGAGGGCGCTTCGGATTTCGGTCCCCACGGGCCCTCCGGTGGCGCCGTAGGCCACACACCGATCGAAGGCGACCACTTGCTTGGCTCCAGAGACGGCCTCTCGGAAGAGCTCCACCGGGAAGGGCCTCCAGAGACGGATCTTCACGAGTCCAACGGCTTGGCCCTTCTGACGCATCCGGTCCACGGCCTCCATAGCCGTCTCGCTTAGGGATCCCATGGTCACCAGCAGGGTCTCCGCCCCCTCGNTGCGATAGAGGTCAAGGGGTGTGTAGTGCCTTCCGGTCAGCTTCGCCCATGCCTCCCATGCCTCCAGAATGACCGGGGTGCTGGCCTTGAGGGCCTCGTCCTGGAGTTTCTTGGCCTCGGTGAAGAGCTCTGGCATGGCCAAGGCACCCATGGTCACCGGGTTGTCCGGATGGAGGCGGTGCTTGAGACGAAATTCGGGAAGGTAACGCTTCACCACTTCATCCGAGACCAGCTCGATAGGCTCGATCATGTGGCTTAGGCTGAATCCATCGATGTGGATCATCACGGGCAGGAGCACCCGGGGGTCCTCCCCCATGCGGTAGGCGCAGAAGACGTTGTCGTAGGCCTCCTGGCCCTTCTCCATAAACAGCTGGATCCATCCCGTGTCCCGCACGGACATGGCGTCGGAGTGATCGTTCCATATATTGATGGGGGCCGACAGGGCCCGATTGGAGACCACCATGACGATGGGGAGCCGAAGTGATGCGGCGATGTAGACCACCTCGTTCATCAAAGCCAGCCCTTGGGAGCTGGTGGAGGTGAAGGTCCGGGCCCCGGCCGCGGAGGAGCCCAAGCAGACGCTCAGCGCCGAATGCTCGGACTCCACGGGGACGAACTCCGCATCCAACGATCCGTCGGCCACCAGTTCGGAGAGATGCTCCACGATGTGGGTCTGTGGGGTGATGGGATAGGCCGACACCACATCCACGTTCGCCTGTTTGGCGGCCTCCGCCACCGCGAGGGAGACCTCCATGCCGATACGCTTCGCAGCCATTATTCCTCCTCTCCCACCATCTCGATGCATTTCGCAGGACATTCATGGGCACAAATGCCGCAGCCCTTGCAGAAAAACAGGTTGGGCTGGAAAAAGCCCTCTTCGGTCCGCTCCATGGCGGCATCGGGGCAGAAGATGAAGCACTGTGCGCACTTGATGCATTTTTCCGTGTCCACCTTGGGGTGACCGCTGGTCCTCCAATCTCCCGTTCGGTAAGATCTGGAGTTGCCGGGCTCGGTCACCACACAGCCGGGCTCCAATTCTGTCCAAAGGATTTCCTCCATGGGTTTCGCCATCTTCCTCTCCCTCCGGTGTTGTTAAAGCGATTCATAGGCCCTTTGCATGGCCGTAAGGTTCCGCTCGGCCAGACGACCGAATCGCTCCCTCAGGGGTTCCTCCAATGACTCGAGCTTGATTATACCGGTGGCCTTTATCAGGGCCCCGATCATGGTGGTGTTGGTGATGGGACGCCCCAAGGCCTCCTGGGCGATGCGGTTGGCATCAAGGCTGTAGAGCCTCTGGCTCGGCTTGAGTCTTCCTTCGAGGGGATTCGTCCCGGAGGAGATGTTGGCCACCACGATGCCATCCTCCTTGAGCCCCTCTTCCACTGGGACCAGTTTGAGCAGGGACTCGTCCAGGACCAAAACCACGTCCGGCTCGTATACCCGCGAGCGGATACGGATGGGATTGTCGCTAATGCGTGCGAAGGCCGTAACCGGAGCTCCGCGCCTCTCCGGCCCGAAACTGGGGAAGGCCTGTGCGTATTTGCCTTCCCGAATGGCCGCCTGAGCGATCAACTCCGCGGTGGTCACCGCACCTTGTCCGCCTCGACCGTGTATCCTGAACTCCTTCATAGGCCCTCCTCGTTTGGGGATTGAAAAACCAAGTTATTTTACCGTACCACCTTGTCCCATGTCGATGCGCACGCCTCCCCAGAGCCCTCGTCGTGGTCTCGAGCACCTCGACCCCACGACCAGTGACCCGCAGGGAGGATTCCATCCCGATGTATGCAGAGGATGTTCTCTCGCGCGAATTCCGGGCCCGAAGGAGGGACCCAGAAGCTTCCGTCTTGCTCGGTCTCCACCTCCACCTTGATGCTGTCCCCGAACCATGGAGGGGTAAGGATGGTGAAGGTGACGATCCAGCAGGGGGAGTACCAGTCTCGATGGACCTCCACACGGGCCTCCTCCAGGCGCCAGGGATGGGGGGCGTGGATCCATCCCCCCTCCAGCCACTGGAGTAGGAAGGTGGCGGCTTCGGAGACCGCGGCCTGTAGGAGGTCTTGAGGCTCCATGTTCGTTATTTATTCGTCCCCGTTCCGGAGGAATCCTCCCTCCAAGAGATATTCCAGAGTTCGGTGGTAAATCTGATCCGGATCCATCTGGAGGCGGGCCACGCCCGTCTCCATGGCGGCCTTGGCCACCCCGGCGGCCACCTTGGGGGGGACATGAAGGTTCATTGCGCTGGGAATGATGTAGTCGGGCCGAAGCTCTGCTTCTGGGACAGCATCAGCTAGAGCCTTGGCCGCGGCCAGTTTCATTTCCTCGTTGATAACCCTGGCGCGTACGTCCAAGGCCCCCCGAAAGATCCCGGGAAACCCCAAGCAATTGTTGACTTGGTTGGGGAAGTCGGAGCGGCCTGTGGCCACGACCTTTGCTCCTGCCTGGATGGCTTCATCGGGCATAATCTCCGGAATGGGGTTGGCCATGGCAAAGATGATGGGATTCTCGGCCATGGACCGGACCATCTCAGGGGTGACCAAGCCGGGACCCGAAAGGCCGATGAAGACGTCCATTCCTTTGAGGACCTCGGTGAGATCCCCTCGGATCCTGTGGGGGTTCGTGATGGAGGCGATCTCCTCCTTGAATGGATTCATCCCATGGGGGCGCCCCTGGTAGATGGCACCTTGACGGTCGCACAGGACGATCTCCGGCACCCCGCTGGCAAGAAGCATCTTGGCCACGGCAATGGCGGCTGCACCGGCCCCGCTGATGGTGACCCGAATGGATTCCATATCCCTCCCGGTTACCTTCAAGGCATTGATGAGGGCCGCCACGGTGACGACCGCGGTTCCGTGCTGGTCGTCATGGAAGACCGGGATGTCCAATGAATCGATGAGGGCCTGTTCGATGGTGAAGCAATGGGGCGCTGCGATGTCCTCCAAGTTGATCCCCCCGAAACTTGGTGCGATGGCCTGGACGGTCTCTATGATCTCTTGGGGCTTTTGGGTATTGAGGCATATGGGGTAGGCCTCCACCCCCCCGAAGGCTTGAAAGAGCGCACATTTCCCTTCCATGACGGGCATGGCCGCGAAACCCCCGATATTGCCCAGGCCGAGTACGGCGCTGCCGTCGCTCACCACCGCCACCAGGTTGGACTTGCAAGTCAGGTCGTAAGCCTTCATGGGATCTTGAGCGATCCTGCGGGGGGCTTCGGCCGCCGCAGGGGGGAGATACAGGAGGCGAAGCATATGCTGGTCCTTGACCGGAAGCTTGGCCTTGACACCCACTACCCCGCGATACCGGCGGTGGAGATCCAAAGATTCTTCCTGGACGCTCATGGGACGGTCGGACTTGGGAGGTACCGTGAAGCTTCCTTCATAGAGGAATCGCNTGGTCTCTTCGGCCACAGCAGAGGGGTCCACGGATACCCTGGCTACGTTGGTCTCCATGGCGGCCCGAGCCACGGCTGCAGCGATGGCGGGGGCCACCTGGAAATCCAGGATCTTGGGGATCAAGTGATCTTCTCGCAGATCCTCGGCGGGGACGAGATCGGCCAGGGTCTGGGCCGCTGCCACCAGCATGGTCTCATTGATCTGACGTGCCCTTGCGTCCAGTACGCCCCGGAAGATCCCCGGGAAGACCATGGCGATGTCCAGCTCGTTGGGGACCGAGCGGTGGGAGGAGGAAAGGGCGATGATCCTGGCCCCCGCCTTTCGGGCCCCCTCCAAATCGATCTCCGGGATCGGGGTGGCGAATGCCAGAATGGCAGAATCTCGCGCCATCCTGGAGGCGTCCTGGGGGACCAGTGCTCCCCCTGCGGAAAACCCGATGAAGACGTCCGCCCCGGCAAGGGCCTCGGCCAGCCCTCCGTGCACGCCGCGGGGGTTGGTGCACTGTGTCATCTCCTCCTTTATCCAGTTCATGCCCTCTTTTCGTTGCGGGTGGAGGATCCCGTGGGTGTCACACAGGATTATGTCCTTGATGCCCCAGTGGAGGAGAAGTTTGGCCGTGGCGATACCCGCCGCACCTGCCCCGTTGATGACAACCCTGAGGGAATCCTTGGTCTTGCCTGTAAGTTTCAGGGTATTGATGATGCACGCCAAGGCCAACACGGCCCCCGCATGCTGATCGTTGTGCATGACGGGGATCTCGAGGCGCTTCCTCAGATGCTCACAGATGGAGAAACAACGGGGAGCGGCGATGTCCTCCAGGCAGACTGCACCGAAGGTGGGGATCAATCTCTCCACAACCTGGACGAACCGCTCTACATCCTGGGTGTCCACGCAGATGGGGAAGGCATCGATTCCTGCGAAGTTCTTGAAGATGACGCTCTTGCCCTCCATAATGGGGAGGGAGGCCAAGGGTCCGAGGTCTCCGAGGCCCAGTGCCCTGGATCCGTCCGTGACGAGGGCCACGGTGTTTCTCCTGCATGTGTAATCGAAGGAAGCATCGGGATCCTGCGCGATGATCTTGCAGGGCTCGGCCACCCCAGGGGTGTAGACCACGCTGAGTACATGAGCGTCCTTGACAGGGACCTTAAGCTCCACCCCGATGAGACCTCGATATCGTTTGCGATAGGACAACCCACTCTCCGAACTCATGGGTTCCTCCTCAACCAGATGACGACTCGCCTCGGACCAGGGAGACCGGAAAGCCGGTCTGTGAGCGGCTTGTGTCACAATATTTATAACATTGTTCTATATATCAAACGATGATAGGCCAGCAGAGGGGGGTTGTCAAGGGTTTTTTCGGGCCTCCGTCCTTTTATATGAATTTTTATCTCGTTTCTGTGGACAGTCGCCTCCGATCAGGGTTTACGGCCTAGAAGGCCCCCACTTTTTCCTTGACAAGCCGGGGGGACCCGACTATGCTTATTATCTATGACATCGTCACATATTTTGAAATAGACTTGGGAGATCGGCGTGACGGGAGGATTCTTGTAAAAAAGATTTGAAAGGGGGTGAAATTCGGTATTCTGGGAAACTTTTGGGGAAAATAGCAATTAGGCGTATTCTCATCGGTATTTCGTGAAAAAGAGGGGTATCCTTTCGAGATCCTCAGAACATCTCAGGTAAGGAAAAGGAGTAGACCATGGCCCGACTCTATGAATATCAGGGCAAGAAACTCTTGAAAGAGGCGGGGATTCCAGTCCCCAAAGGGGATGTGGCCTCCACCAAAGAGGAGGCCAGGGAGATCGCCGCCGGGATCGGAAAGCCTGTTGCCATCAAAGTCCAGATCTGGGCTGGGCGAAGGGGCAAGGCGGGGGCCATCCGTTTCGCCGAAACCCCAGAAGAGGCCGAGAAGGCCGCAGGTGAGCTCTTGGGCTCTCAGGTCCATGGGTTTGAGGTCAAGCGTGTCCTGGTGGAGGAGAAGCTCGACATCGATCGCGAATTCTACGTGGGGGTCATCGTAGACCCCTCCAAAGAGGTCCGTGCCCCCGTGATGATCTTCAGCAGCGAAGGGGGAATGGAGATCGAAGAGGTCCCCGAGGAGAAGATCGCCAAAGTCGTGGTGGACATCTTCCTGGGCCTGCGATCCTTCCATGCCGTGGACCTGGCTCGAAGGGCGGGGGTCCCCCGCGAGCTGTTGACCAAGGTTGCCGCGGTCAATACGGCCCTCTACCAAGTCTTTCGGAAGTACGACTGTCGCACCATTGAGATCAATCCTCTGGTGGTCACCAAACAGGGAGAGGTGGTCGCCGCGGATTGTCGGGCCGCCATCGACGATTCCTCGGTCTACAGACATCCCGAGCTGGGGATCACCGTGGCCAGGGAATCCAATCAGGAACCCACGGACTTCGATGAGATTGCTTGGTCCATCGAAGAAGGCGATCTGCGGGGAACTGGCTACGTGGCCCAGATGAATCAGGAGATCGATGCCATTGCCACAGTAGGCTATCATGGGATCGGCGGTGGGGGAGCCATCCTCGGGGTGGATGCACTCAACAAGGCCGGCCTCAGGGTGGCCAACTATGCCGACACCAGCGGCAACCCTACGGCCGCCAAGGTCTACCGTGTGGCCAAACTGATCTTATCGCAGCCGGGCATCGAGGGGTACTGCTTGGGCGGATTCATCATGGCCAACCAGGAGCAGTGGCATCACGCTCACGGCATCGTCAAGGCTCTCAGAGAGGAGTTGCCCAAACGCCCCGGGTTCCCCGTAGTGCTCCTTCTGTGCGGAAATCGAGAAAAGGAGTCCTTGGAGATCCTTCGTCAGGGCCTGGCCGATCTGCCTGCCCGGATCGAGATCTACGGGCGGGAGCACGTCTATGACTCCGGGTTCATCGCCCAGCGGATGCGGGCCCTGGTGGAGGAGTATCAGAAGGAGCGGGACGCCTAAAGGAGGAGGAACCCATGGAATTTCAAGAGAGGACCATCAAGGTGATCATCGACGAGGAGAAGTGCGAGGGATGCGAGACTCGGGCATGTATCGAGGCGTGCAAGACCTATGATCGGGGCATCCTTCAGGAAGTCGAGGGGAGACCCGGGGTCACCATGAGCCCCGAGGATCTCAAGAGGCGGGGGACTGAGTGCTTGGCCTGTGAGTACGCCTGCTGGTTCAAAGGCAAGGGTGCCATCCGTATCGAGGTGCCCATCCCCGGCCTTGAAGAATATCGCAGGAAACACGGCACACTCTACTGAGAGAGGAAGAAGCCATGGCGATCCTAGTGGATGAGAAGACGTCGGTCATCGTTCTGGGTATCACAGGACGGGAAGGGTCCTTGAGGGCCGCCTATATGAAGGAGTACGGCACCAACGTGGTGGCGGGATCCACACCTGGAAGAGGCGGCATGGAGGTGGCCGGGATCCCGGTCTATGACTCTGTGGAAGAGGCCGTGGAGAAACATGGCCCCATCGATGCGGCCGTCACATTCGTTCCCGGTCCGGCACTCCGGGACGCCGTCATCGGTGCCATTGAGGCGGGGGTCAAATTCATCGTCAGTCCGGTGGAACGAGTCCCCCTACATGACATCCTGGAGATGATGTATGTTGCCAAAAATGCGGGGGCCAAGATTCTGGGCCCAGGCAGCATCGGGATCCTCACGCCTGAGAAGGCCGTCCTGGGATGGCTGGGAGGCAACGCCCGATGGGCACGCGAGGTCTATCGTCCCGGTCCCGTCGGGGTCATATCCCGCAGCGGAGGTCAGTCCGGGACCATCCCTTGGGTACTTCGGGAGGCCGAACTGGGAATGAGCACCGTGGTCCACGTGGGGACGGAGCCCGTCACGGGCATATCCATGGGGGAGCTGCTGGAGCTCTTCGAGGCGGACGACCAGACCAAGGCCGTGGCGGTCTTCGGAGAGATCGGAGGGTCCCACGAGGAGGAGGCCGCCCAGGCCATCGCCGAGGGCCGGTTCACCAAGCCCTTCGTCATATTCGTGGCCGGGGCCTGGGCTCCTCCAGGGATGCGTTTCTCTCACGCCAGCAGCATCATCGAGCGGGGCAAGGGCTCTGCCAAGGACAAGATCCAGATGCTGAAGGAGGCCGGGGCCCATGTTGTGGACCAGCCGGACGACATCGCCCCCACGGTGAAGCGTCTCCTCGGCCTGTAGAAAGGACCCGGGCGGTGCCCCAGAGGGGCTTCGACGGGCCACGAAGAGGGGATGGGGCACCCCAACCCCAAGGCAGAGATTCAACCCGGAAAACCCCATTTGCGAACAAGGAGGTATCGTCATGCCCGTGATGAGATCTGTCCTTTATATCCCCGGGAACAACGAGAAGATGGTCTCCAAGGCCCCTACCATCGAGGCCGACATCATCACCCTGGACCTGGAGGACTCTGTCCCTCCCGCTGAAAAGCCCAAGGCACGTGAGATCGTTCGGGCCAATCTCAAGGCGGCTGGTGAGAGCGGAGCCGAAATCTACGTTCGGATCAATAACTGGGAGACCCTGCTTACCAACGACGACCTGGAGGCCGTGGTCCACGAAGGGCTCCACGGAGTCTGTCTGGCCAAGTGTGGGGGACCGGACCATGTGAAGAGATTGGATTGGAAGTTGGAGGAGCTGGAGCAACGGAGGGGGCTTCCCGTAGGGTCCGTCAAGGTGCAACTCCTCATCGAAACTGCCAAAGGAGTCATTCACGCTTATGAATCGGCCATCGCCAGCCCTCGGGTCAACTCGTTGATTTTCGGTGCTGTAGATTACACCAAAGATATGCGGGTCATGCTCACCACCGAGGGGACGGAGCTCCATTACGCCCGGGCTCATACGGCGGTGGCTGCTCGGGCCGCCGGTTGCGTGGCCATCGACTATCCCTTCGTGGCCTTCAAGGACATGGAGGCCTTTGAGAAGAACACGCTGGAGGGGCGGACGCTGGGTTACGAGGGTCGGATGCTCATCCATCCCAGCCAGATCGAGCCAGCTCATCGGCTTTACACCCCCCCTCCAGAGGATGTGGAGTGGGCCAAAGGCGTGGTGGAGGCCTTCGAGAAGGAGGCGCTGGCCAAAGGCCTCGCCGCCATCTCCTACAAAGGGAAAATGGTGGACACCCCGGTCTACGAAAACGCCAAGACCATCCTTCAGATGGTGGAAGAGATCGAGGCCAAGGAGCGCAAGCGCAGGCAAGGGAAATAGCCCTCCGGGGACGTGTCCCGAGCTCCGGGGCGCGTCCCTCCGGCCGGGAACCCCGTTGACTTCCCTCGGCGTGGGGGAAATACTGCGTGCGGGGTATACACCTCGGGTAGACTGGGTCTTCCGGGGGAGGGAATCCAAATCGGAGGGTGCAGATGGCTGATCGAAGGGTGTTGATCTCTCGGCTCGAGGCCATCGTGGGCAAGGATAACGTCCTCAAGGACAGGGCCGCCCTGAGTGTCTACGACTACGATGCCTCCCTATTCACTGGGCTCCCGGACGTGGTCGTCTTCGTACGATCCACCGAGGAGGTAAGCCGGGTCGTCAAAGTGGCCAATGAGCTGAAGGTCCCCTATGTGGCCAGGGGATCCGGAACCAACTTGAGCGGCGGGACCATCCTTCGAGACGGCGGCATCATCATCGACATCTGCCGTATGGACCGGATCCTGAAGATCGACCTCAAGAATCGGACGGCGCTGGTGGAGCCCGGGGTCTACAATCTGACGCTCCAGAACGCCCTTGCCCCGTACGGCTACTATTATGCGCCGGATCCTGCAAGCCAAAAAGTCTCAACCATGGGGGGAAACGTAGGGGAGAACTCGGGCGGTCCTCACTGCCTCAAGTACGGGGTCACCAGCAATCACGTACTCGGGGCCGAGGTGGTCCTCCCCAACGGTGAGGTGGTCTGGTTCGGGGGCCCTCATTGGGATGCGCCCGGGCCCGATCTCATGGGATTGCTGGTGGGCTCCGAGGGGACCATCGGGATCGCCACCAAGATCCTGGTTCGCATCATGCGGATGCCCGAGCGGGTCATCACCCTGTTGGCCATCTTTCAGTCGCTGGAAGCCGCGGGGCAGACCGTATCCGACATCATAGCCGAGGGGATCATCCCGGCCACTCTTGAGATCATGGACAATCTGGTCATCCAGGCGGTGGAGGACTCGGTTCACGCGGGCTATCCCCGGGATGCCGAGGCGGTCCTCATCATCGAGTTGGACGGGCTGGCCGACGGAATGGAGGAGCAGGCGGAGAAGATCATGGATCTGTGCCAGAAAAACGGGGTGGTCAGCGTCCGGAAGGCCAAGGACGACGCCGAACGCGCCGAACTATGGGCGGGTCGGAAGGGGGCGTTCGGAGCAGTGGCACGGCTCAGGCCCAGTTACTTGGTCTGCGACGCCACGGTCCCAAGGACCCGACTGCCCGAGGCCTTGGCGGCCGTGAAGGAGATCTCCCGGAAGTATGATCTTCCCATCGGCAATGTGTTCCATGCTGGTGACGGGAATCTCCATCCGTTGATCCTCTTCGACGCCCGCAACGAGGACGAGCTGAAGAGGGTCCACAAGGCGGGCGCCGAGATCATGAAGATCTGTGCTGATCTGGGCGGGACCATTAGCGGAGAGCACGGTATCGGCACGGAGAAGATGCACGAAATGCACTTCATCTTCTCCAAAGAGGACCTCCGCACCATGAAGGCCATCAAAGAGGCCTTGGATCCGTCCAACCTCTGCAACCCGGGAAAGGTGATCCCCGACGACATTGTGGCGGCAGCGTAGGGTGGAGGATGCAGAGAGGAAGGAGTCAAGATGGCGGAGCACAACAATAGAGGGGGTGTGGAGGCGCTCGAGGCAAGCGGTGTGGTGATCGGACGGGTGGAGCGGCCTGAAAGCGAGCACCAGCTCCGAGAGATCATGAAACGGGCCTCCAGGGAAGGCCTCCGGGTGATGCCTGTGGGAGGGGGGACCTCGTTGGGGGTCGGCCGGGTCCCCGAGAAGGTGGACATCGTGGTGGATATGACGGGCCTTTCCCAAGTGGTCTCTCTGGACGAGAAGAACCTCAACGTGGTCGTCCAGGCCGGTATGGGGATTGAGGCCCTCAACGAGAGACTAGCAGCTACGGGGCGCGGCTTCATTCTTCCCTTGGATCCGCCTGCGGCCCGAAGAGCCACCCTCGGGGGGATCTATGCCGCCAACATGAGCGGCCCCTTGAGGCTCCTCTATGGCACCCTTCGAGATCTGGCTCTTGGGGTGGAGGCTGTGGACGCACAGGGTCAGGCCCTCAAGTTCGGGGGAGTGACCGTAAAGAATGTCTCGGGATACGATATCACCAAGTTCCTCATCGGCTCGGCCGGGAGCCTCTGCATCGTGACGCGCATCGCCACCCGGATCTACCCTGTGGCCGAGGCGGCCTGCCTTTGCACAGCGGACCTCCCGGGGGTGGAGGAACTGGAAGGCATCCAAGAGGACCTCCTCGCCTCGGTGTTGATCCCCTCTGCATTAGTGGCCTTCCCCCGGACCGACGATGGGGAAGTCCGGCTCCTTGCCGTCTTTGAGGGGCATCCCAAGGCCGTAGAGCGTCAGCATAGGGACTTGGCCGAGATGGTTCGGCAGCGCGGAGGGCGCTGTGAAGTCTCCATGGAACGCGGAGCGCTCAAGGGTGCCCTTGGCGATTCGGTGGATCCCCCAGAAGTGGATGGCACGCTGGTCGGTGTTCGAGCGGCCGTTCCGCTCACTCGGGGCCCGGAAGCTCTCCAGAGGGCCCATGAAGTGGCCAAGGAGATGGGCCTTCAATTCAAGGGGGCCCTGTTGTGCGGGACCGGGGTCCTTTGTCTTTACGGGGCGGCCTTGGAGGAGGGGGCTCTCATCCAGTGGATGGGTCGGATCCGACGTACGGCAGAGGAGCTGGGAGGGACCGCCAACCCTCTTTTCGGCCCCAGGAAGGTCTTGGAATTGTGGGGCCCACGGGTGAAGGAGGAGATTCAGCGGTTGGTCCTGTCCCCCATCAAGGCGAAGCTCGACCCCAAAGGGGTCCTGCCCCCTCTCTTTTAAATTTAAGGATCCCGAATCCTTTCCCGGGCTCGCCATATTGGGCAGTCATCCCGGTAGTGGGACGGGCCGAGGGGGAAATCTCCGGGGAAGGGTCGGTCAAGGATGGAGGAATTTCGGGCATGGATTCCAGCAAGGAATTGTTGAGCGTCTACGACGAGGTGTCCAAGTGCAATAAATGCGGGTTCTGTCAAGCGGTCTGCCCCATCTTCGACATTACCAAAGATGAGCGCTCCGTGGCCCGAGGGCACAATGCTCATGTAAGGAAGCTCATCGAAGGGAAACTGGAGGTCAACAAAGAGCTCAAAGACCCGCTGTTTGAGTGTCTTTTGTGCAGGACCTGCGTGGCCAATTGCTTCCCTGCTGTGCGTACCGACAAGAACGTGATCCGTGGCCGTGCCGAGTATATGCGGCAGGTGGGCCAGCCCAAGATAATGACCTTTCTCTTTCACCGCCTCCTTCCCGACCAGGCCAGGATGGCCAAGTATGTGCGGCTGGGTGCTCTGGGGAAGAACTCCGGGATGACCAAGTTGGTGAAGGCCTTGGGGATCCTCAAGTGGTTTGGGAAGGACCTGGACAAGGCCGAGGGGATCATCGAAAGACTCCCCATGCGGTTCTTCCGCGACCGAGTCGGTGAGCTCACCCTTTCCCCCTCTAATCCTTCCATGCGCATCGGGTACTTCGTGGGCTGCGGATTCAACTTCGTCCTCCCTCACGTGAGCGAGGCCACAGTGGACGTCCTGGTCAAGCTGGGTGCTGAGCTTCGAATCGCCGACAACTGCTGCTGCGGGCTTCCAGCCTACGGGTACGGAGACCTGGAGGCCGCCCGCAAGATCGCCAGAAAGAACATGGACATCCTGGAGGCCATGAATGTGGACCTCATCGTGACCGAATGCGCCAGCTGCTCGGCCATGCTCAAGGACTACGAGGAGCTGTTCGAGGACGACCCCGCCAATCGGAAGCGGGCTGAGGCCCTGGCCAAACGGGTTCAAGGTTTCAGCGAGTTCGTCAGTGCCCATATGCCGGAAGAGATCCCTGCACGGGTCTCCCGGAGCCTGAAGGTGACCTTCCATGATCCCTGCCACCTTTGCCGCTACCAGGGGATCGTCAAGGAGCCGAGAGCCGTGCTGCAGGGGATGCCCGGGGTGGAGTATGTGGAGCTTCCCGAGGCGGATCGCTGCTGCGGTGCTGCAGGCTCGTACAACATCCTGCACTACGAGCAGTCCATGCGGGTGCTGGACCGCAAGATGGAGAATGTCCAGCGCACAGGGGCCGATGTGCTGATCACCGAGTGTCCTGGTTGCTGCATCCAGTTGAGCTACGGGGTGCGACGGGCCGGGCTTTCCACCCGGGTGATGCACATCAGCCAGTTGATGCGGGATGTATACTGGGGGAGTCCCTGCTAAGGAAACGACTCTCCACCTCGCCGTCCGGGGGAGTGATTCCTAGACGGCGTCTTTCCTCTACCCGTGCAAGATCCTTCCGAACTCCCAGCCGCTGATTCCTGTGGGGTCGCATCGGAGGATTCCATGAACGCCGCCCTGAACCTCTACCTGCGGTTTCGTTGGCTCGTCATCGCTGTGGCCGTCTCGGTCATGATGGTCATCAGCATCTACCAATACTCCTGGTTCCTCTTCGCCTACAGCATCCATAAGGAACTTCAGTGGAGCCCGGCTGCTTTGGGCATGACCTTCACGGTCTTCAACCTTGCCACTTTTGTCCAGCCCTTCTCGGGGTTTCTGGCCGACACCATCAGCCCCAGGAAGGTCTCCCTTATCGGGGCGGTCTTGGTAGGTGCGGGTTTTGTGATCTCGTCCTTTGTCACCCAGCCTTGGCACCTCTACCTCCTCTACGGTCTGGGGGGTCTGGGTGTGGGAGCTCTCTATGGGGTGGCCACAGCCAGCGCCATCAAGTGGTTCCCCGACCGTCGTGGCCTGGCCACAGGCCTGGTGGTCTTCGGGTTCGGGGCGGGAACCGCTTTGTTCAACGTGGGTATCGAGCAGATGCTGGCCTCCATAGGGTTCCGAAAGACCTTCCTCCTTTTGGGCATGGCCATGTGGGCCTTCCTGCTCCCTTTGGGCGTGCTCTTTCACTATCCACCCGAAGAGAAGGAGACCCAGAGAAGGGGAGCAATGGACTCCAAGGAGGCGAGGGTTGATGCCTATCGTCCCTTGGAGATGCTTCGGACTTACCAATGGCCCCTCATCTACTTTTCTTTCATTTTCACCATCTCCATTGTGCTTATGTTCGGTGCCCAAATGAAGATGCTGGCCAAGGAGTTCGGGATGCCCCAAGAGTATTTCCGATGGGTGCTCATCCTCTTCCCCTTGGGGAACGGGCTCAGCCGCGTGTTGGCCGGTGCGGTCTCGGACCGGATAGGCAGGGAGCGGACCATGACGGCTTTCTATACCCTGTTGGGCCTGGCAATCATGGGGCTTGTGTTCATGGGGCATGTGCCCGTGCTGTTCGTGACCATCGTCTTTCTCTCGGCCCTGCTTGGAGGGTCCCCCTTCGCCCTTTACCCCGCCCTCATCGGTGATTACTATGGGGCCCGATATGCCACCACCAATTACGGGTTGACCTATACGGCCAAGGTGTGGGCCGGGGTCATCTCGGGATGGTTGAGCGGGTGGCTGGTGGTGTTGTTCGGATCCTATAGAGTCCCCTTGATCATCCTGGCCCTTTGCTGCCTTGTGGCGGCCTTTCTGTCGAACCCTCGGATCCTCCGCAGGCCCGAGGCCCGAGCGATTTCGTGAGGAGTGGTCCCATGGAGATTCACATGCTCTACGGGAGGTTCGGATTGGACCTCTGGCTTCCGGATTCCTGGGATGTGGAGGTCATCCGAAAGCCACCCATGCCGATCCTGGAGGACCCCCGCTCGGCGGTCCGTCAGGCCCTGAAACGTCCCGTGGGATGCCGACCCTTGGCCGAGGAGGTGCGGGGAAAACGACGAGTGTGCATCCTCCTTTGCGATATCACCCGGCCTGTCCCCAATGGATGGGTCCTTCCGGAGTTGCTGGAAGAGCTCCTGCAGAGGGGGATGCGGCCCGAACAGATCACCCTCATGGTGGCCACAGGCCTCCATCGTCCCAACCAAGGCAAGGAACTCCTGGAACTGGTGGGAGGCGACGAGGCCATCCTCAATACCTTTCGGATTTTCAATCATGATGCCAGAGATGACGAGATGCANGTGGAGCTGGGGACCACTCCTAGGGGGACCCGGGTCCTTTTGGACCGGCGTTTCGTGGAGGCAGACCTGCGCATTGTCGTGGGCCTAGTGGAACCCCACTTTATGGCGGGCTACTCTGGAGGCAGGAAGATCATTACCCCTGGGGTCGCTCACAAGGAGACCATCACTCATCTCCACACGGCCCGATTTCTGGAGGATCCGGCTTCGGCCAACTGTGTCTTAGAAGGCAACCCCCTCCATGAGGAGCAGGTCCATGTTGTGAAGATGCTCGGAGGGGCCCTGGCCATCAATACCGTCCTGGACGAGAACAGGCGTTTGGCGTTCGTCAATTTTGGAGAAGTCGTCCAAAGTCACTTGGCCGCCGTGGAGTTCATGCGCCCCTATGCCGAGGTGCCGGTGCACCGACGCTTCCGCACCGTGGTGACCACCAGCGCGGGATACCCCCTGGACCGCACCTATTATCAGACCGTCAAGGGGATGGTATCTCCTCTTGACATCTTGGTCCCCGGGGGGGACCTATTCATCGTATCCCGATGCGACGAGGGAATGGGGTCACCCGAGTACATTGACGCCCAGAGGCGCCTGGTTCAACTGGGGCCGGACGGGTTCATGGAAGAGCTCTATCCGAAGCAGTACGCCCTTGTGGACGAGTGGCAGACCGAGATGCAGGTCAAGGCCATGCGGAGGGGGAAGATCCATCTTTACACCGAGGGACTCACCCCTGAGGAAAGAAGGCTTACAGGTGTCAACGTAATCGAGTCTCTGCAAGAGGCTCTTGCAAAGGCCGTGGAAGAGAGAGGCGATGGGCGGCTGGCCGTGATTCCTGAAGGACCCTATGTGATTCCAGTCTATCGGCCTTAACTTTCATGCCCCGCTTTTGGAGGCGTGGCACCCAGCAATCATGAAAATGAGCGTTGTTTCGTCTATCTCGTCCATTTTCCACCTTTGGTGGATTTTCCGCCTCTGACGGACTCCACGCCGCTCACCTCCAGGCTCGTGCCTCTAGCCTTTTCCGCCAAGGGCGGATGGGTCACCCTCCCGTGAGGAAAAGTCTAACTAATTTTATGTACGCCCCGTCCCCCTTCAGCGGGACGGGGCGTGGCGCACTCGATGGATGAAAATGCTTGCCCAGATGGAGGATCTTTGCCTCTATCGGAGAGGGGCAACTTCACCGCCCCCCTTCCAAATAGACCAAATCAACGAGATGGACGAAATCAACCAGATAGACGAAATAGCCTCCCCTACCCAACCAAGACCAAATAGACGAAATAGACGAAACAGACGAAACGACGATATGGACGAAATAGCCCCCCTGCCCAACCGTG
>MTPG01000090.1 GCA_002010915.1 Desulfarculaceae bacterium JdFR-97 | reverse complement strand
GCAATGACCTTGCCCTGAATGGGCTTCTCCTTGGCCGTGTCCGGAATGATGATGCCACCCTTGGTCTTCTCCTCCTCCTCGATCCTTTTGATGAGCACTCGGTCATGCAGGGGTTTCACNTTCATCGTTACGCACCTCCTTACTAGGGATAGTGAAGGCCGTCTCTCAAAAAGGTTGGACAGCCGGGAAGATGCAAAGAGGGGGACATGAGAGGAACAGGATCCCAACCACCTTTGAGGAAAATGTTCTTCGCTCCCCAGGGATCTGCTTTCCGCAAAGGCCTTTCCATCCAGCGTCCAGTTCCCGAACTCTGACCTGTTTTGCTAAAAATATAAGTCGCCGTTGATAGGTTGCAAGGGGGGGTAGGCATTTTTTTGGAAATATGGACGACAAGGAGGTCCTCCACCCCCTCGGTCCTCAAGACACACAAGGGTAATGAGACCTTCAAGCATATGGCAGCGTGGCTTGGAGAGAGAGAGAGCGGCCTTGACGGGGTTAGGAGCGAATCCTTGAGCGCACAAAAGCAGCCAGGGCTCCGTCTTGCTGGCCTATCCCTCGCTCGCGAAGGACTTCCAAGGGGATCTCCGCACGGGCCGCTCCTTTGTGTCCGCCAGCAGGACCCAGGTTGCCGAAGGCCCGTGCAGCCAATTTTCCCGCGTCTTTGCGTAGGCCGTCGCTACGAAGGATGATGACAAGTTTTCCTCGATAGATTCCCGAGACGAAGCTCCATCCCATCCCGTGAACCTTCATGAAGAAGTCGGCGATCTGAACGCAGATGTCCGGAGTCTCCACGTCTCCCAGGTGGGCGTAAATGCCCTTTTTCATCAAGAACATTCCTTCCAAGGCCGTCCGAAAATAATGAAGATCGCTCAATCGCAACTCCGACCGCTCGATCTTTCTCAACAGATTAAGGTTCGCGTACTGGAAGACATATCGAAACTGCTTGACATCCTCCTCGGTAGCTCCCCTCTCGAAATTGTCTGTATCCACCTTGATGGCATAGAGCAGAGCCGTGGCCAGTTTCATGGACGGTTTGATCCCCGCACCTCGAAGGTACTCGATGAGGAGAGTCGCCGTAGCCCCATAGGCCGGTCGGATGTCCACATACGATGCATCCCAGTCTTTAAGCAGGGGATGGTGATCGATGATGGCGTCGTAGTTGAAACGGGTGAAGGTCTCGTGGTGGTCCGGTTGAGAGTCGACGAGCACCCTCCGATTAAAATATTCCAGGTCCACCTGATTGATCCGAATCATGGGAATCCGAAGGAGCTCCATCATGGCCTGGTTTTCCAGCCTCTGGATCTCTCCGATATAGGCAATAAGCGCCTTTTGAACTTGATTCCAGAGGAGTCTCTTCAGGGCGAAGGCACTGGCCATGGAGTCCGGATCGGGATTGATCAGGATCAGGACATTGTCCGTATATCCAAAGAGATCGAGAAAGGTCCGAACCCGCTCACGGGCGGAGAGGACTCTCCCCTTCCCCCTCGCGCGATTCTTCAAGGATCCTCCTACGGCAAAAAAAGAAAGTCTTTGCAAGGCTCTTGCATCTGAGCAAGGTAAACTGGAGTCCCTTCAATCCAATGTCAATTTTACCGCGAGCCTTCCTGGGATGTAAATCCTCCTCCGCTTTGATCCTTGACCATCGAGCGGTTTTATGCGGAAATGGATGCGCCTGCCGACTGTTGAGTGGCTTCCCGCTACGGTGTGGGGCCAAGACGATGCCTCGCCCCAAGAGGCCTTTCTCCATGCGACATGTCCTGTTGCGGACCTTCAATGTCTACCCGCAGGAAGTGAAACTCCTCCTGTGGGTAATCTCTATGCAATTCCTCATGAAAGTCAGCACAATTCTGCTGACAAATTTCTCCGAGGCCGCTTTCCTCAAACGATACGGAGTAGAGTATCTCCCCATGGTGATCTTTCTCAATACCATGGTCGTCTTCCTCCTCATGAACGGCCTCGGGGTGGTTATGGGCCGGCTTCCCACTACCCGGGTCTTTAGCGGGGTCTTGCTCTTCTTCGCCTCGGCGGTGAGCCTGGTTCGATGGCTTATGGGGCTTCACTGGCCGCTCCTCTACCCCCTCCTTTACATGCTCAAGGCTTCAGCGGTCAGCATCCTCCCCCTTCTGTTCGTGGATATCCTTAACGATCTCTTCACAAGTCGACAGTCCAAACGGCTCTTCACGTTGATCAGCGCTGGCGGAATCTTGGGGACGGTGCTGGGCAGTCTGTTCACAGGAAAAGTAGCGCGATGGGTGGGAGCGGACAATCTTCTGTGGATCTTCGTGGGCGGGATGGTCCTGGTGACCGCTCTAAACGAGCGTCTTGAATGGGTCGTAAAGGCCCCTATCCAACCTAAGACCGCTTGGGGCAGAAAGGCCGAAAAACGGGGGCTCGCCCGCATGATTGGAGAAGTGATCCAATACGCCAAGACTTCACCTTTTCTACGATATATGATCATCATCATGGCGGTTCCCAATCTGATCCTTCCTTTTTTGACCTTCCAGTTCAACGTGGTGGTGGACCATACCTACGCCAGCGAAAAGGAGACCCTCCATTTCTTCGGCTTGTTCCGCTCCGCATACAACACGTGGATATTTTTCGCCCTCCTCTTCTCGGGACGGATCCTTACACGGCTGGGGGTGGGAAGGAGTCTTCTTCTGCATCCTATCAACTATTTTCTGGCTTTTTCGGTCCTCTTCCTCCGTTTTGACCTTCTTTCTGCCATGTATGCCCGTTTCAGCACCGAGACTCTCAAGCTTACCTTGAATAATCCGGCACGCGCCGTGCTCTATCACTTTTTTCCACCCAGGATTCGACAGACCATCCGTGTCTTCCTTCGAGGCACGGTCGTCCGCGCCTCTAAGCTTTCGGGATCCGGGCTCCTCGTTCTCCTCAAGGGGACGATGGATCCGCACCTCCTCTCACTGGTAGCCGCACCTTTTGTGATTTTATGGGTCAGCGCCAATGTCATGATCAAGCGCCGATACCCCTCCTTGGTTGTCCAAGCCCTCATGGAGAGGCAGATCGACTGGCAGAAGCTGGAGGAGATCCACTTTCGGGAGCTCCTCAACGATGCACGGACGTTGGAGACCCTTCGAAAGGGACTCCAAGAGAAAGATCCCGAGGTGGTGATCCTATGTGCAGAATTGCTGGCGCAAATTCGTCCCCAAGGCTGGGGGGGTTCTCTGGCGGACGCCGCACTCAGAGCCCCCGATTCCGTGCGGAGCAGGGTCTTCGGACTCTTGGATGAGGGGGTGTCCAAGGAAGTGGTCCCGATCCTTAAGGCCGCTGCCCCGGAAGCTTCGCCCAAAGTGTTAGCCGACATTTTGGATGTGCTCGCTCGGTTAAGACCCTCTCAGGAGCTCGAGTACCTGGAAGGGTTCATGGACCACCCCGACCCTTTGGTCAAAGCTCGATCCCTGATTGGCCTTTATCGGTCAGGCGACCAGAAAGCGGTGGAGCGATTCCGCTCCGGGATTCAATCCATCTTGCAGGAAAAAGAACCACGGGAACATAGGATCGTGGTGGAGATCCTTGCTGAGACTGGAGACCCATTCTTCCATTCCCTTTTGGAAGAGTGGATCGAAAAGGGAGATCCTAAGACCCTCGCTGCCGCGTTGAGGGGCTTGGCAAAAGCTCGGGATTCCCATGCCATAGGGCTGGCCCATCGGTTGCTTCGGCATCCGGATCCAGAGGTTCGCCTGGCCTCCTTGGAGCTTGTAGCGGAAGTCGATGAAAGACTCTCCCCTCAGACCCTTACCCCATGTCTCGCCGATGAGGACCCCCGGATTCGGGAACGGGCTGCCGAACTTCTTGGAGAGATGGGTGAGGAGGCAAAGTCGACTCTGATCGCCGCCTTGGCTTCTCCCTCCCGGGTTGTCCGGGAGGCCGTGATCCGAATCTTGGAGGATCAGGAAGCCCGTCCTCTGGATTTCTCCCAGTTCGTCAACCATGAACTCCGTAAGGTCTATGAGAATCTTTCCTCTCTCATGGGGTTGGAGAAAGCGGGAAACCTGGAATCCCTCTCCCTCCTTCGAGACCACCTTCGAGAGCGCAACCAGGAGATCCTCGAGACGGTTCTGCGCGTCCTTGCCTTCGGGGAGACTGAAGAGCGGATGCCTGTCATCATCCGGGCCCTTCGAACAAAAAACCGCCGCGATCTGGACAACGCCATCGAGGCCCTAGAGTCTTCCCTTCACTCGGGTCTCAGAAGGAGTTTGATCCCGCTGTTAGAGGAGATTCCCATAAGCGAGAAGGTGGCCCTGGGTCGAAAGAGACTGGGGCTTGCTTTTCCCGCCTTCCAGGAACCACCCGAGGTCCTTCTTCGCCTGGCTCACCAGGAGGATACGGTGACCCAAGTGCTTGTCCTCCTCGCTATAGGGGAGAAGCCCGATATGGTGGCCGATTTGGGGCCTTTTTCCTCTCTCATCAACCATGAAGACCCCCAAGTGAAAGAGGCCTACAGGTGGGCAAAGGGAAGATTGAAAGGAGGACCTTTCGATGAGGAGCACTCTCCTCTCTGGCCGCTCCTTCTCCTTCGAAAGGTCCCCATCTTCGAGAAGCTTCAGGTGAGGGATTTTCTCTCCATCGCACGGATCGCCTCTCGAAGACGCTATGGTCCCGGTGTGGTAATCGTCCGGGAGGGTGAGCGTGGAGATGTCCTCTATCTTGTCATGAAGGGAAGCCTTAGAGTGCTTAAAGGGCTAGACACACCCGAGGAGACTCTACTCGATACCATCGAAGCGGGGGGATTTTTCGGAGAGATGGCCCTCTTCGATCGCCAACCTCGTTCTGCTTCCGTGGTCTCCCAGACGGATATCGAACTGATGGAGATCCACGGAAAGACCTTTCGGTGGCTCATGGAACAGTTTCCCGATATCCCCATCAATGTGTGTCGAATCCTAAGTCAACGGGTGCGTAACATACACCAGTTGTTGGAGCGGAGGGATAGGTCTTCCTGAAACCCAAGTTTTCGGGTCTTTTCACCTGCTTCGCCATCCTGGAGAAGGATTCAGGGATACTCACGGACCACTCTGAAGCCGGTGGTCCGATATCGAACCGCAGGATGGGATCGGTTTCGGTTGGCGCAGCGAAGATAGAATCCAAATTTGAACCAGCTGCCCCCTCTCCGAACCTTCTGGCTCCCGCTTGGAGGGCCTTTGGGATCTCTAACAGTGCTCCTCGGATAGGGGCCGTACCAATCCTCCACCCACTCCCAGACGTTTCCGGTCATATCGAAGATTCCCCAAGGATTCGGCGGATAAGACTTCACAGGAGCCGGAGAGTCGGGTCGCAAGCCCTTGGAGCGGACATAGGGCACACAGCTGTCTGTCCCCCGTCGGGTGTTGTTCCGAAACATGGCGCGGGTGCAGTCGATTCGATCTCCCCAAGGGTAGGCGGTGGATTTCCCCGCACGACAGGCATATTCCCATTCCGCCTCGGTGGGGAGTCGGTAACGGCCGTCCCCCAAGGAGTTGAGCCTCTTGAGAAACTTTTGGCAATCGTACCAAGAGACCCGCTCCACTGGACAGTCACCGCCGCACTTCTTGGCATGGGAAGGATTAGATCCCATGAGAGACCGCCATTGAGCTTGAGTAACCTCCGTGGTCTGGAGATAGAAAGGCCGGGTCAGGATCACCCGATGGAGAGTCTCATCCGAGTCCCGATACGGCTCGTTCTCCGGGCTGCCCATAAGAAAGCTCCCCGGTTTCACCAAGACGAACTCCATCCCTAAGGAATTGACGAAGCGTTCTAGATTCTCTCCCCAGCCCTGACCAGTCGCATACCCAACGGCCAGGAAACTCAACGCCCCGACAAAGATCCCCCGGCGGAGCCGTACGAAGCGCCTATGGAGAATCATGGCGGGCCCTCCTTTATGGGAATCTTCTCTTCGGACATACTCGCATCTTTTTTCATCATAGAGATCTCATCATAGAGAAACCGACACCAAGAGGCAAATCCCGCCTCTAGTCATTGGGATGCTGGCAAAACAGGGCTCGTTGACACATCCTTGTCGTGTAGGATATCCTTGGCCAAGTCAATATTAGAACCCCGAGTTTGGAGATCGAATCGTGGATGCGTTGGGTTCCTTCGATCGTTTTGTGGGTACGCATAAGTACATCGTCTCAGAGGCCCTCCGCAATGCCGTCAATGTGAGTATTGCCTTAGGGCGTCCACTCCTGGTCAAGGGGGAGCCGGGCACGGGGAAGACGCTTCTGGCACACAACATCGCCCTAGGATTGAACAAACCCCTCATCGTTTGGAACATCAAATCCACGACCAAGGCTCAGGAAGGCCTCTATGTCTACGACACCGTTCAGCGCCTTAACGACGCCCGGTTTGGTGATCGGGACATCTCGGACATCTCCCAATACATCAAGCTGGGGAAGATAGGAGAGGCCTTCGTATCCGACGAGCAGGTGGTTTTGCTCATCGACGAGATCGACAAGGCCGATCTGGAGTTCCCCAACGACCTCCTCCATGAGCTCGATGAGATGAGCTTCCATATCGTGGAGACGAATGAGACCATTGTGGCAAAACATCGTCCCATCGTGGTTATTACCAGCAATTCAGAAAAGGAGCTGCCGGATGCCTTCCTCAGAAGATGCATCTTTCACTATATTGAGTTTCCCGATCCCCCTCTTATGGAACGGATCGTCCGNGTTCATCATCCGGATCTGGATCGACGTCTTCTGCGAGCGGTCTTGAAGAAGTTTTATTGGCTGAGGGAGGTCGACGAGTTCCGGAAAAAGCCTTCCACCAGCGAACTCATCGACTGGGTTCAGGCCCTGAAGCTTGGCGGTGTCTCCCCGGAGCAGCTGGAGAAGGAACTACCCTTCGCAGGCGTCCTAATCAAGAAGGAGCAGGATTATGCTCTTCTCCAGGAGATCGTCCAGGGCAAGCGGGCCCTCTTTCCGCGTCGCTCCTGGTCTTCGTAGTAGCCTCGTGGACTCGGTCATTCCGCCACTTGGGATCGAAGGCCCGGAGGGAGAACGTGTTCATCGGTTTCTTTTTCACCCTTCGGAAATATAAAGTCCCTGTTTCCATCACCGAATGGCTTTGCCTGATGGAGGCGCTGGAGAAGGATTTCGCCCATTCCAGCCTGACGGACTTTTACTACTTGGCGAGGGCCGTGCTGGTTAAGAGCGAGGCTCATTTCGACCAGTATGACCAGGCATTTCAGGACTATTTCCATGGGATCGAAACCCCTCCAGAGGTCACCGAAGAGATTTTGGAGTGGCTTCAAGACCCCCGCAATGAATTGAGGCTGACGCCGGAGGAACTGGATGAACTCCGTCGGATGAGCCTCGATGAACTCCTGGAGGAGTTCGAGCGTCGGCTTCGAGAGCAGACCGAGCGACACGATGGCGGCCACTACTGGATCGGAACGGGAGGCACATCACCATTCGGTCACTCCGGATCCCATCCCTCCGGGATCCGGATTGGAGGCCAAGGCGGCGGGCGATCTGCATTGAAGGTGGCGGCGGAACGCCGATTTCGAAACTACAGAAGCGACCTCACCCTTGATGTAAGACAGTTCAAGGTGGCCCTCCGAAAGCTCCGTCAGCTGGCAAGGGTGGGACCGGAGGACGAACTGGACCTGAAGTCCACCATCGACCGGACGTGCCGCAATGCTGGCGAAATCGATCTCGTCTGGAGGAAGAGCCGCAAGAATACTGTCAAAGTGCTCCTTTTGATGGATGTGGGTGGCTCCATGGACCCTTTCGCTCGACTCTGCAGCCGCCTTTTTTCCGCAGCCAACTCCTCCACCCATTTCAGGGACTTTCAGTACTACTACTTCCACAACTGCATCTATGAATCCGTTTATCGAGATATGGCCCGAATGGAGGCCGTCTCCACTCGCTCCCTCCTTCAAAATCTAGACGGGGACTACAAAGTGATTCTTGTAGGAGACGCCTTGATGGCTCCTGAGGAGCTCTTCTCGCCCTACGGGGCCATTTCCTACGGGGCCTCCTCGGAGACTCCAGGGATCGTGTGGCTGAAGCGCATCGCCGACCATTTCAAAAGCTGCGTCTGGCTCAATCCCAATTGGCGTGTCCGATGGCACCACCCCACCCTCTCCGCCATTGGAAGGATCTTCCCCATGTATCCCCTAACCCTGGACGGCCTCGACCAAGCTATTCAAAGGCTTTCCCGGTCCGTCTGACCCTCTCACCGAATTTAATGCCCACATGTTTCTTGGACCTGAAGTCTTCAGGGACAGCACGCCCTGTGTAAGGAGTCTTTTGAAAGGTATCGGAGGAAAAGGATCCAATGGCCTCAGGAGAAAGGCAAACCAGGATGAAGTCCAAGAATCGTACAAGGGCGAAAGATCATAGCCGCCTTGATCTTAACGGTCGGGAATGGTAATTTCCCTCATTTAAGACGCCGGTTCTTGAGAAAGAAGTCTTCAAAGCACACTCCCAACACCGCAATGGAGAAGGCAATGCAAAAGCCCAGAGGATCTCGAAAGGCTTCCAGATTTACAGAATCCGTCATTCGGGATATGACCAGGCTGTGCGTGAAATATGGAGGGGTTAATCTGGCCCAAGGGTTTCCTGACTTTCCCGCTCCACAAGCCTTGAAGGAGGCTGCCAAGGCCGCCATCGACGCCGACTACAACCAGTATGCCATCACGTGGGGGTCTCCTCGTTTCCGACAAGCCATTGCCCGTAAGGTCTCCAGGTATCTCGGGGTCGACTACGACCCTGAGGAGGAGATCACTGTGACCTGCGGATCCACCGAGGCCATGATTGCCTGCTTGCTGGCTGTGGTGGATCCCGGCGATGAAGTCATTATTTTCGAACCTTTTTATGAAAACTACGGCCCCGACGCCATCCTTTGCGACGCGTTGCCCCGATATGTCACCCTTCATCCACCGGATTGGCATATAGAACCAGCGGAGCTGGAGGCTGCTTTCGGACCCCGTACCCGGGCATTCGTGCTGAATAGCCCTCACAACCCAACGGGAAAGGTCTTCACCCAGGAGGAGCTCGAGAGGATCGCCGAGCTCTGCCGGCGCTGGGATGTGGTGGCCATCACCGATGAGATCTATGAACATATCCTCTACGATGGGGCCAAGCACATCTCCATCGCCTCCATCCCCGGTATGCGGGAGCGGACCATGGTCATCAACGGCCTCTCCAAGACCTATAGCGTCACTGGGTGGCGAATTGGCTATATTCTGGCACCTAAAGACCTCACCGGAGCTGTCCGGAAAGTCCACGATTTCCTGACAGTGGGCGCTGCGGCCCCATTGCAGGAGGCGGGGGTGCTCGCCATGGGTTTGGGCGAGGACTATTACCGCACGCTCAGGGAGGACTATGCACGAAAGCGAGATCTTCTCCTGGAAGGTCTGGAATCGGCGGGCTTCCGGGTCTTCCGACCGTTTGGGGCTTACTATATCATGACGGACATCACTCCCTTGGGATTCCGCAACGATGTGGAGTTCTGCGAGATGCTGGTCAAAGAGGTGGGGGTTGCCGCAGTGCCCGGGAGCAGCTTTTACTCTCGTCCCGAGTTGGGGGAATCCCAAGTCCGCTTCTGTTTTTGCAAGAAGGAGAAGACCTTGAAAGAGGCTATTGCACGTCTTGGAAGATTGAGGGAACATTGGTGACAGAGGAGGCGGTCATGGAGATGAAGGATGCAAAGCGGGTAGTGGTCGTCGGGGCGGGGACCATGGGTCACGGAATTGCTCAGGTCTTTGCTCAAGGAGGTCTCGAGGTGGGATTGGTGGATACGGACCCCGAGATCCTGGATCATGCTCTCCGCAAGGCGGCCTCGAGCTTGGAGCTCCTTGCAGAGCATGGGATGCTCCCTGAGGAGGAAGTGGATCTGGTCCTCCAGAGAATCCACCCCACCACAAACCTGGAAGAGGCCCTCCGACCTGGGGCGGATTTCGTCATCGAGGCCGTCTTCGAGGTCCCTGATCTTAAGCGCGAGATCTTCGAGAAGCTGGAGTCCCTCACTCCTGCGGATACCATCCTGGCGAGCAATACCTCCTCTCTGGATATATTCGGGATCGTCCGCCTCAAAGACCCTCGGCGTCTGGTGGTGGCCCACTGGTTTGCTCCGCCCCAGATCATTCCGCTGGTGGAGGTCGTCCCCGGACCCCTTACATCACCCGATGCCGTGAAATTCACCGCCAGTCTACTCTCCCGGTTGGGCAAGCGTCCCGTGGTCATGAGTCAGTTCGTCCCTGGCTTCATCGTCAATCGCATCCAGTTCGCCATTATTCAGGCGGTCCTGGAGATGTTGGAGAAGGGCTGGGCCACCCCGGAGGAGATCGATTTGGCCGTCAAGACCAGTCTGGGGGTCCGGCTCCCGGTGGTGGGGGTCGTGCAAAGTCTGGACTTTACCGGCCTTCGTCTCGTCAGGGACATCGAACTGGCGGCTGGACGGAAATCCGCATTCTTGGAGACCAAGGTCAGCCAAGGACACCTGGGGGCGTCCACATCCAGAGGGATTTACGACTACGGAGGACGAAGCGAACAGGAGATTCTGCGAAAACGTGACCGGCTCTATCTACAGATGCTTCGACATCTGGAGACCATTAAGGCCTTCGAGCCGGTCTAAAGAAATTTATAAACACCAAGGGAATAAGGTTGTGCTATTTCATTGAAAATAGCCCAGCCGCCCTCTCCAGGTCCTCCTCCTTGATATGGACCACAAAGAGGGACTTCTCCGCTCCGCTTAAGGCGGAGCCATAGACATAGTTGATGTTGATGGAGGCCTTGGCAAATGTCTCGGCCATGGTCCCGAGCATCCCGGGTTTATTGTCTAGTACTATCATAAGTACAGGTGTGGTCTCGATAACATAACCAGCCTCCCGGAGGACCCGGACAGCTTGATCGGTTTGATCCCGCTCCACCACGAAACGGATGACCGAATAGTCCTCCGAATCTCGGATGACGGAGCCATAATTGGCCGCAGGGGCAATGCGTCTTCCTGTAATCTCTCGAGCCTTGAAGAGCCCACGCAAGTAGTCCTCGGCATTCTGAATGCTCATGGCCAGGATGTTGATCCTCTTGGCCTTCAGCACCCCGCACATCTTGGCCAACTCTCCGGGAGCATCTTTGAGAAATGCGATAAGTTGCGTCTCTCGAATCATGGGGCACCTCCAAGCGGATCTTAGACCTCTTTCCGGATTTCTCTATGCTAAACGGAAGCCCCTCCGGATGCAATCCATGGGAGGGAGTCCGAAGGAAAACTGAGTAGCTCTACAGGGATTGACAGCTCACGCGGGGTTGGATATAAACCGGGTTCAGACTTTGAGCAGCAGGTTTTGGGGAAGGGAGGTGTTTTTTTCTTTTCTGCTCAATGGTTGCGAAACTTTTCCAGGGCAGACCCGTTCCCTACGGTCCCCCCTCTGGAATTGGCATCATGTGTCCAGGATAATGATCCTACCCGCTCTTTGAGCGGGGCTCCGTTCGGCATCCGAGGCCTCCCCCCTTTTCTGCGGACCAAATACAGGAAACGGAGAGAATCGGGGGGATCTGCGAGACCCAGGAGACTAATTTCTCACTAGCGGAGGGATTTCAATGGACTTCGAACTGAGCGACGAATTGAAAGCGGTGCAAGATATGGCCCGGAAGTTCGCAGAGACGGAGATCGCTCCCTATGCGGACCAATGGGACGAAGAACACGTTTTCCCTGAAGAAGTAATTCGGAAAATGGGTGAGTTGGGGTTCTTCGGGTGCATCCTTCCGGAGGAGTATGGGGGCACCAACATGGGCCATCTGGCCCAGACCATCATCACCGAGGAGATCGCCAGGGCAAGCAGTTCCATTCGGGTCATCTTCAATATGCAGAGCTGCGGGACTGCCTTCACCATCTATAGATATGGAAGCGACCTTCTCAAGGAACGGTATATTTCCAAGCTCATCTCCGCGGAATGGTTCGGATGCTTCGGGATCACCGAGCCCAACGCGGGATCCGATGTCCTTTCCATGAAGACCACTGCCTTGGATCGAGGGGATCATTTTCTCATCAACGGATCCAAAACCTGGATCACCAACGCCCAAGTGGCCGATCTCTGCGTTCTTTATGCATATCACGATCGAGATGCGGGCAGTAAGGGAATGTCCGCCTTTCTCGTGGAACTCAAGAACACTCCCGGGGTGACCACACGACCTCTGGACAAGATGGGGACCCGCTCGTCTCCTACCGGAGAGATCTTCTTTGAGGACGCCAAGATTCCCAAAGAGAACCTCTTGGGGCAGTTGGGTGACGGCGTCAAGATCGTATTCTCCTCCCTGAATCAGACTCGGCTGTCTTGCGCCGCCGGGGGCGTTGGGCTCGCTCAGGCCTGTCTGGATACAGCGGTTCAATATTGTCAGGAGAGGACTCAGTTCGGGAAACCGGTAGGACACTTCCAGATGAATCAGGAGATGATCGCCAATATGGCCGTGGAGATCGAGGCCGCCAGGTTGCTGACCTATCGGGCCGCTTGGCAGAAGGACCAGGGACAATTGGGGAACACTCTTGAGACCTCGTACGCCAAGTACTTCGCCGGAGAGGTGGTGGCCCGCGCAGCCCACTGCGCCATGAAGATCCTGGGGGCCTATGGATATTCCACCGAGTATCCAGTGGCCCGATTCTACCGCGATGCGGTCCTCTATCAAATCGTTGAGGGGACGGCCAATATCCAAAAGATGATCATCGCCATGGATCGTTTGGGCATTCGAAAGGCCAATCGATAGAATTGGGGAGTCTCTCTGCCGAGGAGGGTATCCATGCGGCCGTACTTCGAGAAGATGGCAGAATTTGGAAAACCTTTAACCGAAAAGCAGATCCGCGCCTCCGAGGAGAGCGCCAAGAAGATCAAGGAGGTGGAACGGTCCATAGAGGAAGCCGCAGAGAAGGTGAGAAACGCGGGGCTTCCCACCGAGACCATCAACGCCAGAGGAGAGTGGACAGTCTACCAGCGTTTGGAATACCTGGTGGATCCTGGGACGTGGTGTCCTTTGCACACCCTCTTTGACCCCATGGACGAGGAATCCGGAACCACCGGAGTGGTCGATGGTCTCGGGAAGATCAGTGGAAGATGGGCCGTTATCATTGGTTTCGACAACAAGGTCCTGGCCGGGGCCTGGATCGCAGGTCAAGCCGAAAATATCCTCCGTGTGACGGACCTTGCCAAGAGACTCCATGTGCCTCTGGTCTGGCTCGTCAATTGTAGCGGGGTCAAGTTGACCGAACAGGAAAAGGTCTACGCCAACCGCAGGGGAAATGGGACCACCTTCTTCCGACATGCAGAACTGGAGAAGCTGGGAGTTCCTGTGCTGGCGGGGATCTGGGGGACGAATCCTGCGGGGGGCGGCTATCAGGGGATCAGTCCAACCTTGCTCATAGCCCACAAGAACTGCAATATCGCCGTGGGTGGAGGCGGTATTGTAAGCGGTATGAGTCCCAAAGGCTATTTCGACTTGGAGGGGGCGGAGCAGATCATCGAGGCCACCCAGAAGTACAAGGCCGTCCCTCCAGGTCGGGTCGAGATCCATTTCAATGAGACCGGTTTCTTCAAGGAAGTCCACGAGACCGAGGAAGGGGTCCTGGATTCCCTCAAGGAATGGATGAAGGATCTGCCTGCTTATAACCCGAGGTTCTTCAGGGTGGCAGAACCCAAGGAGCCTCGTTACTCCCCTGAGGATCTCTACCACCTGATCCCCTTCAATCAAAAGGCCTCCTATCGTTTTGAGGAAGTGTTGGCCCGCCTCACTGATAACAGTGAGCATATGGAGTTCAAACCCGATTACGGCCCTGAGGTCTACACAGGTCTGGCCAAGATCGATGGATTCCTGGTCGGTATCATCGGGAACCGGCAGGGGTTCATGCCCAAGGGATACCCCGAGTATGCTCCATATCCGGGAATCGGGGGCAAGCTTTACCGTCAGGGCCTGATCAAGATGAACGAATTCGTCACCCTGTGCGGCCGGGACCGTCTTCCCATTATCTGGTTCCAGGACACCACAGGGATCGACGTGGGGGATCTGGCCGAAAAGGCCGAGCTTTTGGGTTTGGGACAGTCCCTCATCTACTCCATCGAGCAGACGGACGTTCCCATGATGCTCGTAGTTCTTCGAAAAGGGACGGCCGCGGCTCACTATATCATGGGAGGACCCACGGCCAACAATCACAACGCCTTCACTTTGGGGACCGCCACCACGGAGATCTACGTGATGCATGGGGAGACGGCTGCCGTGGCCGCCTTTTCAAGGAGGCTCGTCAAGGAGAAGGAAGCCGGAAGGCCCCTGGAGCCCGTCATCGAGCGGATGAACGCCATGGCCAAGCAGTACTACGAGAAATCGAGGCCCGCTTACTGCGCCAAGATGGGCTTTGTGGACGAAGTCGTCCCGCTACCGGCCCTGCGGAAGTATATGGTGGCCTTTGCGGGAGCTGCTTATCAGAATCCCAAGTCCATCTGTCCACATAACCATCTGATGCTCCCGAGGATCATCAAGGGATGATAGAGGGCAATGGGGGGACTCGAGGCTCCCGGAATGAAATCAAAAGGTCATGGAGTTAGCAAACCAGATTCCAGAGAGGAAGAAAAGGAGGAAGGACTCGTGAGTACCGAGGTTACGGCACCAATGGCGGGAAAGATCATCGAGGTCAAGGTAGGCGTCGGGGAGGAGGTCCAAGAGGATGACGAGATGTTCATCCTCGAGGCCATGAAGATGGAGATGCCCATCGTTGCACCCGGCTCCGGGACCGTCAAGGAGATAAAGGTTGAGGCGGGCCAAGCGGTGGAGGCCGACCAAGTCCTGGCCGTCTTGGAATAGAATCCCCGCCGGTCCTTGACTAGCATCCACGGGAACGCCGCCCTTCTATCGGGAAGGGCGGCGTTCCCTTTTCTTTTTGGATGTTTTATCATTATTGAATGTCGAGGAGTTTCCATAGGTTTTCCGTGCGGAGAAGGGTCCTGGCAAGTCCATTCTCCATAAAATTCAAGCCATGAGCGAGACGCATCCACAGAACGAACGAGTGGATCGACGACAGATTGAGAGAGACCAGCGCTTGATCCTGAACGATCTCCTCCCCGAGGAGATGCGGGAACGATTTCAGGAATGGGGACTCCTTCCGTATCGAAGCCGCCAAGTCTTGGAATGGATCTATCGGCATCAGGTCGATTCCTTTCAGGCGATGACCAATCTTTCAANGGAAGATCGCTCTTTCCTTGAGCGATCCGCACGTATCGGAAGGCTCCGCCTCGTAGAGGAGGAGCGTTCCATGGATGGAACCCGCAAATGGCTGTTGGAGATGGAGGACGGGCTTCGGATAGAGACAGTCCTTATCCCCGAGGAGGATCACTGGACCCAGTGCATCTCCACCCAGGTGGGCTGTGCCATGGGATGCACCTTCTGCCGGACGGCCCGGATGGGGTTCAAACGCTCCCTTTCGACGTGGGAGATCCTGGAGCAGGTCTCACTAGCCCGAAGAACCTTCCGAGAAGGCCGGATCCGAAACGTGGTCCTCATGGGGATGGGTGAGCCATTGGCCAACTACGAGAGCGTGGTTCGTGCCCTACGACTTATGCTTTTGCCCGAAGGGCTTAGTCTCTCCAGGAGGAGGATCACCCTGTCTACTTGCGGGCTGATCCCGGAGATGAAACGTTTGGTCGAAGAGGGGTTGGGGATCAAGCTCGCCGTCTCGTTGAACGCCCCTACAGACGAGATCCGAAACCGCCTGATGCCCATCAATAGACGTTATCCCTTGAAAGCGCTCCTTTCGGCATGTAGGGGACTGGGCCTTCCCAATCGGGAGAGGATTACCTTCGAGTATGTCCTCTTTGGTGGCCTCAACGACGCTCCCATTCATGCCCGGATGTTGGCCTCCCTCCTTCGGGGGATCCGGTGCAAGGTCAATCTGATCCCCTACAACCCTTTTCCAGGATCCACCCATCAACGCCCCCAGGAAGGTGACGTGCTTCGTTTCCAGCGGATCCTCATCTCCTTCAACTATACCGCCACCATCCGATGGAGTCGGGGGACGGACATCCTCGCAGCATGCGGGCAACTGGCGGGAGACGATCTCAGCAAGGAGAAGCCACGCCCATGACCCCTCCCACTCCACCCTACTCCCTTCATTCCCAACTGGAGACCTTCCCCCTCAATCAATATGCCGTCCAAGATCTCCTTAAGGCCTTGCGGACGATGGGGGAGAGAATCGAGGGGGCGTGGGATTGGATTCGTCCTGGTGACACCATACTCCTTAAGCCGAATCTCCTTCGGGCTGCACCTCCTCAGGAGGCGGTAACCACACATCCGGCCTTACTCGAGGCAGTGGCCCGGATGGTGAGGGATCTGGGAGGACATCCTCTTGTGGCAGAGAGCCCTGCGGGCCCTTACACCCGCCGGCATCTTCAACGTGTGTACAGCCGTTGTGGTATACAAGAGCTGGCCGAAGATGGGCTCCTCGAGGTCAATCTTTCCCCCGAAACCGTGTGGACTCCCCACGAGGAGGGGGTGCAGATGCGGGCGGTGGAGCTCATTAGGCCCGTCCGTGAAGTGGATGGGATAATCAACCTTCCCAAGGCCAAGACTCACACCTTCATGGGTCTGACCGGAGCGGTCAAGAACCTTTTCGGGTTCATACCGGGTTTGAAAAAGGTAGGATTCCACGGAAATCTCATGGAGCCGGTGAGATTCGCGGAGATGCTCTTGGATCTCGTCTCCCTGATACGGCCCAATCTGACCATCATGGACGGGATTGTTGGGATGGATGGAGACGGGCCCTCCGCAGGAAGAGTCCGTCCCTTGGGATTCCTTCTCATGGGACGTTCTCCGGTTCATGTGGATTGGGGATTCAGCCGCATGGTGGGAGTCGCCCCCGAGAGGATTCCGGTCCTTAAGGCCGCCCAGAGCCGGGGATGGATCACGCCTCACTTATCTGCCTTCGAATCCATTGGGGCTGGCTCATGTCCTCGAATCATAGACTTTCGTCTCCCCAAGACCCTCGATCCTCTCAGTGGACTCGGTGCCCTCCCCTTTGCTGGCTTGGTCGGGAGACTCCTGGCCAAAGCCTGCTCTCTGAGGCCCTGGATCCCCTCTGAATTGTGCGAGAGGTGCGGAACCTGTGCCCGAAGCTGTCCTGCGGGAGCCATTGAGGTCTCTGAAGAACGAACGTGGATCGACGATGCCCGATGTATCCGGTGCTACTGCTGCCACGAGACCTGCCCCAAGAGGATCGTCGAGTTGCGGGGATCCCTTCTCTATCGGATGTTATCGCCCCTTTCTGGCAGAAGGGGAGATACCTGACAGGAGCGTTGTGATAAAAAGGGCGGGCCTCCTAATATCATAGACCGAGAAAGGTCTGCCGGATCGTCTCGCTTTCCATGAGTTCGGCACACGTCCCCTCCAGGACGATCCTCCCTGTCTGAAGAACGTAACCCCGATCGGCGATCTCCAGGGCCTCCCTCACACTCTGCTCTACCAAGAGGATCGTCATTCCCTCCTCCTTAAGCTTCCGGACGGTTGCCATGACCTCTTCCACCAACAGAGGAGCGAGGCCAAGAGAGGGCTCATCCAACATCAGCATACGGGGGTTGGACATGAGGCCGCGTCCGATGGCCAGCATCTGTTGCTCCCCTCCAGAGAGAGTGGATGCTGCCTGGGTTCGTCTCTCTCGAAGTCGGGGAAAAAGTCCGTAAACAAAATCGAGGTTGGCCGAGATCCGCTCTCCATTTCGAAGGGTGTAAGCCCCCAACCGGAGGTTCTCTTCCACTGAAAGGGGATGGAAGAGCATCCGTTCTTCTGGGACATAGACCAGTCCAAGGCGCACGATACGCTCGGTCTTCAAATGATGAATCTCCTCATTGTCGAAGAGGACCCTCCCACGGCTGACGGGTTGAGCTCCCATAATGGCCTTCAATAAGGTCGTCTTTCCCGCCCCATTGGCCCCGAGAACACAGACCACCTCCCCCAGTTTCACATTCAATGAGACGTCATGGACCACGGTCAGGGCGCCATAGCGGACCGAGATCTCCTCCAAAAGAAGAAGAGGGGAATTCATGGGCCGGAGCTCTCTCCTTTCGGAAGGAAACGGGCGTAGCGNTCTCCCAGGTAAGCACGGATGACGTTGGGGTCATGAGCAATGCTCCGAGGATCCCCCTCGGCGATCTTTCTCCCGGAGTCCAGGACGATGACCCGCTGACTGATGTTCATGACCAGTTTCATAACGTGTTCGATCAACAGGACAGTGATATCGAAGTTGTGATGGATGCGTTGGATCAGGGTCATCATCTCATCGATTTCGGCGGGGTTCAGCCCCGCAGCCACTTCATCCAGGAGCAACAATTTGGGCTCTGTGCCCAAAGCCGTACCTAAGCTCACGCGCTTCTGGAGGGCCACAGGGAGTTCGCTGACCAAAGAATCGGAAACCTCTTCCAAATAAAGGAGCCTTGCGATCTCCTTAGCCCGAATCCGAGCACTTCTCGGTGATCGCGTCCTCAGGAAGCATCCTACCATGATGTTCTCCAACACAGTGAGGTCCCCGGAGGCTGCATAGACCTGAAAGGTCCGAGCGAGCCCCATTCTGGCCACTTCGAAGGCCTTCAGGCCGGTAATATCCTTGCCGTCGAAGATGATCCTTCCGGAAGTGACCGGATAATGACCTGAAATGCAATTAAAGAGTGTAGTCTTTCCAGCGCCGTTGGGGCCGATGATGCCCACCAGCTCTCCGGTCTCCACCTGGAAGGAGATGTGGTCATTGGCTCGAAGACCGTCGAAGTCCTTCACAAGTCTCTCAACTTTCAACAGGGCCATCTTACCCTCTTCTCCTGCCCCGAATTCGCTCCATAAGGCCCCATATCCCACGGGGCTCTACCGCTGATACGAGCATGATGATGGTGCCATACATAACCAGGTCGATCCCGATCAGGCCTGCATGAGCCCCCAGCCATTCCTTCAGGTAACTCTTGAGGGGAATCAACACCGCCGCCCCGATAATGGGGCCCCAGAGGGAGCCAGCACCCCCGAGCATAGCCATCAGAGCGATGAGGATGGAAATGTGCAGACTCATGGTGTCTTCGGGTTCGATGTTCTTGATATAGCAGGCGTGAAAGGATCCCACGAGGCTCACGAAGGCCGTAGCAATAGCATAAGTCTTGATCTTAGCCCAATGCACATTGATCCCCAGTGAGGCGGCCACATCCTCGTTGTCCTTGATGGCCCGCAGTTGGTACCCCAGGCGGGACTTTCGGAATCCGTTAACGAACAGAATTCCTAGGAAGAAAAAACCTAAAATAATATAGTAGTAATAAATGTCTTCCTTAAAGATCAATCTTAAGAAATCAGGAGGATCGTAATGGATAGGGGAGATCTCCAGCCCCCTTGCAGCCCCCACAAAGTCCCACACCTCGAAGAGGTCCTTGAGGACTAAGGAAGTAGCAATGGTGGCTATGGCAAAGTAGTGTCCCCTGAGCCGAAAGAGAGGATATCCGAGTACGAACGACCAACAGACCGCAACGGCCATCCCGATGGGCATGGAGATCCAAAACGGGATATCCCATCGCACCAACATCACTGCTGTGGTATATGCCCCGATGCCGACGTATTGAGCCTTTCCCAGGTCTACCTGCCCGCCGTAGCCCCCGATGGTGTTCCAGCCCATACCGTAAATGGAGAACATGAGAAATTGGATCATCGTAGCCATAGCGAAGGAGGAATGGGGGAAGAGGGGAAAGACAAGGAGGAACAAGGCCGCCACTGCGACGACATACAAATCGGTCCTGGGGAAGTCGGAGAAGTCCAGAGCGTTTCTCAGAGCTTCCATCCGAACAACCCCCTCGGGCGCACGACCATGATTACAAAGTAAGCCAGATAGACCCACGTATATTTGAAAGAGGTCATGGGCACTCGGGACATCCAATCCAGATTCAAAGTGAAGGTAAGAAAATCCCAGAAGCCCGGGATCTCGGTGATCAAGCCCACAATCAGTCCGGCGAAAAAGGCCCCGGGTACACTGCCAAAGCCGCCAAGGGCCACGATGGTGAAGGCGATCATGGTGAAAAGGAGCCCTACGTAGGGATTCACAGACCAGAAATTGACTAGAAGCGCCCCCGCCACCGTGACGGAACCCACTCCGATCCCCCAGGCCAGAGCGTTCATCCGTTCGGTGGGGATCCCCATATAACGAGCCCCCTGGGCATTGAGAGCGGTGGCAAGAAGGCCTTTGCCCGTCCTGGTTCGGTTCATTAAAAGCCAGACGGAGCCGAAGGCGAATACCGACAGCAGGGCTGCGGCCAACTTTGTGGCCGGGACGATGACCCCGAACCCCAGTTCGAAACTCTTTCCCACCAGCAGGCCATGATGGATAGCACGGTCCTCTGAACCGAAAAGGAGAAGGGCCAGGTTTCTGAGGAAGACCATCAACCCGAAAGTCCCTAGGAGCTGGGCCAGCATAGGGCCTCGGAGAAGGAAGCGGACGAAGGCCCCATAGCACAGAAGGCCAAGGAGGAAACCCACGCATCCTGCCACAGGGAGGGTCAGGAGGGGATCCATTCCAGTGGCCTGAGCCGTAAGGAGTCCTGTGTACATACCGATCATGAGAAATTCGCCGTGGGCGAAATTGACGATGTCCATCACTCCGAAAATGATGTTCAGGCCCAAGGCTACCAAAGAAAGGACCATTCCAATGAGCATGGCAGCCATCAAGGAACTCAGGATGATGTCCATGGAGGCATTCCTGCTCGAAGAAAAGGTGAGAAATGAGGCCCCCTCTCCGCAGGGCCTTCCGGTGTGGCCGTTGAAAGGGAGAGGAGGCCTTTTTGGATCAGAACCCCTTAAACGGATAGATCATATCCGCTGAGGCCAACTCGAAGGGATAGACGATCTCCAGGACGAGACTGCCGCTGGCGTCTTTTTGGTATTGCCCTATCAGCCCGGAGCCCAGGACGTTCTGGCCGATCTCGTCTCCTGTTGTGGAAAATTTGACTCCTGCCCAGGGAACGACCAGTTGATCTCCGGGGATTTCGATGCTATTGGCCGCCCTCTGGATCGCCTCAGGCTTCGTGGACCCGGCCTTTTCCAGCACATGGACCCAAGTCTGCAGCCCCGTAAAGGCCCGTGCGGATGCTCCCCCCAGATCGTTCCCTGTCCGCTCCTTGTAAAGGGCGTTGACTTGGCCGGCAACTTTCTTGAGTTGNGCCACCTTCGGCAGAAAGACAGTTCGAGTGAGGATTCCTACGATGTCGTCTCCCAAGGTCTTACGAAACTCTGGCTTCTCAAACCCCGCGTCCATCCCCCAGATGATCTTGGGACGGGCTTTCTGGGCCTTCAGCGTCTTGACCATCAGGATTGCGTCCGAGGTGTAAGAAGCAAACAGCATGACGTCCGGACGAGCGGCTTTGAGGGATCGCACCTCACTGGAGAGGTCCGCGGACTTGGATGCGTAAAGAAGGGATTTCTTCAAGCGGAAGTCATACTTCTTGGCGAATTCCTGGATGAGCTGAGAGACATGAGAACCCCATTCGGTCTTCTCGCAAGCCGATGCGAGGTTGAGGATTTCTTCCTTCGGGACGGCCTTGACGCCCCGGACCTTTCCTTTGGTTAGTCCCGTCAGAAATTCGAAGAGGTCCTTGGTGAACCACTTGTCGTGAGGAGTGGTCCTCCAGAACCATTTGAATCCTCGTTTGGTCAGAGCGGGCGAAGTGGAGGAGCCATTGATCATAGGAATCCCGTATTGTTCGCAAACGGCACTGACGGTCTTGGTGACGGAGCTGTGGTAGCATCCCAGGATTCCATGGACCTTGTCATCTAGAATCAGCTTTTTGGCCAGATCCGCACCCAAAGTGGGATTCCCCTCATGATCCTTGAAAATGAGTTTGATCTTGGCCCCACCCAGGCTTTGGATTCCAGCCTTCTTGGCCATATCCATGTCCACACCGGCCATGATCTTATTGGCGATCTCAGCGGCCAGCTCCGCACCGGCCCTCAGCTCTCGACCCGCCGCCGCGGCTCCTCCAGTAAGGGGATAGATCACCCCTATCTTTATCTCTTTTACGGCAAAGGCTTGATATGGAGTCAGAAGACTGAATACAGCGAGAATTCCCAAACTTACAAAGATCTGAGCCTTACGGTTCATTTCTCTCCCTCCTTTCGGAAAGAGACCTCCCCTGGGTTTCATGGATCACGTAAGGCGAAAGATCCGCCCTCCCCCTCCCTCTTCTGGTCGATTATCACCCCCTTCCTGATCGAAAAAGATCCCGCCCCCGAGAGAGCAAACTATCCCACGGATGGCTTACCAGAAAGAAGTCTTTTTCTCCCCGACTCGACGCCAGCGCTTTGGATCGAAACGGATATGGGAGATGGTAGTAACATTAGGCCTACTATTTGTCAAGCTAAACTCAAAGGGGCAGAAAGAAATACGACACCTCCCTGAGGTGGATGGCATTGACACTGGAGGTTTTCATCGGCTATACTGGCCGCTTCGAATGGCGCGTGAAAGTGAGGAAGGGCCCCGTTTGAGTCTCTGTATCAACAAGGGACTCAAAAACCTATTTGCAGGAGGGATAGGATGAGGAAGTTCTTTGCAATTCTTTTGGCATTTGGTCTGGTAGCGGTATTTTGTGCTTCCTCGGAGGCAAAGATCAAGTGGGATATGCACCTGAATTATCCTGCAGGCAACTTCCACAGCAAGGGTGCCCAGAGATTTGCCGACCGAGTCAAGGAGGCTACCAACGGGGAGCTGGAGATCGTACTTCATCCTGGGGCGGCTTTGGGGTTTAAAGGGCCCGAACTCCTTCGGGCACTGGCCGAGGGCCAGTTGGCCATCGCCGAGGTGCCCACAGGAATGGTAGAGGGCGATGCTCCCATTTTGGCCCTCACAGCGCAACCTTTTATCTCCACCAACAGCTTTGAGCAAAGACTCCTCTATGTCTTGGCCAAACCCACTTATTCGAAGGTGCTCAAGAAATTTAACCAATTCACCCTCTACAGCTCGGTGTGGCCTTTCTCGGGGATCTATACCCAAAGACCCATCCGCTCGGTGGCCGATCTCAAAGGCCTTAAGATGCGGGTCTATGACGGCACCGGACTGGCCTTTGGCAAGGCCACTGGGATTGCGGCTCGTAAGATGCCCTTCTCCGAGGTCTATCCCGCCATCAAGGCAGGTCTGCTTGACTCAATGTACACTTCCTCTGTCTCGGGTGTCGATGCCAAAGCCTGGGAGGTCTTCAAATACTTCACCCGCATCAATATCGTGGGCCCCGTTAACTTGGTTAATGTGAACTTCGACGCCTGGAACAAGCTTCCCCAGGATATCCGCCAAAAGGTCCTTGAGATCGCCAAACAGATGGAGGACGAGATGTGGAACCTGGCTGGGGATATGGACCGCAAATGCGTCCAGATCCTCAAGGACCATGGGATGATCGTCCTGGAAGTGGACAGCAAGTTCCGGGCAGAACTGGACGAAGTGGGACGGAAGCTTCGCGCCGAATGGGCCAAGAAGGCCGGCGCCGAGGCTCAGGCCATCTTGGACCTCTACTACAAGATCACGGGCCGGAAATAGCTCCCTTGCTCCTTTTGCGGGAGTGCCGCCGGTCCTCCCTTACTTAGAACACCATGAAAGGGCTGGCCATCCGGCGGGGTGGCCAGCCCTCACTGCTTAACACCTCCCATGGATCGGACGACCCCTTTAGAGCGATAAAATATGAGGCGTCTGGTTCACATCATCGAGAAATGGAGCGACTATCTGGCTCGGACCTCGGCCGTCCTCCTGGGCCTGATGACCCTGCTCATCCTGGTGGAGATCTTTCTGTGGAACGCCTTTGAGGTAAGCACTCTCATCGCAGACGAGTACTCTGCGTACGGCATGGCGGCCATCGTCTTTCTGGCAGCAGGCTACACCCTAAAAGAAAACGGTCATATCCGTATCACTCTAATCTTGAACTTTCTCCCATCAAAGGTATCGCGGGTCGTTACAGCGTTGGCCACCTCCGTCACCACCATCTTTATGGCCTATGTCTTTTGGTATCTCTACAAGATGACGGCATCGACGCTTCGCTACGGATCCACCTCGGGGACCCTGACGGAGACCCCTTTGTGGATTCCTCAGAGCGTCATGCTGGTGGGAGCTGCATCCTTCCTCCTGCAGCTCTTCGCCACAAGCATCCGATGCTTTTGGCAGGTGGCTGGGGAGGAGACGTCGCATCGTCGTCTTCCAAAGGATCCCGGCGAGGTATGATGGAATGGACGCACATCTCCTCACCATGTCCCTGATCGTCTTCGGTGTCCTCTTCGTGACCTTGGGCTCTGGCATCTGGGTCGGCTTCAGCCTCATGATCGTGGGGTTCGTGGGGATGAGCCTCTTCTCTCCCCTTCCTGCAGGTAACAACTTGGCTTCCTCTATCTGGGCCAATACAGAAAAGTGGGAATACGTGGCCCTGCCCCTCTTCATCCTTATGGGAGAGATCCTATTCCGCTCGGGAATCTCGGAACGCCTCTTCCGCTCCTTGGTTCCGTGGCTCTATCGCCTCCCCGGAGGCCTTCTCCTCATGAACATCGTGGCCTGTACCCTGTTCGCCGCCGTCTCCGGATCCAGCGCCGCCACCACCGCCACCGTGGGCAAGATCACCCTCACCGAGTTTCAAAAGCTCGGGTACGATAAACGGATGGCCATGGGCTCCCTGGCTGGCGCGGGAACACTCGGGTTCCTCATTCCCCCCAGCCTCATCATGATCGTTTACGCCATCCTGGCGGAGGTCTCTATCGGAAAGATGTTCATCGCTGGGATCCTCCCCGGTATCCTCTTATCCGGCATATACATCACCTACATCCTTATCCAGGGCTTGCTCCACCCCGAGATCGCCCCCAGGATGAAGGAACGCTACTCCTGGAAGGAACGGCTCTTCTCTCTGAGAGATTTGGCCCCTACGGTCATGCTCATCCTGATGGTGTTGGGCAGCATCTATGCGGGAGTGGCCACCCCCACCGAAGCGGCAGCATTGGGGGTGCTGGGAGCGACCATCTTCGCCGTGCTCAATCGACAACTGGATTTCAAAGGCTTCTTCGAGGCCCTGGTGGGCGCGGTCAAGACGAACTCCATGATCATGCTCATAGTAGTGGGAGCTGGATTTCTGTCACGAGTGATGGGATTCCTCGGGATCCCCGCAGCCCTCACCACCTTCATCGTCAATCTTAACCTCTCTCCCTATCTCCTCATGATCCTCTTGGGCATGGTCTATCTCGTGCTGGGATGCCTCCTCGACGGGTTCTCCATCGTAGTGATGACCCTTCCCATCGCCCTGCCCATGGTTACTGCTGCGGGTTTCGATCCTATCTGGTTCGGCATCTTCCTGATCCTCATGGTGGAGGTAAGTCAGATCACTCCTCCCGTAGGGTTCAATCTCTTTGTGATCCAGGGATTGACCGGGGAGCCCATCATGAACGTGGCCCGGTATGCAATGCCGTTCTTCTTCCTGATGCTTCTGACCACGGTCATTCTGACCGCTTTTCCGGAAATCGCGCTCATCCTTCCCAAGTACATGATCGCCAAGTGATGGGAGGATGAAACCCCTGACCGAAGGAGGAGAAGCCCGCTGCCATCTATATCCTTTCTCATGCAGGGGACTTCTGCATGGATCAGAGGAGATAGAAGGGGGATCGCTTAGAATCCGGGGGACCCCCAAAAAAGAGCCCTCACAGCCGCCAACACCGTTTCGGATCATGGGATAGGCGGATCTGGAGACAGGGTTTTTCGGCCGGGGAGAGATCCAGGCTCGGAGGAGATCCATGGGAGGTGTTTGGTTACAGGAGAAGTCCTGGGATGAGGTGGCTGAATATCTTCGGAACGACGACCGCATCGTGCTTCCCGTGGGAAGCACTGAGCAGCACGGGGCTTTCGCTCCACTAGGGACTGACTCCTTCCTGGCCCAGACTCTGGCCGAGGATGCAGCTCAGCACACAGGCGTCCTTGTGGCCCCGCCCATCTGGTTCGGTTGGAGCCCTCACCATATGGTCCTTCCCGGCACCGTCACTATCCGCGCGGAGGTCCTTATGGAGTTCCTCTTCGACGTGATCCGCTCCCTTGCGGAGCACGGGTTTCGAAATTTCGTTCTCCTCAATGGCCACCGAATCGTTAATGTCCCTTGGATGCAGATCACCGCGGAAAGGGCCCAGAGAGAGCTGTCGGTCCGGGTCGTCCTCTTCGATCCTGCTTACATGAGCAAAGAGATCGTACGGTCCCTGGGTTGGGGGCCCCTCGGGCACGCAGAGGAGATCGAGATCTCCCATATGTTGTATCGCTTCCCAGAAATGGTGGATCTGAAAAAGGCCAAGGATCACCCTCACCACGAACGATCCCTTTACTACATCGATCCGTGCGACACGCGCGATACGCTCTGCTATGTTCCGTCCACGAAAAAGGATCTAAGGGCCGTATACGAGACCACAGGTGACGCCATAGGAGGGCATCCCACAAGGGCTTCGGCCGAAGCGGGCAGGCGCTATCACGAACACTTGGTTGGGCGCCTTGTGGGAGTCCTGGAATCCCTTCGGAGCTAAAAACTACTCTTTTCCTTTGATCTCGACCCTCAGTGCGGCCAGGCGGTTTTCCATCTCCTTATAGGCCGCATGACCCTCGGAGATATCCACTCTCCGGAAGCGGATTTCATGGTCCGGACGGGCTTGGGCCACTTTGGGGAGATCCGCGGAGATGACCGTGGCTATTTTNGCATATCCCCCTACTGTCTGCTCCACCAGGAGGATGATAGGCTGTCCGTCAGGTGGGATTTGGACCGCGCCCGCCAGGCTCGGCTCAGAGATGATGCTCTTGGGGGCCCCTTCCCGAAGTGACACAGGGGGCCCCGAAAGCCGGCATCCCATTCGATCGGCCTTGGAGGTCACTTTGTAGGCGGATCCAAAAAAGACCTCCAGTCCTTCTTCAAAAAGGTCATCCTGGGGGCCGGGAATAGCCCTCAGGATCCAGGTTTTCTCCAAGGCGGGTCGGTAGGTCTCGGGAAGGGATGTACCTTCCCGACCCAATTCGCCCTGTCCCCGTCGAAGCACATCTCCCCGGGCCAGTGGTCTCCCGTTCAGACCACCCAGCTTCGCCCCGGCATAAGTAGAGCGGCTGCCCATCACCAAGGGGACATCGATCCCCCCAGTGACCCCCAGATAGGCACGAAGCCCAGCGACTGCAGGCTTCATGGAGAGGATGTCCCCTGTCTGAACCCGAAAGACCTCCCAGGTCTTTCGGGGCTCTCCGTTGAGCAGGAGGGGAACTTCGGCACCAGTGACGACCACCTCGGCCTCGGACAAGGCCTTGAGACGAGGCCCCATGAAAGTGAGTTCCAGGACGGCGAGGTCCTCCGCATTTCCGAGCAGGATATTGGCCACCCTCGCGGAATAGGTGTCAAGAGCCCCAGAGACGGGCACGCCGAATGACTGATATCCATAACGCCCCAGGTCTTGAATCGTAGTGAAGGGTCCAGGATCCAGAACCTCGAAGATCTCCATTAAGAAACCTCCTGATCGACGCGGATTCGGTCATACTCCTCTCTGGAGATGGGCTTGAATTGAATGAGATCCCCGGCTTCATAGAGAAAGGGGGCCTTCCGTTGGGGGTCGAAGAGAGTCAACGGGGTGCGCCCAATTAGCCGCCATCCACCAGGGCTTTCGATGGGGTAAACCCCGGTCTGATTGTTAGCGATGCCGACACTGCCCGCCGGGACCCGGGTGCGCGGGGTCTCCAAGCGGGGGGTGGCCAGAATGTCGGGCAATCCGCCAAGGAATGGAAATCCTGGTGTAAAACCGATCATATAGATCTGATACAGGGGTTCGGAGTGGATCCGGATCACCTCGTCCACGGTCAGGCCATGAGTTTGGGCCACAAAATCGATGTCCGGACCCAACTCTCCGCCGTAGCAAACGGGGATCTCCACGATCTTGGGTTCCGGGATCCGAATCCGATCCAGCTCCTTTTCCAGCTCTAGAAGCTCCCCCTGGAGCCGCCCAGGATCAGTCTGGCCAGGATGGTAGAGGATCAGAAGCGACCGATAGGTGGGAATAACCTCCACGACCCCATCCAATGGACGTTCACGAAGCGCCATCCCCATGGCACGGACCTTCCGATTGATCTCCGGGTTGATGGCGTCCCCGTACTCCACCAGGATCCCTCGATCCCCCACTAGCCTTACCACGGGTCTTTGAAACAACCCCATGAACCTCCTCCCTCTTCATTAATGGAGCGTGTTTCCGATCTCCTCATGGAGCCGGTGAGACGACCTGATTCATGGGACAGACCTCGACCCCTTCAGACTCCAGACGCTCTCGAATGGTCCGGACCAAGGCTACCGCCCCGGGTGTGTCCCCATGCACGCAAAGAGTTTGTACCTCGAGGGGGATTATGGAGCCGTCGACGGCCTTCACTCTGCCCTCCTTGGCCATCATGAGGGCCCTCTCCGAAACCACCTCAGGGTCTTTGATCACGGCTCCGGGTTGCCGTCGGGAAACAAGCGTCCCCTCGGGGGTGTAGGCCCGATCCGGAAAGGCCTCGTAGACCACTCTGAGGCCCAGCTCCTTTCCAATCCGCCTCATGAGCTCTCCCTTGGCACCGGCCAGGGCCACGAAGAGAAGCTCGGAATCAACACTGACGATGGCCTCCGCAACCGCTCGTGCCACGTCCTCCTTTTCCACTGCCGTAAGGTAGAGATTGCCGTGCGGCTTGACATGCTGAAGGGAGACTCCATGGACCCGACAGAAGGCCTGCAGGGCACCGATTTGATAGACCATGTAGTTACGAATTTCTTCGGGAGTGCAATCGAGGTTCCGCCTTCCAAAGCCCATCAAGTCCGGATAGCCGGGATGGGCTCCGACTCCCACNCCCTTCTCGGCGGCCATCCGGACGGTCTTGTTCATAACCAGAGGATCACCTGCATGCCAACCGCATGCAATGTTGGCGGAGGTGATATACTCCAAGACCTCCTCATCCAACCCGATGGTGTAAGCCCCGAAACTCTCCCCCATGTCGCAGTTGAGATCGATCTTCATCTGTGCCTCTCCTTTGCGGGATTTTATTGAAGCCGCCTCGNCCGCATCGCGTCTCGGACGATGCTCACCACGCGGCAAACTCCTCGTCCCTTCGGTCCGTGACGAACATGTGTCCAGGGGCATGGGTGACGGCGATCTGGGGTCGGAGGGCCATCAGGGCCACTTGAGGTGTGACCCCGCAGGCCCAAAAGACAGGGATCTCCCCCTCTTTCACAGTAACTGCATCGCCGAAATCCGGCGCGTTGAGGTCTCGAATCCCCAGCTCAGAAGGATCTCCTACGTGCACCGGTGCCCCGTGGACGCCCGGATAACGAGCTGTCACTTGAACCGCTTTGGGGACGAGGTCTCCAGGAATGGGCCTCATAGTGACGACGAGGTTTCCCTGAAAAGATCCAGCGGGCTCACAAGGCTTGTCGGTGATGTACATGGGCACATTTTTTCCTTCCTCGATATGCCGCACAGGGATCCCCTCTGCCAATAGTGCCCGTTCAAAAGTAAAACTGCATCCGAGGAGGAATGTGACAAAGTCCTCTCTCCACAGATCGACAATCTCCTCCCGTTCCTCCACTTCCCCGCCCCGGAAGACCCGGTACTTGGGACAATCCGTCCGGATATCCGCACCCGAGGCCAAAAAACGTGGCTCGAAGACCCCTTCCTCCATGACCTCGAGGACCGGGCAGGGTTTAGGGTTGCGCTGGCAAAAGAGAAGGAAATGGAAGGCGTATCGAGCCTCCACAATGACCACATTGACTTGAGTGTATCCCGGACAATAGCCTGCAGTGGGCCCCTTCCAAAGCCCTTCCCGTATGCGCTCTCGAAGCTCCCGAGGTTCCATTCAACCTCCTTTGGATCCAAAACAGCATCCCACTCGTCGAGTAGTATTATCGTCTTCGTTCAAAGGGGAAGTCAAGCAGGATGGCGGGTTCTCTCTGTTTTCTTTTTTCGTGACATTTCTAAAAAATTTGCATAGAATCGCCGGAAGCGCTCCGAGTTCCGATGCGCGTTACGCCAAAACATGATGAAACAGACTTTCTTCTGAAGGAGTTTCCGGCCCCATTGACAACAGGCTATTTGTCGGGTAGTGCTTGAGGGGAATTATCCGTTTTCATAAGGAAAGCTCATACATGGGGAAAGATGAGGACAAACCCAATGCGAGTCTGAGTTCCCCCCCTGTGGAACTCCAGGAAGGAGCTCAGGGATTTGTAGGGCTCCTGCAGGGTATCGATCTGCCCAACTTGATCCAGATGTGTGCCATGAATGGGATCTCCGGAAGGCTCCGCATCCAAAGCGATAAGGAGGCCGGAGAGGTCTATTTTCAAAAGGGAGAGATTGTCCACTCTGTCTGTGGTGGAGTGGTCGGCTTCGAAAGTTTTCAGACGATCCTGAGCTGGAAGGGGGGGAGGGTGCAATTGGACCCGGATGTCCCCCCTCCCGAGGTCAGCATCGAGATCCCTTGGCATGCCCTCTTGCTCGGGGCCATGGCCAAACTTGACGAGCTCAGAGACAGGGAGGAGTTTACACCGCCTCCTCCAGAGCAAAAGGCCTATCAGGCCTCGGAGACGCTTCGAATCTATCATATTTATTCGGAAATACGGGGCTGGTCCGAAATCCTAAATGGTTTCATCTTCTCCCAGGATGAAAGGAAGGTCATTCGCCCCGCCGTGGTGCCTTCCAAATTCCAGCAGTGGGCGCAAATCTTCGAGGACCTCCTCCAACGATCCAATGCCCTCCGCTTGGGTGATGAGAGCCCCCCTCTGATACTTTCCCTAGTCGTAGAGAAAAGACCCTGGGTGGTCCTGTCCCGGGAAAGGTATCTCATCGCCCTGGAGACGAGAAAAGGGGTGGACCTTCGTGCGATCCATCGAAAATTGATGGACTCGCTAGAATGAGGTGCACTGAGGGAGCGCCGAGGTGGCCGAACCTTTGAGAGAGTTGCTGGAGACGGACTCCGTTGTCGGGGCCTATGTGTTCGATCCTGCAGGAGAGCTTCTCGCCAGCGGAGGCCGCCAATCCCTTCCCCCCCATCTGGACACGGGAATGATCCATTCCTTCGTGGGATACCTCGCCCAGGAGGGCCGTGACGTCTCTGAGTGCGTCATCTTGTTTCCCCGAGGCTTACTCTATTTCAGGAGACTAGAAGAGCGGGTCATCCTCCTGGAAGGGGATGCCAAAGCCGAGGCCTCCCTGCTTCGTATGAGCGTGGATGTGGCCCATCACAAATGGAGAGAGATAGGAATCCAAAAGGTCTTTCCTGGAAAGACCTCGAGCGGCTGGCGAAGATTCCTGAGGAAGAGAAGGGGAGGTTCTTGAGGAGGGAATCAATGACCCTCGATCTGGAAGGACGATCCTTGTATCAAGCCCTTTATGAGATCCATGCAAAAGGTCTTACCGGGAGGCTCCACGTGTACCACTGGGATGGGAAGGAGGGCATTGTCGGAATCAACGGGGGCCAGGTGGTCCACTGTCAATATCACACGCTCCGAGGTGAAAAGGCTTTCAACATCCTAAAGAACTGGGTAAGCATATCACTGGGCTTTTATGAAAATGTGGAAAACCTCAGCGTGGACATGGAACACAACACAGAGAGCCTTCTTGTCTCCCTCGAAGAGCGGGATAGAGAGATCGGCAGGCTGAGGCGTTCCATACCCGGACCTCAGGCCATCTTCGTTCTTTCCCCGGAAAGCCCGGAAGAAAAGATCGTCTTTCATCAAAAGATCTGGAAGGTCCTTTCTCTCCTCAACGGAAGGAATACGGTCAAAGATATCTGCGTCGCCTTGAAGGCCAATGAGTTTTCCGTTCTGAGGGTGCTGGATTTTCTGCTCAAGCGGAAAGTGATTCGACTTGCTGCAAGCGAGAAGACGCTTCCTCCAAGCACCCGCGATCATCTCTTCCAGGAACTGGAGAATCATCTGGCCGAATTTATCGGCCCCATCGCCACCGTGGTCATTGAGGACACCCTTGGCGAGATGGGCAAGAGCCGCGAATTCATCACTCGCAACGACCTTCCCCTCCTTGTAGAACGGGTCAGCGAAAATGTCGACGATGAGAGGGAAAGAGTTCAGTTTCAGAGCCGGATGTTGGCTTTGATCCAAAAAATTCCTGAGGAAAAGGAGGAGGCCTGAAAAGAGTCGAGGTCTCCCATCGATTCACCGTATGCGGAAGGAGTGGGACCATGGTCGAAAAAGTGCGCTTCGGGATCTTTCCGAAACTGCTGATCGCCTCCTTGTTTCTCTCTCTGATTCCACTCGGGGTCATCGTTTACGTAGCTTTCGTAGACATGACGGGAATCGGGAAATTTGTGCTCGCTGAAGGTCAAAAGAGTCTCGAGTCGCTCGGCTCCCAGCTCATTAGAAACAAGGCCGTTAGCACGGCCAAGCAATTGGAGATCTACATCAAGGCCCATCCGGACATGACTGTAGCCGACCTCCAGAAGGACCAGACATTCCAGGCTCTTGCCGTCCAGCCGGTCGGCAAGACGGGATATACGGCGGTCCAGGATGCCCAAACAGCTGTGAATCTCTTCCACAAAAACCCCAAAATCGTCGGTTTGGATCTCCATAAACTGAAGAAGAAGTTCCCGAACTTTTGGAAGATTATGGAAAGAAGCCTTGGAGGCAAGGACGCTTGGGGATATTACGACTGGAAGGATCCAGACGGAAAGGTCAGAAAGAAGTTCATGTACATCACCACTGTCCGGGCCAAAACAGCCGATGGGGTGCAGATGGGCCTGGCGGCTACCACATATCTCGACGAGTTTTCCCAACCCATGATTCAGTTGGAAAACAAGGTCAAGGGACTCATCCAAGAAAAACTCAGAGTATTCTACGGCATCATCGCCTTCACAGCGGCCGCGGTCCTTCTCGTCAGCTTCATGCTGGCCCGTGCCATCACCCGTCCCATCCTCTACTTGGCCAGAGTGGCGGATCAGATCAGCACAGGGAAGCTGGGGACAAAGATCGAGATCAGCAGCCGGGATGAGATCGGAGTGCTCATCGCCTCCATCAAACGGATGCAGAGGAGTTTGGCTTTGGCCATCAAAAAACTGAGGGACCAGCAACGGGCTGCCAGAAGGATCTAGCTGACATACTATTTGCCAGAATTCAACCCGGATTTCGTCCTCTATCTTGGCGATCTGTCCCCCCTTTCGGAACCCACGGGGAGACCGGACCATTGAGAGCTCCTCCTGGGTTCTGTGAAGGGGATCAGACCCTTCATCTTCTTCCTGCTTCCCTAGGAAGAAATCGGATTCTAACTCTTCCGAGTAGTCCCTGACAGAGAGGTTGACAGGGGGGCGTTTTTCCCTTACATGGAGGGAATCCGCTCCAGGGCCGTCCACTGGCTGAGATCTCTTTCGGCAAGGAGAGACAGATCGTGAACATCCTTCTCATTATCCCCCCCTACCCCATCGAGGAGTACCCTGCCCTGTCCACCGGAACGGTCTATCTTGCGGCAGTCCTCCGTGAAGAAGGGCATCGCGTGGAGATCCTCGACCTCCTTCTCTCCGAGGCGACTCGACGAAAAGTCCATGACGCCGTGAAATCCGCATCGCCCCATGTGGTCGGGATCACCTCCGTGACCATGACCTTCCCTATGGCGTGCAGGATTCTAAAGTGGGTGCACGAGTTGGAGCCGCATCTTCCCACGCTTATGGGTGGCCCCCATGTGACCTTTGCCCCGGAGCGGAGCCTTCGGGAATGCCCAGCGGCTGACATCGTGGTTCGCGGAGAGGCCGAGAGCACCCTTCTCGAGCTTCTCCATGTCCTTGATATAGGAGGCGACCTTGCTCAGGTGGACGGGATCACGTTCCGAAATGGAAAAGAGATAATCTCCACCCCGAACCGTCCCCTCATCGAGGACCTAGACGCCCTCCCTCAGCCTGCTTGGGATCTCCTTCCTCTGGCCCGGTATCGGGCGCTTGGTGCCAAGGTAGGGGTCCTTTCCAGTCGCGGCTGCCCTTACGGGTGCATCTTCTGCGTGGGGCATCGCATGGTCGGGCGAAGGCCCCGATTGAGAAGCCCGGATCGAGTCGTAGACGAAATGGCTTGGCTGGCAGGAGTGGGGTTTAAGGAGATAGGCGTCGACGACGACCTATTTACCCTTCATCATCCCCACGCCATGGAGGTCTGCGAAGAGATCCTTGCTCGGCGCTTACCCGCATCGTGGCATGCCTTCGCGCGGGTGGATACGGTCACACCGGAGCTTCTGGAAAAGATGGCACGTTCCGGCTGCACGGATATCTGCTACGGCGTGGAAAGCGGCTCCCAGGAGATCCTGGACCGTATCGGCAAGGGGATCACCTTGGAACAGGTCCATAGGGCCGTGGATATGGGTAAGAGGGCTGGCATCCGGATCCTGGCTTCCTTCATTCTGGGGCTTCCAGGCGAGACAAAGGAAACCCTGCGGCAGACGGCCGCTTTCGCCCGATCTCTTGGATGTCGTTTCGGATTCCACATCCTGGCCCCCTTTCCGGGAACCCGCGTCAGGCAGCAGGCAAAGGCCTATAGTCTTCGCATACTCACAGATAGATGGGACCTTTATGATGCCAATCGCCCCGTCGCCCTTCCGGAGGGGATCGAAGTGGAGGACATCCTCGCCGTAACCCGCCGTTACGAACAGGAGCTGGACGACTATTGCAGGAGCCAACGTAAGAGGGTCGAGCGGGGAGAAGGCTCAGCGGAGGATGAGGAGGAGGTGCGTCTGCGGGCCCACCGAGAGATTGCGTGGAAGATCCTCAAGGAGGATTTGATAGAGAAGCACGCCCCCAGGATTGCAGGACCATCACGGGAGATAGCGTTTCGAGGGCTCTTTGACGGTCTGAATTCTCATCTTCCTTGCCCTGGAGATTGGGTCGAGGATGTCCTCCGCAGTTGGGTAAAGGAAGGACTCCTTCGGGTGGAAAGACAGGGCTCCCTCTGGCGGTGGCGGTGGGCCGAGACCTGGGAGATCCTCGGAGGTTCAAGGGAGGAGAGAAGCGCAACCCCTCGCAGTTGAGCCTCCTCGGGCTACTTTATTGGGTTTCCTCTCCAAAGAGGGCGTCTACGAACTCCCGGGCGCGAAATACCTGGAGATCCTCCAGGCCCTCTCCCACCCCCACGTAACGAATGGGGATCGCCATCTCCGAGGCAAGGGCCACCAGCACTCCCCCTTTGGCCGTCCCATCCAACTTGGTCATAGCCATACCGGTCACCCCCACCGCTTCATGAAACAGCCTCGCCTGCGAGAGGGCATTTTGCCCGATGGTGGCATCCAGGACGAGGAGGACCTCATGGGGTGCTCCAGAGAGGACTTTGCCGGCAACACGCTGGATCTTTTTGAGTTCATCCATAAGGTTCACTTTAGTATGAAGCCGCCCCGCCGTATCCAAGATCACCACGTCGGCCCCCCTTGCTTCGGCCGCCTTCAAAGCATCAAAGACCACGGCCGAGGGGTCTGCTCCTTGCTGCTGTCGAAGGACCTCTACTCCCACCCTCTTGCCCCACTGCTCCAACTGCTCGATGGCCGCGGCCCGGAAAGTGTCCGCTGCGACGAAGAAGACCTTGAGGTCTCGATCCTTGAATTGCTTTCCCAGCTTGGCGATGGTCGTNGTCTTGCCCACCCCATTGACCCCAATCACCATGATGACCTGGGGTCTCTGGGGGCCCAGCTCAAGAGGGGCCTCCCTCGGTTTAAGGATCTGAAGGATCTCCTCTCTGAGGATTTCTCTCAAACGTTGGGGATCCCCTTCCGCCTCCCTACCCGCCTTTCTCTCCAAGGCCTGTACCAACCTCATTGTGGTCGAAACCCCCAGATCCGCCGTAAGGAGAAGTTCCTCCACCTCCTCCAGGGTCTGAGGATCAATTCGGGCCTTTCCCGATAGGAGACGGTCGATTTTCCGGACAAATCCTTCCCGAGTCTTGCTCAGTCCTTTCCGAAGCGATCGAAAAAACCCCAACTTCATCGAACCTCCTCCATCCCANTAAGGAAAAGTAGCTGGCATTGTACTATAGACCGTCCTCTCCGGAAAACCTGCGGGGACAGACAGCCAAGCTAGGCTCGGCCAAGCCCGTCATCCGTAGGGGGCCCTCCATCCCCTTTGCCCACACCTGTGAGGACCCAGTAAACAGCGGGAAAAGGGAGATGACGGCTGGAAGAGGGCTAGTGGAGACGTACTGATATGAGCTTGGAGACACCCGGCGACTCCATGGTTATGCCGTAGAGTGCGTCGGCCATCTCCATGGTCCGTTTGTTATGAGTGACTAAGATGAATTGAGAGTCCTTGGCCAGCTCCTTGATCATCTGATTGAATCGATCGATGTTGGCATCGTCGAGGGGAGCGTCCACCTCGTCGAAGAGGCAGAACGGGGTAGGCTTGACCCGGATCATGGCGAAGATGAGAGCCACAGCCGTAAGGGCCTTCTCACCTCCTGAAAGGAGGGAGATGTTTTGGAGGCGTTTGCCAGGAGGTCGAGCCACAATATCCACTCCGGCCTCCAGGAGATCGGGAGACTCCGTCAGGAGGAGTTGTGCTTCTCCCCCTTCGAAGAGGAGGGGAAAGACCTTCTGAAACTCCCGATTCAGGGCCTGGAAGGCTTCGCGGAACCGCCTGCGTGAGACCCGGTTGATCCTCTGGATGGCCTTCTGTAAGGACCGGATGGACTCCTCCAGGTCTTCCTGTTGCCCGGTGAGGTAGTCGTAGCGCTGTCGGAGCTCCTCATATTGCTCCACGGCCATCAGATTCACCTCTCCGAGCCGTTCTAGGGCGGATCGAAGGCGCTGGAGCTCTTCCCGTTCCTTCTCCACGTCCCCCGCAGATAATGAGCGGGAGCGCTCTTCGATCTCTTGACGGGAAAGCTCAAGACGTCCTGTCAGCTCTGCCTCCAAGTGCTCCATCCGGATCTCTATATCCTGAATCTTAAGGTCGAGCTCACTGATGCCTCGTTCCAACTCACGCACCGCCTTGCGCCGGGAGTGACAGATCTCTTCGAGTCCCCGGAGAGCAGATTGTCCTTCCTCCAAGTCCCTTCGAAGGCCCTCCACCTTCTGTCGCAACCGGTCGTGGTAGACGAGGTTTCTCTGAAGCTCGTCTTGATCACGACGGATTCGGCTCCCCAACTCCTCGCTCCGCCGAATCCCCTGTTGAAGTTGTTCTGTCTTTCTGTGGATCTGTTCCTGTAGAGTCTGAAGATCCTCCTTCCAACGGAGATGCTCTCGCTCCAGTGCATTCAACCGCTCTCTCATGGAGACTAGATCCATCTTGGCCTGAGTTCGTTTCTCTTCAGCGGTCTTCAACTCCTCCTTCAGGCTCAGAACCCCTTTCTGCAGACGTTGCAATCCCTCTTCACCGGCTCGGATCCTCTCCTCCACTTGAGAAAGGCGGCCTGCATCGCGCTCGAGGGCCTCAGCCTCCTCTTGTCGTTCCTCTTGGGCCTCCTTCGTCTCCACCTCCAAGACCTCCAGACGACGAAGGAGGGCTTGGGCTTCTCCCTCCAGACGGCGGCGATCCTGACGGTCCTCGGCGAGTTGGATTTCCGTTCGATGAATCTCCTCTCCGAGTTCCTCAAGATCGCGTTGCCCGACTTCCAGATCGCGGATGATCTCCTCCTCTTTCTCCTCCCACTCTCCGAGCTGACGCGAAAGGGTATCAATCTGGGCGGAGAGATCCCGAATTTCGCGCCTGCGCTTGATGTACTGGGCGGCTGCATGAGATGTGCCGCCGATCTCCACAATGCCCGTGGGATGGATAACGTCCCCCTCCCGCGTGACATAGAGACACTTCCCGTCTGAACGCCACCTTCGGATCCCTTCTTGAAGGTCATTCACCACCACCACGTCCTCAACAAGCGGTCCATGGAGGGCCTCGTAACCCGAAGACCACTGGACGCGAGGACTCTCCTTCGCTGCAGAGCCCTCCTTCCTCGTGCTCGATTTCGCCTCCAAAGGCACAAAACCCACCCTTCCGCATCCCTCTCTCCGCAGCACGGGCAAGACCTCAAGGACCTCTTCCGGCTCTCGGACCACCAAATACTGGAGCCGGTCTCCGAGGCATCCGGCCAAGGCGGCCTCATATTGCTCCGAGATCTCCAAAACCTCAGCCACCACTCGAAGAGGACGCCCCTCCCACAGATCTCCCCGCCGATGGAGTTCCCGAAGAAACTTGACCCCTTCTGTGAAGCCGGCCAATCCATCCTGGAGCTCCTGAAGAGCTGCCCGACGGCTCTCGTGATCCCGAAGGTTCTTGCGAAGCTCACCCTCGACCTCGACTACCTTCTGTCGTTCCTCACGGAGGCGACTCAGACGATCTTCTAGCAGCAGCCGCCTCTCCTTGATCTGTTCCAGCCGATATTGCTCTTCTTGAAGCCTCTGTTCCAGCCGACAAAGCTCTTTCTGAAGCTCCTTTTGTCGGTCCCTTTGCCCCTCCTCTTCCATTCGGTAACGAATGAGGGCCCGATCCAGTTCCTGCATGCGTCTTCNATGATGTTCCAGAGAGTTCCGGAGGGTGGCCCTCTCACTCATCCACTCCACCAGGGCGTCTTTGGCCTCTTGAAGGGCCCTCTCCTGAAGACCGAGCTTTCGCGAGATCTCGGAGACATCTTCCGTGCATTTCCGCACCCGCTCCTCCACCGCACGGGTCTCCATCTCAAGGGAGCTCCTCTCCCTTCGGAGGCGGTCTTCTTGGGTTCGGGCCTCATCGACCCTTTCCTGAAGGTTCCGTATCTCCTCTTCGAGCATATCCCGGAGCTCTTCCAGCCCCTGAAGTTCTTCCTTTCCGGCATGGATCCGGCTCTCCAGTTCCCGGATCCGGCTCTCGACCTGGTAGAGTTCCTCCCGGCCGTCGGATAGGAGTCTCTCTTTTTGGAGGCAGCTCAGTTTCCTCTCTTCCAAGGTGCCTTCCTGGAGTTGAAGCTCATGGACAACACTTTGAAGTCGCCCTTCCAGCCCCTCACGCTCCTCTTCCAGGGAACGAAGCCTTCGGTGAAAGCTCAGCCACTCCCTCAAGAGGAGCCCTCGTTCCACCTCCAGGATCTCGGAGCGCAGCCGCTTGTAACGCCTTGCCTGTTGGGCCTGACGCTCCAGGGATCGGATCTGCTGGGCCACCTCCCTTCGAATATCCTGGAGTCGAATGAGGTTCTGTCGGGTGGCCTCCATCTTCCGTTGGGCGGCCTCTCTTCGGCTCTTGTACTTGCTGATGCCCGCAAGCTCCTCGATCAGGACCCTTCTTTCCTCGGGCTTGGCGTGAACGATCTGGGTCACCTTTCCCTGCTCGACGATGGTGAAGGAACGATTTCCCAGACCCGTGTCCATGAAGAGTTCCCGGACGTCCCTCCTGCGGCAAGGTACACGGTTGATGGAGTACTCGCTCTCGCCGGACCGGAAGAGCCTTCGGCTCACTTCGATCTCAGAACATCCAGCCAGGGATGGAGGGGTATGTCCATTGGTGTTTTCGAAAATCAACTTCACCTCGGCCATCCCCACCGGCTTGTATGCTTCGCTTCCGTTGAAGATGACGTCCTCCATCACGCGGCCCCGAAGGGACTTGGCGCTGTGCTCTCCCATGGCCCAACGGATAGCATCTACCACGTTGCTCTTGCCGCATCCGTTGGGTCCGACCACGGCGGTGATCCCCCGCTCGAAGACGATGCAGGTCTTCTCCATGAAAGATTTAAAACCCGTGATCTCCACTCTCTTCAATCTCATGCCGACGACCCTATGATGAGCGGAGCACCTTCACAGAATAATCCATACGGCGCCCCCATTATAGGAACAAATATGGAGGTTGTAAAGTGTAAAATACCATAAAATGTGGTGTCAAAAAAAGAATCTACAACATATTGGGAATGAACCTCAAGCCATTGAGGAGGCGGGCCATCCGTCAGGTGGGCCCCAAGATGGATCATCCAAGTCAGGCGAGGCCATGCTGGCGGAGCTAGTTGCGAGACTGGTAAGTTTCAGCGGTGATAATCCGAGATGGGAGCCAGCCGGATGCCGCTGTGATAGCAGCAGTTGTGGCTTTCAAAGTCATTGTCGAAGATGCGCTTTCGGCCATCCTGAAAGAGGATCCGCACATAGCTGAATCCGCCCGGGAGCCGAGAAGTACAGACTTCCAGGACCTCTCCGATCCCCCACTGAGGATAACGGCAGTGGATGACCAGGTCTCCGGGACGAAGGTAAAGTCGCCGCTTCGTCATGGCTCCCCTTGTTTCATCTAATAAACAGGACTCGGGCTCACGAAAGGCCGCTAACCGACGGCTGAGCCGTGAAATCTCCCCTCCCTCAAAGGGAAATAGAGGAGAGTGACCGACATTTGGAAGAAAACTTCCCTCCCTTCTTTTCCATTCTATCCTTGGATCCCTTTTCTTGAAAGGAGGAAAACCTGCGTCCCTCCACAAATTGTATTTCAGATAAAGAGCCCCTCGGGCTTCGGACGGGGAGCCCGAGGGGCGTGGGAGCCTGCGGTCTATTCGCTGAGGGCGGCTTGGGCCGCGGCCAGCCGGGCGATGGGCACCCGGTAGGGCGAACAACTCACGTAGTCCATCTCCAGCTTATGGCAGAAGGCGATGGAGGCCGGGTCCCCTCCGTGTTCCCCACAGATGCCCACCTTGAGGTCCTTTCTGGCCCCTTTCCCCTTTCGGACGCCCATGGCCATCAATTCGCCTACTCCTTCCTGATCGAGGGTCTGGAAAGGATCCGCGGCGAGGATTCGCTTTTCCAGATAGACAGGCAGAAAAGATCCTGCATCGTCCCGCGAGAATCCGAAGGTGGTCTGGGTCAGGTCATTGGTCCCGAAGGAGAAGAACTGGGCCTGTGTGGCGATCTGATCCGCCACCACGCAAGCACGAGGGATCTCGATCATGGTGCCGATCAGATAGGGGAAGGAGACTCCTTCGCGCTGTTGAATCTCTCGAGCCACGTCCTCGACAATGCGCTTCTGGTCTTCGAACTCCTTGACGCTGCCCACCAAGGGGATCATGACCTCTGGGAAGACCGATTTGCCTTCTTTAGTGAGCTGAGCCGCAGCCTCAAAGATGGCCCGGGCCTGCATCTCAGAAATCTCCGGGTAGGTGATCCCCAAACGGCAGCCGCGATGGCCCAGCATGGGGTTGGCCTCGTGGAGCTGGTCGATCCTGGCCTGGAGCCTCTCCAGGGGGATTCCCATCTCCTTAGCGAGCTGTTGGACCTGATCCGGACTCAAGTTGACGAACTCATGAAGGGGAGGATCCAGAAGTCGAATAGTCACAGGGAGCCCTTCCATGGCCCGGAGGATCCCCAAGAAGTCCTCCCGCTGGAAAGGCAGCAGCTTCATGATGGCCTTCCGTCTCTCCTCGGGGGTCTCGGCCACGATCATCTCACGCATGGCCATGATGCGCTGAGGATCGAAGAACATGTGTTCCGTGCGGCAAAGGCCGATCCCTTCGGCACCGAAGGAGCGAGCCAAGGCCGCGTCATCGGGCGTATCCGCATTGGTCCGGACCCCGAGTTTCCGGATTTGATCGGCCCACTCCATAAGGTCGTTATACCATGGATTTCCTTGGGGGTCCGCGGGCAGAAGGGCCAGTTGCCCTTGATATACGACCCCTTTGGTCCCATTGAGGGTGATCCAGTCCCCTTCCCTGAGCACAACGTCGCGCACCCGGAGGGTCTTGCCCTGCGAGTCGATCTCCAGCTCACCGCAGCCCACGATGCAGCATTTTCCCCACCCCCGCGCCACCAGCGCCGCGTGGCTCGTCATCCCGCCTTTGGAGGTAAGGATGGCCTCGGCCGCATGCATCCCGTGGACGTCCTCGGGGGAGGTCTCGGCCCTTACCAAGACGACCCTTTCTCCTCGTTTGGCCCAAGCCTCGGCATCATCGGCAGTAAAGACGATGCGGCCCACCGCCCCACCAGGCCCTGCAGGTAGACCTTTGGCCAGAGGAGTGGTGGCCGACTCGGCCTTGGGGTCAAGCATGGGATGCAGAAGCTCGTCCAACTGCTCGGGCTTCACCCTCAGAAGGGCCTCCTCTCGGGAGATCAGTCCCTCCTTGCACATGTCCACGGCCATGCGGACGGCGGCCGTGCCGTTACGCTTTCCCGTTCGGGTCTGGAGCATCCAAAGGGTGCCCTCCTGTATGGTGAACTCGATGTCTTGCATATCCTTGTAGTAGCGTTCCAGTTTCTGGCGGATCTCCTCCAGTTGTGCGTAGACCTCCGGCATCATCTCCTCGAGTGAGGGGAGGGAGGCGGCTTCCCCCACTTTGCCTGCCTTGTTCAGAGGGAGGGGGGTCCGAATCCCGGCCACAACATCCTCCCCTTGGGCGTTGGGGAGCCACTCTCCATAAAAGACGGGCTCCCCTGTGGCGGGATTTCGCGTGAAGGCCACCCCAGTAGCGGAACGCTCTCCCGTGTTGCCGAAGACCATGGCCTGAACGTTAACCGCAGTCCCCCAATCGTCGGGGATCCCCTCGATGCGGCGGTAGGCCACAGCTCGTTTCCCGTTCCACGAGCGAAAAACGGCGCCTATCCCTCCCCAGAGCTGTTCGTAAGGATCATCGGGAAACGGCCTTCCCAGGACTTCCTCCACCTTTCGGAGGAAGATATCTACAAGGGCTTTGAGGTCCTCCGCAGTAAGATCCGTATCCAGGCTCACCCCGCGCTGTTCCTTCATGCGATCCATCTCGCGTTCCAGGACAAGTCGGATCCCCTGGTCCTCCGGAGGTTCGATGCCCTCCGCCTTCTCCATAACCACATCGGCATACATCATGATGAGGCGCCGATAGGCATCGTAGGCGAACCGCTCGTTGTTGGTCCAGGAGATGAGGCCCGGCAATGTCCTGGACGTCAGCCCTATGTTGAGGACGGTCTCCATCATGCCGGGCATGGACATCCTGGCCCCCGACCGAACCGAGACCAGAAGGGGCCTCTCTGCGTCCCCGAATCGGGCGTCCATGATCTGCTCGATCCTCTTCAGGGCTTGATCCACTTGTTCTCTGAGCCCCTCAGGATAGCTGGCTTGGTGTTTGTAGTAATAGGTGCAGACCTCCGTGGTAATGGTAAACCCAGCAGGGACAGGAATCCCCAGATTGGACATCTCAGCCAGCCCCGCTCCTTTTCCTCCGAGCAGGTTCCGCAGGGACTCTCCTCCCTCAGCTGAGCCGCCTCCGAAGGTGTAGACGAATTTCTTCTCCATCGCTTCCTCCCAGGTATGTATCGTTTGGATTGATGGCCCCGCGACCCCCTCCCAGAAGGAAAGGCGCATAACCGATCTTCCAAACCAGGGGGGTCGAAACGAGGACCGTACGGTGAGAGGCGGGGACGTCACGTCTTCTTTTTGGCCTCGATCTCCGTCTCCTTGATGAGTTCTTCCCACTTCGTCCGCATCCTCTTGATCAGCTCCTCATATCCTTTCGACGTGACGATGCGGTGGAACTGGTTTCGATAGTTGTTGACGAGGCTGACCCCCTCGATGATCACATCGTAAATCTTCCAACCATTGGGCTTCTTCATCATTTTGTAATCGATGTGGATCTCCGTGCCCTTGCTGAGGATACGGGTCTTGACCAAAGCCCGATTGCCCCGAATCACATCCTCCAAGCATTCCACTTTCTCGTCCGTATAGTTCTCTAGTTTGCTCACATAGGATTTGTGTAGAAGGTGACTGAAGAGATCCACGAACTCTTTGCGTTCCTGGGAAGTCCGTTTCCGCCAGTGAAGGGCCAAAGACCTGCGGGCCATCTCCTCGAAGTCGAACCGCTCCGTGACAATCTCCCAGAGCTTTTGATCCCGGATCTCAGGCTGTTGCTTCAATTGGGGATCTTTCAAGATCTCCAGGAATCGATCCGTGGAAGATCGGATGAGCTCCAGAGGCTCTCCTCCCCAGGCCCCTTGGACTACCGCCAATAGGAATATCAATACGATGAGTGCCATCCGCATTGGATTCCCGTCCGCCGTTGATTTCATGTCCTTCTCCTTGGATCTCATCCACCGGTCTCCTTTCAAATCTTGCCAAAAACGAAGTTAGCGATCAATTCCTCCAGATTGATGGGGGCTTCGGTCTCGAGGATTTCCTCACCCGGTTTCAAGTAGGTCTCTGATCCCCCTGGGCTCAGTCGGACGTACTTTTCTCCCAGGAGCCCCTTGGTCCGGATGGATACAATAGTATCTTCGGGAATCTTCACATTTTCCTGAAGGGAGAGGATCACTTTTGCCTGGTAATCTTCCAGGTTGATGGACTTCACTCGCCCAACCTGGACTCCGGCGATCTCCACCACGGCTCCGTTCTTGAGCCCTTCCACAGATGAGAACCGGGCGATCAGGTGATAACCTCCCCGCCCCACCACCTCCATACGGGCCAAACGAATGGAGAGGTATCCCAAGGCCAAAATACCCAGGATTAGGAAGGCCCCGGTTATCAACTCCAGATCCCATCCTCGTCTCATCCCCCACCCTCCTCTGAAAGCTTGGTTCTCATACCCTCCACATCGGGGAAGAAGGCCCGAACCACGGGATGATCGCTCTCCATGAAGGACTCCGGCGTGCCGGTGGCCAGGATCCTGCCGTCGTGGAGGAGGGCCACGCGGTGGACGATGGGAAAAATATCAGGGACCTCGTGGGTGACTATAATAGCCGTGAAATTCAGCCGCCGGTGGGTCGAGGCGATCAACTCATGGATGGCCCGTGTGGTGACGGGATCCAAACCCGTGGTCGGCTCGTCGAAAAAGACGATCTGGGGATTGTGGATAATGGCGCGGGCCAAGGCCACACGCTTGCGCATCCCCCCACTGATCTCTGCCGGGTACTTATGCTCGGACCCGATGAGGCCCACTTGTTCCAGTTCATGCATGACCCGCTGCCGGACCTGAGGCTCCGGAAGACGCCACTTCTCTCGAAGGGGAAAGGCCACGTTTTCGAAGACCGTCAGGGAATCAAAGAGGGCCCCACCCTGGAAAAGGACCCCGAACTTCTCCTTAATGGCCTTGCGCTGCGAGGGACCAACGCGATGGATATCCATGCCGTCGATGAGAATCCGCCCCCGATCGGGTCGTAAAAGGCCCATAANGTGGCGAAGGAGTACGGACTTGCCGTACCCGCTCCGTCCAATGAGCGCAAGGACCTCTCCCTCCCTTACGGTGAGGTTCACCCCCCGAAGGACGTGCTGACCGTCAAAAGCGCGGTGGAGGTCTTCCACCTGAATCATCGGTCTGTCTCTGGACCCATCCATGAAAAGGCCGTTCCTCTTAAAATAGAAAGGACCCTAATAGATAATCCCAAAGCAGAATGGCCACCGATGAGAGGACCACCGCTTCAGTGGTGGCGCGACTGACCCCTTCTGCCCCATATCCTGCGTAAAAGCCCTTATAGGTACAGATCCAAACCACGATCCCCCCGAAACAGAGGGACTTGTAGAAGCCATCCAATATGTCCTCTAGGTAGAGGAAGGTGTGGATCTCCCCGAAATATGTCCCCTTGGCTAACCCGAGGAGCTTGACGCCCACCAAGTATCCCCCGAAAATTCCTACTACATCGAAGAACCAGGAGAGCACAGGAAAAATCACCAGCCCTGCAAGAAGATTGGGGACCACCAAATAGTGGATGGGATGAATGGCCATCATATCCAGAGCGTCGATCTGTTCGGAGATCCGCATGACCCCTAGTTCGGCTGTGAGGGCCGATCCTGCCCGGCCAGTGATCATCAGTGCCGAAAGTACTGGTCCCAGTTCCCTGACCAGTGAGAGAGCCACGGCCGGCCCCAATAGGGACTCGGCCCCAAACTTCCTGAGTACATAGAAGATCTGCAGCCCGAGGACCATCCCGGAAAAGGCCCCTGTAAGGAGGATAACAAATAGGGTCCGAACTCCCAAGAATTGGATTCGCTCCAGCACTCTCCTCCACCGGTAGGGGGGCAAGAAGGTCAAGGCCAAGGTTCTGGCCAGAAAAACGCCCATCCGTCCAGCCCCGCGGACGGTGTGGAGGAAGCGAGCCCCGAGCCATCTCAGAAGATGAGGGGCGTAGAGATGAAGTCGTCCTGTGCCGATGGAAAGCCTTTGATCCGGTGCCGTCATCTCAAGGGGAAATCCGCCTCTTTTCAGGAACAAAAGTCTGGGCCATTATACTTCAAAGGGAGACCCAGTCAAGGGAGCGAAGGGGCCTTGAACCGGACGGCTAGACGATCTTCAGCCATGATCCGAGTGGGGACCTCGGGGTGGAGCTATCCGCACTGGAGGGAGGTCTTCTACCCCAAAAGCCTCGGGTCGAACCGATGGCTTTCATATTACGCCCAACGGTTTCCCAGTGTAGAGATCAACGCCACTTTCTATCGACTCCCCTCCGAGGCGACCGTCCGAAACTGGGCATCCCAAGCCCCGGAGGGATTTCTTTTCGCCGTCAAGCTGAGCCGGATCATCACCCACCGAAAAAAACTCAGAGAAGTACAGGAGCCCTTGAACCTCTTCGTTCAACGCGTTCGTATCCTCGCCAACCACATGGGCCCCGTTTTGGTCCAGCTTCCCCCCCGATGGAGGCGAAACGCCCCACGACTCGAAGCGTTCCTCTCCTCCCTGCCTCGGGACCTTATGGTGGCCGTGGAGTTTCGGGATCCCTCTTGGTTTCATCCCGAGATTTACGATCTCCTCCATCGGGTAGGTGCGGCCTTCTGCCGCCACGACATGCGAGATCTCCCCGTTCCGGCCGTCAGTACAGGACCCTTTCGATATATTCGGTTGCACGGCCCTGCGGGCCCATATGCCGGTTCATACAGCCCGGCAGAACTGGAGCGTTGGGCAGGGGAGATCCTCTCGGATCCAGGGGATGAGGGCACCTTCATTTACTTCAACAACGACGTGGGCGGTTACGCCCCCATCAATGCCCTGCAGTTGATGGAGATCCTGGATCGTCTAGGATAGGATCCACCTCACCACATCCAAAAGATCGCGGAATACCCCCAAGAGGAGAGGGTCGACGATCTTATTGAGCAAGCGGTAGGTCTCTTCTCCCTTTCCGGTCCGCACTAGGGCGAAGGATATTCCCGCGGCCCGGGCCGCCTCCCAATCCCGAAAACTGTCTCCCACGAACAGGGTCTCGGACGGGTTCAAGGCGTGCTCCCTTAGGGCCTGAGTGATGAGTCCCGGCCCAGGCTTCCGACAAGAGCATCCCTCATCGGGTCGATGGGGGCATACGTAAATTCCGTCCAGGTTCCCCCCTGCCCTTCGAATCTCCTTCACCATCCTTCCGTGGATGGCGCTAAGCCCCTCAGGAGATAGGAGACCGCGGCCTATGCAAGACTGGTTCGTCACGAGGAAGACCCGTTTTCCCAGGGAATTCAGACGAGCGAGGGCCTCAAGAGAACCGGGGAGAAACCGAAACGCCTCCCATGAGAGAACCGACTCGGGCCGGTCCTCGTTGAGGACCCCGTCGCGGTCGAGTAGAAGGGCCTTCGGGAAGGAGGGAGGCGGCCGTCGCCTCTGCATATGGTCCACCTCTCGGGACGGATCTCCTACTTTCCTAGGAACTCGGGAGCTGTTGGTCATTCAAAAACGAGATCAAGGCCCGGTCCCTTTCCTCATGGGAATGGAAGAGGATGCTGTAGTGGTTCGTTCGAGGGACCTCCACGAGTCGGGCCTGAGGTAAGCTCCGCGACATGTCGAGTGCGACCTCTTGAGGGAGCAGGAGATCGTCATCCGCAAGCATGCCCTCTGTGGCCCTCAGGATCAGTACTGGGCAATGGACCCTGGGGTAGAATTTACTCACATCCAAGGCCTGGAGGTTCCGCACCTCTTCCTCAATATGTAATGGATTGACCCTGGAGCGGACACCGGATTCCACTTCCTCGATCTCGTAACTGAAATATGTGTCCAATTCCGGGACCCATGGCTGGAGGAAAGGCGTCTTCTTCATCACCTCCACATATTCCTCAAAGGAAGGAAAGACCTTCCCCAACCGTTCCAGAGAGGGGCGAATCCCAGCGAAGACCTTGGCCCTCTGTGAGTCCGTGAGTTTCCCCCCTCCATCCATCAAGACCAAGGCCTGGACCCGTTCGGGATAGAGGGCTCCGAAGGCCAAAGCGATGAAGGCCCCAAGAGAATGGCCCATCAGGACCGCACGGGAGATTTTTAAATCGTCCAGCAGCTCTCGAATGTCCTTGGCATGCTGCTCTACACTGTATCCCCCTGGTGGTTTGTCCGAAAGGCCCCGCCCACGGAGGTCCATGGCCATCACGCGGAAATGAGGGATCAGGGCTGAGGCGATCCGATCCCAGCATCGGCAGTTGGCCGTGAGGCCATGGACGCAAAGGATGGGCCCCTTTTCCCCTTCCCATTGGGCGAGCTGAATCTGGACTCCGTCACCCCGAACACGGCGATAGATCGGTTCAGCCATATCCCACCTCCTCCATAGAGTTGTCATGTGCTGCCAGGGGACTCCGAACCACCTTGAGGCCTAAGCCTCAGCACAGGAGCTAGAAGCGCTCCTGAGAGGATCAGCATCCCCGCGACGAACATCCCGGCCGAAAAGGATACGACCTCTCCAAGGAGGCCGATACCCGCGGGAAAAGCCCCAGCCCCCAAAAGGAAGGCGCCTGGGATCGTCAGGGAGACCGTCAAGTTTCTCACCTCGGGAGGGCCGATTCCGGCCAAGGCGGCGAAGGCCGGAGGAAAGAAACAGACCGCCATCATGGGCTGAAGCAGGACGGGCAGCGCGATCCAATGGGCATGGGCCAAGGAAAGCAGAATGGTCATCCCCCCTGTGGCACCAAGGACCAAGCCCAATGTCCGCTTAGGGCCCACCACATCGGTCAGCCAACCGGCCACGAAGGCCATAAAGAGCCCGGAGATTCGAGAAAGCCCCACCAAGGTGTTGGCCCATTGTCGGTCCAATCCCCGTTCCGCCACCAAAAAAAGAGGAAGCATGCTGTAAATACCAAGACTCCCCCCAATTCCCAGGCCGAAAAAGAGGATCATGATCCAAAAGGAGGGCTCGGAGAGGAGGACCCGAATGCTTCGGATGCGAGGGGCCTCTCCGGGGAACTCTCCTCCCCTTCCGAAACGGGCAAAAATCATGCCCGCCAGAATGCCCACTCCACCCAAAATACCCAAAAATCCCCTCCAAGAAGTCACATGGAGGATGAATTCGGTGAGGAAGGGAGCGGCCATAAGCCCCAGATTGGGAGCTAATTCGTGGACCGCGATGGCCTTCCCATAGTCTCTCGGTCGAACAAGCTCGGTGATCGATGCCAGCCCCGAAGGGAGGTAGATTCCCGCCGCTGCGCCCATCACACATAGAGCCACTCTAAGCACCCATAGATCCCGACTCCAGGAAGCTGCAAGCAGAGCGACTCCTATCATCATTGATGAAGCCACGACCGCCCCCCGATGCAGGAAACGCGCCGACACGAAGCCAGACCCCAAAAGTCCGAGAAAGTAGCCCAAGGAGACGATGAAGAAGAGGCCTCCGGCCGCCCCATGGCTCAAACCAAGGTCCTCTTCCATGACGGGCAGCAATGGGGCGAGGACGACCCTGGAGAGAAAGTTCAGGAAAAAGAGGCTCGTGAAAAAGAGAAGCCAAGGGAGTTGGCTTCGGAACCCCTTAAAGGAAGTGGGGGGAGAGAAGGACCGGCTCTTGTGGGTGTCGCGGATCGCTTCCATTACCCTCGGTCTCATGGAGCAGAGGGAGGGATCACAACGGCCTCGCCCGTGAGGACCGTCTCCCCGTCCTGGTTGACGAAGATGGTCTCGAGCCGGAGGCGCTTCCTCCCCTCCATCCGCTCGACCACACGAAGGGTGAGGGTAAGCTCGTCTCCGATAAAGACGGGGCGTCGAAACCGAAGGGTCTGGGACACATAGATGGTCCCGACACCGGGGAACTGGGTCCCAAGGACCCCCGAGAGGATCCCGGCCAGGAGCATTCCGTGGGCCACCCGTCTGCCGAAGAGGGTCCCTCGGGCAAACTCTTCGTCCAGGTGGAGGGGGTTGAAATCGCCGGTCGCCTCGGCGAAGCGCTCGATCATCTCCGAAGTGATCCGATGGGTGGTCTGATGACACAGGCCAATATGCATCTCCTGAGATATCATGGGGATCCTCCTCAGACGTCCGGCCAGATGATCATGGTGATGGCGTCCAGGCGCATGATGTCCTCTTGGGAGGCCTTAACCTGGATCTCTCCACGGAGGTACTTCTGTGTGGGGTTTAGATCCCCCCAGAACATGTCGCAAAAGGTTTCGGAGTCGGCTGTGACCACAATGTCGGCCGGGCCGTGCAATCCGGCTCTGACCTCGGTGATCTCGCCTTTGATCACCTCCATGGTAAAGGTGTCCTCGGTGTCGTTGCAGATGAAGTGGATCACCCGAGACCAATCCTTTTGCATTCTTCGAAGGCGCTGATTGCTGTTGCACTGGAGTTTATAGTCCTCCAAGGCCTCGAGGATCTCCTCCTGCGTCGCCATCTTTTTCCTCCTTTTCCACAGTTTCAGACAGGAAGCAGTACCACTCAGTCCTCCTTGCCGATTCCGGGCTCTTTCATCAACTGGGCCATGGCTTCATCCAAGGCCTCCAATACCTGGTCCACCTCCTCCTCTCCGATGACCAAAGGGGGCATCAGGCGCATGACGCTGGGGTCGTTTCCGGAGTATATGGCCAACACTCCCCGCTGAGCCAGCTGATAGCTCATCCGAGGGCCGATGCTCGCATTGGTGAACTGAAGCCCCATCATGAGCCCCTTCTGACGGACCTCCAAAAGGAGTCCCGGATAGCGCCTTTTAAGGACCTCGAAGCCTGCGGCGAACCTCTCCCCCATTGCACGGGCCCGCTCAACCAGGCCTTCCTGCTGTATTACGTCGATTACCGCCAGAGCGACCACACAACCCAAGTCGGATCCGCCGAAGGTGGACAGGTGGATGAAGGGGTGGGCAATAAAAAAATCCAGCAGATCCTCGCGATAGATGGTGGCCGAGATGGGATAAAGGGAACCACCCAGGGACTTGGCCACGGTCAGGATGTCCGGAACCACCCCCCAATGTTCGCATGCGAACATCCGTCCCGTGCGTCCGAAACCCGTCTGAACCTCGTCCAGGATGAGCAGGGCCCCGTTTTCATCGCAGAGGCGGCGTACGGTCTGGAGATAGTCGTCCGGTGGAATCCGGATTCCGGCCTCTCCCTGAATGGGCTCCAGGAGCACCGCGGCCGTCTCTCCGGAAATAGCCTTCTCCAAGGCCTCCACATCGCCGAACGGAACCCTTCGGAAACCGGGCATCAACGGCTCGAATGGTTCTCTATAGGCCTCCCGTCCTATGGCCGAAAGGGCAAATCCCGTATGCCCGTGATATCCCCGCTCAGCGTAAAGAATCTCTTTGCATCCAGTAAAGCCACGGGCCAGTTTGATGGCCGCATCATTGGCCTCCCCCCCGCCGGTTCCGAAGAGGGTACAGGTGAGGTTCCCTGGGGTAATCTCCGCTAGTCGTCTGGCCAGTTGGGCCTTCTGGCGGGAGACCATTAGGAAGATACCCGTGTCAAGCAGATCCAGGGCCTCCTTGAGCGCCTTCACCACCCTGGGGTGTCTGCGTCCCACGTTGAAACAGCCCATACCGGTTGTACAGTCGATATAACGTCGTCCCGTAATATCCCAAACACTGGCTCCTTCCCGCCTGTCCTCGACGATATCTAGGCCTGCGGCCTTCAAGGTCCGGACCTTCATGGGGTCGATATACCTGGCAAAGTCCCGAAGAACCTCCCGTTTGATTCGTCCTCGATCCTCCTCCATGCCTTCTTCTCCTCTGTACGGCAGGACCACTCCTCTGATTTTTCCTCTACCTCGGCGTCCCCTAGCATAGACCTTCCAGCAAAGAAGTGGCAAGGATTTTCTCCTGCCTCGGATGGGGTTAACCCTCTTCGATCCCCGCAGATTCCCTTTGCACCTCGAGGGGATAAGTCTCTCTCCCTTGACAAGGCTCCCCTATGAAGACTAGAAGGGAACATCAAAGCCTTTTGTCAGCCACGGGATCCTTTGTGACCCCAGGGAGGTGAAGATGGGGCTTCTAGAATGGTGGTTCGAACAGAGGGATCCCGGCCTCCTCCGGGGGGAGATCGAGGCCGCCTACCGTGACTATGTGCATCCCTTTGGGCTTCGGATGCTTAAGGCCGCGGGCCTCGATATCATCGAGGATCGGCGTGAAGGACCATATGTGTGGGATCTCTCTGGAGAACGTTTCATCGACTGCGTCACTGGGGCTGGGATCTTCAATGTGGGGAGGCGCAATCCCGAACTGGCAGAGGTCCTGAAGCGGGCCTTAGACCGCTTCGATCTCGGGGGATGGATCAGTCTCGTTCGAGGACGTGCCGAGCTGGCCAGAAAGCTCGCACAGATCACGCCGGGCCGCCTTCAGTATTCGATATTCTGTTGCGGTGGGGGCGAGGCTGTGGAGGTGGGAATCAAACTGGCCAGGGGGCATACTGGGCGCTCCGAGATCGTCTGCATGGAGGGGGGGTACCACGGAGTGACCGGCTTCGCACTTCCTGCCACCGGCAGGGAGGTCTACAGCCAGCCTTTCGGACCTCTTGTTCCGGGCTACGTCCGCGTCCCTTTCAACAACGTGGGGGCCCTGGAACAGGCCGTCAACGAGCGGACGGCCGCCGTATTGTTGGAACCGGTTCAGGGGGAGGGAGGGATCCGACCCGCCTCTAAAGAGTTCCTTCACGCCGCGCGACGCCTTTGCGATGAAGCCGGGGCCCTGCTCATCCTGGACGAGGTCCAGACGGGCTTTTGCCGCACGGGCAAATTCTTCTGCTGCGAGCACTATGGAGTGGTTCCAGATATCCTCATCTTGGCCAAGGGCATGAGCGGGGGGCTCTACCCCATTTCGGCCGCGGTCTTCACTCCGGAGGTGGCCGATTTCCTCGTCACCCACCCTTTTGTCATTGTCAATTCCTTCGGGGGAACGACCCTGGCTTGCATCACCGCCATGGCCGCCATCGAGTACATGGAGCGGGAGGACTTGGCAGGCCACGCAGCCCGGATGGGTGATCTCCTTCTCGCGGGGCTTTCGGATCTTCGCGGGCGTCATCCGGATATGATCAGCGAGGTCCGGGGAAAGGGGCTCATGCTTGGTATCGAATTTCCGGAAGAGAGTATCGGCCCGCGCATGAGCGTGGAGCTGAGAAAGAGGGGGGTCATCGCTATCTACACCTTCAACAATCCCCGAGTGATGCGGCTTATGCCAACATTGGTCATCGACGAGCAGGTAGTGAACCAGGTGTTGGAGGCCTTGGATGGGGCTCTCTATGCCCTTGGACACGGATACTCCAAGCCCTCTGCCCAGGGACATCCTCGCCGCCGACCCAGGAGGAGGCCAAGGAGAAGATCGTGATGCAACTACGGCGTGTCATGCGACTTCGCACGGTCACCTCCACGGGGGCGGGTTTTGCCTTGGCCACCATCACCTACGTCTCCTTCATCGAACTGGCCAGCTATTTGACGGGCAACTCCTCGTGGATCGCTATCCTCACCTCGGGAGTTATCGCGACCCTGGCCTCCCTTTGCTTTTCCGAACTGGTGGGAATGTACNCCACGGCGGCAGGCATTAAGCTATTCATCGAGAGGGCATTCAACGAACGGGTGGCCCTGATCCTCGCGAGCATCTATGTGATTGCCCAGCTGTCGGTGGTGGGGGCCGAGACATTTATCCTGGGGGAGGTCCTGCAGGAAGGATTCCCGGGGATCCCCTCTTTCCTATGGGGCCTCCTCTTTCTCCTGGCCATCGCCTTCCTCAACATACGGGGCATCAAACTGGCCGGTACGACCCAGGACGTGATCGCCTATACCATGTTCGGGAGCCTGATCATCCTGTCCCTTTATGGATTCTGGACCATCGACTTTCGCATCCCCAAACCTCTCTCTGTGGGTTCGGCCGACGGCTTCCTTCAGGCCGTGGGCGTGGGGATCGCGGCCTATATCGGGTTCGAATGGGTAATCAATATGGCCGAGGAGGTCACCGACACCCGCATTCTCCCCAAGGGGATGCTCTTAGCCTTGGGATTATTGTGCATCACCTACGGGCTCTTCAGCATGGCCATGACGAGCACCTTGGGGATGGAGCGACTGGGGTGGGTCCTAGATCCCGATGGCAAGCCCATCCCCCACTTGCTCTTCGCCCGCCACCTGTTGGGTGCGCCGGGGCTCTACCTCATGGTCGCCCTGAGCATTACTGCCTCTCTGACCTCCTTCAATGCCGGAGTGATGACCGCATCCCGGTTTATCTACGCCATGAGCCGGGATCGAGCCCTGCCCAAGGCCCTCAGTCGACTGCACCCCCGATGGGCCACTCCATGGGTCTCCATCCTGACCCTCGGCATCTTCGCCCTGGGCATGGTAATTGCAGTCTTCATTACACGCCAAGTAGTGGCTTTCATTTTCATCATCGCCTCGGTGGAATGCCTCATCTACGTGACCATGGCCCTCTGTGTACTTCGCTTGCGGAGACGAAGCCCCGAGACACCCAGGCCTCTGCGTGTGCCGGGCGGACCCGTCATCCCCCTCCTCGTCATGGCAATCTATGCGTTTCTCGGATTGGGGATCCTCTTCGGGCCGACCAAGCCGCAAGATGCCATGGCTCAGCGCATCTGTCAGATCTTTGTCCTCGGACTGGGCGCCGTGGTCTGTGCCTATGTCCTGTGGTGCGTGCCAAGACTCCGGGCAAAATACGAGGCCATGGCGGCCGCCCGAAGGCCTCGAAGGAGGCGGAAGATGGATAGATCAAATTAAGGGTATGAAAGAGGGGCTGGCCCCGCCATGTAGCGGGGCCTTTTCCGTTTATCCTCTACAGATAGGAAAGATAAGGGGTCGAAAGAGGTACCGTTCGTAGAGCCTCGCGATGGCGAGAGAAGCCTTGGGGTTCATTCCCCGCTCCCTCAACCTGCAGTAGAGATGAAGGGGATTCATTCGATGTTGGACCCTGAGGAAAAACCGGTCCATCGGGCTTAGGCCTCCGGACACCCTTCTTTGAAACCGCTTATCTTATCGGCGCATGGGAAGAAGGGCTTAAGGCCGAAGGCCCTTTGACATCGGGTTCGTTACCACATGGGTTTGATCTGCACCCGCCGGTTCACGGCCCTTCCTTCGGCTGTGGCGTTGGAGGCCACGGGCTGAGAGAAACCATAGCCCTTGACGAACAGGCGGGATGGATGGATTCCTTTCTTGACCAAGTAATCCTTAACGGCTTTGGCCCGATTTTCCGAAAGCTTGAGGTTGTAGGCACGGGTGCCTCGGTTGTCGGTGTGTCCTTGGATCTCTACACGTAGGGTCGGGTTAGCTTTGAGGATCTCCACCACTCGATTCAAGATGGGATAGTAAACAGGTTTGATCTCCCACTTGTCCGTGTCAAACTCCACGTTGCGCAGGACCCAGCAACCCTTAGCGTTGACCTGCGCTCCTTTGGGTGTGTTGGGACATTCATCGAGATAATCATAGACCCCGTCGCCGTCTCTGTCCAAAGGACATCCCTTGGAGTCCACCTTGACTCCTTTAGGGGTTCCGGGACACCGGTCCTTGTAATCGGGAATTCCGTCACCATCCGAATCCGGAGGACAACCCTGGGCATTTACACCGACCCCTTGAGGGGTGGCCGGACATTGGTCGTTGTAGTCGGGGACTCCATCTCCATCGGAGTCAAGAGGACACCCCTTGACATCCACGGCAACCCCTCTGGGTGTGCCGGGGCAACGGTCCTGGGAGTCGGGCACACCGTCTCCATCGGTATCGATCAGAGGAACGGAGGGGCACAGCGCCGAAGCCTTCTCCTGAGCGGCCTTGGCCAACTCTATGGCCTCCTCTGTTCGGCATTCCTTATATGCGGCCTCGGCCTGATTCCTGAGCTTCACGACCTCCTGAAACGCCGCAGGGCATCGTGTGTCCAGTCCGGCCTTCCGGGCCTCCTCGATGGATCGATCCGTAGCGGGGAGCTCTCGGTAAAGGAAGGGATCTATCCCCGCGCAACCGGACAACAGAAGGATCAAGCCGATGAAGAACAACGCTCGTTTCATGACAGACCTCCTTATTCAGGGTGGGATCCATGGGGCCCTTGTTTCCCCCCCGAAGACAGAGCCCCCTTCCTTTCCGCGGGATGCCAGAATGAATGCCGATGGTTCAAAGAGACCACTGAGCCCTTATTTCAGCCCGTATTCCCACTGATTGTCAAGCTATCTTGAGCGATTCGGACCAATTTTTCCTTCAATCCGGTATATCGATGGCGTGTCTTGGCATTGGCGATCCCGATCCTCAAGGCCTTTTTGCTTCCCACGAGAACAACGAGTCTCTTGGCTCGTGTTACCCCCGTGTAGAGAAGATTCCTCTGAAGCAACACGTAATGGGAGATATGGACCGGCATGACTACGGCGGGATACTCGCTTCCCTGAGACTTGTGGACGGAGACGGCATAGGCGAGGACGAGTTCGTCCAGCTCGGAAAAGTCATATTCCAGGATCCTTCCATAAAAGTCCACTCGCATGGTTTGGGTCTCGACGTCGAAATCCGCAACTCTACCCATGTCCCCGTTGAAGACCTCCTTCTCGTAGTTGTTCCGAATTTGCATCACTTTGTCACCTACTCGAAAGCTCCTCCCCGTCCGATGAAGCTCCCGTTGGGAGGGATTGAGCCTCTCTTGGAGGAAGCGGTTGAGGTTGGCTGATCCGAGGACACCCCTGTGCATGGGGGTCAGAACCTGAATGTCTCCCAAAGGGTCCATCCGGAAGCTCGACGGAATCCTTTGGGTCACCAAGTCAAGAATGGTACGGACCCCCTCCTCCGGGTCCTCCCGCTCAATAAAGTAGAAGTCTTGGGGCTGTCCTCCCCGGATAGGCCTGAGGTAGGGATATTCTCCGCGATTGATACGGTGGGCATTGACAATGATGAGGCTGTCGGCGGCTTGGCGGAAGATCTCCTTGAGCTCCACCACGGGAACAACCCCTGAATCTATGATGTCCCGGAGAACGTTTCCGGGACCCACCGAAGGGAGCTGATTTACATCCCCCACGAGGATCAAGAAGGCATGGGGCGGCAGTGCCCGTAAGAGGTGATACATCAGAAGACAATCCATCATGGAGGCCTCATCGATGATGACGAGATCCGCCTCCAGGGGATGGTCCGGACCGCGTCGGAATCCCATGCGGGAGAAGTCCCACTCCAGCATGCGATGAAGGGTCCGGGCCTCCCATCCCGTGGCCTCGGAAAGGCGCTTTGCGGCTCTACCCGTGGGGGCCCCCAACAAGATCCGACGCGTATGTGGGAGGAAGGCCTCCAGGATCACCCTCACGATGGTGGTCTTTCCGGTACCCGGCCCACCGGTGAGGACCATGACCTTTTTGCCAAGGGCCGTCCGCACTGCCTCGCGCTGCTGGACACTGAGGTCAAGACCAAGCCTTTTGGGGATCTCGTCCAGGAGATCGTCCGCGTCCCTTAGTGGAACCGCTGGGGGCCCTTGGAGCAACCCCAGAAGCCTTCGAGCGATCTCCACCTCCGCTGTATGATATCCCGCGAGGTAAACGGGCGTGGCATCTGAGCCCGTCTCGCGGGGCGGGGAGACCTCCTCTTCCACCACAAGGCGCCCCGCGCTTCGGAGTCGTTGAATCCCCTCCTCGACGACCTCACGCCTCACCTCCAGGATCTTCTCACATCGCTGCTGAAGGAGCCCAGCGGGATAGTAGGTATGGCCTTCTTCCGCCAGCTGTTGAAGCACATAGAGGATCCCAGCCTCAGCCCGCATTTCGCTTTGGGGATCCACACCCAGGTTTCGAGCGATACGGTCCGCAGTGAGAAAGCCGATCCCGAAGATGTCCGCGGCAAGGCGATAGGGGTTTTCCCGAACCACGCGGATGGCGTCCCGGCCGTAATGCTTGAAAATCCGGACTGCATAGGCCGGGCTTACTCCGTGTCCTTGAAGAAATATCATGACATCACGAATCTCCTTTTGGGCCTCCCAGGCATCCCGGATCATCCGTATCCGCTTCTCGCCGATTCCCTCCACTTCCTCCAGCCGATGCGGCTCTTGGTCGATAATACGAAGGGTCTCCTTGCCGAAGTGCTCAACCAGACGACGGGCCATGATGGGGCCGATCCCCTTGATCATCCCGGAGCCCAGGTACCTTTCGATGCCCGAGACAGTCGCCGGGATCCGAGTCTGAAAGCACTCCACACGAAACTGTGACCCGAATCGAGGGTGTTCGATCCACTCTCCAACGAGTTCCACTCCCTCCCCAGGGCCCACACCGGGAAGATTCCCCACGACAGTAACAGGAACCAACCGGCCGGGAACCTTGAGGCGGGCCACGGTAAAGCCGGTCTCCTCGTTGACAAATACGATGCGCTCGATCTGGCCTTTCAGAATGGATCGATTCCCCATGAATCCCTCATTCTTTGCCACTTTTTCTCCATCATACACGTGGAAGCCTGAATTCACCAAGTTCTGTCTTAACAAATACGGACAGGAGCTTTGCTCGAGGGGAGGTGGATAAGCCTCGGGGGGAGACCGAATCGAGAGAACATCGGTGGAAAGAACGATGGGAACGGATCTCCTCTGCCAGAATCATTCCGGGCTGAAGGTCTTGGACTTGGCACTCTTGAGCACGAAGCGCAAGTCGACCCCGAGGACTCCTTTTAACGCGGCCAGTGCTAAGGGATCGTAACATCCTTCTCCCTCTGCTCCATGAGAGGGAGAAGGCCTCCTCCTTGGCTCTTGCCGCCGCCCTCCAGAAGGTCGTAGTCCACAACCACCTTCAAAATGCGCGCCCCCAGGGGGATCCGTATTAGCCCATGGAGTCCGTTCGATCCTGCATAGGAAACAAGCTGATATCAGATGATCTCGGCGATCTGCTTAGCGATCATGTCCGAGGCGATCATGGGGTGCATGTCATAGAGTTGACTCTCTTCTCCGATCACAAAGGGCTTGACGATATAGCCCATAAACTCCTGCTGCAAGGGCCGCCACGGCGATTTCCGGAGAGTTCCATCACAGTGAGGATGAGAGTGGCCGTATCTGGGTAAGTCTTCAAGACGAATTTTACGAAGTCCAGGCCCGATTCTCCGGGCATTCGAAGGTCGCTTCGGAAATCGATGCCTGAAATTAATTTTAGCGCCCCTTTGCATGCGGGGAATCGTCCTCCCTCCTCCTGCCTCACGTGATTGACCCTGGGCGGTCCTGTGCGCTATGATTCTCCGCTGATTTTACCTCTTTCGAAGAATCAAACCCGCTCCACGGCGGATTATTGAAGCTGACAAAACCACTCATTTTACCCAGAAGNTTCCCCGGAGGCCTTTGGGTTCTTAGAGATCTTTCACGGGACATCATTGAGTGACTCAATCTCGATAGACCGCGATGCTTACGCATGAGAATTGACCTTGAGGGAGGAGATGGAGAATGGACCGAGATCGACAGACCCCGGTGATTCGCGTGATCCCACCCGGTCCCAACGCAAGCAAATGGGCCCGATTCCACCGCAGACACGCGAGCCATTCCACCTATTTCTATTCTTTTATCTGGGATCGAAGCCGGCCCGCCGCAGGTCCCTTCTGCACGGACGTGGACGGCAATGTGATCCTGGACTTCGTAAGCCATGTGGCCTCTTCCCCCCTCGGCTACAATCATCCCAAACTTGTGGAACTCTCCCGGAAGCTGGCTTCCATCGACCCAGACCGATACGCGGGCACTGATTTTGTGGGTGCCTTCGGTGCGGATCCAGACACATCTCCTGTTCCCACACCGTCTCACCTCCANTACAAGTTGATGGAGATCACCCGACCTTTCGGCTTCGATACGGCCTTTCTCTGTAATTCGGGTGCCGAAGCCGTGGAGAACGCCCTGAAGATCTCCTACCAATACCGAAAAAACTTCGGATACGGATTCTGTTTCAGTGGAGCCTTTCACGGTAGGACTCTGGGCGCCCTCTCCCTCAACCGGAGCAAGCGTGCCCATCGAAACTGGTTTCCCACTATCCCGGGTATTGTTGAGCTCCCTTATTGTCGATGCCAAGGACCTTGCGAATGCGGATGGCTCATCGCGACCATCCGCCGCAAAGGTCGAATGAGCCGAATGGCCCAAATCCTTGACCCGGAAATCGGCATCATCGCCCCTGAAGAGGTAGCCTTCGTCATCATTGAACCGGTGCTCGGCGAGGGCGGCTACGACCTTCCTAAGCCCGAGTTTATCCAGGAGGTTGCCCGTCTTGCCGGGGAACACGGCATCCCTCTCATCTGCGACGAAATCCAGACCGGTCTCGGACGTACAGGCCGCTGGTGGGCATCGGAGCATTTCGGCATCCGTCCCGACCTCATCACCGCGGCCAAGGCACTTCGGGTGGGGGCCGTCCTGGGTCGCAGGGAGATGTTTCCTCAGGAGCCGCTTCGGATCTCCAGCACCTGGGGGGAGGGAAACGCCATCAGCTCCGCCATCGGATACCGAACCATCGAGATCATCCAGGAGGAGAATCTCCTGGAAAACGCCCGCTCTATGGGGGAATACTTCCTTGAGGGCCTTCGTGACCTCCAGAACCGTCATCCGGCCCTCTTCGATGCACGGGGGCTAGGGCTCATGCTGGCCTTCTCCGTGGAGCGTGAGGAGTGGCGAAACGCCCTCTTGGAGAAGGCCTTTCAGAGGGGGCTTCTCCTTGCGGGATGTGGGTTCGAGAGCATCCGGATCCTTCCCCCCTTGGATGTACGAAAAAGGGAGATCGATCTGGCCCTGGAGATCCTGGAAGAAGCGACAAAAGAGGCCATTCCTTGACCATGAGTCGAGGGGGTCTTCTTGAACGACCCATCCCTTCCCTCGCACAGGATCGATTCTCGGTTCGTCTTTCATGAGTCGGGAAGGGCTGAAGTGGAAAGGAACAGTTCCTCCAGATCCTTTTCTCTCTCGGCGATGGACCAGATCGTCTTCGCCATTCTTTGGAATTCCTCTCTGCTTCTGGCGCGAAAAGAGACCCGAACTCCCACCTCTTCGAAGTAGGGGCTTGCCTGAACCGACAGATCGGGGGGAATACGAAGGCGGCTGCGACACTGAAAAAAGGACCGGCGCATGGCGGAAAAGAGAGGATATCGCCGTCTGATGAGCCTCTCCCGAAAGGCCTCGGTCCTCTGCGGACGATCCTGCCGCGGATCGTCCAGGATCTCCTTGAACTCGCTCTCCTCCAGGATGGCTGAGGGGCCCTTTCCCTCTCGGAGGGCGATCTCATAGAGAGTCTCGATACATTCCCGAAGGCGGTTCTCTCCCAAGTGGAGCTTTCGTAAGAGGGGAATCAAGGCAGGTTGGTCCTCCTCGGGCCAGCGAAGAAGCCGAAGTGCATTGGCCAAAGAGCAGCCGGATCGGATCAGTTCCTCGCGAAGAAGGGGAGAGAGCCCTGCAGCCCGGAGATAATCCCTCAAGATCCGTGGGGCAGGAGGCAAATCCATCGCAGGGAGGAGATCCCGTAAAAGGCGCTCCTCATCCATCCCAAAAANATCCCGCGCCTTTTCCACGGCCAAGACCCGCTCGGCCCAGGAAAACCCACGCTGGAAGCGGTTCTCGTGGAGGACCCCAACAAAGAGGTCCGCATCGGAGCCCCCGCTATGGATTATCTGGACAGGCCACGCCTCTATTCCGAGCTCTTTTAATGCCTCCGCCCTCAGAAAGCCGCTGAGGAGCCGCAGACGTCCGTCCACATCCTGAAGGCGAAGTGGAATTAGGATCCCCACCGAGGCAATGGATCCTCGAAGGGGATCCGGGTCTCTGGCCACACTGCATCGAAAAGTCTCATCCCTCAAGTCGATCTCTGAGGCCGATACCATCTCCCACTTCGCTTCCATGAATAGCCTCCTCTCGACTGATTCGGGCCAGCTCCTCGTAGTAGCGAGCCATCCTAATCTTTCCTCTCTTCCTGGCACCCCCCGCGAGGATGCCGCATTTCCGTTGGAGTTCATCGACCACTGCCTGTCTTTGCGGCCCTTTAAGATACGGTTCTTTGAGGAGTTTCCACAGGGTCCGGACTCGGTAGCGGTCCAGCCCCCATGTGCTCTGAGAGAGCTGATCCGGACGCCCGCCCCTCTTGACGATGAGAGGCTCTGGGATAAAGACCACTGGATGCCTGAGGGTGATCCGCAACCAGAGGTCATAGTCCTCGCAGAGCGGGAGTCCCTCGTCAAACCCCCCCAGCGTCTCGAAGAGGTCTCGGTCGATGAGGGCCGATGAAGGACTGATGATGCAGAGGGGAAGGCAGCGTTCAAAGATCCAACCCGAGTATTTCCGATGTTTTTTCTTGGGATTGACCCTTCGGCCCCTCCGGATCCAGATCTCATCCGTATAACAGAGGGGACGGTCCGGATGAGCCCGAAGGGCCTCCATTTGTCGCTCCAATTTTGTGGGAAGCCAAAGATCGTCCGAATCCAGAAAGGCCAACCAACGGCCTTGGGCCACGGACGCCCCTCGGTTCCGTGCCGCACTTACCCCAGAGTGCGGAATGGCCAAATATCGCAGACGGCTTTCATAGGGGGCAAGGGCATCCCTGGTGCCGTCCTCGGATCCATCGTCGACCACAATGAGTTCCCAATCCCGGAAGGTCTGTCCCAGGACCGACTCCACGGCCTGGGTCACCATGGAGGCTCGATTATAAGTGGGGATAATGACGGACACCACAGGCATGGCCCGATACCAATGCTCTTTTGGAATTCAAATGGAGGAGCCGCTTGACAAGGTCCCCTCTTGCCATATCATGAGGATGGGCAGTGATAGATACTCCAAACACCAATGGAGGCTTCCCATGAACTTTCAGACCCTCAACGATGTGTTGACCTTTGCCATTCGAAAAGAAAGCGATGCACGCGAACTTTACCTGATGTTCCGGGATATGGTCAAGGACCCCGGAGCCAGAAGCCTGTTGAACGAGTTGGCGGATCAGGAACTCGGGCACAAGAATCTTCTGGAAAAGGCCTTGCAGGATCAGGCCATCGACCGGATCGGGGGGAAAGAGGTGATCGACCTCCACCTGAGCGATCATATGGTGGCCGAAGAGGTCGGTCCCAACAGCAACGCGCGGGACATCATACTCTTCGCCATGAAGATGGAACAGGCCTCTTACAACCTCTATCTGACCCTGCTTGAGAACTACCGAGGGACGGCCCTCGAGGGAGTCCTCTCTCGTCTCGCACAGGAGGAGCTGAAACACAAAGAGACCCTCGAGAGGGAGTACGACGAACACTTCATGCAGTGGATGTAGCCCCGCGTCGCCTGGGACCTCCGGCATCCGGGACATTACTTTTGGCCGAGTTTCTCCGGCTGGGATAGCAATTTTCCCTTCAACTCCCCCACATCCGTCCCATGTGTCAGGGCCTGGAGGAACTGGCGTTGTCCTCGGACATCCCCAAGGAGGATGCAGCCGATGATCCTGTCCTCCTTGTAGACCAGTTTCCGATAGATACCCTTGTCCGGATCCGACTTTACCTCGGAGAAGTGCACCCCTTCAGTATCGATCTCCCCTGCGGAGACGAGATCGATTCCCACCACCTTGAGGCGATTGCTCATCAGGGTCCCTTGATACCGGGCTCCTCCTCCGGCCAGATTGACCCCCGCGACCCTCCCTTGCTCCTCTGCGGCATTCCAGATGCCGTAATAGACGCCTCTATGTTCCACGGCGTCGCCCGCGGCGTACACGCCGGGAGAGGAGGTCTCCATCTCATCGTTGACTACAATACCCCGCTGAATCTTTAGACCAAGCCCCTCTGCCAGTTCCAGGTGAGGTCGCACCCCCGCGGAGATAAGGATCAGATCCGCTTCGAGAAAACGACCGTCCTCCAGAAGGAGCCCTTGTGCTTTTCCTCGGGAGCCTTGAATCTCTTTGGGCCGAACGCCAAGATAAAACGAAAAGCCCATCCGCTCCATGATTCTCTGGAGAATCTCGGCCCCCGCGGGGTCCATTTGCCGGGGCAAGAGCCGATCGAAGATCTCCACCACCTCAACATCCAACCCTCGAAGGCGCAGGCCGTTTCCCGCTTCTAATCCAAGCAGTCCTCCCCCGATGAGCAGGGCCCTCTTTGCCCGCTCCGCCTCCTGGCCCAATGCAAGGGCATCCTGCATGGTCCTCAGGGTGAAGACCCCGCTCATATCCGCGCCAGGAATTGGAGGGACGAAGGAAAAGCCACCGGTGGCAAGAAGCAACCGATCAGCGTCATAGGACCCTCTTGTGGTCTCTATACTAAAAGGGGGACCTGGAACAATGCAGGTGACCTTTTCCTCCAGGTGGAGACGGATTCGGCGTTGCCGGAACCAGCTTTCATCTTTCAGGATCAACCGCTCCGGCGATACCTTTCCTGCCACGAGTTCCGGCAGGCGGATCTTCGTGTAGAAGGGATAGGGTTCGTCCGTAAAGAGGCGAACCTCCCCTTCCGGATCCATCTCCCGGAGGGCCTCACAGGCACTGGAGCCCGCTACACCCGCGCCGATGACAATNTATCTCATGAATTTCTTTCCTAGATGGATCGAGCTCTCTCGTGCTGCTCAAGCCTTCTCGAATTGATCCTTGGAAGCACCGCAGACCGGGCATGTCCAGTCATCTGGAAGGTCCTCGAATGCGGTGTCGGGAGCGATACCATTCTCAAGGTCCCCTGCCGCCGGGTCATAGATGTAACCGCATATCAGGCATTCGTATTTGTTCATTGTCGACCTCCTTCACTTGTTGAATGAAAGGGCTCTATCTAATTCCCCCTGAACTTGCGTTTGAGGCGGGCAAGGCGGGTTAGGTGCTCTCTCTCCCAATCGATCAGCCGTTCCAAAATGGGTCGGTCCTCGGCCCGGACCCACGGACGCAGCGCTTGAAAAAAGAGGATAGTGTCCTTCTCGAATCGAGCCCCCAGCTCCAGGGCCTCATCTGGAGTCTGGATTCGTTGAGCCGCCTCCTGACCCGATCCATCCTCTCGGAACACATGACTGTTCACTAAGGCTTCCAGATAGAGAGCATAGTCTTCTCGTTCCAAGGACTCGGGAGGCTCTGAGACACGATCCAGCAAAGGATTCAGCTCCTGAATGTGTCGGGCCTCTTCATCTGCTAGGTGGTCGAAGATTTCGCGAATTTCGGGTCGAGGTTTTTTTGCGGCCACTTCCCGATAAAAGGAAAGTCCGTTCTTCTCGATTTGAAGGCCTGCTTGAAGGATTTCTTTTACAAAAAAGGCCCCCATCATCTTCCTCCTTCCTTACAGAGCTATGGACTAAGGACATCCAAGAGATCACTCCTCTTCCGCAACTCTGCATCCCAACTCATAGGCCTCCTCCAGGAGACGAGGCTGTCTCAAGACCGCCCCTTTGGCATCCAAACCTCGCAAAAGCATGGATTCCCCATATTGAAAGTTCAACGCATCGAAAAGGGCCTTTAGGGTCAAAACGACCCCCCTCGAATACCCGGTCTCCCGAAGATGCGGCCACAGAGACCACNTAACCTTTTCTCGCCAAGCCATCCAGGACTCGTCCAAGGGGCTCATGGAGAAGATATTTCCTACTCCAATAGACCTGACAACGATCCACCAAGGCCTTCAACTGGGCCGTAACCCCANAAAAATAGACAGGAGATCCCACCACCATCCGATGAGCGCGCTCTATCAGAGGATAGAGTCCCTGCATGGCATCGTCAAGGACGCATGTGCCCTTCTTGGAGCAACCCTCGCAGCCCGTACATGAGCGGATAGTGTGTTTAGTCACGATCAGCCGCTCCACCAGGGCACCCTTGGATTCAGCCCCCTCGGCGAGTCGGTCCGTGAGGATATCCGTGTTTCCCCCTCGACGCGGGCTTCCGTAGATAAAAAGAACCCGGGGGATGGTCACTTTCTCCGAGAGATCGACCAATTTGTCGGGCATAGGAGAAGCTCCGGTCCTTGAGAGGGACACCGGTTCCCCGCTACTGCCACCACCATGATACTTTGGCAACCACCCTCATTGACAATATCCAATGGCTTCGGGTACAGTGATCATATCATGTCCCCTGAATTACCCCCAGAGGACGTTCAGGAGGTCGAGGGCAGGATGCCATTGGAGTATCCTCTCAGTGACGGAGAACTGGAGGTCGCTCAACCAGAGGTGATCGAGGACCTAGCCTCAGATCAGGCACTGGTCGAATTCGACCCTCTCCAGAGCTATCTTCAGGAGATCCAGAAATACCCCCTCCTCTCCCGGGAGGAGGAGAAAGAGCTTGCCATCCGCTACAAGGAGAAAGGAGACAAAGAGGCCGCGTACAAACTCATTACCTCCAACCTTCGCCTCGTGGTCAAGATCGCGCTGGAGTTCCAAAAGAGCTGGACCCTGAATCTCCTGGACCTGATCCAGGAAGGAAACCTCGGCCTTATGCAGGCAGTTCAGAAGTTCGACCCCTATCGCGGGGTCAAGCTCTCTTCCTACGCCTCCTACTGGATCAAGGCCTACATCCTCAAATATATCCTTGACAACTGGAGGCTGATCAAGATCGGCACCACTCAGGCCCAGCGGAAGCTCTTTTTCAATCTGAAAAAGGAGAAGGAGAGGCTCGGGCG
>MTPG01000010.1 GCA_002010915.1 Desulfarculaceae bacterium JdFR-97 | reverse complement strand
TATAATACATGGCGCTACCTCCTTGGTTTTGGGTCTGGTTCCCCTGACTCCCTTTATACCACGGAGCCAAACGGAGGTAGCTTTTTCATATGATCAGACGAGATGGCCTCCCCTACCCAACCAAGACTAGATAGACGAGATAGACGAAATCAACGAAAAGATTAAATCCCATTCCTCTCATTTGGTGTGCTCCATTGCGGGACCCCTGCAGCCCGTCAATCCGGTTCATACTGCTCGTACGCCATCTNGAAGCAGTCCCTCAGTTGCTAATCCTCATAAGATCTGATAGGCTGGTGNTCCGACAGAANGAACAGGCTTAAAGCATCCCCTTCCGGGATTTCATTTCATGCTGGACCGTTCATACCCCCACATTCTGCTCATCTTCCCTCCTGTGTGGGTGCCCATGGTGCCTCACCTCGCCCTTCCGTCTTTGAGCGCCTATCTTCGAACCCACGGATTTCATGTCTCCACGTGGGACGCNAATGTGGAATTCTTCACTCGACACCTCCTGACACCCCAGACTCTGGAGGAATTGGCCAACCGTGCCCGGGAATGGATGCACCGGGAGCCCNCGATCCCCATGTCCCCTTCCTGGAGACGGAGGCTTCAGGAGAACTTCCACTTCTGGGAAGAGAGCATCCCGCAGGCGGTCCATCTGCTCGATGCCTTTCGACGACCGGAGTCCTTTTACGATCCGATCCGCCTCCTCGACGCCCAAACGCGTCTCCATGGCCTATTGGATATGGCGAGTGTGGCCTATTGGCCCGGCCGAATCTCCTTTAACCACTATCGCAGAGGAGATGTGTGGAGCGCCGAGGACCTCCATCGACTCACCCTCGATCCAGACAGGAACGTCTTTCTCCCCTTTTGGAGGAAACTGGCCCTCCCCCTTCTGGAGCGCCTTTCACCTCCCGTAGTAGGGATCTCCATATCGAGCATCCATCAGTTCATCTCGGCCATGACGCTGGCCCGTCTTATCCGAGTCCACTTCCCGGACATCCATGTGGCCGTGGGGGGAAAGCATCTGCTTCGGATTCGGAAAAAGCTCCTGGAACATCCTTTCTACTTCGAGTCCTACATTCACAGCGCCATCCTCCATGAGGGAGAACGCCCTCTTCGGGCCCTCTTGGAGGGCGTCCTGGAGGGCAAGGACACCGACCGGGTCCCCGACCGGATTTTTCGCAAGGGCCGAAGGACCNTGGAGACACCCCGAGGGGAGTCGGNGCCTTTAGATGACCTTCCCCACCCCGACTTCAGCGATGTTCCGTGGGATCTCTACCTCACCCCCCACCGCTATGCACCCGTCAGAGCTGCTGAAGGCTGCTATTGGGGAAAATGCACCTTTTGTGCCCGTTACGGGCCGGAGAAGGCCCTGTTCATGGATCCTGAACGCGTTCGAGAAGGGCTTCACCGGCTCCATAGCCGGTTCGGCGTGAGCCACGTGTCGGTCAACGACGACTGCCTCCCGCCCCGTTATTGGGAGGAACTCTGCAGGATTCTGGCCTCGAGAGGCACCCCCGTCTCTTTGCTGGTCTGGGCCAAGCCTGTTGCGGGATTCACTCGGAGAAGATTGGAGCACATGGCCGAGGCAGGGGTACACCAAATCCGTTGGGGGATTGAATCGGCTCACCCTAGGGTCCTTCGGCTGATGAGGAAAGGCACCACGGTCCCCACCATGGTCCGAGTCCTGAGGGATGCCAAAGAGGTGGGGATCTGGAACCATGGGTGTTTCATCCTCGGCTTTCCCACGGAGACTGAGGAGGAGGCCAAGGTCACGGTACGNTTCATTCAAGAACATCGCTCTATCCTCCATTCCTTCATCCTCTATCCCTTCGTCCTCTACGAGCACTCCGAGGTCTACCGGGACCCGAGCCGGTTCAAGATCCGTGAGATCCATGTGGAGAGCACCCCCTTCTTCGATCGAATCCATTACCGAACGGACCGGGGTATGTCCTCCCATCGGGCCGCGGCCCTGGCCAAGGAGTCCAAAAGGGATCTCCTCACGGCGATCTATCAGCGGCCTTTCTGGCAATTCCTCCGAATTCGCGAGTATCTCCAACTCTACCTGGATCACTACGGTCTGGAGGAGACGTTGCACATCTCTGTGAGAGGGCCTTTCGCCTCCATGAAGTCGGTGGAACCGGCTTCAGTATGAGTCTCCACGGGGAACCCCTTCATGCGGATCGCTATATTGAGCACGCGGACTCGCAGGTATCACCAGAACTCCAGGCTCCTTGAGGCGGCGGAGGCTCTCGGGCATCGTCCTTTCCTCCTCCACCCCAACCAAATCCTCCCTGTGACTCTCGGTGGATCTTCTCCTTCCCTACCCGGCACGCTGAACGCAGAAGTGGTTATCCCCCGCATCGGGGCCACTATCGACGAGGTGGAGCTGGCGGCCGTCTATCATCTGGAGCGACTTGGAACCCCCATCCTCAATGGGTTCCAGCGCCTTTCCTTGGCGAGAGATAAGTACCTCTCTCTGCGACTCCTCAGCGAGCATGGAATCCCGGTGCCCAAAAGCTGTCTCATCGCCCACCCCTCCCAGCTTCCCGAGGCCGTCCGATTCGTGGGCGGATATCCCCTCATCATGAAGACACCCCGGGGCCGCCAGGGGACGGATATTTACCTGGTACAGGAGGATTCTTTCGCTCGATACCTCCTGGCCCGCCCCCCGAGACCGGGACTCGGGCTGCTGGTCCAGGAATTCCTGCAGGAGGTGGAAACGGAGGGGGACGTAAGGGTGATCGTCCTCGGCGGCCGCCCCGCCGCGTGGATGAGAAGGATTCCCCGGAAGGGAGAATTCCGGGCCAACGTGCACCTCCGGGGCCGGGGGGTCCCATGGAATCCCACTCCGGTCTGGCTAGATGTGGCGTGCCAAGCAGTAGAGGTTTTGGGCCTGTCCATGGCTGGCGTGGACTTGGTGTCCCGCCAAGGGGACCCTATGGTCCTAGAGGTCAACACAAACCCCGGTTTCCGGGAGATGGAGAGGGTCACCGGCATCGATGTGGCCCGGCAGATCATTGAATTCGCCGTCCAGTGGACGACTGGGGAGAGACCGAAATGAGGATCGCCTTTCTCATGGATCCCCTGGATCAGATCGACCCCTTGAAGGACAGCACCAGCCACCTCATCTATGAGTGCGCTCAAAGGGAGCACGATATTTACTTCCTGGAGCCTCACGACCTCTACGTCAAGAGCAACCGTATCCGCGCCAGAATGAAGCAGCTGGTCGCCCCGCCCGGACTCTCCAGAGAAAAGACCTGGGAGATCTACATTCAGGACATCCAGCAGGAAAAACGGATCTTCGAGGACATCACCGAATTGGACGCCCTCTTTCTGCGGAAAAATCCCCCGGTGAACTTCCGAACCATCGATTTCCTCCAATTCGTCAGGGACGACGTGTTCATCATCAATGATATCCAGGGGCAGATTCGAGCATCCAGTAAGCTCTATATGCTCAATTTCCCTGGGATCATTCCCGAGACCCATGTCTCCAGGGACCCCATCCGCTTGCGCAAAATCATCGACGAGTTCGGCGGCGATGTCATCATGAAGCCCACCGTTGGCTTCCGTGGGACGGGTGTCATCAAATTGAGCAACAAAGACCCTGAAAACCTCAATTCCCTCTTGAATTTCTACGTGGACAGCACGAAAAAATACGAGGACCGAAATCCGGTCATCGTCCAAGAGTTCCTGGAGGAGGTACGAAACGGCGACGTACGCATCCTCCTCCTCAATGGAGAGATCCTCGCGGCCATGAGGCGAATCCCCTGCAAGGGCGAATTGCGCACCAACCTCTCTGTTGGAGCGGTGGCGGCTCCACATGAGGTGACGGAATCAGACCTTCGGATCTGTCGGACCATTCGGGAGAAATTGATCCACGACGGGCTCTACTTCGTTGCCGTCGACATCATCGGTGATAAACTGATAGAGATCAACTGCATCAGTCCCGGGGGAATTCCCCACGTGAATCAGCTCTATGGGTTACAGGTGGAAAAAGAGGTCATCGATTTCGTGGAGGAGCAAGTCCGGCGCCTCAATCAAAAGGGATCCATGGAAACACATAAGGGAGAGAGAGCTTGATGCACCACTCATCCAGGGGATCTTCGACTTCTTATCGAGCCCGGCTTATGTGGGGACTGTTTGGTGGGCTATGTCTTTTGGGGATTCTTCTGGGGCCGTATCCTGCCCAGGGAGAGCTTCTGAAAGTGGGGCTCCTGGACGAGCCCAAAACCCTGAATCCCTTTGCCGTCAAGGACATCTGGGCAGCCAAGGTCCTTATGTCCTGCTATCAGCGCCTCTATTACCGGGATTATCGCTCCAACAAACTGATCCCCTGGCTTGCTGCAGGAGACCCCGTCTGGGATCCCGAAGATCTCACCGTAACTTTTCGCCTGAGAGAGGCGAGATGGGATGACGGTTCCTCCTTCACTGCAGAGGATGTGATCTTCACTGCAGGGGTCATCATGAAGTTCAGGCTGCCTCGCTATTGGAACAATTGGTCCTTCGTGGAAAAGATCGAAGCCTTGGACCCGCAAACCGTGCGCATCTGGTTGAAGAAGCCCATGGCCATTCTCTGGGAACGCACATTGACCACCTTCGTGGTCGAGAAATCCAAGTGGGAGCCCCTGGTGCAAAGGGCCGAAGAGGCCCTGTACAAGGCATTGGGCGCCAAAGAGGCGAGAGGGAGGGCCCTGCGCGTGGCTCTGGCCAAGCCATTGGAAATCCTCACCTCCTTCCCCAATGAACGGCCAGAGAGCCTGGGGCCCTTCACTTTCCAACAATGGAGAAAAGGATCCTTTATCTTCCTCAAACGTAACGAAAACTTCTTCGCAAAAGATATGACCTTCCATGGAGCCCCGGTGGGACCCTACGTGGATGGAATCCTGTTCAAGGTCTTCGGCAATATGGACACGGCAGTCCTCGCACTGAAGAAAGGATCCATCGACTATCTCTGGTGGGGGATCGAATCCGGGTACCTGGATGACCTCAAGAAAGACCCCAAGATCCAAATCTTTTCCACGTTGAAGAGCGGATATCGATACCTGGCTTTCAACCTCCGAAGGCCTCCCTTGAGTGACCGGGTCTTCCGTCAGGCGGTGGCCTATCTAGTGGACAAGGACTTCCTGGTTCAGCGGATCCTCCATGGGCAAGCGGTCACCCTGGACACGGTGGTTCCTCCCGACAATACCTTCTATTTCAATCCCCACACCCCCACCTACGGGAAAGGGCTCGCTTGGCCTGAGCGCGTGAAACGTGCCCGTGAACTCCTCCTCCGTGCGGGATATCGTTGGGCTGTGGAGCCTCTGGGTGGAAAGATCCCCGGTCAGTTTATGACCAAGGGGGAGGGGCTCACCATGCCCGATGGGCGGCCGGTAAAGAAAATGCACCTGTTGACCCCTCCGGCGGACTACGACGCCCAGCGGGCTCAAGCTGGCAATATGATCCAACAATGGCTGAGGGGCTTCGGGATTCCGATCCAATGGAGGCCCATGTCCTTCGGTGCCATGATCAAGCGGGTAAGAGCTCAGCAGGACTTCGACATGTTCGTCTCCGGTTGGGGGGCCTTGGGGTCTGATCCAGACTACCTCCGCTCCTTCTTCCATTCCAGGTCGGACCGCCCCAAAGGACGAAACAGCGGAGGATACCACAACCCGGAATTCGACAATCTGGCCGACATCCAGGCCGAGACCATGGACCTCCAGGAGAGGAGGAAGATCGTCCTGCGTCTCCAGGAGATCCTGATGGAGGACCTCCCCTATATCCCCCTCTACGTCCCCATCAACCTGGAGGGAGTCCGAAAGGACCGTTTCCGGGGATGGATTCAAATGACCGGAGGTATCGGAAACCTCTGGAGCTTCCTTTGTATCAAGCCGATGAAATAAGAACAAGATCGGAAGGGCTCCTGGGCGGCGTCTGATGGACCACCTCGAACTCGGAGGGTATTCCAGGGGGCGAGGGGGAGACCTCGTCGGCCTGGAAAACCCGGTTGGGGGCGTCGAAAGATTGTGGTATTTTAGGAGAAGATTCCGCATGTGAATTCCTCGGAGGACCATGAACCTTCGTCTATTCGTCCTCGTCCGCTCTGTCCAGATCCTGATCACCTTCTTTATCATTATGACACTGCTTTTCGTCTTATTCCGCCTGGCCCCCGGTGATCCCGTGGCTTTCCTGACCGACCCTCAGATGACGGAGGAGGAAGTAGCACTCCTGAGCCAACAGTTCGGTCTGGATCAGCCTCTCCACCGCCAATATCTCCTCTATGTGTGGAACTTTATCCGCGGCGAATTCGGCATATCCTTTTATTACCACCGGCCTGTCGTGGAGATCCTCAAGGACCGGCTCCCCAAGACAGCCCTCTTGTTCACCACAGCAACCATCCTCTATGCCTTCGCGGGGATCACTTGGGGGAAGATCCTGGCGTGGAAGAGGGGGAGCCTCCTGGACACCTCCGTTTCCCTATTCGGGCTCCTCACCCACACCTTCTTCCTTCCCTGGTTGGCCCTCATCCTCATCTGGATCTTCGCTTATCATTTGGGATGGTTTCCTTTGAACGCCATGATCTCCCCGGAGATCTGGCTTGATCCGGAGAGCGGTTGGCTTCGCAAGGGATTGGATATCCTCCATCATATGGTCCTGCCTTTGGCCGTCCTCTTCCTCACCCACTTCGGTGGTTACACACTCGTGATGCGGAGCACCATGTTGGAGACTCTGCGTGAGGATTACATCCTTACGGCCCGAGCCAAAGGGCTCCCCGAAAAGGTGATCAGAAATCGTCACGCGGCGCCCAACGCAGCCTTGCCTGTGGTCACAAGTCTCGGGCTCAGCTTGGCCTTCTCCATTAACGGAGGAGCGATCACCGAGACCATCTTCTCCTGGCCCGGGTTGGGAAGAGAACTCGTCTTCTCCGTGAGCAACAGCGACTATCCTCTGGCCCAGGCCTCTTTCCTGCTCATCGCGGCCTTCGTGCTGGTCTCCAATCTGATAGTGGATATCATTTACGCCTACCTGGATCCAAGGATCCGATATTGAGGACTCCTCATGTCTTCCAGAGAGGGAAAAAGGACAAACAGCAGCAAACCCCGACATCGGGCCTTTCCCCGTACAGGGATTCGCTGGCTCCGGCACCTCGAGGAGAACTGGCGGATCTATCGCAGCAATCCTATGGGGATGGCCGGACTTGTGCTTCTCGCCCTCTTCGGATTGATGGCCTTGGCGAGCTTTATCCCGCCCCTGATCGATCCCATCTACGACCCCATGAGCGGAGTGGATCCCATCATTGACACCTCCACCGGTCCCTCCTGGCGGCACTGGCTGGGCACGGACTTCATGGGGCGGGACATCTTCTCCCAACTCTTGACCGGGGCCCGGGTCGCCTTCATGATCGGCATCTCCGCTGCCTTCATGGCCGTGGCCATCGGCACCTTGGTGGGAATGACCGCTGGTTACTTCGGCCGCACCGTCGACACACTCCTGATGCGCCTGGCGGACATCATCATGGTGCTGCCAGGGCTTCTCGTCATCCTCATCCTCTCCTCCGTGGTGGGGCGGCTCTCCATTTGGAACCTCGTTATCATCATCGCCCTCTTCAAATGGGCAGGAGTCTCCCGGGTGATCCGAGCCCAGACACTATCGCTCTCCGTTCGACCCTACATCGAGGCCGCCCGGGTGGCCGGGGCTTCTCACGCCCGGATCCTCTTTCGGCATATACTTCCTAATGTGCTCCCCCTCTCGTTCCTTTACATGACCTTTGGGGTCACCTCGGCCATCCTGATCGAGGCGGCCCTCTCCTTCCTGGGGTTCGGGGATCCCTCCACGGTCTCCTGGGGGATGATGCTCCAGTGGGTCTGGAAGACAGGGCATATGTTCAAGGCCCCTTACTGGCTGATCCCCCCGGGCGTGTGCATCTCCCTGATTACCCTCTCCTTCTACCTGGTAGGGAGGGCATTGGACGAAGTGCTCAATCCCCGTCTCCGAAAGGAGGTTCTGGAACAGTGAGCCTTCTCGAGGTCGACTCCCTCACTGTCCATTACCTTACGGCAAAGGGGAAGGTCCATGCCCTGGAGGAGGTAAGCTTCGACCTGAAAAAGGGCGAAGCCTTGGGATTAGTAGGGGAATCCGGGTGTGGCAAGACCACGGTGGCAATGGCCATCATGAAGCTGCTGGCCCCCAACGCCCGAGTCCTTTCTGGGAAGATCCTGTTACGAGGGGAGGACCTTCTCAGGAAAGGCGAAGAGGAGATGAGGAAGGTCCGCTGGAAGGAAGTCTCCATGGTCTTTCAGTCGGCCATGAACGCGCTGAACCCTGTCCATCGGGTAGGGGATCAGATCGTGGAGGCCATCCTGGCACATGATGGGTCCTTTTCCGAGGAGGAGGCCCAAAAGCGGGTATCGGAACTCTTCGCATTGGTAGGCCTCGACCCCAACCGCATGCGGGATTATCCCCATCAATACAGCGGGGGGATGCGTCAGCGGGCCATCATCGCCATGGCTCTGGCCTGCGAGCCCTCTCTGGTCATCGCGGACGAGCCGACCACGGCCCTGGACGTGGTGGTTCAGGATCAGATCTTGGGAGAAATGAAACGGCTTCAGATGGACCTTCATCTCTCTCTCCTTTATATCTCCCATGATATCTCAATCATCGCCCGAGCCTGCGACAGAATGGGGGTGATGTACGCGGGGCAACTGGTGGAGCTCGGCCCCACCCAGAAGGTATTGGAAGCCCCCTTGCATCCCTACACCCGAGGCCTGCTCAACTCCTATCCCAGTCTTAGGGGACCTAAAAAGAGGCTTCGCCCCATCCCCGGTGAGCCTCCCAACCTCTGGGAGCCACCTGAGGGCTGCCGATTCCATCCCCGGTGTCCACGGGCATCGGAGATTTGCCGAAGCAGCTGTCCACCCGTGGTCTCTCTGGAAAACGGCCACTTCGCCCGCTGTCACCGTCCAAGGTCTTGAGGAGGAATGATGGAGCTTCGTGACGACCCAGAGCCCATGGTCGTCTTCCAAGAAGTCAGCAAGGTCTACCCGGGGCGTAAGACCCTCTTCACCAAGGGTGGAGAGGATGTGGTGGCTCTCGATCGGGTCTCTTTCGAGATCCGTGTCGGAGAGATCTTCGCCCTGGTGGGGGAAAGTGGAAGCGGAAAGACCACCTGTGGGAGGCTCCTGGTTCGACTGGAGAAGACCACGGGAGGCCGAATCCTGTTTGAGGGCAGCAGGATCGACCTTCTCCGCCGATCCGAGATGAAAGCCTTTCGGAGACGGGTGCAGATGATCTTTCAGGACCCCTATCAATCTCTTAATCCCCAACTTACGGTCTTCCAGACCGTGGTGGAACCCCTGGTGATCCATGGACACGGCTCCCATCGTCAGAGGGAGGAAAAGGTCCAGAGTGTATTGGAGGAAGTGGGACTCAAACCCGCCTCGGATTTCTTCTTTCGTTATCCCCACCAACTCAGCGGAGGACAGAGGCAACGGGTGGCTGTGGCCAGGGCCATGGTGGTTGAGCCCAGATTCGTTGTAGCCGACGAGCCTGTCTCCATGCTGGACGCCTCGATTCAGGCGCAGATCCTCAATATGCTGTTGGACCTCAAGGAGCGATATTCCCTCACTTTGCTCTTCATCACCCACGATCTGGCCTCGGCCAGGTACGTCTCGGATCGGGTGGCGGTCATCTACCGCGGCAAGATCATGGAATACGGCCCTACGGAAGCGGTCATTCAGAATCCCCTCCATCCCTACACACGCTTGCTGATCCGCGCTGCACCCTCAGCTCGAAACCGAGGAGAGATCCTACCCGTAGCTGCTTGCCCCGTCGACCTCTACCATGCCCCCACTCACACGGGGTGCCGCTTTGCGGCCCGATGCCCCAACTGCACCCCCCAATGCAGGGAGAAGGAGGCGGATCTCTTTCATGTGGAGGCGGGGCACTATGCCGCTTGCTATCTGCATTACGGCTGATCCATGGGACAGATTCCCATCGAGGAACGGTTGGAGCGGCTCCAACACCGACTTCGAGATCTTCCACCCCTTCTAGGGGTGGGCGAGCGAGCCTTTCCCCGTATGGGGCCCGCCCTTATGACCGAGGATTACAGAATCCTCTGCTGTCGGACGACTGCAGAGTTGGAGGATCTGCGCGGATTTGTCCGGATCGACTGTCTGGAGGAGTTTTCACACTCAGCGGATCCACCTTGTAGGAACACTCTTGGACTCCTCTCCCACCCTTTGATGGAGAAAAGAGAGATTGCGCCCAGGGAAGGCGAGTGGCTGGTGACCTATCAGGAGACCCCGGAATTGCATGGACTGGCTCGAAAAAGGGGATGGAGGCTTCTGGCCAATCCTTACACCCTGAGACGTCGGTGGGAGAACAAGGCTTGGTTTAGAAGACGATTGGAAGATGCAGGCCTTCCCGTGCCTCCCACCCTCGTGAGCTCCCGACGGGAACTCCACAGAGGCCTTCTCCTCCATCTTCGAGCACATTGGGGACGGCCGCTGTTCCTTCAAATCCCGGACTTTCCTCGGGGGGGAGGGAGGGCCACTCTTGGAATCATGGAATCCGACCCGGATGAACTTCCATGGGAGGCCTTCTCCAAGGGTATCTTCCGAGGACGGCCTTTTGAGGAAGTGATGATCTCCCCTCGGATCCCAGGTCCATCCGTGAGCCTCGCGGGATGCGTGACCCCCACGGCCGTCCTCCTCTCCCCCCTTCAGAGACAGCTCGTGGACCTGGCCGAGGTCCTCCCCCCGAACCGCTACGGATGCTTCTGCGGTCATCAGTGGGAAGACGGACAGCTTCCCAAAGAGATCCAAAAGGAGGCCAGAAACGTAGTGCAATGGGTGGGGGAGACCCTCCGTAAGGAAGGATATCGTGGGATCTTCGGCATCGATTTCGTCTACGACGAAGAAGGCCAACGCCTTCTCGCTCTGGAATGTAACCCGAGGCTCACTGCAGCGTTCCCCACCCTGACCTATCTCCAGTGGGCCAAGAGGATTCCTCCCCTGGAGGCCTACCATATCTTGTCCTTATTGAACCCGGAGGGAGACGTTCCCATCCAAGGGGCTGAGGGGGATCCGGAAGAGTTGGGCCCTGCGGCCCAGCTTATGCTTTTCGATAGAAAGGGAGGGGGATCTACCATCTCCCAAGGACCGCCCGGTGGCCGCTATAGGTGGTCCTCTTCGGATAGGAGACCGGTCAGGACAGGGCCTGCGCTTCCGTTTCCCGCAGACCCCGATCCCTTTGAGTTCATTCTCCTGGACGGGTCCTTCCGGGAAGGAACCCGAATTCAGGAACTGGAGAGGATCCTCCGGATCGTCTTCCTGCGTCCCATCTTGATGCCGGACAACTCTCTGGATCCGTGGGTCAGAGGAGTGGTCCTTTGGGTCTACAAGAGCCTCGGCCTTTCCGGAACAAATGAAGGAGAGAGGGGCTCATGAAGAAGTCGGCTTCCATCGTCCTCTTCACCGGAGTCCAAAGGCTCGCACGGAGGATCCGTTCGTTGGGCTATAGCTCGGCCTGCCTTGTGGCCCCCGATGAAGACCCTCCAGCCCCCCATGAGATCGACCACTGGATCCCCTTTCGACCCGGAGATCTGGTCGATCTTCACGAGACGGCCCTAAGGTGGAAGCTGCGTCCTCACGTAGTGGGAATCATCAATCGAAGAGAACGACGGACCGTGGAGCACGCCATCCTCAATCGGGCCCTCGGCAAGCCGGGAATCGACCTTCGCCAAGCGCGAATCCTCAGAGACAAGCTCAGGATGAGAAGGGTTCTTCAAGAGGCAGCTCCTCAAATGAATCCACCCTTCCAGGCCGTGGATCTGCGCCGTAGAGAGCCTCCCCATATCCCCTACCCCCTCTTGATCAAACCAAGGAGCTTCTTCAAAAGCCAATTGATCGAACGCTGCGAGGGACCGGAAGACTGGGATCGGATCCGCACCCGACTTCTCCGACGAGTGACTGCTGCGGAGCGCCGCCATGGGGTCCAAATCGGAAGCCATTTCCTGGCTGAGACCTATCTTGAGGGCCACGAGGTCTCCATCGACCTCTTCGTGGACCCCCAAGGACGAATCCTGTGGACGCCCATGGTCGACTTGGTTCCGGCCCGTCTCTGGGGGATCCATGATTTCCACGTAGCCGTGCGACATCTCCCCTCCTTTCGGAATGAGGCCGAAAAGAAAGCCGCCCAAGGGGCCGTCATGGCCCTTGTGCGGGCTTTGGGGATTCAGGCCTCCCCTCTCCATGCGGACCTGGTCCTTGTCCAAGGCCGGCCTTTTCTGTTGGAGATGGCCCCCCGATTGGGAGGGTATCGCTCCGAGATGATGGAGCTCGCCCACGGATGTTCCCTGGACGAGCTGAACCTCTCCCTGGCCGTTGGGAAGGAACTTGCATGGCGTCCAAAGAGGAATCGTGCAGCGGCGGTGGTGGAACTCTTTCCGTCCCGTCCGGGCCAGCTTTCCGCCATCTCCGGCACGGAAGGTCTGGACCGCATCCCTTCTCTCCATCGGATTCGACAGAGGGTCGAAGTGGGACAACACGTGGGATTCGCCCGAGAAGGATTCCGCTGTGTGCTCTTCGCTGTGCTGGCCCACGACGACCCGAACCAAGTGCGACGGGACGTGGAAGTCCTGAGAAATTCGATCCACATCCAGGTCACCCCCGAGGAATGACGTCGTGATGTGGCAGTCTCGGTCGGCATCGGTCTGCGGACTCCTTTCACCCCAGGGTATCCTGGAGGACCGAACCGTGCTGGAGGATGGAATGCGGCGAATGGCAGACTGGCTCATCACGAACGGAAACTTCCGGCTTGAGGGAGACCCACCCCAAAGGATCTATTCCTTCGGGACCCCCCTGTTTCTTTCCCATTCCATGCATGAGTCCATGGTGCGGTGGACCAGGAAGGTCTCGCTTGCGCTGGAGGAACTGGGCAGACACTTCCTTCGACGCCCGGATGCCGCAAAGAGCCTCCAACTCTTCCGGGATCCAGTGGAGGAAGAGTTCTTCCGCCTGGATGTGGACCTGCCTTGGCTCGCCCCTATCTTCAGGCTGGACCTCGCTGTGGAAGCCTCCACCGGCACTTTTAGGCTAATGGAGATCAACTGCGGTTGTCCCGGAGGGGAATTGGATCCGGCCCTGGTAGCCCATGCCTTCCAAGGCTCCTCGCTGCGTCTCTGCCTCGAGAGGATATCATCTTCGGACACGGACCGCCCCAGGATTTGGCGCTTTTACGACCCCCGAAGGGAATCCCTCGAGAGGCTCCTGCGCTGCTACACGGCATTCCGAAAAGCCAATCCCAGTCTCCCGGTGCATCCCACCATCGCGTTGATTACGAGCGAGGCTCAGGCGCATTTCATGCTGCCCGAGTCGAGGGGAATCGCAGAGTATTTCTCCGCAAAGGGTTATCGGGTCCGCATCGGAGGATTGTTGGATCTGGAACCCCATGGTGAGGAGATCCTTTTGCAAGGAGAACCCGTTCATCTCCTCTATCGGAAGTTCTCCACCCACAGCTTTCGGCTTCGAATGGAGGATGGGGACCGATTCGGGGAGAAGACGGTTCGAAGGGTACGGGGCATTTGGAAGGCCGTTCAGGAGGGCCAGGTCTGTGTGATCAATCCCCTTGGATCCACCTTTCTTCAGGACAAGGGCCTACTGGAGTGTCTTCTCAAAAGGCACCCCGACCTGGCGCCGCTGGTCCCCACGACTGTGATCCTTCGAGAAGAACTCCCCCACGAGGATCCAGACTGCTGGAAGGAGATAACACGCGGGGAGGCCTTCATCCTCAAGCGAAGACGCTCCTTCAGCGGACGACATGTGGTCATGGAACCTGATGCGGTGCGCCAACTGGCCCCCAAACTCCTCAAGGAGGAGCCCGGACAATGGGTGGCTCAAGAGCGGATCTCGCTGGCACGCTACCCTTTCGCCGTGATGAGACAGGGTTCGATCCGCATGGGGGTCTTTCCCTTTACAGTGGACCCGTTCGGGTGGAGTTGCTTCGTCCGCGTGGGGATCGGCGACCCATGGGGACCCATCAACGCCCATAGGGGCAGCGCCGAAGGCTTCGCCCTGATCCCCGAAAGGGGGTATCCTACCCCCTTCAAAGGGAAGGACGTATGGATAGACTGGGACGCCCCCTTTCCTTCCCCGGTCTTGGAGGAATCGGAGGGCTTCCCCGCTACGAAGGGGTGCCTTCCAGCATCCTTCCCCAAAGGAGGAAGGAAGTGAGCTCCAGCACTTCGTCCCTCACCTTTCTCAGGGCAAGATCTCCACATGCCCCACTCTTCGGCGTGATCCTCAAAGGACGAAGGGCCACCCCTCACGACCTCCTTCCCCTAAGTCCAGAGCCCATACAAATGCCCCGAGAGGGCTGGAGGGACACCCGGAAGCACGTCGCGATCCCTGTAGGAGCCGGTATGAAGGGGCCGGCGGCATGGAGCGGAGGATGGAGACATCAGGAATTTTTGATCCAGTGGGACGGGGAGATCTATAACCGGAGTGGTCTTCGAAGAGAGCTCAACCTGCCGCAAGAAACCCCCGATCCCCTCCTCGTCCTCAAGGGATGGAAAAAGAAGGGAGCCTCCTTCCTTCATCGGATCAACGGCCCCTTTGCCTTGGCCCTATGGGATCTTCGACAAAAGACTTGCTGCCTGGCCCGGGGAGACCAGGGGTTGAGGGCCCTCTTTATGGCCGTCAATGAGACGGGGGTCGCCTTTGCCCGGACCAAAGCCATCCTCCTTCGTCTCAGGTGGGTCTCCAAAGAACCCTTCTGGGAGCGGATCCCCGAGTATCTGGTCTTCAACCATGTGGCGGGGGGATGGACCTTGTATAGGGATATCCGCGAGTTGCTTCCGGGGGAGATGTTCGTGATCCGCTTCGGCCAGCGGTTCTCCACAAGCCTCCATCGGCCAACGGACTCTCTCTTTCCAGGAAACAGGAAAATGGACGGAGATCACGTTGGAGAGGCCCAAAGGCTTCTGCTCGGATCCACAGCGCGCCTTGTTGCGGCATCCGGGGGAAAAGAAACGCCCGCCCTCTTCCTCTCCGGGGGTGTGGATTCCGCCCTCTTGGCCGCCCTGCTCCAGAGGATACGGCCCCGGGAGGGAATCCCTTGCTATACTGTCACCTGTCCAGGCTACAAACACGATGAAGGTCCTTATGCCCGGGCTGTAGCCTCCTCCCTCGGTTTCCCCCTCAAGACCTCACCCTTACGGGCTGAGTCTTTCTCACAGGGGTGGTCTCGCCTCATCCGGGCCCTACGATATCCCCAGACGAGCACCAATCAGGTCCCATGGTGGATCCTCTGCGAGGAGGCAGCCAAGGGAAGCCACCACACGGTATTCTCGGGAGAGGGAGCGGATGGCCCCTTTAGCGGGGGGCTCTATGAATGGGAACGTCGGGAGATCGCCTCTTCAGGGCCTTTGGAATCCTTTGGGGTAGCCAGACGAGTCATATTCTGCAGGACCCACTGCCTGAACGACCCTCATGTGATCCGCTCCATTGTCCGCATCCCCCTCCGGATCCCTCATCGCTTCGCCCTATGGCGTCGCATCCTGCGCGCCCAGGGCCCTCCGTTGGAGGAAGCAGCGGTCACGTACCACCTTCACACCACAGGCGTTCGGCTCTTGACCCGTGCGGACCAAGCGGCTTTTCATTTCGGAATCCGGCTTGAGCTTCCCTTCCTGGAGGCTCGATGGCGCAGATGGCTCCGCTCCCTTCGGTTCGACCAGCGAAACCCTGAAGGAATCCCCAAAGGGATTCTGAAAGCCCTCTGCGCCGAGCGTTGGGGGAAGGCCCTCGCGCATCGGAAAAAGGTCGGTTTCCCTTTCCCCCTGCGGACATGGATTCGAGACTCCAGAGTCCCCCTCCTCGTTCAATGGCGGAAAATGCTCCTGGAGGAGAGGACCCTCTCCCGAGAGATCTACCGGAGGGAGACCCTCCAAGAGGCCATCCGCCTCCGTCTGGAAGGTCGCCTCCGCCCCATCGACTGGCTCCTGTGGAGCCTCCTTAATCTGGAGCTTTGGCTGAGGAATCTGGGGTATTAACGGCGGGGGTATCGGCGGATGGCGTCGAGGAGGGGGAAGAAGGGCTGGAGTAGGATTGTAGCTTCTTCTGGAGCTGACGGATCCTCTGGCTGAAAACCGTGCAGGCATGAATGGGGATCTTGGGAAACTCCCGCATGAGCTCCTCAAATTCGAATCGTTCCAGGACGAGCACATGAGTGGGCTCTCGGGCAACGACCGTGGCGGATCGGGGCTGAAGGTCGAAAAGGGCCATCTCCCCGAAGTAGTCGTTCTCTCCGATGTCGGCCAAGTGTATGGCCTGGGGCGTATCATAGCTCTTGATCACCGAGACCCGACCTCGCAGGATGAAATAGAGGCGATCTCCCAGATCGCCTTCCCGAATGATGATCTCAAGGGGGGGGAAGCTCTCCTCTTTGACGATGGAGGCCACGGCCGTAAGCTCGCGGACCCCCAGCTCGGCGAAGAGGGGGATCCTCTTGAGGTGAAGGACCTTCTCCATGGTGGGAATCAAAGGTCCCCTCCTATCCGCTTCATGCCCCATAGGGCCTGAGTTCACATCATAGAACCTTGTCAGGAGGTCGTCAAACGAAAACCTGGAGCTGCAAAAACCTCTACACTCTAAAGCCGCTGGCTGCCCTTCGGGATCGATACCTCTACGACGACTGGGAGGAGATCCAACGAAGCGTCGAGCGAGGCAGATGTATCCTCCAAGAGGGCAGCGAAGGGGACGAAGAAGTGGACCTCGCTCTTCGGCGATGGGCCTCGCTTCTCTCTCAAGGGGCCCTTTTCAAGGAAACGGGGCGCATCTCCTGGCGGGTTCCGCCTCACCCGACTCCTTTCCCATCCCGAGATGGGATCCAGGAGCTTCAACGCCTGGGACCTCTTGTGGATCGATTGCTAAAGGCAGCCGAGGAGGCAATCCTGGAGTCGGGAGCCATGCGAAAGCTCCTCGGCTTCCCGGCGTGTCCCGAGGAGGAAGAGCTCCTTCACGCCCAGGCGGGACAGCCCCTGCTCTTTCTGAGGCTTGATCTCGTTCCGGCTTCAGACGGCTCGTACAGGCTCCTGGAAGTCCAGGTGGTCGCCGGAGGATTGGGGATCACGCAAGCCCTGAGGGAGACCTACGGCCCCCATCCGGATCTCCCCGGGGTGGCCCCTCTTTACGAAGAGGCCGTGATTGCGGCTTACAAGAGCCGACAAAAGGGGCGAATCCGACCCGCGGAGGGACGCATTCCCGTGGCCGTATTGGGGAAAAAGGCCTCTCCCTATCGACACGACCACCTTATTCTGGCCCGGTACCTCCAATGGCTGGACATGACCATCGCCCCCTTGGTGGCCCTTGAGCCAAGACCGGACGGGCGCTACGAACTCCCAGGGCTCGGGTTCCCTCCCGTCATCCACCGTCTCTTTCGAAGCCCCATGGTCTTTCGACACAGTCCACGACGGGCCTGCTGGTTAAAGGAACAGGTGACGGCTGGAACTCTCCTTGTGGTAAATCCTTGGAAAGACGTGATGGAGGACAAACGGATACTTGCCCTTGTTCATGAACCGGAAGCCTCGGATCTGATCGGACAACGCCTTCAGAAAGGGGATTTGGAGGCTCTGCGCCGCTGGATTCCCGAGACCCGGCTGGCCACTCAGGAACGGATCGCAGATCTTATAGACCTGCCGCGAAGCCGAAGGCCTTTTTATCTCAAGAAGGGCAGGTCCTTTGAGAGCCGACAGCTTTGCGACGGCCAACAGGTGAGCTTACGACAGTGGAAGGCGGCATGCCTTAGGGCCAAGGCCGAAGGGGATTGGATCCTTCAGGAGGCCGTCCGAGGGGCTCCGCTGGGGTTTCGCTATCTCGACCTCGCGGGTCCCACAATCCGTGAGATGAAGGGATATCTCCGTATCAGCCCCTATTACTTCCGTTCGGCTTATGGAGAGCTTCGTCTGGGCGACATCCTCGTTACGGCCCGTCCGGAGAGAAGCCGGGTGCACGGGGCCACGGATGCGATCCTGGTTGTCCCCGGGTTTCACAAAGGGGGCTGCCCCAAGATGGACTCCACAGCCCTCTCCTCANAACCCCGGCCTGACTATAATAAAAAAGGCAACTTTTGAATGGAGGTGATGAATCATCCACCCTTGGCATCGAATCCTCGGACAACTTCGACCTTACAAAAAGACCATCCTATGGGGTATTCTCTTTTTGGTGGGTACTGACCTTTTGGCCCTGGTCCCGCCATGGGTGGTCAAGGTGGCCATCGACGCCATCCCATCACTTGGCTCAGCCCGTTCCCTCCTTCCCTATTCACTCATCATCCTCCTGGCGGCCTTGGGGCAGGCGTCCTTTCGATATGGATGGCGCAGGGCCCTTTACGGGGTCAGCCGGCATGTGGAGTTCGGTATACGCAACGGCCTGTTCCGCCATCTGCTTCGGCTCTATCGAAGCTTCTTCCAAAGACGTCCTGTTGGAAATCTGGTCTCACGTTGCACCAACGACCTGGTAGCTGTTCAAGAATTCCTGGCCTACTTCGGGCTTCTGGTGGTCGACAGCTCCCTGACCATCGCNACCTGTCTCGTCTTGATGATCCTGATCGATCCCTCCCTCACNCTCTGGGTGATGCTTCCCATGCCCCTGCTATCCCTTTCATTCCTTGCCTTTGGGAGGCTTGTTCGAAACAAGTCCCTGGAGGTCCAACAAGAGTTGGGACGCCTTACAGAGCTCGTGNAGGAGACCGNAAGCGGCATCCGTTTCATCCAGGCGTATACCTTGGAAGAGATCCGGGGAAGACACCTGGAGAAGGCAACCAGAGAATATATCCAGCGAAACCTCCAGCTCGCCGGGATCCGGGGGTCCTTTTACGCTGCACTGACCTTTCTGGCAGGCCTCTCCGCAGTCATTGCACTGTGGGCGTGGGGTATCCGTGTGCTGGAAGGCCGACTCAGCCTCGGTGGTTTCGTGGCCTTCAATGCCTATCTGACCATGATCACATGGCCCATGATGTCTTTGGGATTCATGGTGAACCTCTTCCAACGTGGAAGGGCCTCCATGGACCGGTTGGAGGAGATCTTCGAAGAGAGGCCTCGCATCGAGTCCCCCCCAAGGCCCTCTCCCCTGAAGCCAGCAGCGGGAGACATGGAGTTCCTCAATATATCCTATCGATATCCGGAATCATCGGATTGGGCTCTACGTGGTATCACGCTTCGGATCGCAGCCGGATCCAAAGTGGCCATTACCGGACCTGTGGGGTCCGGAAAGACCACCCTGTTGGAACTCATCCCTCGGATCATTGATCCCACCGAGGGGAAGGTCCTTTTGGGCGGCCGGGATATCCGCGACCTCTCCCTGAGGGAGCTTCGTTCCCAAATCGGTTGGGTGGCTCAAGAACCATTCCTATTCTCTGACACCTTGATCGAAAATATCAGCTTTCGAAACCCTGGCACCTCGAAAAAGGAGGTGGAGCGCCTTGTCCACATGGTCCGCCTGGACAAGGATCTGGACGCCTTCCCCCAGGGACTGGAGACCCCCATAGGGGAGAGGGGAATCGCGGTGTCGGGGGGGCCAGAAGCAGAGGATCGCAATGGCCAGGGCCCTCCTCGGGGACCCTCCTCTATTGATCCTGGATGATCCTTTCTCCCATCTGGACGAAGAGACCGAAGCGGAGATCCTCGAAGAAATCCTCCGAGTCCGTCCGGATGCCACTGTCCTCTTTACCACTCACCGCATCTCCTCCCTGAGGCGAGCCCAACGGATCGTGGTCCTCATGGACGGCCGTGTGGTCCAGGACGGCACCCCCGAGCAACTACGAAATACCCCGGGATACTTCCAACGGCTCTGCCGCCAAGAAGAGCTCGCTTGGCAAGCCGAGGACCTCATCCGTGGAGAGACCAGATGAGTTGGCCGGAGGAAGAATGGAAGGGCTATTACGACGCTCGATTGATGCGCCGTCTGATGGGCTATCTGCGTCCTCACCTGGGCTCTGCCGTATTGACGCTGCTTGTGCTCATGATCGGGACCCTTGTTCAGTTGGCCGGGCCCTATTTGACCAAAGTGGCCATCGACACCTACATCGCCCAAGGAGACCGTCATGGGCTCTTGCGGGTGGCCCTCCTTTATCTATTGATCCTGGCCCTGGGGTTCCTCTTCCAATTCTGCCGGGTCTTCTTTCTGCAGTGGACCGGCCAGAAGGTCATGCTCGACATCCGGGGGCAAATCTTCCGTCATCTCCTGAGAATGTCCACCTCCTTCTTCGACCGGAGGCCCACAGGGCAGATGGTCTCGCGCCTCATTCACGATGTGGAAGTTATCAACGATCTGTTCACCCAGGGAGTCATTGTCATCTTTGGGGATCTGTTCACACTGATTGGGATCGCGGCCGTCCTCTTTTGGATGGACTGGAGGCTGGCCGCTACGGTCCTCTCCCTCGCCCCCCTTGTGGCCCTNGNGACCCTCCTCTATAGGAAGAAGGCCAGAGAGGCATATCGAAANTTGAGAGTCGCCATGGCCAGGCTCAATACCTTCCTGNTGGAGAACCTTTCCGGGATGACCACTGTGCAGGTCTTCGGCCGCGATGAGGAAAACTTTCGCCGTTTCATCGAGCTCAACCGTCGGACACGGGATCAGCATCTCCGTTCCATCCATTACAGCGCCCTTTTCTTCCCCTGTGTGGAGGTCTTGGCTGCCGGAGCCATGGGGATCATCATTTGGTACGGAGGAGGGCGAGTCATTCAGGAAGCCCTTCTCCCTGGCGTCCTGGTGGCTTTCCTCCAGTACTTGCGGCGCTTCTTCCAGCCGGTTCGGGATCTAGCCGAAAAGTATAATATCCTCCAGGCAGCCATGGCTGCGGGAGAGCGCATTTTTCAATTTCTGGACACCCCCCCTGAAATCGCAGATCCTGTGGTCCCTCGCACACCTTCCCTCCGCAGGGGGAGTATACGCTTCGAGGATGTCTGGTTCTCCTATGACGGGGACCAATGGGTCCTCCCCGCGGCGTGGACATGGAGATCCAGGAGGGAGAGATCGTGGCCCTTATGGGCATGACAGGAGCGGGGAAGAGCTCTCTTATCGGCCTTCTGATCCGGCAGTATGAACCTCAAAAGGGGCGGATCCTGGTTGACGGCGTGGATATCCGGCAGTGGGGATTGGCCGATCTCCGAAGACATATCGGGATTATCCCCCAGGAGGTCTTCTTATTCAGAGGGACCGTAATGGATAATTTGCGCCTTTGGAATCCTCGCATCTCCCAAAAAGAGGTGAAGGAAAAGGCCAGACGCCTCCAAATGGACTCCCTCATCAGGTCCCTCCCTCGGGGTTATAATACCCCACTTCAGGAAAAGGGCGAGAACCTCTCTTTGGGTCAACGGCAGCTACTCGCCTTCCTGCGCCTGCTGCTCTATGATCCCCGTGTGCTCGTTCTGGATGAGGCCACCTCCAGCATAGATCCAGCCACCGAATCTTTGATCCAAAGGGCACTCTGGGAGATCGTTCGGGGGAGGACCTCCCTGATCATCGCCCACCGACTCTCCACGGTGCAAAGGGCGGACCGGATCCTGGTCCTCCACAGGGGGACCATTCGGGAGGAGGGGACCCATGAAGAACTCCTCGTTCGAGACGGGATCTACAGCCGACTCTCCCGCTTGCACCGGGACAACCCGGAATTCTCCGGAGGGCCTAGCAGTTCCAACCTCAGCGGAGAAGAGGAGGGCCCCTTCTGAGGCTCAAAAGGAGGCCCCCCGGATTGATCCTTTCTCCATCTGGCTCCCATGTCAAGTCAAGACAAAAGACAGGGTATAAGGAAGCTTTTGGTCAGGGTTAAAACAAGGGGCGCTCATCCCGGACCAGACTCCCGAGGGCAGGATTTCGCCCGGCTTTTGTAGAACCGGATCAAGGCCAGGACGTCCCTGGCCGCAAGACGCCCCACAGGCCCCGTGCTGTAGCAGGCCACCTCCACAGTGTTGTCGGGTCGCAGGAGGAAACCCGCAGCATGGAGAATCCTCCTTTTGGCCTCGTAGAAGGCCCCTGTAAGTCTGGATACCTCCTCTGCATCGAGGCCATAAGCCACAGGATATTCGACCCCGATCTTCTCCACGGTCTCCTGGGCCTTCTCCAAGGGATCCACGGACCCGGCAATGATCTCCACCCCCTCGGCGATGAAGTCCTTGTACAATGCCTGAAAGTCAGCCAACTGCTGACTGCAAAAGGGTCACCAAGCCCCACGATAAAACAGGATCACCCCGTAGCCCTCTCCTTTCCCATGCGGGAGGGAAAGGGTCTTGCCGGTAGCTAGCTTTACAGAGAACTCCGGGAAAGGATCGTTGACATCGAGAAACCTCCCGTTGATTTTGCTCATGGTCCTCTCCTTTGAATCCTGGTCATTTCCCAACATGCAAATACTCATTGACGATCCAATATTCGATCATAAAAGTCAAGTTTACAAGCCACAGGGAAATATGCCTAGGATCCGCTTGCATGTCCCGGAGAAAAGTCCATAGGGATGGGGAAGAGATACTATGGGAGCACTCCCAAAGCTCGATGTCGGTCCCCGCCGGGACACATCGGTCAGAATAAGAGAGCCCCCATCAACGGCATTCCTTTTTCAAAGTTTCTCCAGGAGCTCTTCAAGCAGGGGAACCTGACCCTTGACGATCCTCTCTTTGGCCTGCTCCAAAGGGAACCAGGCAGCCCTGTCGATCTCCGGGAACTCCCTTATTCTCCCTGAACGAGGAGGCCACTCCATGGCGAATGTATTGCTTTGGATGGTATCGGGGTTGCAGTTCCCCTCCACAGCCCAAGCATAAACGAGTTTCCCCCCTGACTGCCGGATGGGCCTCAAAGGGATGAATTCCCCCTCGATCTCTTGCCCTGTCTCCTCGTGGAATTCACGGCGGGCGGCCTCGAGAGGATCCTCTCCTTCCTGGAATTCCCCCTTGGGGATGGACCAGGCCCTCAGATCTTTCTTGGCCCAAAAGGGACCCCCGGGGTGCACCAAGAAGACCTCGACCCTTCCCTCTCTGCGTCGATACAAGAGGATGCCTGCACTTTGTTTTCCCATGGAACAGCAGTTTCCAGGTCAATGATTCAGGTTTCAAACAAGGGGACCAGAAATCCATTTCTAAAAAGCCGGTGGTCGGACCGCACCGCCTGCCAGGTCTTTGGAATCGGCCGAAGCATGCGAGCGCGTTGGGCAAGCGATGGGGCCCGCCACCCGCCAGTCAAAGACCCATCCATTGAAACTATCATTCCCCTTTCATGTTTAGCCTGAATATCAGATACCTAGAATATTGTAAAGACGCTTATCCACTTAGTTCCGACTTCTTGCACAATGATGTCCCTGGAGCGAACATCACTTCAGCAAGCCGCAGAGGGTTTACTGTCTTTCTCTTTTCCTTTGTCGGTCCCTTCTGATTACCCAAACAAGTGTTTGACTCCACCCCACCCCGAGGGTATACTGGTAGACTACAGGTTTTGGCCGATCCCCCGGAGGAGGAAAAATTTTGGCCAACAGGAGATGGATCTCGAGCGGTCTCATCCTGCTGACCCTGCTACTGACCGGAGCTGGCGTGGTCCTCCTCGTTAAGACCGATCAGGAGGGCGGAGCACGGATTCAGGAACCCGTCAGGCGGGTGAAGGTGGAGGTGTTCCGCCTCAGTCNTCGCCCTTATATTCGCTGGGTGGAGGTCTTCGCCACCGTGGTCCCCTCCCGCAAGGGCTCGGTGAGTGCTGAAGTGGCGGGCACCCTCATGCACTTGGGATCCCATACCGAGCCCGGACAGCCCGTCAAGGCCGGCCAGGAACTCGCTCGGTTGGACCAAACGCGCTTTCGGCTCTCCCTGCAGAAGGCCAAGGCTGCGCTCAGAAAGCTCAAGGCCCTTTTGGAGATCGAGCGGAATGAAAACCAGCGAAGGGCCGCACTCTTTCGAATTGCCAAGGAACGTCTGACCTTGGCTGAATCCGATTATCAACGAAACCTGGAGCTCTTCCGTAAAAACCTCATCGCCAAGCAGACCCTGGAGACCGCCCAAAATCTGGTGGAAATCCAGCGTTCCGAATTCGAGCGGGCCCGAAGCGAGCTGAAGAACCGCCAAGCCCGCATCCGCTCCATTCTGGCTGACATAGCATCGGCCAAGGCAGAGATCGCCCGGCTGGAGGAAGACCTGGCCGATACTGTTGTCCGTGCCCCCTTCGATGGCCTCATCGGACAACGTCTCATTGAAATGGGAGACCATGTCTCGCGCGGCCAGACCCTCTTTACGGTGATCGACATCTCTTGGGTGAAAGTGATAGCCCAGATTCCCTCAGAACATATCGCAAACATACCCGTGGGCAGAGAGGTGGAGATCACCACCAGTTCCCTCCCTGAAATCGTTTTCCGAGGCCGAGTCGCCCACCGATATCCCGAAGCGGATCCCAAAAATCGGACGTTTTCCATAGAAATCTTGGTGGAGAACGAAAAAGAGCCGTTCCTCCTTCCTGGAATGTTCGCCCGTGTCCGGATCCCCGTTTTCCAGATGGAGAAGGCCCTCCTGGTGCCCAGGGACGCCCTTCTGGAGGACGACCGTGGAACATATATCTATGTGGTAGACGAAGCACGGGAAGCTGTTGAGCGGAGGTACATTACTGTTGCGTCGTTGGATCCAGAAGAGGCCCTCATCTCCAAAGGGATCTCTCCGGGTGAACTCATCGTGATCCAGGGACAGCGGCTCCTTCATCCTGGAGCCCCGGTCCAGTGGATTTCCTCGGCCCCACACAAAGGCCCGGGGTCGCAGAGTGCGGACTCGGAGTCATGAACGCTTCCTCTCCCCTCGAGACTCTTCGGCGTATCCATAGGGAGAGGGCCATCTGGATCAAGAAGTTATGATCCGACTCTTCGTGCGGAATTCCGTTTTCGTCAACCTCCTGATGGTGGTGGTCCTGGTGGCCGGGATCCTGACCTACTTCTCCATCACCCGCGAGATGTTCCCGGAGTTCTCCCTCGACACCATCGCCATCCGGACCACATACTCGGGTGCCTCTCCGGAAGAAGTCGAAAAGCTCATCACCATGCGCATCGAAGACGAGATCGTCGACATCGACGGGGTCAAAAACATCTACTCAGAATCCCAGGAGGGCCTCTCCCTAATTACGGTTGAGCTTTCGGAATATGCTGATGTGGACCGCGTCATCAACGACATCTCCATTGCCATAGACAACATCGAGGACCTCCCGGAAGATGCCGACGACCCTGTAGTCAGGGAGGTCAAAAACGCCTTTCCCGTCATCACCGTCTCGGTCTATGGGGACGTCCCGGAGCTCACTCTCAAGGAGATCGCGGAAGAGGTACAAGACCGCCTTCGGGAGCTTCCTGGAGTGGCTCAGGTCTACCTCTCAGGAGCGCGGGACCGGGAGATCTGGGTGGAGGTGGACCCCGCTCGCCTGGAACAGTACCACCTGAGCATCCGGGACATTCAGCGTGCACTGGAAGCCCGCAATCTCAACCTCCCAGCTGGGACCCTTAAGACAGACCGAGGAGAGTTTCTCGTCCGCACCGTGGGTGAGATCCAAGACCCCAGGGAATTGGAAAGGGTCATCCTCCGATCCGATCCCCAGGGCAACACGATCACGCTGGCCCAAGTGGCCCATGTCCGGGACCGATTTGAAGATCCCGTCACCTTGGGGCGGTTCAACGGCCACCCCGCCATGAATCTCTCGGTCAGCAAAGAGAAACGCGGAGACGCCATCGCCATCGCCCGGGCCGTGCGCCAATTTATCCGAGACTATTCCGCCATGCTTCCTCCGGGCGTCCGTCTCGATGTCTTCAACGACTTCTCCGTCTACATCCGGAACCGACTCAATACCTTAAAGCAGAACGGTCTGGCGGGCTTCGGCCTTGTGCTCATTATCCTGTGCCTCTTTTTCAATCTCCGCGTGGCGGGGATGACGGCACTGGGGATCCCCGTCTCCTTTGCCGGGGCTCTCCTTCTGATGTCGGCCTTCGGCATCTCCCTCAACATGATCTCCATGTTCAGCCTGATCCTCGTGCTGGGCATCATTGTAGACGACGCCATCGTTGTCTCGGAGAACGCCTACCGGTATATGGAAGAGGGGATGCCCCCCGCCGAGGCAGCCATCCGCGGCACCACCCAGGTGATGGGGCCTGTGGTGGCCACCGTTCTCACCACCATCGCGGCCTTCATCCCCTTGCTTCTGGTGTCGGGGACCATGGGTAAGTTCATGTCCGTGATCCCCAAGGTGGTCACCTTCGCCCTTATGGCTTCGCTCTTCGAGGCATTGGTGATTCTGCCGTCGCATTTGGCCGAGTGGTCTCCCAAGAGGATTCGGCCCGAATTGAGCCGCCCTCGCTCTGAACGATGGCTTCAGGCACTCCGCCGCGCCTATACCCGGCTGCTGCGGTTCTCCCTCCGCTGGAAGTACGTTAGCCTGACCATCAGTCTGGGAATCACGGCCTTGGTGGTCACTTTCGCCATCACGCGGATTCCTTTCACCCTTTTCCATGAGTTCGAATCCACCCAGTTCTTCATCAATGTAGAGACCCCGGTGACCTCCAAACTCGAGGACACCCGGGATGCCATCGCCAGGATAGAGCGGATCGTATCCGAGACCCTCCCGCCGTCGGAGCTGAAGTCCATGGCCTCCAATGTGGGGCTGATCTTTCTGGATATCCACCGGGTTGTCCGCGGGTCCAATGGGGGCCAGATCATCGTGGAGCTCACCGAGGCCCATAAGAGGAAGCGATCCAGCGAGGAGATCATCAACGAGCTCCGTCAACGGACCGAGGGGCTGCCGGGAGTCACCAAGATCCAGTATATGACCCCTCAAGCTGGCCCTGGAGGGCCAGACATCGAGATCCGGGTGGTGGGAGATGAAATTCCGGTGCTGGAAGAGATAGCGGATCGCATCAAGGCCTTCCTCTCCACTTTTCCGGCAGCCAAAGACATCCGCGACGATTTCCTTCCAGGGAAGATGGAGCTTCGGATAGAGGCGAAACCAGAGGCCCGAAGTCTTGGGCTGGATGTGGCCTCCATCGCCCGGCAGGTTCGAAACAGCTTCTTCGGGGCCGAATCCTCCAAGATCCTGAGGGCGGACGAGGACATCCCCATCGTGGTGAAATATCCTCAGGCCTATCGAGACCGTCCGTCCCGAATCGAGGATTTGGTGCTTACCGCTCCCAATGGAGAAAAGGTCTACTTTCGGGAGGTTGCCCGCCTAGTCCAGGTGTCGGGCTATACCAAGATCATCCGTTCCGACCGAAAGCGATCCATCACCGTCCTGGCGGACGTGGACGAACGGAAGGGCAATACCCTCCAGATCGTCAATGAGGTCCGACGCCACTTCGCCGACCTCCCCAAGACCTATCCAGGATATCACCTGGAATTCAAGGGCAAACGACAGGAGTTCGAGGAGTCCATGCAGGACCTGCTGAAGAGCTTTCTCGTGGCGGTGCTTTTGATCTACCTGATCCTCGGGGCCCTCTTCAAGTCCTACATCCAGCCCCTGGTGGTGATGCTGGCCATACCTTTCGCCGCCAACGGGGTGGTCCTGGGCCATGCGATCATGGGTCTCTCCATTGGGATTCTCTCCATAATGGGGATGGTTGCTCTGGCGGGGGTGGTGGTCAACGACTCCCTCATCCTGGTCAGCTTCATCAACGAACTGCGACAGAAGGGTCAACCCCTGATGGAGGCGGTGGTCCAGGCGGGGCGGATCCGCCTGCGGCCCGTCTTATTGACCACCGTGACCACCGTGGCCGGATTGACACCATTGGGATTTTTCGCATCAGGGCAGGCCAAGTTCCTCTCCCCCATGGCCATATCCATCATCTTTGGACTTACGGTCTCCACGGTCCTCACCCTGGTGATCATTCCCTGTTCCTACGGTATCGTCGAGGACATCAGAAGGTTCCTACGCGGCCTGATGGGCTTGCGGAAGGACGCCTTGTTCGCTCAGGAGCCGGAGGCGTCCACCCCGCCGTCCGATGGAGCCGTCCCCGGCGGGCGGTTGGAGTGATGCGCCTTTATCCCGAGGGGCTGCCCATTGACACGAGACCCCTCGGCCATCGGTCCTTTGCCGGACCCCCTCTCCCGGTCACCACTCTCATTTAAGGAGATCAAAATGAAGATCCTTTCATCCGGAGCCAAGGTCCATTCCGTCGTTGAGATCTATAAGGGAAAGGCCTTTCGGCTTCACAAGGAGCGCGTTACGCTCCCCAACGGGGTCCAAGCCTATATGGATGTCATCCGTCACCCGGGAGCGGCGGCCGTAGTTCCCTTCCTGGACCGAGAGACTCTTGTGCTCCTTCGCCAGTATCGCCACGCACTGGGGCGATTCCTCTACGAGATCCCCGCCGGGACCCTCATCCCAGGTGAAGATCCCCTGGAATGCGCTCGCAGGGAGCTTAACGAGGAGACTGGTTACCAGGCCACCCGATGGACCAAGCTGGGCGAGGTGGTGCCTGTGCCTGGATATTCCGACGAACGCATCCATCTGTTTCTTGCAGAGGGACTCGTTGAGGGCCAAGGCCAGCCGGATCCTGATGAGGTGCTCGAGGTAGTGGAACTCTCCCTCAGCGCTGTTCTCGAGATGATGCAAAGAGGGGATCTCGAGGACGGGAAGACCCTCCTGGGCCTTCTTTGGGCCTTGGGCCGCCGGTCCTAGGAAGGTAAGGGAGTTTCTTCGGAAATTAGATAAGACCGAATTCCTCGGCCAAGGCCTCCCATGCCCCGAGGGACCGTTCGATGACCTCCATGGGGACGCTGTAGGCGATGCGGAAATATCCCGGGGTCCCGAATCCCGTCCCCGGAGCCACCAGGATGTGTCTTCGCTGTGCTGCCTGGACAAAGGCTACGTCGTCATCGATGGGCGACCGGGGAAAAAGGTAGAAGGCCCCCTGCGGTTTGACCATGCGGAAGCCCATCCCGGTAAGGGCCCCATAGAGTCGATCCCTTCTTCTCTGATAGGCCTCTACATCCACCGTGACACCCTGGAGGCGGGCCACAGCCAGTTGCATGAGGGCCGGGGCATTGACAAAACCCAATGTCCTGTTGGCGAAGACAAGGGCCTCCATCAGGCGTTCCAGATCTGCACATCGAGGGTTGGCCACAAGGTAGCCTATCCTCTCTCCAGCCAGGGCGAGGTCCTTGGAATGGGAAGTGGCCACAATGGCGTTTTCCACATAATGGAAGATATGGGGATAAGAGACGCCGTCGTAAAGCAGGCGCCTGTAGGGCTCATCCGAGATCACGTAAATATCCCGGCCGTATCGGGCCATTGCGCGTCGCAAAAGCTCGCCCAAGGACTCGATCTGAGAGGGGGGGTAGACCACTCCGGTAGGGTTGTTGGGGGAGTTGAGGATGATGGCCTTGGTCTTGTCGGTGACGGCCCTCTCCAGCGCCTCAAGATCCAGGAGAAAGTCCTCTCCACTTTGGACCACTACCGAACGACCGCCATGATTATCCACATAGAAACGATACTCCACAAAGTAGGGGGCGATGAGGAGGACCTCATCACCAGGATCCAGGAGGGCTTTGAGTGCCACGTTCAGTGCCCCGCCTGCCCCAACGGTCATGACCACATGCCGACCCTCCACGGGAAGGCCCGTCTCCCGGGCCACCTCTTCGGCAACGCTCTGGCGCACCTCGGGGAACCCTGCATTGGGCATGTAGCGGTGCATCCCCGGGATGGGGTTCTCCACCAAAGACCTGAGGGCCTCATGAAAGGCCTCGGGGGGCTCCTCCGGGGGATTTCCCAGGGAGAAGTCGAAAACGTTCTCCTCCCCAAACTCGGCCTTTAGACGGGCCCCCTCCTCGAACATCTTCCGGATCCAGGAGCCTCTCTCCAGATAGGACGCCACTTTCTGCGAGATAGGCAATTTTCTCCTCCCTGGGCTTCTATTTTTGGATCGCTCTTCCAGCAGAAAGCCTTTAGGTGGGCCGGGGCTGGATATTCATGTACGAAGCCCCTTCAATTTGGACCACACGGGTCCACGGATCTTCACGGAAGAGGGAGATGACCAGGTCAGTCTCCACTCGGTTCCGCAATGAGGACAGGCCATCCTTTCGGACCCTGAGGGAGGTTCGAACCTCTCGAAACAGTTCAAGCATCGAACCCGTCCCTTGCGAAGATCCTTGCCGGCCATGACGCCTCCTTTTCACCGGGTATCATCCGGAAAAACGACTCCTCCTAAACGGACACATGAAAATATATTGCCCTCCCACATGACAAACCCCATGGAGGAGCCCAACCTTATCCCAAAGGGCGGCCGTATGTCAATGGCCTCTCGAAAAAAGGCTCGAGACCCCAAAAGGGTTCTTCCGGAAATTGGACACATATTTCCTCCCCCCGGTGGGGAGAGGAGACGCAGGAGGGAGAGGCCCGGATGTATCGAGGATGCACGGTTTTCCAGCAAATCCACGGAATCCGCATATACTCCGTTTCCAGATGAGCCTCCAAAGGTCAGATGATGCGCTGGAGCCACCCAAGTTTGGGTCACCCGCGAAGGAGGAGGTCTCGAAGGGTCTTCTCCATCCCCCGCAGGGGCCACAACCCGGGGACGACCCTCCCCGAAATGGAGGATCTCTGTATCAAGTTGGAGAGGTCTCCCCTTCTGAGAAGGAGGCTCAGCGCCCCGCCCACACGCTCCGTAGGGCCCACCACCTGGACACCAACGAGCTTGCCGGCTTTTAACACCAGCCCCATCCCTCCCCCGTATATAGGTTTGTACAGAAGGGTTCCCCCTTCCCTCTCCAGCTCCGCTGCCGTCTGTCCCACCGAGGCAGCGGCCTCTCCAAAGATCTGGATGGTGGTAATGTTGAGGGACCCGGGGAAGCGTCTCGATCCTCCTCCAGCGTTGGTCCCGGCCACCCTTCCCTGGAGACGGGCATTGTTCCACAACATAAACAGCCCTCGACGTCCCGTAAGGAGATCCCGAGACTCCACACAGTCCCCACAGGCCCAGACATCCTTTCGGGTCGTCATCATCCTGTCGTCCACCAGGATTCCCCCCGACGGGCCAAGCTCCAAACCGCCCCTGCGGGCCAGGGACACCTCGGGTCTCATCCCGATGACGAAGAGCACCCGATCCGCCTTGAGCACTCGTTTTTCCGTCCGGATGCCTTCGACTGCCTCGGCCCCGAAGACCTCCAAAACCCGTTCACCCAGGACAACCTCGATTCCACAGGCCTCCAGTCTCTCCTTGAGGAGGATCGACAAGGGCTCATCGAAAAGGCGGGGCAACAGTCGAGGGAGGAGCTCCACCAAGTGGACCTCCCATCCCGATCGACGGAGGGCCACTGCAGCTTCGATCCCTATGGGGCCTCCTCCCACCACGACAATACGTCCCACTGGGACGCCCCGGAGCCCATCGGCGTCGGCCAAGGTCTTCAGCGTTTGAACACCGGGTCTTTGGGCCCCAGGGAGGGGAGGAATCCAGGGTATGCTTCCGGTGGCCAACACCAGGGCATCGTAATGAAGTTCGCCCCCCTGTAATATGAGGAGCCGCTCGTCCGGAGACCAGTCCACCACAGCCGTATGGGGACGGTAATCGATCCCCTCCTTTTTATAGTCTTCCAGGGCTCGGAGGAAGACCCTGGAGCGCTCGATCTCCCCGGAGATGTAGTCCGCCAGCACGCATGCGCTGTAAAGGGGATGAGGCTCCTCGTTCAGGAGAACCACACGGGCTCCCGGATCCGACCTCCGTGCTCCCCTTGCGGCCTCCCAGCCAGCAATGCCACCTCCCACTACCGCGATGGTGCGCATCCTAGCCTCCGGCCATCATCATGAGGAAGGTGACCCGGTCGTCCTCCTCCAAGAGCGGAAGATCCAAAGCGTCCCGATCGATCCATTCACGTTCGTTCCGAATCACTTGGACAGTGGAATCCACCGACCCCTCGTTATTGATGAGGGCCTTGCGCACTGGGGAGCCGTATCGGGCTGCAAGGACCCGGAGGAGATCCCCCAGTGTGGGGCCAGGGCTCTCCACTTGAATCTCCTTTCGACCCAAGAGCCCTTGAATTTCTGGAAATCCGATGAACTTAACCCGGAGCCTCACCAAGGATCACCCCCTTGCGATGCCCTTGAAGGCCCGGTAAAGCCGCTCAGCGGCCGAGCGTTTCCGTTGATGGGTGATAAGGTCGACATCCAGATACTGGATGGCCTTGGTCTGACAGAATTTCACACAGGTGGGATCCCCCTCGCACAAGTCACAGCGAAGCACCCGCCGGCCTTTTGAATCGAAACCGACTCCACCCATAGGACATGCCGAGATACACGAGCGGCAACCGATACAGACGTCGTAGTCTACTACCACACGGCCCACTTCCTCGTCCCGTTCGATGGCATTGACCGGACAGACCGCCGCACAAAGGGGCTCCTCGCAGTGCTGACAAAACATGGGGATATAGAATCCCTCCATCTCCCACTTGATGACATGGATGCGGGCCCTGGCAGGATCGCTTGCACCCTCCTTCTTCACGGAGCAGACCATCTCGCAAAGTCTGCAGCCGGTGCAACGTTCCTGATCCACTACCATGATCTTAGCCATAAGTGCCTCCTTCCCCTGACAGGGTCAGGTAAATAGCTTTCTCTCACCGAGGGAGCCGGCTTACGGCGTACAGCGCCACCTGCCCTTGGCGCACAAGGCCCGGAGCTGAAGATGTCCCACGACAGCGGGGCATAACAGCCACCTTGTAGCCGTAGGCTCTGGCCTGCGGCTATAACTCAATCTCCATTATCCCGTCGTTGCGGGGGCCATTCGCCGTGCGCCCTGTGTCGTAAACCGTTGACTTGGAGCATGACCTGAAGTTGTGCTCGACATATTCTTTCTTCCAGGTTGCCCCATAGGAGGGGCATTACAGTTAGTTAGAAAATAGCTTTCGTTCACCCGGGCTAGAGGCTCGAGGCTAAAGGCACATCCGCCTAGTCTTGAATGGGTAGGGGAGGCTTTAGCCTCCCGGACCAGAAGGGAGCGACTAAAGTCGCCCCTACCCCCTTCAATTTCGTTCAGGGCACCTCCCGAGCCGGCCGTGGAGTGCTTGCTATTTTCATGACCTCACGGGTGTCACGCCCAGGCGTGACATGGGAAGTTAGTCAGGAATCAGNCTCCAGCAAATGACTCGGCTCGTTGTCTAGGCCAAGCCTGGAAAGTGTCTCAGGCGTAGGTCTCCCCTCCCGGTCCCAGCCGTGGATCTCATAATATTCATCGAGCATGTGCTCGAACCTCCGTGGATCGATGGTGCGGCCTCGGACGGCCTCCAGGCCCAGGGGCGTGGGCTCTCGAAAGTATCGCTCTGGAAGGGTGTCGTCTTTGCGGGAGATTCCTTCCCTTACCAAGAACATACGCTCTATGGTATAGATCCTCTCCCCGATCTCCATTAATTGTTCCTTGCTGAAACGAAGTCCCACTATCTTCTCTATGAGCTCGCTGTATTCCTCCCACTTGGGCATGTTGGGGGAAAGGAAGACGGTCTGGAACTTGCAGATCCCTAACGCGTCCACCAGGGCGTAGAGACATTCCTGCCAGTAGACCATCCAGGCCTTCCCTTCATAGTCCCGGTAGTCGCTGGTCATTCCCTCCCTACCATATATCTCCTCCAGGACCTTCTCGGGGAGATGGTAGAGATCCACGGCCGGACGGCTCCGCAGATGATCCGCCCCTCGCGTGGCTGTGGCAATCCCCAAAGCCAAAGAAGGGGTGGGTCTCTCATCCGAATGGAGGTTGCTCATCCCCTTGATCTGGATATTGTAGTAGGCCGTCTCCGGACCCAATCTCTCAATGGCTCCTCGAGGCCCCTCGGCCAAGATATCGCCCAGGCCCCTTCGATAAGCGATGTCTTCGACCAGCCGGAGGACCGCGTCCATGTTCCCCCATTCCAGGTCTAGATCACCAGCAAACTCCTCGGGGAGGAGCCCCTTCTCCCTCAGCTCCATGGCCCAAGCGATCATACTCCCGGTCTCCAGGGTATCGAGGCCGTGCTTGTTCACCAGATAGTTGCCCTCCAGGGCACGATGCATCCGGTTGCTTCCCACTTCTGTCCCAAAGGCCCCCAAGGTGGTGTACTCGGGCCCTTCTGCATAGGCCCCCTTCCAGGGCCCCTCTTTGAGCACATACTTGTGGCGACAGTGCATGGTGCACCCGAAACAGGCCGTAACACCCGTGGAGTAGTCCTCGATTCCCTCGCACTCGAGCTCCTCGGAGTCGGGCAGTTGATTGGCCTGGAAGTTGCGCGTGCGGACCAAACCCGTCGAATTGGTCACGTCATAGATGAACATGGTTCCCCATCGCCCCATGATCTCAGCGTATTTGGAAGACTGGATGAAGTCGATGAGTTTCTTATGATAGGCCAGGGCACCTTCGGGATCGGCGATTTCGACGGGGAGGGTCCCCCTCACGGCCACAGCCTTGAGGTTCTTGGATCCCATGACGGCCCCCAGCCCTGTCCTTCCACCAGCGTTCTTGGGGCCTGTGCGCACATTGGCGAAGCGGACCAGGTTCTCCCCGGCCGCCCCGATGGTCATAACCTTGACCTCCGGGTCCCCCAGCTCCTCCCGGATGAGGACCTGCGTCTCCACAGCATCCGCGCCCCAGATGAAGCCCGCGTCCCTAACCTGGATCTCTCCGTTATGGATCCAGAGATAGACCGGCCGCTCCGACCGCCCCCGGATGATGAGATGATCGAAGCCCGCAAAGCGTAGCTCGGGTCCGAAGAATCCCCCCATGTTGGAGCTCCCGATGAGCCCTGTCAGAGGGGATTTGGCTCCCACATGGGTGCGGGCAGCCGCCGGAGCCGGGGTCCCCGTCAGGAGCCCCGCGCTAACCAAGAGCACGTTCTCGGGCCCCAAGGGATCGATGCCCGGCCCCACCAGGTTGTAGAGGAGATACATATCGATCCCTCTTCCCCCGAGAAATCGATGTCTGAGCTCCTCGGGGATCTCCTTCGTCTGCACGCTGCCCGAGGTGAGATCCACAAAGGCCGCCTTGCGATGAGGTGCCATGGAGCCCTCCTTTGTTCACTATACTAAATTATATTTGGGATCATTTTAGCACTTTACTTTTGCATGTCAATAGGAATTTCTTGACAAACAAGAGTATGCGGTGCTACCCTTCTCAAAAAGTTCATTAGGATGAACAAATGGGGCGTGCTTATCATCCTCCGGCCGTTCTCAGGGCGGTCCGCATTCTGCAGTGTCTTTCGGAGTCCGCAAGACCGCTCCGATTGACGGACCTCTCCCGGCGTGTCGGTCTCGGCAAAAGCACTGTTCATGGAATCCTCTCCGCCCTGGAGGCAGTGGAATGGGTGGAGCGTACCCCCGAGGGTCGAGGCTATCGGTTGGGGAAAGGTCTTGGGCGATGGATCCGAAGGGCCTTCAGCCCTGTGGGCCTCCCGGAACTGGCTCGGCCCTTTATGGAGAGATTGGCCGCCAGGATTGGGGAGAGCGTCTTCTTGGGGATGCCCCAAGGTGATCGGGTGATAATCCTCTCCTGCACTGAAGGGAGAAATGAATTGCGGGTCTCCTCTCCTTCAGGGACTACTCTGCCTCTTCTGGCCGCTGCCACGGGGAAGGTCTTCCTCTCATCCCTGCCCGGGGAGGAGGCCGAGAAGATCCTTCGAAGTCGCCCCCTTCCCGCTTTTACCGAAAGGTCCATCCGGGATCCGGAGCGGTTCCTCCGGGAGGTGGATGAAGTACGCGTTCGTGGATACGCCACAGATGACGAGGAATACCTACGTGGGGTGCGAGCTGTTGCGGCTCCGGTGAAACTTCACGGGGACCTCGTGGCTATTCTGTGGATCGTAGGTTTCTCTTCCAGCCTCGATGCGGCGGCCATGGAGAGGGCCGGAGAAGAACTGGTGGAGGCCGCCTCCCTCCTCTCACGGCTCCTGGAAACCGGCCCGGGACAAGGTGATTCTTCCCTCTTCCCCGAAGGCCACCCTATCTTCGGGAAGGGCGCATGACACTTGGTCTTCAGAAACCAACAGATCCCCCCGGGTCGATGCGGAGGATCCCCTCCAGTTGGTGGGCCATCTGGAGGGTGGTATGGGGGTCAGCGAAGATGCGGTCCCCGAGAAATCGGCCATGAAGGGGAAAGTCCAGCCAGGTAATGCCCTACAGGGCAGACCAGAATCATGTCCATAGAAGCTCCTATCCACTTGTTCTGCTAGGAAACCGCTGAAGTTTGAAAACAACCGGGTTGGACGCGTCCGGACAGGCATGGGTGCAGGTATCCGGGTCCTCGAGCCAGGGATAAGTGGCCCCGAAGAGGAACCCGTGAACCTTGGGAACCATGCTGACCAGGGCATGCCAGCAAATCTTGCCCTGAATCCCTTCGCCGTCGAAAAGGACCCGATCCCCTACACGGTGTCCGAAGAGGCATCTGCCCCGTTGTTCTATCACTAGGGCCTCTATCCAATAGGGTGGAAGATTGGACATGTATTTTCTACCTCCTTATGGCTCGAAGAATTCACAGAAGGTGCCCGAGATCAAAAGCCTATCCAACGAACTCCTTCTTCCCGTCTCCATGGCCTGGTATGGAGCAGGAGGCGGATCTCCTCGACCACCTCTTGGTCACTTTTATCCACAACCGAGACCCTCAGATCGGCATATCGAGCGTAGAGGGGTCTCCGTTCTTCATAGAGGTCCTGGAGGCCCTGATGCGGACCACGGACGATCCCGCGGGTATCCATAGTCCCTCGAAGCCGCTCTTGCAAAACAGACAAGGGAAGATCCAGCCACAGGATTACCCCACCACGGGCGAGGTGATCCATGGCTTTGTGGGAATAAACCACGCTCCCTCCAGTGGCCAGGATGTGCCCGGACACTTTAAGCCCCAGGATCACGCTCTCCTCCTTCTCCATAAACCCATGAGACCCCTCCTCATTGAGGATCTGCTGAAGGGGCTTTCCGAAGCGGCGTTCGATCAATTGGTCCGTATCCACGAAAGGACGGTCCATTTCCTGGGCCAGACGTTTCCCCACCGTGGTCTTCCCTGAACCAGGCATGCCGATCAATACCACGTTGAACCTTTCGGGAAAGGACATCCCTTAGCGCCTCTCCTCGCTTTCGTTATGCCATGCTCCCAAAACCGTCTTCTCTTTTGACGTTCAGTTCGGGAGGATGTTCCTGGAGCAAACATTCGAGATTTTTCCGGGGTTGCCTCCGCCTTGGCGAATCCCGCCCTTGGGCGGGACCGAAGGGCGGATTTCCGGGCTTTTTTGTGGCCGGGAGGCCGATTCCGGGAATCCGAATCCCGCCGCAGAGGCGGGACAGTCTAGAGCGGGCCGAAAAATCTCGCCAGCGAGAGCAGGAACATCCTCCTGACCAATAATACGGGGCTAAGTGAATAGGCGTTTGGAGAATATTTCCTTCGACGGAGTCCGTCAACCCAACGTCTCTTCTCCCCGGTGAGGAGAGAAAGAAGGTGAGGGCTCCTCGAGTTCACACCCCCTCACCCCACCCTCTCCCCCCAGAGTGTGGAGAGGGGAAATTTAAACCTCTTACTTATGAGAGCACGCCCAACGAACGCAAGAGAGGCTGAGGGTCGATCAGGTGCTTTTTCAACCAGCTTCGGCTCTTGGGAAGGCCCGCGGCCAGACCGATCAGCTCGGAGATATAAAAGACGGGAAGAGGCTCAACACCGTTGCCTCTCAGCTCAAGGTTTACCTGGCAAAGAGGGCAGAAGGTCACCAGACAATTGGCGCCCGCCCTTCGTGCGTGATCTCGAATACGGTCCACCATCCGGTCCACAAAGTCCGCCTTGGTCACTGCCAAGTGGGCACCACAGCACTGGCGAGAATACCCCCAGTGCACTGCCTCGGCCCCGAGGGTTCGAACCACACCTTCGAGGAATTTCTCATAAGGTCCCACATCGAATCCCGTTATCCACTCCGGCCTTGTCAAAAGACAGCCATAATAGAGGGCCCCTTTAAGACCCGTCAAGGGGGTCCGAATTTTGGATTGGAACTCGTCCATCTTCAGATCATTGAGCACCTCCAAGAAAAACCGAAGGCGAACCCCACCTCCATAGCGCCGCCCCAGCACCGACTCCAAGAGGCGGTTTTTCTCCTCGTCCTCCATGAGCTTGCGTTCTGCCTCTTTGAGGCGCACGAAGCAACTGGGACACATCACCATGAGTTCCTGGATCCCCTGCTCTTCAGCAAGCAGGAGGTTCCGCCCCGCCAGCAAAAGGGCGTACCCATGGTTCGTACTGTGGGCCGGGGAGGAACCGCAACAGTTCCAGTCCTCCATGGTTACGACCTCGAGAGAAAACATCTTGGCCATCTCCATGAAGGAGTCCTCCATCTCCTTGGCGCTGGAGGTCAGGGAACAGCCAGGATAGTAACCGATTTTGCGGGGTCGATCCCCTTTAACTCCATTTTTTGCCGCCATGATTTTCCTCCATGATCTTTCGGATCTCGCGGAGATTTCGCACACGGCTCGGCAGGACCTGGAAACGTCCACGCATCAACATCTTCAGCCCGGCCCCCATATCCTGAAAGAGTGCGCCCGTGGCGAGCTTGTATCGAGCCACAAATTCCAGCTCATAGACACGACCCCGCTTGCGCACTTGATTGAGAAACTGGCGATGAAACGCCAAGATCTCCGGCTCCGCCACCTCAACCCCCTTCTCCAGTGCCATCTCCCGGAGGGCGTCCATCATGGCCGGAATGTGGACGCGGTTGGGGCACTGAGCAAGGCAGCTGAAACACCCTAGGCAGATCCAGATAGTTCGGCTCTTCAGTATCTTCTCCTGCATCCCAAACTGCATCATTCGGATGATCTGGTTGGGATTGTAGTCCATGGCTTCCACTACAGGGCATCCCCCCGCACAGCTCAAGCAGTGGAAGCACCCCTCGAATCGTTGACCACTTCTGCGGGAAACCTCCTCCATGAACCTCCGATCGATTTTCATCTATGCACCCCCCTGACCGGTGCACCCTAGGTCCCTCCCATTTACGGACCCCAGCAGGCACCCCCAGAATTATCCCTATTAGTTTAGTAAGTTTTAGAGGAATTCGTCAACCGCAGAACATGGAATTATCACCGGGGCACCGTGCAAAATCAAACACGGCTCAAAGACGGGAAACTCTAAGCTCGAAATCGGGGGGGTTGAGAATATGTTTTTTGACCGAACAGAGGTCGATTACCCTCAGGAGGGCCTTCTCATACTTGGCCGGGAAGGAATCGGGAAGATAGACATCAAGGGTGACCCTTCGGTGACGCTTTTCCTCCTCATCCCATAAGGTGTGCAATCGAATGGAAATCCCTTTGTGCTCGATATTACGGGATCGGCAAAACTCCAGTACATACTTCCCTGCACAAAGCCCCAGGGAAGCGAAAAAGAGGTCCAAAGGCTCCACTCCGGGTCCTTCCGAGCCTTTCTCCGCCAGGCCTCCAACCGAAATGATGCTCCCCTTCACCACCGTATCCACACGATCTCCACCCGGCAGACGGACCTCCATCTCCATGCCAAATCCTCCCATAGACCTTTACGGGCGGTCTTCCAGGGGAAAACAGTCATTCCCATTTCATTAGGGAGAAGGACGCCCTCTCTCCATCTCCCCTCCCTTGCCTTGGCCTGTCTCTCTATCCTCCCCGAGGCTTTGGTACCGTGGAGCCGTCTCCCCATTTGGGGAGGCCAAATGACACCGATCGCAGGAATTGCTCCCACAGCCGGGGGGCTGATCCGACCTCCCGAGAAGGCCGCTGCTCAGAGCAAACAGAGTAGCTAGGACCAGAATGAGCCCCGCTGAGACCAGAATCGTCACAATCACCCTATTACTCCTCTTCCATAGCTCCTTCGCTTCGCCAGCACAACCCCTCCCTGCCAACCATGTCTTCTGTCGCCATCTTCCCCTCCTAGGATGGAGCAAAGCCGGAATTCCGTCAACATCTTACAGGGCCACCAACATAGGTGAGGGATCCTCCAGTTCACCCCCCTCACCCCAACCCTCTCCCCCCAGAGTGTGGAGAGGGGAATTGTTTAAGCGGTCCCTATAACCATAAGCCCCGCGTCTCGCGTCGTACCTCGGTNTATATGAAAAAGAGCCCCATATGTCCAATTTCTGAAAGAATCAGCATAAGTGGGTGTCCAGCCTTACAAAGTCCAGAAATACACGGCTCTTTGGGAACACATCGCTTTGGGTCTTTTGGTTTTGTTCCCTCTCTGTGCTATATAGAATCCACAAACGGGTGACTGAAGGAATCAACAGGACTCCTTCACCTTCGGGGGCTGTTGGGATGTCCGAGGGGTGCACTCGATCCTACGCCATGTTTCCAAAGGCATACATGCTCAGGCTCCTCCCCTGGGTCTTTCTTCTGGGCATCCCTTTCCTGGTCTATGCAGGAAGCCTCGCCAACGGCTTTGTCTGGGATGACCATGGACTTATTGAAGAGGATCCGTGGGTCCATCAGCTCCGCCATATCCCCTTTCTCTTTTCCCCGGACTATTGGACCCACTACTTCCCAGGGATCAAGGGCCAATATCGGCCCCTCCGGGCCATTACCTTCGCCCTCCAGTGGGCGATCTGGGGCCAGGACCCCGTGGCTTTCCACGCGTTCAACCTCCTTTTGCACCTGGCCAATGTGTGTTTGGTCTATGGACTCCTCGTTCGATTGAGCCGTCGCCGGGATGTGGCCTGGTTGGGCGCTCTTCTCTGGGCCCTTCATCCGGCCCTNACGGAGGCCGTGGGATGGGTCAAGAACCGATCCGAACTACTCTCTCTTTTCTTCGGCCTTTTGGCTTTCCTTTCCTATCTNAGGTGGAGGGAGGCCCTAAGCCGGCGGAGTGCCTCCCTGAACGCCGTCTCCGCCGTGGGAGGCTATCTTCTGGCCCTCCTTTCCAAGGAGATCGCCCTGGTACTTCCCCTCATCCTTATTGTCCACGCCTTTTTGTTGGACCAAACGCCTCGAAAGGCCCTCCCAATCCCCATCCTGATGCTTCTCCTTACCGGCGGATATCTCCTCCTCAAGTTTCTCTACTTGCAATCCCCCGAGGCTCAGCCCCCTCCCCCCCTTCGTTGGGACGAACGATTCCTCTTGATCGTCCGGACCCTGGGCATCTATCTCGTCCTTCTGCTCTTTCCCCTTCATCTCAATGCGGATCGGCCTCTAGACTTGGATATGCTCGCCCGGTGGGATACTGGGCTCTATGCCCTGGTTTTGCTTCTGGCAGGGGTCGCCTGCGGCTGGTCTCTATGGAGGCAGCATCGACTGGCCGCCTTCGGATTCGCATGGATCTTTCTGGGGTTGGTTCCGGTCTCTAATCTCATCTTCCTTCACACCCGACCCCTAGCGGATCAGAGGCTCTATTGGCCCTCCATCGGGTTCTGTCTCCTCGCAGCCATACTTCTCCAAGGGATCCGCCGATCATTTCCCTTGTCTAGGTTGAGGAGGCCAGCTGAGCAGGCCGCCGTCGCGTTGATGGTCCTGATGGCTGGTCTCTGGGCTGTGAGATCCATAGCACGCATTTCTGTCTGGAAGGACGACCTGACTCTGATCCAGAACACTTTACGACACTCCCCCCAAAGCGCCCGCCCCCACTTCCAGATGGGCATCCTCCTTTTCAACCGGGGAGAGACGGAACAGGCGGCCAAGGAGTTCCTCAAGGCCCTGGAGCTCTCGCCCGGCCTCTATGAGGCCTCCAATTACTTGGGGGTCCTCTATGCCCAAAAGGAAGACTACGGGCAGGCCATAAAATGGTTCTGGAGAGCCTTGGAGTCCAACCCCAACTCGGTCAGTGTGCTGACCAACTTGGCCTTAGCCTTGGCCGANGCAGGGGATCTCGATCGGGCACACACNGCCCTTCGAAGGGCCCTGGATCTCGCCCCCATGGACCCTCAGCTTTGGGCCTATCTCGGAATNCTCCAAGGCCGACGGGGACAATACGACCGGGCCTTGGAGGCATTCGACCGGGCCTTGGAGATCGCCCCGGGCTATATCAAGGCGAGGGTGCACCGTGCCTACGCTTACGCTGCCCTGGGGAACTTGGAACGGTGTGTGGAAGACCTGGAGACGGCCCTAAGTTGGGAACCCACCAATGTTAACCTTTACCTGGATCTGGCCAGCGCGTACAGAAAAAAGGGCCAGCCGAAGCTGGCCCTTGAGACTTTGCGGGATGCCCTGAGCTTGAACCCTTCAGACGCCCGCGTACATAACCGCCTGGGAAACCTACTGGCCGCTCAAGGGAGGGTTGAAGAGGCCATCAAGCATTTCCAGAAGGCCGTGGAACTCTCGCCGAATCAATCCTTGGGCTATTACAACCTAGGGCGAGCCTACGTGGATGCCGGAGACCCGGCTCGTGCCGAGACCCCCTTGAAGAAAGCCCTGGAGATCGACCCTAACAACCCCGTCTTTCATCGGAGCCTGGCCCACGTTCTTAGGAAGCTGAACCGCCCTGAAGAGGCCGAAAAACATGCCCTGAAGGCGCAGGAACTGGAACGGAAGACCCGCTCCCCCGGGACTCAGCGAGAGACCTCCTCGGTCCCTTCCTCCAAGACCTCCAATATCCTCTGAATCCTTCGCCTGACATCAGGATTTGAAGAAAGCCGAAACGCCGCCTTCAAATGGCTCGCGGCCTTCTTTCTCGAGCCCGGGGTATCAAGGTAGATCCGGGCCAACTGGAGGTGGGCCTGGAGGAGATCGGGCTGAGCGCGGAGGGCCGAGAGAAAATACTTCTCGGCCTCGGCTACCTTCCCCTCACCGTAGAGGATCTCTCCCAGTTTGAGATTGGCCACAGGATCCCGAGGGGTCTGCTTCAATGCCTCCTCATAGTGCATCCGCGCCCCTTTGATATCCCCCTGTTTCTCCTTCCATAATCCCCACTGGACCTCTACCTGAGGGTCGTGGGGCTTCATGGAACGGACCTTCTCTAAGGCGACCCGGGCTTCCTGAAGATCCCCCATCTGGATCAACAGCTCGGCCCGGAGCAGCCACGCATCCGCATCCCTTTCGTCCATCTCCAGAAGTCGGTCTACAGCCATAAGGGCTTTCTTCCAACGCTTGAGCCGCAAATGGAGTTGAGCCAATTGCATGAAGGCGGGGGCGTTCCGTGGCGCGATCTCAATGGCTATCCCAAAGGCCTTCTCGGCCTCCTCCCATTGCCCTCGCATCGCGTAGATATCTCCCAGATGGAGATAAGCCTCCGGCAGAGAGGGATTCAGGTCAACCAGTTTCTTGAACTGCTCTTCGGCGAGATGGAGTCTGCCTAGGGTCTTGTAGAGGACACCCAGGTTCATTCTCGGCGCCACTGCATTGGGTTGGATTCGAAGGGCCTTCAGATATTCTTCCTCAGCTTTATCGTACTTCCCTTGGGAGTAGTAGACCAAGCCCAGGTTGTTATGGGATCCTTCGTATCCCGGATTGATCTCGATGGCCCGTTGATAGGCCAGGACAGCCTTCTCCCATTCTCCCCGGGCCTTGTAAGTGTTGCCCAGATTGTAGTAAGCCCGTTCCGCTTCGGGGGACTTGCGAACCGTATCCTCATAAAGGGCGATGGGATCAATCCAGACCCGATTCCTTTGAAAGGCATAGACTCCCGCAGAGGTAAGCAAGAGGAGAAGTCCCGTCACGACTCCCAGGCGAACCTGGGTGGGAGAAAGCCCGGGGATGGGAAGCCGACTTAGAGTGGAGATCACCCCTCCCAAGAACCAACAGACCCCCACCGAAGCCAGAAAGACTCGCTGATCAGCAAGGGGTCGCCCTGTGATGTAGTGAATGTTGATCACCGGCAGGAGGCTTACCGCCGCCCAAGCCAACCCATAGACCCAAGGCCTCTTTTGGCGCAACCCTCCGAACATGGCGCAGCCAACCACTACGATGAGAATTAAGGAAGCCCAGACCACGGGATGGGAAAATCCGATCTCTTTTGGTAACAGGTGCTCCGCATTCAGATAGAGAGGGTAAAAAAGATCCAAGGCATAAATCCATATGCTCCACAAAACGGCCGTGACATGTCCTTTCCATGTCAATTCCGGCCCCTGGCTGGGAGGAACGTGCTTGCCCAAAACCCCGAAGAGGAATCCCAGGTAGATCCCGAGAAGGAGGAAATGTGGGATCAGAGGGATCGCATTTCGGAGCCATTGATGGGAAGGAAATGTGTACACCACCCAAAGAGCGAGGAGGAGGGGAAGGACCACGGCCACCTCTTTGGAAAGGAGTGCCAAAGGGAAGGTAAACCATGAGAGAACGAACCCCCATCTGCGTCTCTCCTCCCCTTTGAGATGTCCCCAAAACGAGACAAACACGAACAGACATGCGAGGATCTCCGAGCGGTTCTTGATCCAGGCCACAGCCTCGGTATGGGCGGGGTGGACCGCGAAGAGGAGCCCCGCCACCAGGGCCCCGGTCCTGTCGCGGAGGACCCTTCGGCCAAGGGCGTAGACCAACCAGGTAACAAGTATGTACAGGGCCAAGTTGGTCAATCGGTATCCGAGCGGATTCAGGCCCCATAAGCGATAACTCAGAGCGAAGGTCAGGGTGCGAATAGGACGATATTGCCCGGGGGTGCCGGTGTGCTCGGTGCTCCAGTAGCGGATGGAAAAGAGGTGAAAGGTCCGATTGAGGTCTCGGATAGCGGCGTTGTCGGTAATGAGAAAGTCATCATCCCAGATGAAGGGACCCTTCAAGGTGTGGATGTAAGGGAAGGCCGAGGCCAGAAAAAGCACGAGATAGGGAAGCAGGACCCTGCCTCGAGTTCGGATAAAACGTTTCACCAGCCCTTTTCCCCTTCCATTAAAGGCGATCCGTTCACCAGCCTCTGGAAAAACGGCCTCAAGAGAAAGAGTCCTGCTACCAGGGGGACCATGCTCTCCACCACAGAGACCCAAAGACCACTCCCCACCAACCTTCCATTGGAGGCCAAGCCCCCGAAGGCCAGCAGGATGCCCCCTTCCCGCACCCCGATCCCCATCACGCCCACAGGGAGCGAGGTGGCGAGAATCAAAAACGGAACCACCTGAAAGAGGCTCTCCCAAGTCACATGGATTCCAGTGGCATGGAAGACCAGGGCATAGTTGAGCACCTTGATCCCCTCGAAGGCCGTGGAGACCAGGACCATCCTGATAACGAACCCCCGTCCCTGGGCGGCCAAGGCATCCCAGGCCCTGGCCGGTCCTACCAACCAACCCCTCCCTCCCCAGCTGGAGGTGGAGCCGGAACGAGGATGGACGCGCATCATGAGAAGGGCCCCTAACCCCACGAGTATCCCCCCCAAGAGCCATCCCAGAAAGTCTCCACGTTGGCTCACATACCCAGGAATCATGAGGATCCCCACCGCCAGCAGACCGAAGCCGAAGTTCAACAAGACCGACGCCCCGCCTCTAAGATAGGACAGATCGTGCCTCCTTTGGAGATAGACCACGCGGACGGCCTCCCCGGCCTTCAGGGGAAGGAGGCCCTTGAGGGGGATGCTCCCTACCTTGAGGACCACGACATCGCGGAATGAGAGCCTGGCCCCCAAGGCCAGGAGGATCATCCGGTACTTCTCGCAGGCCACAAGGAGATTTCCCACAAGAGACAGGAGACAGGCTGCCAGAAGGGGAGCAAGGCGGACCTGGCCTGCGTGCATCCATACGTCCTTCCAGGGGACACGATGGAGGACCCAGAGGGCCAGCCCCAAGGTCACGCCCCAGGAAAGGCCGTAGCGAACGATCCGTTTCATGGAGGCCAAGACCGCCGTCTGGACTTCCAGACGTTCCACAGGGCCGCACCTCCCAACAAGATCCCCGCCACATGGAGGACCCCTGCGTCCTTGAGCCGATCTCCCAAAGGCACCGTGGCCAGAGACGCGCACCCCATTATGACCGCCGAGGCCAAGGCGCGGGGAAGGGGCAACAAGCGGAGGGCCCGTCTGAGGCGGAGGAGATAGTATTTCAGATAAAGGAAGAAGCGGTAGTCGCGCCCCCGTAAGGCCACGGCCCATTGGAACAAGGCAACCAAAGCGGCTGGACACCGCCGCCATCCCCGCCACCATTCCCGGCGAAGGACCCAAGAGAGGATCCGATAGGGAAGCAGGGGAAGAATCTTCAGGAAGACCTCCATGTCCCTGATCCAGTCCACCGCCGACGCTTGGTGAAAGAAATCGTGCACCTCCTCACCACGGACGATCCGTTCCTCCTCTTCCTGATTCAGGAGTCCCTCATTTCTGGCCTGTCGGAGGATCTCCATCTTGGGGAAATAGGTAAGGTGATGGGGTTTGATGCGATTGAGCCTCTTCAATGAACCATAGAAGCGGACCGCCTCCAGGTAATCCTGGAGGGACTCCCCGGGAAGCCCCATCATATGATCGATGTCGTAGCGGATCCCCACGCGATCCAGGATCCGGAAGGCCTTCTCATAGGCCGCGTTGCTCTCCGATCGGTTCAGGACCTCACGGCGGATCTCCGGATTCCAACTTTGGAGTCCGAACTCGATGGCATAGCACCCTCCCCATCGGAGCCATTCCGCCACCTCATCGTCCAAAAAGGACACCTTGCCGAAGCATCGGAAGGGGACCCCGACTTCATCCCGGTAGCGCTCCATGAGTTCCCTGAGCCACCTTCGATGTGTGAAGAAGATGGGATCGCTGAACATCACCTCCCTGATTCCGTATCGTTCCTTCATGGTCTTGAGCTCTTGAAGAACGGAGGTAACCGAGCGTCTTCGGAAGAACTGACCTTGGTAGAGCTTTCCCAGGTAGCTCTCACAGCAGTAGGAACATCGGTAAGGACAACCCCGGGCGGACAAGACCAAATAGTCGTCAGCGTAGTTGATCTCCTCTTGGAACAGCGATTTGTCCGGAAGGGGAAGGGCGTCCAGGTCTCCAAGAGGAGGCCGAGGTGGATTGGAGATGATCTCCTCTCCTTCCCGATACCAGAGATTGGCCACCCTTCGCGGCCTCTTTCCCGACTCTATGTGATCCAAGAGCTCCAGGAGGGCCTCTTCCCCCTCTCCCACCACGACGTAGTCCACCTGGGGCCTTTGAACCACCTCTTCGGGGACAAGGGTGGGATGGATTCCTCCGAATACAACGGGAACGCCCAGGCGCTCTCGAGCCCACGAGGCCATATCCAGGGCCCACCGGTAAGTCCCGGTATAGACTGAGAAGGCCACTACCTCTGGATTCGCCTCCTCCAGTTCCTTCCGAACCCGGTCCCTCCGATCGAATATCCTCTCGAGTACCGAAACGTAGAGGACATTGTCGTTGATGCCGAAGAGGCCCGGATCGTAGGCCAGGGAGACCCGATGCCCCTCTTTTCGAAGCACGGCGGATAGGTATTCGATCCCCAGGTTCTCTCTTCCCAAATGGACGAAGGCCACCCTCAATCCGGATTCACTCCCTGCATCCTGGAACGCAGCCAGGGTCTCAGGAACCAACGGCCTTTGGGCACCAAAGCCCCCTCCGGGCACCCGGAAGTACAGGCGAAGCAGCGCACGCAACGTCTCAGCGAGATCCAGCTCTCCTCTCGACGTGTGACCGCATCCGTGGGACAGACCTCGGCACAGGCGCCGCAGTCCCGACAGCGCTCCGGCCGATGGGTCGGGTCGAAGGCTTTGCTCCGGAGGGCGTAGGCGCACTGGGTCACCCTGCCGAGGCGTTTGGGGTCGAACCCCGGTCTACGCAGGGGAGTTTCGGACACAAACGCCCCATCTCCTCCCCATCGGATCTCATGGGCCCCTATTACTCCGGCCGCTTCCAATAGGGGAAGTTCCCGAGGTGACCACCCCGAGGCATGGCACATGGCAGCATCCACAGTCGGAAGATCGCGACCGGCCAGCACGACCCCCAACCAAATAGGCCTTCCACTTCGGCTTCCTCCTCCCTCCAGCACATAGGATCCATCCAGGACCGCGGCATGGAAGGGAATCCGTCGATGGATCTGTATGATGGCCCGAGCCAAGGTCTTGAGGTCCCCGCATCGAACGTGGAGTCGGGCCTTTGTGGCCCCTGGCAGGAGGCCCATCTGATTCTTCAGGGCACCGGACAGTCCCATAAGAGTGTGGGTCTTCCACTTGGGCAAGGTGATTCGAACGTCGGCCTCCAGGACCCTTCCGGAGATCCACCACTGCTCCTCCTCGCCGGCAAAAAGCTGCAAAGGGACAAGAGGGCCGCGGTCTAGGTCGAGGAACTCCACGCCCTCCTCCTCGGCCAGATTCAGGTATCCAGCCGCCCTCGCCGCATGTAGGGTGAATCCCGGGATGGAGCAGGAGTCCCCGAAGAAGGGGTTGCCTCCATGGCTTCGAACCCAACGGACGGCTCCGCGCACCACCTCTGGGTGGGTATTGAGGGCACGATTCGGAGGCCCTCCTTTGTTGAGGTTCACCTTGAGAAAGACGCGTCTCCCCTGAATGGAAAGCGGAGGGGCGAGGCCTTCCAGGGCCCGTATCACCGCATCGGCGATCCCTCGTTCGTCCCTACAACGTGCAACGAAGACTTTTTGATCCAATCTTTTTCCCTTACGGGCGACCCACCGGGGCGCCCCTACGTGACACGACCCACCGTACCAGCTATGGGCGACTCATCGAGTCGCCTCTACATGACACGCCCACTGGGGCGCCCCCCACGACCCCAGGGGCGATTTCGGCGGAGTTTAAAACGGCAGGCTCCATTTGGAGACCTTCCTGTAGTATTTCCGCTCCACCACGCGGTCGTGGTAGGCCTCGAAGTCCTCGTCAGGGGTCGAGATCTCCTCCTGCCGAAAGATCATCTCCAGAAAGGCCAGAAATTTCCGTCTGAATTCCTCGAAGCTTCGGCATTTGAGAGTGGAACGCAGGAGGAAGCCAGGCCTTCGGTGATAACTCACATAGGCCTTCTTGGTCAGTCGATCTATCTCCTCGTTGGTGAGATCGGTCCAGGGACGGGGGAGGGCCTTCTCCTCGGTCAGGCCCAGGATGTAGTCCTTCCAGTAGTCCCGTCCGGTCTCCTCCACCAGCTGCTTCCAAAGGGGTGTGAGGGGCTTGGCCGTCAATTTGGAGAACTGCACGTAGTCGAGGTCCAGCTCTTTGGCGAACTTCAGAGTCTGTTTGATGGTCTCTCTGGTCTCCCCCGGGCTCCCGATAAGGAAAAAACCCAACGCCCGAATCCCCATACGCTTGGTAAGACGGATGGTCTCTCTGATCTGTTCGAGGGTGATCCCCTTGTTGACCCGATCCAGGATCTCTTGCACCCCCGATTCGATCCCATAGTAGATCCGATTGCACCCTGCTGCCTTCATCTCTCGGAGAAGCTCCTCATCCACCGAATCGATTCGAGCCCGACAGGCCCAGATCACGTCGAGATTCCGTCTTTGCATCTCCTTGAAGATGGCCATGACTCGTTTTCGATCGATGAGGAACTCATAATCGAAGATATCAATTTCATGGATATCGAAGCGTTCCACACACTCCTGGATCTCGTCCACCACTGTTTGCGGACTTCGGGGATTGTAGGGCGTTCTTCCCGCCTCACAGAAGAGACATCCCATGGGACACCCCTTACTGGTGACCATGACGGTGAAATTACGCCTCTCGGTGGGGAACTCCGCATAGAGCTCATTGGGCAGGAGATGGCGGGCGGGATTGGGATAATCGTCGAAGCTCTCCATGACAGGATAGGGAGGGGTTACGATCACTTCCCCATTTCGTTTGTATACCAAGCCCGGCACATCATCGAAGCGACGTCCTCCTTCCATCTCCTTCAAAAGAGCGGGCAGAGTGTAGAATGCGGAGTTGACGCATCCAAAGTCGGCTACATGGTTCATCAGTGACTCCCGGGGATAGACTCGAAGATTGTACCCGCCCAACACCACGGGGACTCTCAGGTTCTCCTTGAGATACGCGGCCCACTGCAAGGTCTCTCGAAACATGTAGGTGGTCATCATGAAGCCCAGGAGATCCGGCCGAAAGGCCTTAAGCTGTTTCAGGACCTGCTCGGGAGTCAACCTGAGCGTCCGCGCATCGATGATGACGGCCTCATGCCCGGCCCTCTCTGCAATAGCCGCCACCCAGGCAAGGCTCAAGGGAGGAAAGAGGCCGAAATATCGTTGCACAATCCGGAGATTCTCCTCGTGAAGCTTGTATTTAAAGGGGTTGAAGACCAAGGCGAGTCTCATCCTGTCGTCCACCCTCCTCTCAAACGCAATGTGGCCACGAACCACGCAGCCTTAAGGAGCTTTCCCAAGGTCAGCTTGGATCGACCGGATCGGCGCTCATAAAAGCGGATGGGAATCTCCCGGACCGAAAGCCCGAGACGGTGACACCAAAACAGGACCTCCTCCACGATGGAAGGCCCAGTAGAGCGGAGACGATGGAGCCCGATCTTGTCCAAGGCCTCTCTGCGAAAACAACGATAACCGGATGTAGGATCGCTCAACCTCACTCCCATGACCACCCGGATGTAGGTCGCGGCGAGACGTGTCACCAAAGATCTCAATGGTGCGTTCCTCAGGTCCCCGCCTCCCGGCGCAAACCGAGAACCTACCACCACATCGCAAGCCTCGATCTCCCGGATGAACCTTGGAATGTCCCTGGGATCATGGGAGAAATCTCCGTCCATCTCCACCACCACATCTGCCCCTATGGCCAAGGCCTGTCTGAACCCATGGATCCCGGCCGAACCGCGGCCTCGCTCATGGGTCCGGTTCACCAGATGGACACGGGGATCCTCCGACGCCATTCCCTTCACGATGCGCCAAGTTCCGTCGGGGGAGTTGTCGTCCACCACCAGGACCTCGATCCTGGGATCCTGAAGTAGGATCTCCTCCACCAGGGGGCGAATGTGCTCCGCCTCATTATAGGTGGGGATCATGGCGATTATCTTGGTCATCTATTCCACACCCACGTAGGGGCGAGGCGCCGCCTCGTCCTTGTACTGGCGACCCGTTGGGTCGCCCGTACATCAGGACCGTTTTCAGGGCCTTCAGCACCTCTTCCTCCGCGACCTCCTCCATACACGTAGGTCGAACAGGGCATTCCCTCCGGTAGCAGGGGCCACATTCCTTGGGGCTCACCACCTTTCGACCCCGGCCATACATCTCCACTTCCTGATGGCAGGTGGGCCCGAAGAGGGCCACCACCGGGGTCCCCACCGCAAGGGCCAAGTGCATGGCCAAGGTGTCTCCGCTGACCACGGCGACGCAGCGCTCGATCAGGGCCGCAAATTTCCGGATGCCGTGGTCCCCCCCAGAGTCGGGCAAAGTTGGCCAGCCCAGTCCCTCTCGAACCGCGGCGGCCAGATGGCCCTCTCCGGGTCCGATGAGGAGGAGGACGGGAACCGAGAGCTCTTCACTGATCCGCCTCACCAGTAATGCCCACTGTTCCGGAGGAGGCGTCTTGTTGGCGAAGGCTGTCCCCGCACCGAGGGCCAGCCCAATGGGAGCCCGTTGGTCTTCGGCAAGCCCCAGGGAATTCATCCGCTCTGCCGCCCAGATCTGCTCTTCTGGTCTCAAGAAGAAGGCATAGTCCTCCCCTGCAAAGGTCATCCCTGCCTGTTCAAAGGCGATCTGCTGGTAGGTCTTGCGATTCCTTCGAAACTTCATCTCATCGTCCAATCCCAGCCTATAGGCGTATCGGCTCTCGGGATTCAGTGGAACAAGCTTTCCCTCCTCGTTTAGGCCGAATCCGAAACGTCTTTCCGCCTTCACCCGAACAGCCATTGCCGCAGCCTCTGGGGCCTTGTCCAGACAGATGAGGCGATGGAACTTTTCCGCATCCAGACGCACCAACGTCTCCAGACACCAGGGGAGGAGGCGATCGATTAGAGGATTGTTCTCCAGAAGAGGCAGGGCTTCCGCAGCGGCCACCCAGGTGATCCAGGAGTCAGGGAACTCTTTCTTGAGGGCCCGCAAAAGGGGGGTGGTCCTCAGGACATCCCCCAATGCGCCCCATTTGAGGATCAGGATTCGTTCCCCCTCCTCCTCATAATGCGGGCACTCCGGACAGATGCGACGGAAACGGCACGGGGTCTCCCCCACGAAGTGCCTGCACTCGACCCGGATTTCCTTCATTCCCGAATCCTCAGACACATGGGGCGGGTGTTCCACCCGCCCCCTTGATTCTCCACCTTCTTTTCAAATCCGAATCCAGAAACCGAATGTCGCCCTCAGTATACCTCCCGCCACCCGCGGATCTGGCCGCCCAGGGGGTTGATGGTCTGTGTGACGATACCGCCTCCCGCGGCCTGACGTCCAATGCGGTTGCTGGTGGTCAGATAGATGGTCCCGTTGGTCACGATAGGGGCGGAGGGGACACCGGGTCCGATTTCCCGCCTCTCCTGAGGCGGGCTGAGGGTCTCGCCTTGAGGGCCGAACATGAGTCCAGCCTCCCCGCCGCCTTCGCTGTTCACCCCCCGAGACATGGTCAGGCCGTAAAGATAGGCCGTTCCCACACCGCACTCCTGGGAGGGCACATACGTGGTGAAATAGACCACGTAGTTGAAGACAGATGGCCTCGCCAGGACCTTCTCGCCTGCCCTAGTGGAGTCCGGCTGTCCCAACACATAGACCCAGTTGACCGTTCCCGTACAATCGGAGCCGCTTCGGGTACCGGTATCCTCCACCTCGTAGAAGAAGTCCTGGGTGTCTACGGCATTGGGGGCGTGTTCATCGCCGGTCCCGAAGAAAACGAAATAGTTGCCGCTCTGGCCCAAGGCCACGGCAGGCTGGTGGTAAATGGGCCTGCGGGTGGGGGTCACCTCGGGCGGACTATCCATTGTGTTGAAGTCATAGGTGCCCGGATCCAACAGCCTGCAGGGCACCCAGTCAGCCATATTCGTGCTGCTCAGGTCCAGCTTCCAGAGGATCCCTTCCGTGTCTCCAAAGTAGATCCTCTCCACATACCCGTTCTTGTCCAGGTCCACCTCCCGGATGGGGGAAGGGACGTTGTTGTTGGTAAGGTCACCGTCGCCGGTGTCAGTGTCGATGACATATTCGGCCACGCGGGCCCCGTCGGTGAGGATCTCGCCCTTCTCTATGTCGATGATGTAGAGGCGGTTGCCCTCATTGGCATTGGTGGAGTAGCCTCCCCCCACAAAGGCCACCCATTTCTCCTCTACTCTGCCTCTGATGCGGACCCGTATCCGGCCGAAGGCTGGCACTGACCAAGTGTATCCCATGTTGCTGTCGGTCAACTCCCATAGGACCTTGGGATCATCGGGGTCAGTGATATCCAGGGCGAAGTAACCCTTGCCGCCGTCGCGCATGCCGGAGATGAGGACCGTATGCCACCCCTGCTCGGGCTGGTCTGCGGGCGGGGCGCTGAAGACCGTGCCCGCACCTCCCTCCGAGTAGATGTCAGCAATGGCCGGTTTCGCGTCCACGAAGAAGGTATGCTCGATCCGCATATTGGCCAGATTGCTCAGGGCCATTCTGGGGATGAAGGCCCACCGTTCTGTCCCGTCGGACTCGTTGATGGCGTGGATCATGCCACCGTTTCCGCCCACATAGATCAGGGTGTCACGGCTAGACCATAGGCTTTTGAAGTCGGGATAATACCCCCAGTCGATGTTGAAGGGAGGAGGGCCCACCACCACAGGCGTGGTGTGATAGAGATCCGGAAACAGCCAATCCGCATTTCGAGTTCCCCTGTAGACCCCGTCCGCGTATCCCGGATTCATGGTGAACTGAAGGACGATCTCTGCATCCTCGTCCTCGTTGGGGTTCCCGTCCCCGTCGGGAACACCATCCCCGTCCGTATCAGAACCGTCCAGGTCGTTAACGGAGTCCAAAAGGAGGGGCTTGAGATCCCTCAAGGATCCCTCGCTGAAGGAGATGGACTGATCGGGGATGCTGTACGTAAACTTGATCCGAGACGGGAGGGCCCCTGTGGCGGCCGTCGTGTAGATGGTGCGGGTTCCCTGCCCCAGCAGTGAGCCCCCGGCATCCCCCTGGTTGTCCGGGTCGCTCCCGCCCCATGCGCTCACGATGGAGCCGATGGAGCCGTCATCCAGGACATTCCAGGCCTCCAGGTGCCCGGACCAGCCCGGATAGCTGAAATAGGATAGGTAGATCTTGTCCCCCTCTCGGGAGATGGTTGGATTGGAGCGAGTGTAGTTCCCCTGGGTGATCTCCTGGAAGATTCCCCTCAAGTACTCAGCGAGTTCGTTTACGTTTGTTGCCAGATAGGCCCTGTGGGTCCCTCCGGCCTCGGCAATGGCATCCAGGTTGTCCCTCTGCCAATCCTCCAGGCCGAAACCGATCACATAGGTCTTGACCCCAAGATCTTTGAGTTCCGCTGCGGCCTCTATGGGGGCGGTGCAGTTTTCGTAGTCCTCTGTGGGATTGCAGTCAGCGGTATCCAAACCGTCTGTTAGAAGGACCAAATAGTTGTTCCGACAGTGGATCTGGCTCTGGGTATCCTGATCGATATAGCTCTGGTAATAGCGCTTGGCATAGCGGAGGCTTGCGGCCAAGGGCGTGGCCTTCCGCGGCTCGCCGGAATCGTAGCGTCCATCCTCATCCAGGTCCCAGTACCCCGCAGCCCATGTGTTGGGTGCCACTGAGCGAGTATAAGGCATGGTCGTAAAGTCTCTGTCCGTATAGCGGGGATGGTCCTGGTACCGCTCGAGGGAGACGTACTGGAGGATCTTATCCCTGTTGGCCATGGCCGTGTCATTGCTGTCCGGTGGAGGGAGATTGACGAAGATGATGTGGTCATCGCCCACGATATTGGCGTCCTCTTCCCCCACATCCGCAGGGAAGAAGGGATCAGGCTGATCCGAGTCCCTCCAGCTCCATCGGTTGGTCCGATGCACATAGCTCCAGGCATGAGGCCGATTGGGATTGGCTACCGGGGTACCCACCGCAGGGTAGTAGAAGGTATCCGCTGGGTAGCGGGCCGGATGCACTGTCCGGGTGGTCCCTTGGGTCCCAACGGTCACGTCGCTCAGGGTGGATGTGATGAGCGTCCAGCTCCCGACGGTCGAGCGCGGCGTCACTTCCAGGGTATCCGGATCGATGTACTTGGGGTCTCCTTCAGCAGCCGTCCACGTTCCCGTGGTTGTGTACCATGTGAACCGATAGATATCCGGGACCGTGCGGCCTGTGTAGACCCGGACCGTGGTGGTGTCCGGGATCTTCCTCCAGAGCCTGCATTGGGGTCCCGCCGATGTCACCCTGTGCCAGGAGCCTATCTGCAAGGGAAGGTTGCTGGGATCGCAGGCGTTCCAGGTCCACGAGGCCGGACAATCTGGATCGTAATCCGCATCGTTGATGGTCCTATATCGATAATCATGATACCCTCCATGGAACCGCCACCTGTACCCCAGAAACTGTCCGTCCGATCCATACTCCTCGGTCACGGAATCGATGGTGTAAATAATATTCTGGGGGCGAAGCTCGCACATAGTCCGTTGCACGTTTCTATCGGTCCACCGGCGGGTGAACTGATCACCCACACTTACGTAATGGGTCCCGTACCAGGTGAAGTGGTCCGGCCATGGCTGGCGGACGCTGGTGCTGTGTACCCTGCTCCTCCACTCCAGGTACTGCCAACGGGTGGGGTAGTAGATGGTAGTGGTGGTCCCGGGGATTGTGTATCCTGTGTCGATCTTGTAGTAGCGGGCCACCACCCTGGGCACTCGGAAGCTCAGATAAGTGGCGAAGCCCAGGTTGACGTTCTCCACACTGTTCAGGATCTGGTTGAGGGCCTGCTTCGCCTGATAAAGCTTGGATGCCGGGTGGTTTCCACCGGAGGCCCGCCTGGAGTCCGGGGCCCGATCCTCCCTCTGGAACCACTGGAGGTATCCGTTGGCGTCGCGATGGGGGTCTCCGTCCTCTTCCATCACGTCGTAGTCCCATCGCTGGTTGTTAGGACGGACCGGGACCCCCCCCGGATCCGTATAAGGCACATCCTGCATGGAGTCGGAGTTATCGAAGATAATAAAGGCGTTGGGGTAGTAGATCTCCCCGATGAAAAAGGGGGTCTCCTCAGCGGCCCATGCCCCCAAGGGGACCGACATCCCCAGGATCAAGGCGACCCAACAAACCCATCTCCTCATCTCGGCCTCCTTGTTCTTCCCTTCGTGCCGAGCCAGCTATCCCATAGCCTCAGTACGTGGTGAGGCTGCCTCCCTGATCCACCTCACCTGCCTGCGGTGCCATACGGATCTCGGCCTCCAATAGCACGCTTCCTCTCTGGTTCCGATCCCACCCGCGAACCCGCACCAAGTAAACCGATGCCCCGCCTGCCGTTGGATCAGCCCACGCGAAGACGGGGTTCTGGGGAAGTTCGAAGCGAATCTCTGAGGAAGTGGCGGCGATCTGCTCGTTCAACTCCTGACGTTGGGTATCAGAGTACCCGGATAATTCCTCCAAATCTTGATTGCGGAGCCACTGGATCCCTGCATCGGCGTTCATCAGGGCCTCTCGGTAGATTCGATCGTTGATGGCGATCCGGATATCCGTATTGGTGGTCAGGATGGATGCAGCCCCCAAAAGGGCGCAGATCACCATCACCATCAGGGCAATGGCCAGGGCCGCTCCGTGCTCCTCGTTCACCCGTCGGATGAGTTTGCCCCTCACGTCATCTCACCCCTTTAAAATTACTTTTTCCCCTTACCCCCAACCCTTCCACCAACAGGGGAGAGAAACAGAGTGAAGGAGAGGGTAAATGTGCATCTCCATCTCACCTCATTGGATGTTTCGGACCCGGACCTGCTGTGTCAGGGTCCGCCTTCGTATCCCTCCTGTGGCAGTAAGGGGCTTGCGCGTCCGCGCAGTAAAAGAGATGGTGTAGACCCGACTGTTCGCCGTGGTCGGCGTGATCTGGAGGTTCTCGATATAGTCCACAAGAGGAACCGCTGCCCCAAGTCCTTCCTGCATCATCAAGATGGGATGATCGGGGTCTGAACTATCCACGGAGTACTGCCGACGTACCACCTTGAAGAGCCGACTCCCTGTCCCGTAACCCGGAAAGGTTCCGTGCCCACCAGGGTCGTTATAGCTCCCACAAGGGGATCCACAGGTTCCACCTGCAGGATTGTGTTGGAGCTTCAAGGCTGCGTCCTGAACTTGAGTAACGCAGAACATGCTCGTATTGGCCCCGTCAGTAATGAGGACAAGGTCGCAGTCGTCGAAACCGTCCGTGCTGGAGACGTTGAGCTCCGCGCTGGCCGAGGGCATGGGGCTGGTGATAGTGGTCTGCACGTCGGCGTCGGCGTAGATGATCGTAAGCGTGTCCGGGACCGTATCATCGTCGGGGTCTCCGTCAACAACGGTCACTGCGTTCAAGGTCCCCAGGCCCGAAGTGGAAGTGGCTCCTTCCAAGTGATATCCCGCCATGCGGAGGTCCCGGGTGACCCAGTTGGCCGCGGTCCTAAGGTTCTGGTTCATCTCAGCTACTTGGTCCACCACCAACTGGGACTTCTCCTGGGAGCCGAAGAGGTTGTAGATCCCGGCCAGAAGGACTGCTGTCAACAGCAGGGCCAGAAGGACTTCCAGAAGGGTGAATCCGTGGCCCGCCTTAAAGGTCATTTCCATTGGCAGTTCCGCCCTTGCCCTTTTCAAACTCCCGCGGATACGCCCTCTATTAAAGGCGACCATGAGGCCTACCCCTATTCCGAGATGATGCTGTTGAGAGTGACGTCGTAGTTCAACCATCGCACTGTGACGGTCACCTGCCGGGTGTTGGTCCCCCAGGTGCTGGAATCCACTGTCCATTCCCGCGTAAATCGGGTTACACCCCCGGTCGAACCCTGTACTGTCACCGTATCGCTACCGTCCACGATATCGGCCAAAGAGGTGTCCTGGAACTCCTCGATCTTATCCTGAGCCAGGGCAAGGGCGATGGACATGCGGCTGCTGAAGTCGCCAGCTTCCAGGGATCGGATCTGCATCTTGGCCAAGGCCAGGAGGGCCACAGCCAAAATGATCATGGCCACCAAGACCTCACCCAAAGTAAAGCCCCTTTCATTCTTTACGACCTTGACACAGTTCGGATCCATCAGAGTCTCTCCAACTGCATTCTCCCTGTCCAAAAGAGGGTCACCCGATACCTCTGCCCCCTGGAGTTGACCAAGGTGACACTTCCACTAGATGCCGTACCGTCCACATTGAAGACAGCAATGCCTCCACTGAAGGTGACACTGTCGAAATCTACCTGGGAGGGAAGATTATTGGGCACATTATCCACCGCATTCCAGGTACTGCAGTCTGCCGAGCGGGGCTGATCCCCTTCAAAAAGCTGATATGTCTCAGCGTTCGTATCGAAGACCACACGATGGGCCCGGTAGGTGGCTACAGCCCTGGCGCGGGCCCGCTGAAGCTCACTGAAGATATCTCGGGAGGCGGCTTTGAGCTGACGCAGAGGCTTTGTGGCCACGAAGTTGGGGATTCCTACTGCAGCGGCGATCCCGATGATGGCCACCACGATCATCAATTCCAAGAGCGTAAAGCCGCCCTTTTTGTTCCACCTCCTGCACATCAACACCATCATGCACCTCGCCGAGTTATAGCTTCTGCAAACTTCATGCCGAAAGCGCGCTATTGTAACTTATGGATTTCGCAAGAGTTGTTTTCCACCCAGAAGACTATCCGGAGTTTTAATATGAAATTGTTTTCATAGATATAGGAAAATGTTTTCATAGACATAGCTTTCTCCTAACATCTCGAAATCCTGGAGGTGGTGGTTAGAAAATAGCCTCTCGCTCGTTGGGGAGGGTATTTCGTCTATCTCGTCTGTTTCATCTATTTGGTCTTGGTTGGGTAGGGGAGGCTATTTCGTCTATCTGGTTGACTTCGTCGGTTTCGTTGGGTTCGTTTAGAGCGTTGGGTAGGGGAGGCTTTAGCCTCCCAAAGGGTGGCGACTGAAGTCGCCCCTCCCCGATGGAGACAAAGCCCCTTGCATCTGGGCAAATATATTTTCATATGCATCCATGGTGCAACGCCTTCGGCGGACTCCACGCCCCATGCCCTTTGCCCTATGCTGCTCCTCGCTCCAAGCTCCGTGCTCTATGCTAGGTCTGACCTCGGTCACTATTTTCCCTCATCCGCCCGCCCTGCAATTCCATGTTCATGGAGTTTGTTGAGGAGGGCCCGATAAGTGATACCCAGAAGGTTCGCAGCTCGGGTCCGGTTTCCTTGGGTTCTCTTCAGGGCCTCCTGGAGAAGACGTCTTTCCAGCTCCTTCATCCTGGGCTTTAGTCGAAGCTCGGATGATTCCTCTCGAGATCCGAAAGCATGGATTTCTTCTTGAAGTCGAAAATCCTGCAGATCCAGCTGCTTGCCCTCACACAGGACCATGGCCCTTTCCACTGCGTTTTCCAATTCACGGACGTTTCCAGGCCAGCTGTATCGCATCAACCGAGCCAGGGCCCGCTGGGTGATCCCTTCCACTTGAACGCCCAGCGCTGCCCGATACTTCCGAATGAAATGGTCCACTAGAAGTGGGATATCCTCGGGTCGATCCCGAAGGGGAGGTATCTTCAATGAGACCACATTGAGTCGATAGTAGAGATCGGCCCGGAAACGCCCCGCCCGGACCTCCGCCTCCAGATCTCGTGCAGTGGCCGATACGATCCGCACATCCACCTTTCTGGAAGTTTGACCTCCGAGGGGACGGACCTCCTGGTCCTGCAGGACCCGAAGGAGCTTTACCTGAAGGTCTAGGGGCAACTCCCCCACCTCGTCCAGGAAGAGAGTGCCCCGGTGGGCCTCCACAAAAAGCCCCTTTTTATCCCTTACCGCGTCGGTGAACGCTCCACGAACGTAACCGAACAGCTCGCTCTCCAGAAGGGAATGGGGAATAGCTCCACAGTTGATGGCCACAAAAGGGCCCTCGGATCGGGGGCTCAAGCGATGCAGGGCACGGGCCAAAAGCTCCTTCCCCGTCCCGCTCTCCCCCTCGATGAGCACCGAGCTGGGAAAGGCCGCCACTCGCTCCACAGTCCTGAAAATCTCCTCCATGGCCTGGCTTCGAGCCACCAATTGATCAAAACGGTAGCGGCGACTGAGCTCCTCCCGGAGGGCCAAGTTCTCCCGCCGGAGCCTCTCCCGTTCCTCGGCCTTCTTGAGCGTCAGGATCACCTCGTCGGGTTTGAAAGGCTTCGGTATGTAGTCGTAGGCTCCCCTCTTGATCGCCTCCAGGGCCGTATCCACGGTCCCGTAGGCCGACATCATGATGATGGTGGCGTCCACCCCCTTCTCGCGGGCGGCCTCAAGAAAGGCCATTCCGTCCATCACCGGCATGCGAAGGTCGCATAGGATCAAATCGAACTCCGACTCCTGGAGCCGCTCCAGGGCCTTCTGTCCGTCTTCGGCCGTCTCCACGCCGTAGCCCTCCCGCCTCAAAAGGAGGGAGAGCATGTGGCGCATGTTCTCCTCGTCATCCACCACCAGGATGCGCTTCAAGGATGCCTCCTTTTCCCTCTCGTCGATCCTTCCATCGCTCATCCCTATTCCCCACAGGCAGATATACGGTGAAGCAGCTCCCGCTGCCCTCGTTGCTCGACACGTGGATGCGTCCCCCGTACGACTCGACGATCCCTTGGCACACGGTCAGACCCAATCCTGTGCCTTTGCCTGGTTCCTTGGTCGTATAGAAGGGCTCGAAGATCCGCCGAAACTCAGCCTCCGGGATACCACAGCCGGTATCCTCCACCCGGATGAAGACATAGGGGCCTTTCTTTCCGGTGAGAAAAGCTACAGGCGGAAGCCTCCGCATGGGAGTATAATCTGCATCCCGCGGCTCTCCTTTTCTCCGTGGGGGCGGAGACAGAAGCTCCTCCTCGGGCAACACCTCTGTCATCCCGGTGCTGACCACAATCCTTCCCTCTCCTTCCAAGGCATCCAGGGCATTGAGCAAGAGGTTGACCAAGATCTGCTGCACCTGATCGCGATCCGCCCAGATCCTCTTGACCTTGGCCCCACGCTTCCGTTCCAGGGAGACTCCCCTCATCTCTCGGTGTCCCTGAATGATTTGGAGCGTCTCGTCCACCACTTCGTCCACATCCACCCATTCCAGCTTACGACCCGAAGGACGGGCCAAATCCAGTAAGGATCGTACGGTCCGTTGGATACGTTGGGCCTCAGAGAGGATCCGCTTCAGGCACTCCCTGGTCTCGGGATCCTTCTCCTCGGCTAGGAGGATCTCACCATAGCCGAGGATGCTCCCTATGGGATTTCCGATCTCATGTGCCACGCCAGAGGCCAACCTCCCCACCGATGCCAACTTCTCCGAACGGACAAGGGCCTGATGGGCCTGGAGGAGGGCCTCATTGGCTTTTTTCAACTCCTCCATCTGTTCCTTCAGGGCCTCCTGCTGTTGTCGCAATTCAGCGGCCATGCGCTTCAAGGCATCGGCCATGCGACCCATCTCATGGGAAGGGAATCCCCTCCAGTCCAGGTCGTAATCACCTCGAGCGATCCGCTCCGACGCCACAATGAGCCGCTTCAGTGGATGAAGGACATTTCTCGAGAGCAGATAGCTCCCGAACAGCACGAGGACCAGCACCACCAGTACCAAGTAGAGTGCGATGACCCCTCCAGACCGAAAGAGCCCTCCCCAGGCTCCGCGAAGGGGGGTCTCGAGGCGGAGTCCTCCTATCACATCCCCGTTGGAGGAGCGGAGGGGCACGGCTACGGTGAGATGCGGGGCTTCGCCCAAGGGCCACGGCCACCGGCCCCCTGTGACGCGAACCACCTCCCTTCCCTCCTGAAGGCATGTGGCCAGATCCCGATCCAGCCACTTTCCCCCAGGCCCTACGGGTGCCTTCCCCGCCATCACCCTCCCTGCAGCGTCGACCCATAGGAGGTCCGCCGTCGACTCCTCCATTACTCGCCCCAGCAACTCCTCCACATGAGGTCGAAGTTCCTCCCTCATGTCGGGATTTCGATCCAGAAGCATCTCCAGGGCCCCTCCCATGGCCAGCAACTGCCTGCGGGCCCCAAAAATCTGCTCCTCGAGAAAATCCCGGGAGAGGGCCTGAAGGACCAGGGTTCCCACGAGGAGGATGGCCGAGAGGGTCACCAATGCGATGTTGGCGATGATCTCGGCCCGAAGCCCGCTGGAAAAGGACAGCCGCATCCCCTCACTTCATCCCATAGAGGTACCACTCCACCCAGGCATCACCACCCAGGAGATAGACGGCCGCACCTAAGGCCAGAAAAGGACCATAGGGAATCGGGTGATCCCGACCTTTCCCCGAGAGTCTCAGGGCCGTGTACCCAACAAATACTCCCATAAAGGAGGATACGACCAAGGTGAGAAGGACGGCCTTCCATCCCAAAAAGGCCCCGATCATGGCCAGGAGCTTCACATCGCCGAATCCCATCCCCTCCTTCTTTCTGATCCATTCAAAGAGGAGGGCCACCGCAAGGAGGACACCTCCTCCCAACGCCGCTCCCACCAGGGCGTCCATAAAGTCTCTCGCCGGAAGGAGCAGGGAGGCCAAGATTCCCAGAGGAATCCCTGGATAGGTTATGGCGTTGGGGATGATCCGGTGGTCCAGGTCAACGAAGGTGATGACAATGAGGGCCGCCAGGAAGAGGTAGTAGATGNGGGCCGCCACGGTTAGGCCAAAGCGAAGGAGAATCAGAACGGCAAACAAGGCCGAAAGCCCCTCCACCAAGGGGTAGCGAAGCGATATCGTTCTCTTGCACCTGCGGCATCGACCTCCAAGTAGGAGATAGCTGACAATGGGGATGTTGTCGTACCATCGGATACGGCCACCGCAGTGAGGACAGTGGGACGGAGGCGATACAATGGACTCGCCCCGGGGGACCCGATGAATGCATACGTTGAGGAAGCTCCCAATGATCGCGCCCAGGCATGCTGCTCCCAGCCAGAGGATCAGATGCATTTCACCCGCCCCCCTTCGATCGCGCCCACTCCTTCACCAGCTCCTCGTAGAGCTCCTCCTGCTGTCGAACCATAAGATCTATGTCAAACTCCCCCACTCGTTTTTGTCCCTCCCGTCCCATTCTGTCTCGCAACAAAGGATCACCTAGAAGCCGAAGGATCCTCTCTGCCATCCCCTCCACGTCTCCAGGCTGGACTAAGAAGCCGTTTATCCCATCCTCGATGGCCTCTGGGGAACCATCCACGGCCGTGGCCACGGCTGGGATACCCGCTGCCATGGCCTGAGGGAGCACTCTCGGGAGTCCCTCCCAACGAGAAGTGAGCACCAGGACATCCGCCGCCTTCAACAATTGAGGAACATCCCTCCGCCAACCCAGAAGTCGGAACCGATCACCGAGTCCATGTCGCAGAGCTGCGGATTCCACCTTGGGCCGGAGAATCCCGTCTCCCACGAGGAGAAAGACCGCATCGGATTCCTGAGGCGCCACCCTGGCCGCAACTTCCACAAAGTCCTCGGGGGCCTTCTGAGGCTTGAGACACGAGACATTGAGAACCACCTTTTGATGTGGAGTAATACCAAGAGTCTTCCTGATTTCTCCTCGAGACTCTGGGACGTGTTGATATTCACCAATGGAGATCCCGCTCCGTATCAGGACCATTTGATCTCGGTAGGCGATTCCTAGACCACGAGCGACCTCCATATTAGCCCTGGAGACCATGATAAAGCGATGGGTGATCCTGCCCGTGATTCGCTCCAAGGTCTGAAAAAAGCGTCTCACCCAAGGTCTCTGGCCCACATGGAATCCGAATCCATGGAAGGTGTGGACGATGATGGGGACCCTCTCCAGGTAGGCCGCCCATCTCCCCAGAATCCCGGCCTTAGAGCTGTGGGTGTGGACAATGACAGGGGTCTGCAGATCCCGGAATTTCAAGATTCTCCGAATGTGCGATCGAATTTGCCGCAGAGCCGAAATGTCTTTGTTCGGTCGAATTTCACGGACCAAGGGAGACACAAAAAATACAGGAACGTCCGTCAGAACTTCGGCCTCCGGATCTAAGACCCCACCTTTCCCGCAAATCAGGAAGGGCGTGAATCGATCTCGATCCAAATGTTTCACTGTGTAAAGGGTGTTCTGCTGAGCACCTCCCAATTCCAATAGCGTGATGATGTGAATGACCACGATTCTCATGAAACAACACGCAATGCCGTCTGACGTCCCTCGCAGAGGGCCCCTTCCATAGTGCCGTACCCCCAACGGCCATAACGTCCCATCATGTGGATTCCTTGGGCCTCCAGGAAGAGAAGGATTTCATTAAGCACACGGTGACGATAGCGGTCGAAGATTACATAGGCAAAGGGGATGTGAATGGGTTCCACACAGTCCACCTCATCTCGACCACGCAATAGGCCGGATCGGACCAAACCATCAAGACACTCCCCAATCCAATCGCGGCACCTCTGACTCCGGATCCAGTGGCCGGGGACTTCAACATAGAGAGAACTACACCCTTTTGGGGCCAAGTGGGGGCCAAAGGCAGTGTAGCATCCGATTCGGAAGAAGGGGTATTCCCCTTCCGGGAAATAGATCCAATGATGTTCGCTCACACCCTCCCTGGAGACCCCGATGTTGATGACCCAGATATCCGCACATCGGAGACCTTGGGCCGCATTCCGAATGGGCGGGACCTCCGGACTAAGGGATTCCACCAATCGCGGGAGCGGGATGGATGCCAAGAGCCTCTCATACCGTATCTCCTCTCCATTTTGGAGGACGGCCACTTTCTCCCTCCATCTGACCTCCCTAAGGGCGCATCCAGTCTTTATTCGGGACAGCCCTTGCGCGAGGGCCTTAGGGAGCGTCTCGATCCCACCTTGGGACGGATAATAGAAGAGCGCATTATAGCCCATACGGGGGTTGGTCCCACCCAATGCGCCGTCCACCAATTCCTTGAGAGAAAGGGATGGGACGGACCATTCCAGCCCCCGTGCCCATAGATCCTCCAAGGGAGTTCCCCAGAGCTTGGCATGATAGGGAAAGAAGAAGTGCTTGGCGATCCCGCGGCCGAACTTCCGTTGAATCCAATCCTTCCAACTATGAGGGGCCGGATCCGTCATGGGTTCCAATCGGGTCAACACGGCCTCCCCTAGACACTCTCGCATAATAGGCTCGGGAAGGGCCCCTAAGTGAGCCTGAAAGGGAAAAGGCACCAGCTTTTCCTCTATGTAAATGGCCGCTCTCCGCTCAAATGCTCTCCACTGATCCTGACATATCTCCTGAATCCACAGCCGAATCTCATCCTTCTGAAAGCAAAGGAGGTGTCCAGAATAGTCGAACAGATACCCGCCTCTTCGTAAGGAGCGGCACAGCCCTCCTACTGTCTCTTCTGACTCTACCAAGAGATAGGGCAAACGCAGGCGCTCCAGCATCCAGCCCGCGCTCAACCCCGCCAACCCACCTCCAGCAATCAGAAACACCGTGACAGAATGCCCCCTTCCTCTTTCTCGCAGATCCCCTTGTGTCTTTCCCTCCCCCCCTCTCTCACATGGTCATATCGATCTTCTTTAACAAGATTCCCAGCCCACAGCCCAACGCCAAGATCCCCAGCAAAATGGCGGCGGCTCCGAAGTCCGTTGTGGAGATCATGCCAATGCTCGCAATGCCCAAAAGCATCGTAAACCCATAACTGACCAAAACAGTCTGTCTGGTGCTCAAACGCCACTTGCGCAGTCTCAAGGCAAAATGGTCCGGGCTCCCCTTAAGGATCGACATCCCGCGACGCCAACGGACGTAAGAAACAAAAAGGGTATCGAAAATGGGCACACCCAGAATAACCAACGGTGCGAGAACCCCCAGTCGATTGGATTGGGTATAACTCCCGATCATGGCTAGGGAGCCCAGCACACATCCCAAAAAGAGGCTTCCCGCGTCTCCTAGGTAGATCTTTGCGGGTTCGAAATTATATCGAAGGAATCCAGCCAACGCCCCTGCTGTGGAGGCAGCCATGATGGCGATGGCCGGACGATCGTTGACCCAAGCCACATAAAAGAGGACCAAGGCACAGAGGGCACCAACCCCGGTGGCCAGACCGTCCATGATGTCAATGAGATTGAAAGCATTGGTCAAGACCACAATCCACACCATGGAGAGGGAGAAGTTCAACCAATTGGGAACAAACTCTAGCTCCATATGCACCCCGGACTTGACGAGAACGAAGGCCGCCAGCGTCTCCCCCGCCAGCTTGACCCGAGGGGATAAGAAGCCGAAATCGTCGATCAATCCCAATAGGAGGACCAGAGTGCTTCCGAGAAGGAGTCCCAGAAGCTGTCGGTCGAAGGGAAAGGTCANACAAAGAGTTACCAACACGGCCAAATATACCGCCAGTCCTCCAAGATAGGGAATGGGTTCCCTGTGGTTCTTGAGTCTCCCATCAGGACGGTCCACCATCTGGAAGTGCAGGGCAGCGCTGCGCATGAGAGGGGTGAGATAGAGGGAGAGGAGCAAAGCCAGAGCGAACGACAGCCCGTAAAGGATCATGATCGAACCTTAACGTCGCTTATGGGGCCCTCGATCCCTTTGTGGGTTCTGACTCCGACCTGTAGACGTTTTCCTTCACCATCAGGGAGCCACAAGAACGAAGTCCCCACAGGTCTCCATTCACTCCATTCATCACGGCGGATCAGATAGGTCTCCAAATCCGGGGTAATGGTATATAAGCGAAGCAAGCACCCTTTGCCCCTGGAAGAGGGCCCGACCTCAATGTCCACACTGTTACCGGCCAGTACAACATTCGAGGATCGCTTACAAAGTCTGCTTCAGGGAGATCCGTCCGGGAATCACACGAAGAGATATCGACAACCGAAACAAAAGTTCCCTCGAGCCTCCTCATCCACCGAAGGCCGATAGGAAAGGCGTCGGGCAATTTGGTAAGGCCTGGAATTGAAGATCTCCTCCAATGTGTTCTCTTCCATATTTCCCATGGCTATCCGGGGAAGTCCCTCAGCGTACATGGCCTCCACGCGATAGAAACAGCAAGGGATTACATCGCCATCAAACAATACAACCCCCGAAAAATAGGGCCATAGGCAGTGCGGCAGGCGTCCCTTTGGTTTGGGTCGGGTTCGAGGACGATATTGTTCACTCCAGGGGACAAGGTCCCCTTTGGCGAAGGCAATGGAATCTACTCCGATTCTTCGGCAGAATTCCTCCACAGCAGCCTGTTCATGGAGATTATGTGGAAAGAGAAGCGATTGGACGATCACATAAGGACGCCTTTGTCCCAGACGATTCCGAATGGAAAGGAAACGACGAAGATTGTCCTTTACCCGCTCAATGTCCCCTCCCATGCGGGTCTGCCCGTAACTCTCCTGGGAGTAGCCATCCAGCGCCACAATGAGCGTCCCCAGCCCGCTTCCAACCAGATCGGCCAAGTACGATTCCGAAAGCTTTAGAGAAAAATTGGTAGTGAAGTAGGTATTCAGGCCCTTCCGGGCGGCATATCGGATCATTTCGGGGAGATCCTCATGGAGAAGGGGTTCCCCGAGGTAGTGGAGGGAGAGGACTATGGTCTTGCCGCCTACCTCATCGCAGAGCTTTCGGAAGAGCCCCATGGACATCTTCATGCCTGGATGAAAGGACTGTTTTGGCTCGAAGGACCTCGCATGAATGCAAATCCCGCATCGCAGTTGACACAGAGGCGTGACATCCACCTTCAAGATCACGGGATAGGCGCCGACGACGGGTTTCTTCAAAAGGTACGCCCGGAGGAGTTTGACCAGATTCCAGAGCTTGGCGGAGGTCAGATGAGAAACATAGAGGTGTTTCTTGTGGTAGACCACCCACAGGGGTCCCCGAATGAACGAGGGCACTCGGATCTCCCGCTCGGGCCGGGTGCCCAGGGGAAACCTTCCTCTCACGTTTTTCCTCCTCCCCTCGGGCCGCGCGCCCTCAGCAGGGAGGCGTAAAGATCCTTGTAGGCCCTGGCCGTCTGGTCCATTGATCGGTGGGCCTCTACCCACTCCCCCGCCCTCCTGGCCAAAGAAAGGGCCAGGGCCGGATCCCCAAGGAGGCGCCGGATGCCTTCTGCCAAGGCCCGCGCGTCCTTAGGAGGGACCAGCCATCCCGTCTCCCCATGCGTTACGAGCTCCCTCACGGCGGGGATGTCCGAGGCCAGCACCGGTGTCCCTGCGGCCATGGCTTCGAGGACAACGTTGGGACATCCCTCCCGGAAGGAAGGGAGCACCAGGAGGTCGAGACACTTCAGCACCCGGGGCACATCCCTCCGAGTGCCTAAAAAGCGAACCCGTTCCTGAAGATTCAGCCGTCGGACCTTTTCCTTCAGAGCCTTTTCGGAGGGTCCTTCCCCTCCGATCACCAGTCCTGCTCTCCACCCCCCTTCCTTCAGCAGGGAGATCGCCTCGAGGAGGTAGGAGATCCCCTTTACCCGGTCCTCCAAGCGTCCAAGATAGCCCACCCAGGGCAAGCCGCGGGAAAGACCCATCTCGTCTCGAATTTCCTCCCGGTCCCGATCCCCTCGAAACGACTCCAGGTCCACCCCGTTGGGAATCACCCATATCTTCCTCTCATCGAGCCCCAGGTGGTCCACGTCGAAGGATCGGACCGCCTCGGAGGGAACGACCATTCCGTCCGCCACCCAGAAGCAAAATCGATCTAGCAACCTATGATGGGATCTCATCCAGGAACGGACCTCCCGGTCGGACAATAACACTACCCGCACACCTGCCAGCCTCCCCACCAGGGCACCAACCCAATTGGCCCTGCTGGTATAGCACTGGAGGAGATCGACAGGGTTCGCCCGTAAAACAGAATAGAGCCCTACCACAAGCCTCGCGTCCCATCTCCCGNCCCCCCTCAATGGAATGACGCGGATGGAGCGGCTNCGGAACGCCCCGCTTAAGGGCCCATCCCCCTTGAGGCTACAAAGGAAGCATTCGTATTCCGGGCCCTGGATCCTCGGAAGGAGATGCAACAGTTGATTCTCCGTCCCTCCCACCGTCAGGCCTACGACCAAATGAAGAGTCCTGTAGGTACACTTCCTCGATTGTTTCCCCCTCATCTCTTCGAGATACCGCGTCGAGCCGGGCTTCAAAGGTTCACCCGTGATCCACCGCTAAGATACTTCCTTTTGAGATGAATCATTCGCGTCGAAATTCGGGTCCCCAGCATCCCGTCCATCAAGGATTGAAGGACCCCCAGGAAGCGCAGGGGGTTCTGCACAGGCCTTTCCAGCACGGCCTTAAGCAGGTAGGAGGTTCCTTTCTTCACGTCTCCTTCCATGTAGAGATAATGGGCCAGCCTGAGGTAATGCCTGGAGTAGATCTTCCGGCTTTGCCGCGGCCCGTATCGTTCAATTTCATCCTTGTGCTTGTGGAGGAAGCGGAGCGTGGCCCTCTCCGTGGCCGAGGCAGACGGAATTCCCTTTTTATAAATCTTTGCCAGAGGCCTCTCGAGATAGGCCATGCAATAGTATCGGGCCAGCCGCAGCAGCCAGTCCCAATCCTCCAGCCTTTCCAATCCCTCGTCGAGCTCACCCACGGAACTCAGACAGTCCCGCCGCAAAACCAAGGTCGAGCCGGGGCTGTAATCGCACGTCTCCAGCAACTGCCTCGACAGATCCTTCGGCGGACAACATACCAAGGTCTGTCCCACTTCCTCCACAAGGTAGAAAGCCGTGCAACTCAGCGCCCAACGACGAGGAAGGCGTTCCAAAAGCTCCAATTGCCTGTCCAGCTTCTCCGGAAGCCACTCATCGTCGGAGTCCAGAAACGCCACGTAATCCCCTCGGGCCTTCCTCAAACCCGAATTCCTTGCCGCCGCGGCACCGAGATTTCGAGGATGGGAGATCCTCACAATTCGGGGGTCCTGGAAGCTCTCCATGACTCCTGGTGTCCCGTCGGTGGAGCCATCATCTACCAACAGGATCTCTAGATCCTGGATCCCCTGGTTCAAGACGCTTTGAACCGCCCTCGCCAAGGTTTGAGCCCTGTTGTATGCGGGGATGATAACGCTGATTTTGGGCCGTTCCGCCAAGGAGGTTCACCTTTGCCCACTTAGGACCCTCGGGACCGAGCCCGTTGCTAGGCAGACGAGATAGGAGAGAAATGCAAGGGGCCAGGAGGGGTCAAATCGAAGCCCCTCTTTCATATGATGGAGCGCGTCTCGAAGCCGAAGGCCTCGAAACGATTCGAGAGCAAGTTCGGAACAGCTCCTCATGTACCAGGCCCTACAGTGAGCTTGGAGTTCCCAAGGGGCGTCGTCCTGTGCAAGGTAGTGGAGGGCGATCCTCTGGTATTCCCTCGCCTTCTCAATGCGAAAGGGGCTACGATTCTGAATCGTCATGGAGGCTCGATGCTGCCGATAGCGATAGACCACCCGATCCAGGATCCTGCAGTGCGGGCGGGCGAGCCAGAGGCGGATCAGAAAGTCCCGGTCTGCGGCGATCCGAAATTGCGTGTCAAAGAGACCCACTTTCTCATAGACCCGGCGGTGAAGGAAACGGGCGTTGGTCAAGGGGACCCCCAAAGTGAGGTTGAAGGGAGAAAGCCTCTTGTGCTCATTGGCATTATATCGAACAACCTCGCGCCGTGCGCCGTCCGGAGCCTCCCGGAAGACAACCGCCCCCCCGAAGACCCCCTCGATATGGGACTGGTCCTCAAAGAGTGAGGCGACTGCACCCAGCGCCCCCGCCTCGAGGAGATCGTCGCTGTTCAAAAGACCAATGACGTCTCCCCCTGCTTGTGCAATTCCCTTATTTAGGGCATCGTAGACCCCTTTGTCGGGCCCTTCAATGACGGTGAGATGAGGATAATCGGCCAGCAGTTCCATGGTTCCGTCCGTCGAACCCCCATCGACGATAATGTGTTCCACGTTAGGGTAGGATTGCCTTTGCACGCTCTCAATGGCCTCTCGAAGGAACGCTGCCCGATTCAAGGTGGGGGTGATAATGGAAAATTTCGGCCTCATGAATTCCTCTCTTGAAGCTGTGAGGGCTTCTCGACCGTCGCTCCTTTTTCTTCTCTCCACTCTTCCAAGATCTCCCGGTACCACCCCAAAAAGGCATCCACTTGATGGTCCAGGGTAAACCGTCTTCTTACATCGGATGCAGCATTGAGACCCAAGTGGATCCTTAGTTCCTCATCCTTGAGGAGCAGTTGTATGGCGGCCGCCATGGATTCCGGATCTCCTCCGGGTACCAAGATGCCTGTAGCATCCCGAACGCCATATCCATGATCTCCGGTCTTCCAAAGATCGCCCTCCAGCCCCTTGACCACCTCCGGGATTCCTCCCACAGCCGAAGCCACTCCAGGAGTCCCACAAGCAAGGGCCTCCACAATGGATCTCCCGAAGACCTCGGCCTTGGCAGCGTGAATGTATAGGTCCGAGGCCTGATAGTACAACGCCACCCTGTTAGGATCCCTCTCATAAGCCAAATGGCTCACGGTCACAGTGCCAAGCCTCTTGGGTGGACCTTCTTCTCCCAAGCAGAGAAAGAGAACCTTTTGATCCCTTGCCCTTGCGGACAGCATCCTGACTGCCTCCTCCATCACGACATAATCCTTCCACACATTGCTTCTCGTCAAATAGGAGGAAAACAGAAGGATCTTCTGTTCTGGAGGAAGGCCCAGTATTGACCTTGCTTCTCGTTTGTCCCTGGGATGAAAGATTCTTATATCCACTCCATTGGGGATGACACGATAATCCACAGCCNTCAGCATGGACTCTTTGACGCAATTCATCAGCCATTGGGAAGGTGTAGTAACGTAAAGTTTGCTTTGAGCGTAAATCCTTTTCTTTCTTAGCCAATTAGAGCTTGTACCATCCCTGAAAAGAGGAGGGGGAATCTTCAGGTCAGGACATTCACCGCAGCCTATCTTCCAACGGAGGCAATGGAAAAAATTTGCGCAATGGCCCGTCAGGAGCCAGGTGTCGTGTAGGTTAAGGATTACAGGAACTTTGAGGCTCAGCATCGGAAGAGAACTCAAGTCAAAATATCCTCCATGTAGGTTGTGGCAATGGACCACGTGGGGCCTCATTGGGGGAAGCTCCAAAAGCCCCCAGGATCCGGAAAAGTGAAAGTCCTCCCTCCCTCGCAGAAAATCGCGGAAAGAAGCAGGGCTCCCCAACCATCTCAGGACGATTCGCAACCTGCCCGCCCCTCTGATTCTCCCCACCAAGTGCTCCAAATTCCGACTAAGGGAGTCGATCGCCCTCCCCCATCGATCCTCTAGGCGATACTTCGGAATGGAAAAAATCCCCTCTTCGTTTCGGGTCTTTCTGCCAACAGCCAAAAAGCTCGTATGTCCTCTTTCCTGGTAAGCTCTATACAGCTGATACGCTGTCTGCTCGGCGCCGCCTCGAGCATCCGAGGGTGAAACTTGTAGGATGGTCAGGGGATTCTCCAGATCAAACTTCAAAGGCCTTCTTCAGTCGACGCCAGATGAAAAGAAAACGATCTACTATGGAGGAGCCGAAAAGTCTTCTCAACATTATCAGCAGGCGATGCCGTCCATAAGGCCCCACGGCCCACCAGATCACATAAACCGGATAGCTTCGCAGTAAAAACCGCTTAGCCCGATAAGAGGTGGAGTTCAGGAGGTCCTCCACGTCTTCCCTGTTCCGAAATGAAATTCCTACTCGTCCACTTTCAACGTCCTCCATGAGCTGGCAGATCGCCTCCGGATGATCTCCATGGAATCGCTGGATCCAGGAAGGAACATCCCGTGGAAGTCCAACGTTGAACGGGTTGGATAGAGCAAAGTAGTTTCTCTCCGCCCAATTGGTTAAGCCCTCGGTCTCCCTCCAGGGGAGATTCTCATAATAGAGGCATTTTTCTCTTACTTGCTTCGGAAATAGCATCGAATAATGGTAAAGATAGATACCCCTTCGGGCCATCTCGTTGGATGGAATGGGCCTGAGAGAACGGAGGTCCCTTCCCTTTTCATCCACCACGGTCGGGGGACGGTGCGAGATATAACGGCATCCGGGCCCCCATCGGAATAGGCGATGGAAATCTCCATGTCGTGTCCGTTGCTTATATGTGTGCACAGTGTATTCTGGACGGCCCCAGAAAGTATAAGTCTTGAATGAAACAGACGTCACTTCCGGTCGACGTTGAAGGATCTCCAGAACGGCCCGCATATCTTCCCAACGGTAAAACTCATCGATATCTACCTGCCAGAGATAGTCTCCCGTCGCCCGGATAGCATAGGCTTGGCTCATCTCGTCCTTTTCTTCCCAGCAGCCCTCTTTGGTAATAAGGACCACCTTATCTTCGGGGTCTTCCTCCTCTTTAAAACGGAAGAGGACCTCCAAGGTGCCGTCCGTTGAGTGACCTGTCTCGGAGGCAAGATGTCGTGCACTTTCCGTTGCCCCTTCAACGACGAGGATTTCATGGGCGAAAGGATAGAGTTGCCGGAGACAATAGCGGGTGAACGGTTCTCCGTTGAACACAATGATCCCGAAAGAAACTTTAAGAGAAAATTTCACAGGTAGGTTGAAAATAGCCTCTCGCTCGTTGGAGAGGGGAGGCTTTAGCCTCCCAAAAGGGGGACAACTGAAGTCGCCCCTCCCCGATAAAGACAAAGACCCCTCCATNTGGGCAAGCATTTTCATCCATCAAGGGTGCCACGCCCCCAAGAGCGGGGCATGGAGAGTTAGCCCTAAATTAGGGGGGAAAGTAATTTGATCCTCACTCATATGGGGCATGATCGAAGAAGCGATAGAAATTCTTGAAAAACCCCTCTGGACAAATCCACTCCAGCCAAAGACGTCGGCAGGCCATCTGAAGGTCCCTGAAGTCCTCTTCACTCAACCTTTCATGAAATTCAGCGAGTATCTCCGCTATCCGGTCCAGCTCTCCTTCAGGGACCCACACGCAATACTGCTTCCAGTCGATTATCTCTTCGTAAGGCAAAACACAATCTGTATCGATGAAAAGGGGGATCCTCCCACAGGAGAGTGTCTCGTATAAGCGATAAGAGAAGTTCCCCCCTCCGCGTGCGCAAAGGACGTAATCGCCGTCCAGCATGTTCTGTACGAACTCCCGTCGAACTGCCGCCGCCTTTACAGGATCCAGGCCACCAGGCCTCATGGCCCCTCCCCAATAATCCTTCCGAATGATGAAGTTGGTCTTCACACCGGGGGCACGGCGGAGCAAAGCGATGGCTCTGGATCGCACGGATTGGCCCGGATGTTTCTTCGCGGTCCTGCCGAGAAATCGCCTGGCCAAGACTTTTAGGGATGACCAATCCCCTGAACCGGAATATCCACAGTAACTAACCACCGGCTTAGATCCTTTGGATCGCAAAGGCAGCACTCCGTCACAAAATCTCTCCACGAGGTCCTCTGACCAAGCTGGCATTGCATGCTCGTTGGGCTTGCGGCGAGATCGATAAAAGGAAGTCCGGAAGACAACACCTTCCTTTACGTTGATTTCCTCATCCGAGTCGTTGTTGAAGAAAATCACCAGCGGTTTTCCATAAGCACAAGCCAATCGACCCAGTTCACCAGCGTCTTTCTGCCCCGGCTCCCATTCCTGAGGATATATGATCAGATCCGCCTCTTCCGCAGGGGTGATCTGGAAAAAACGCCCCCCCGTGCGAGTGTATTTATCGAACCGCCCCCTTTTGGGATGAGATGGAGGTTCAGGGACGCTTCCCCAAAAGGGATAAAGCATCACCACATGGGATCTTCCAGGAAGGAGGTACTTCTTGTCCGAGAAGATCCGAAGCACTCGTCTACTATCAGTCGATTTCACCCTTCTTAAAACCAGTATATTTTCTCAACAACCGGGCCATCTTTCCTTTCAGCCATGGGATCCCCTCTTTGCTCAAAAACCTATATTTGGGAGCCAAGGGNCGCCTTGTGAGATCGATATTGATCCCGGCCTGTCGACAATAGCGGACAGCTTCACGGTTCCACTTTCCCCGGACCACTGCCGTACAAAGATACAAGAGAGGCCAGGGTTCCCTCCTAGACACACTGAGAAACGGGGCCTCAATGGTATCGGCACGACGAGACCCCTTGATCTCGAGTTCCCACGGTGACTCCCCCTCTCGCAATAGCTCCAGCAAGATCTCTTTTTTCCAAATGGCCGCTTGGAGAGAGACACGATATCTCGCCCCGATCAAGATCTCACCCACCTCACTGTTGTCCTGGCAAGGAGTATCCGGCCCCGGGCTTGGGAAGAGTCGAAGGCAGCCAGCACCCTTCCGNTTCATATAAAGAAAAAGCTCATGAATCCTNTGTGAATTTACAGGACCTTTGAGGAAATAATCGTCAAGGAGCAACAACACGTAAGGTAATCGGATCTCCAACAAAGCTCTTCGCAGATTGGAGGACCAATCGAGGTCCTCACCCACAAGAATGGTTGAAACCCTAGGATCATTATATCTTTTACGATTCGCCACAAGGAAGGTAGGATAAGGGCAGTTCCCCCAATACTGAAAAAAGAAAAAGAAAAAAGGGGGCCAAAGATCGGAATACCCATCACAAGAGCTGACTACCACCGCCAACTCATCCGCATGGAAGCCCAACTCCTGATCAGCAGAGGAATTGAAAACCGGCTCCTCCATTCAAGGATCTCCCCTTCGGACACCTCGAGAGCAGGATTCACCAATTCAAATCCGACTCGTA
>MTPG01000006.1 GCA_002010915.1 Desulfarculaceae bacterium JdFR-97 | reverse complement strand
GGCATCATTGACCCGACCAAGGTGGCCCGTCTGGCCCTGCAGAACGCAGCCAGCGTGGCAGGACTGCTGCTCACCACCGGCGCCGTCGTCACCGAAAAACCCAAAGAGGAGAAGAAAGGCGGAGGGCCCGGCGGAGGCTACGGTGGCGAATATTAATGAGGGACGGCCGACCTTGTAGGGTCGGCCTCAGGCAAGGGTTGGGTGATTCTCGCCCAACCCTTTTTTGTTGGTTGACCGCAATTGGAGTAGCAGCTATGGTAGGGGGAGCAGGGCCCTTGAGATACTTACCCTCGAAGGTGGAGAAGTCGGCTCAACTAGTTACCTAGAGAGTTCTTTCCCCCGCAGAGGAAGCCAGNGANGGAAGGGAGGCCAAACACATGCATGAGGCATAAGACGTAGGGCGCAAGGGAAAAGGCACCTTCAGCCCTGTGCCATGCGCCGCTATGTCGGAGTAGAACCCGGACTTGGGCTCGACATTTCATCTTCCAGGCAGGAGTGCTCCGCAAGGGCGGGGGATGGCAGTCACTGGGTCCGGGGGGAACCTGGACCAAAACGAACCTCAACGAAAGGAACTTTCCATGGCTTCGCGACGTTTGACATCAAATCAGCTCCAAGAGATCCGTCAGATCCTGATAGAGAGGAAGCGGATCATTGAAACGGAGCTTCAAAAAAACTTCACTCGTTTCCTGGAGGACACCTCGGATGAGACCACGGTGGTCGATGTGGATGAGGGGGACGAGTCTCGCGTGGACGTGGGCAAAGAGATGAGCTTCCAGGTCATGAGTCGAAGAACCAAGGAGCTGAAGGAGATCAAGGAAGCCCTTCGGAGGATGGACCGGGGGGAGTACGGAATCTGCGAGGAGTGCGGAAACCGGATCCGCTTCGAGAGGCTCAAGGCCATGCCTTTTGCTCAACTCTGCCGAACCTGCCAGGACGACTCAGAGAAAAGAGAAAAAGAGCGTCAAAGGCCACCCCGCAACCCTTTTCGCTTTTGAGATGGCGGCGAGGCCCCTTCCGGGATACTTTGGCCGATTTTGGGCCTTTCCCTTGATTANGGGAATTCCAATGGNAGTCGTCGTTACCACGANGTGGGATCGGCCTTCAATGGAATCATTCTATCCGTCGACCCAGAAGCCGAGGCCGAAGATCGGACTGCACAGAAAGGTCGAAGANCTGTCTTTTTNTAACCTTCATGCTTTTGGATAAGGAGGATGCAAGAATGCCGTCGCCTAGGGAGAAGAAGGGTCCCCAACCGGCCAACTCGGGATGGTGGAGAGATCTGTTGGGGGGAGGCGGTCGAGGAGACGACAAGATCCCTCGAAGGACCCAGTTCAGCCTTTGGTATTTTCTCATCGTCTTCTCCCTCATGATCCTGTTCCATGATCTTTACATGGTGGGACGAATTCAGGTCATTCCATACAGCGAGTTCAAACGGCTGGTGGCGCAAGGAAGGGTGGAGCAGGTGACAATGGATCAAGATGTGATCCAAGGGATCCTTAAACCCAAAGAGGGAACCATGGGTTCGATCCGGTTCCGGACCTATCGGGTAGAGGATCCCTCCCTCGTGGAGTTTTTGGATTCTCACGGAGTGATCTATCAAGGACGGTACGAGAGCAAATGGCTCTCCAGCCTCCTCTCATGGTTGGTCCCTATGGGGGTCTTTTTCATCATCTGGTTCTATCTGGTCCGACGGATCGGACCGGGGGCCGGTGTTATGTCCTTCGGCAAGAGTCGCGCCCGGGTCTATGCCGAAGATGAGGTGGGAATCACCTTCGAGGATGTGGCGGGCATCGACGAGGCCAAGCGGGAGTTGGAGGAGATCGTCGAGTTCCTCAGGAATCCGGAAAAATATCAGCGTCTTGGTGGAAAGATTCCTAAAGGGGTCCTGTTGGTGGGTCCTCCGGGGACGGGCAAGACTCTCCTGGCTCGAGCCGTGGCTGGCGAGGCCAAGGTCCCCTTTTTTAGTATGAGCGGATCGGAATTCGTCGAGATGTTCGTGGGGGTGGGAGCGGCTCGTGTGCGCGACATGTTTCGTCAGGCCCAACAACAGGCTCCATGCATCGTCTTTATCGATGAGCTGGATGCCTTGGGTAAGGCCAGAGGGCTCAATCCCGTGGGGGGACATGACGAACGGGAACAGACCCTGAATCAGCTCCTCGTGGAGATGGACGGATTCGACCCCACCCGAGGGGTCATTATCATGGCGGCCACCAACCGCCCCGAGATCTTGGATCCGGCCCTGCTTCGTCCAGGTCGGTTCGACCGTCAGGTACTCATCGACCGACCGGATATCAACGGAAGGGAAGCCATTCTTCGGGTGCACACCAAGGGGGTACGGCTGGCCGAGAACGTTGACCTGCGCCAAGTCGCCGCAAGCACCCCCGGGTTTGTGGGGGCGGATTTGGCCAATCTTGTAAATGAAGCTGCCCTCCGGGCCGCCAGAAAGGGCAAAGACGCCATCGAGATGGAGGACTTCGACGAGGCCATCGATCGGATCATCGGGGGATTGGAGAAGAAGAACCGAGTGATGAACGAACGAGAGCGCCAGATCGTGGCCTATCATGAAAGCGGCCACGCNATTGTGGCTGAGACCGTCCCCCACGCCGATCCTGTTAAGAAAGTCTCCATTATTCCGCGAGGCATCGCCGCCCTGGGTTACACCCAGCAGCTCCCCACCGAGGACCGATACCTCCTGACTCGGTCCGAGCTGGAGGATCGCATCGCCGTCCTTCTGGGAGGAAGAGTGGCCGAAGAGATCGTTTTCCAAGACATCTCCACTGGCGCCCAAAATGACCTACAACGTGCCACGGACATCGCCCGCTCCATGATTATGGAATACGGTATGAGCGAACGTCTTGGATTGATGACTTTCCAGAGGGAGCGCCCCTCAGCATTTTTGGAAGTCCCTNCCAAGATCACCAGGGATTTCAGCGAGGAGAAAGCCCAGCTAATCGATGAGGAGATCGATCGTATCCTCCGAGACGCCCACGACCGGGTCCGCACCATTCTNGAGGAACGCCGTCCCATCTTGGACAGGATGGCCCAACTCCTTCTTCAGAAGGAAGTGTTGGAAGGGGAGGAGCTGCGGAAACTGATTCAAGAGGCCGGCTTTTCTGTCAAGGAGAAATGAGAATTGGGCGCCTGGATCATCTTTACCGACCTGGATGCCACTCTTCTGGATTCCCAGACCTATTCTCCCGGGCCGGTGGTCCCGATACTCGAGAGGCTTCGCAGCAGGGGGATCCCGGTGATCCTCTGTTCCAGCAAGACGAGGGCCGAAATGGCCCTTTGGTGGGAGCGTCTCTCCTTGAAGGATCCTTTTATAGTAGAAAACGGGAGTGCCGTGGTCTTTCCTCCTAGCTGGAGGCCTCTGCCGGAGACGACGCTCGCAAGACGTGACGGTTGGCTCCTGTGGGAGCTGGGTCTTCCTCATGGACGCGTGGCCGAGGAGTTGAGATGTCTGTCAGAGGATACGGGCCTCCCCGTGCTTCCCCTCAGTTCNATGTCCGAGGAGGAGATTGTTCGTCGGACGGGTCTCTCCCAGCGAGAGGCCCGTCTGGCGCGCATGCGAGAGTACTCCGAGCCCTTTCTGGTCCAGGAGGTCGATCCCCTCCGCTTGGCGGATTTCCTTCAGGAGGCAGAGGCTCGCGGGCTGACCTGCACCCGAGGAGGCCGATTTTTCCACCTCATGGGTCCCACCGACAAGGGAAAGGCCGTCCGACTTCTTTCCAAACTCCTGCGGGCGCACTGGGGCGAGGTGAAGGCGGTGGGGCTCGGCGACAGCCCCAATGACTTCCCCATGTTAGAGGCCGTGGAAGTGCCTGTGTTGGTGAAACGGCCGGACGGGACCTATGCTGCTCCACCCCCTACTCTTCGCTGTTACCGGGCCCCGGCAGCGGGCCCCCGGGGATGGGCGGAGGCCGTAGAAAGGATCCTGGATAAAGGGGAACTGCCTGAAGCATGGCTTGCCCCCCAGGCAATCGACCCACTCCGGTCGATGAAAAAAGCGGATCAAGAAACTGCTTCCCGCTGACCAGCGGACTTCCTCTTTCCTTCCTCCAGAAAAGATCTGAACCAATGGCCCGTTTGAGATATATCGGCGGCTTCCAAGACATCCCAAGGTGGTCCTTGAAAGACGATCCGTCCCCCTTGTTCCCCTGCTTCCGGTCCTAGGTCGATGATGTAGTCGGCCGCCGCGACGATGTCGAGATGGTGCTCCACCACCACCACTGTGTCCCCTCGATCCACCAAGCGCTGAAGAACATCGATGAGCCTCTCCACGTCTTGAAGATGAAGGCCGGTGGTGGGTTCGTCCAATACATAGAGAGTGGATCCTCCCGAACCCTTGGAAAGTTCCTGTGCCAGTTTGAGCCTCTGAGCCTCTCCTCCGGATAAGGAGGGGCTTGTCTGCCCGAGGGTGAGGTAGCCGAGACCAAGGTCCATGAGGACCCTAAGGGGTCTCAGGATCCTAGGAACAGTCTGAAAAAGATCCGCAGCCTCCTTCACAGTCATGGCCAGTATTTCCCCTACGTTTCGTCCTCGATAGGTGACCGAGAGGGTCTCCCGGGTGAACCGCATCCCCTCACAGGCCTCGCAATGAGTATAGACATCGGGCAGGAAGCTCATCTCCTGCCGAATGAGGCCCTGACCTTGGCATAGAGGGCATCGGCCCTCCGGGGTATTGAACGAGAAACGTCCAGGGCCGTAGCCTCGGCTTCGGGCCTCCGGAAGGTCGGCGAAAAAGCGTCGGATCTCGTCCCAGACCTTCACATAGGTCCCTGGAGTGGAGCGGGGTGTCCTCCCGATAGGGGCATGGTCCACCTTGCGGACGCGGCGGATCCACTGCCACCCCTCCATCCCCCGATGGGACCCGGGACGTGCCCCTTCCAATCCCAAACGATTCCGGATTCCTTCATAAAGGACATCTTCGACCAAGGAACTCTTCCCGGATCCTGAAACCCCGGTGACGCAGGTCAAGGTCCCCAAGGGGATCTCCGCATCGATGCCTTTCAGGTTGTGATGGGTCGCCCCCAAAATTCGGATCCAACGCCCATCCCGGGCCTTCCTCCCCCTAGAGGTAATTCGGCGTCGCGAGGGGTCGGTGATGGCACGGACCGTAGGGGAGTCCTCATGCCGGAGACATTGGGTCCATTCTCCCTGAACAACTACCCTTCCTCCTTCTCTTCCAGGGCCCGGTCCGAGATCGATCACCCAATCCGCGCTCTGAATGAAGGTCTCATCGTGTTCCACTACGACCACTGTATTGCCTCGATCTCGGAGATTCCGGAGGCTCTTAAGAAGGGCTTGGTGGTCTCGAGGATGGAGACCGATGGTGGGCTCATCGAGCACGTAGCAGACCCCTCGCAGGTTTGATCCCAACTGCGCTGCCAGCCGAATCCGTTGGGCCTCTCCACCCGAGAGGGTGTCAGCCGGTCGATCCAGAGTCAGATATCCGAGTCCCAATGAGAGGAGGGCCTCGAGACGGCTCTGGATCTCGCGGATGATGGGTGTGCTCACATCCCGCCGTGACTCAGGGAATATCGTTTCTTTCCAAAAGGAACGGGCTTCGGCGATGGTCATGGATGTTAGCTCGGCGATGGTGCGCCCGAGGACCCGGACCTTTCTCGGCATCTCTCGCAATCGACTTCCTTGGCATGCGGGACAGGTCTTCCAGGCATCTCCGTCGCCAAAGAGGAAGCCGCCGATTCCGTCACATCGCTCGCAGGCTCCCATCGGACTGTTGAAGGAGAAATGCCGGGGATCTAACTCGGGAAAACCTAGTCCGCAGCGCGGGCACAATCGGCGATGGCTGAAGGTCTCCTCGTGTCCCCCCTCTCCCACAACAACGGCGGTTCCTCTCCCCTCCATGAGGGCGTCCTGAAGGACGGATCGGAGCCTCTCCCGTTCATCATGGGTCACGCAGAGCCCCCGGGCCACCACCGCCTCGATCCAGTGCTCTCGAAAGCGGTCCAGTCTCTTGGGTCCTTCGACCCGCTCCAAGACACCGTCCACCCGGAGATATTCAATCCCCTTGCGACGGGCCCGGGTGAATACGGTCTGATGATAGCCCTTTCTCCCTTGGATCCAGGGGGCCAGAACGGTCACGTGCTGACCGTAAAACCGGCTCCAGAGGGCCTCCATCATCTCCTCCAGCCTCCCGGTGGTAATTGGGATGTCGCAACGGGTGCAGTAAGGGGTCCCAAGCCGAGCGAAGAGGAGCCTCAGGAAATGGTAGATCTCCGTCAGGGTGGCCACTGTAGAGCGTCTCCCCGCTCTGGCAGTCCGCTGCTCGATGGCGACAGTGGGCGGGATTCCGGCCACAAGATCTACATCGGGCCTGTCTAGGACATTGAGATATTGCCTTACGTAGGCCGGAAGGCTCTCGAAGTATCTCCTTTGGCCTTCCGCAAAGAGGATGTCGAAGGCCAAGGTCGATTTGCCCGACCCGCTTACCCCTGTAATGGCCACAAGTCGGTCCCGGGGAATCTGTACCTCAAGGTCCTGAAGGTTATTCTCCCGGGCTCCCACGATACGGATCCCTGTCTCATCCGGGATTTCCCTCTGCCGGAGATGGAGCCCTTTGCGCGGCCGCCGTGGGGGGCTCCAGAGACGTCCCTCCAAAAATCGTCGNAGGAAGAGGCCGGTTCTTGAGCGGGGATTGCCCGCGATCTCTTCCGGAGGCCCTTCCGCCACGATCCATCCACCCTTGGGACCACCTTCGGGTCCCAAATCAATGATATGGTCCGCACAACGGATGACTTCAAGGTGGTGCTCTACCAGGACCACCGTGTGCCCCCCGTCCACGAGATCCCGCAGGGCCTCGATGAGGGTCTTCACATCGGCGAGATGAAGTCCTTTGGTGGGCTCATCAAGGAGAAACAGGGTGGGGCCGTCTACGCTCTCCTGGAGGTGCCGTGCCATCTTCAGCCGTTGGGATTCCCCCCCCGAGAGTGTACTGAGAGGCTGCCCGAGAGTCAGGTACCCCAAACCCATGCGCTGGAGGGGGCGCAGGGCTTGAAGGATGACCGTTTGGTCGGCGAAGAATTCCANGGCCTCTTCCACTGTCATGGCCAAGACGTCGGCGATACTCTTTTCCCGATAACGGACCTCCAGGGTCCGCTCCGTAAATCTTCTGCCTCCACAATCCGGGCACTTCAAGAGGACATCCGAGAGAAACTGCATCTCCACTCGGAGGAACCCCTCACCTCGACAGGATTCACACCGTCCCCCCGGCGTGTTAAACGAAAAAATTCCAGCGCTCCATCCTCTTTGTCGNGCCTCCTCTGTCCGTGCAAAAAGGTTTCGGATTTCCGTCCATGCGCCGATATAGGTGGCTGGATTGGCTCGAGGCGTCCTCGCCGGAGGAGTCTGATCCACAAGCTCCACGTTTCGAATCCGCCGGTAGCCCTCGACCCCCGAGAACAGTCCGGGCCTCTCGCCCGCATGGCCCAGAGCCCTTCGGACACCTCGATAGAGGATATCGATGAGCAAGGTGCTCTTGCCGGATCCTGACACACCCGTAATGCAGACCATCTTTGCCAACGGGATCCTCACATTCATTCCCTTGAGGTTGTGCTGTCGGACTTCGCGAAGGACCAGTTCACCTGAGGATTCTCTCTTTCTGGACGGTTGTAGCGACTTTTGAGAGGCCCTGGACGCCAGCAAGGTGCCGGTTACGGAATCGGTCCTCGATAGAAGGCCTTGNGGAGGACCCACATAAACGAGTCTTCCCCCCTCTTTTCCGGCGCCCGGCCCCAGATCCACGACAAGGTCGCTCTGGAGGATGAGATCCGGATCATGTTCCACCACCACGACGGTATTGCCATAGCGCAGCAGCCTGCGGATGACTCGAATCAACCTCCGGGTGTCACGAGGATGAAGACCGTTACTCGGCTCATCCAATACAAAAAGGGTGTTGGCAAGCCGCGTCCCCAACGCCCTGGTGAGCAGAACACGCTCCACTTCCCCTCCCGAGAGGGTCCGGGAAGGACGATCCAACGTGAGGTATCCGAGTCCTACTTCCCTGAGGTAGTTCAGACGCTGGCTGATCTCCTCCACCAAAAGACGAACCACAGCATCGTCGCCTTGCGCCTCAAGGAGCGTCCGAAAGAAGGGGATGCCCTCCTCCACGGTCATGGCGAGGATCTGGGGGAGGGTTTTGCCTTCTACCCGCCACCGAAGGGCCTCGAGGCGAAGCCTTCCTCCCCCGCAGTCAGGACAGGGCAGGTAGGTCCGGAAGCGGGAAAGAAAGACCCGGACGTGCATCTTGTAAGATTTCTCCTGAAGCCATCGGAGAAAGCCTCTAACCCCGGGATAGCCATCGGAACCGTTTAGAATCTCCTGACGGTGAGTCGACGCAAGTTCCATCCAAGGTCGATCGATGGGGATCCCCCGTCTCAGGCAGAAGCGGATCAGCTGAAGAAATTCCCCGCGAGCCGCTGGAACGCTGAAGGGGCGCACCGCACCTCCCTCGATGCTCTTGGTCGGATCCGGGACGATGAGCTCGGGGTCATAGTCCATGATCCGGCCAAATCCTCCGCAGCGGGGGCAAGCCCCCACAGGGCTGTTAAAGGAAAAAAGGGCAGGGGAAGGATCCTGAATTTCGATCCCACAATGGACGCAACGGAGCTGGTTCGTCCAGACCTGTCGGGTCCCGTTCGGGAAGTGGATCGCGGCTAGTCCTTGGCCGTAGCGGAAGGCCGACTCCAGCGCCTCGACGAATCGCCTGCCGTCGATGCTAGGGGGCACGAGACGATCCACCACCACCTCTACGGTCTCCGAGGAGGCAGAGGGAATCCACTCTTCCACCCGCACCACCTTTCCATGGTGCAGGATCCGAAAGAAGCCCAGAGAGAGGAGTCCCTCCCGCAGGGTCTCGGCGTTCCTGCCTGTGCATTCCATGGGGAAGGTCACGATCCAGGGCCCTGGCTGGCACCAAGAGACAGCCTCCTTCCAAAGGGCTTCGGGGCTCACCTTGCGGATCTTCTCACCGCACTCGGGACAGTAGGGAACCGCGCAACGATGGAAAAGGAGCTTGAGAAAGTCNGTCATTTCAATAAGGGTTCCTACTGTGGAACGGGAGGTCCGGACGGGCTGAGAACCCTCAATGGCCAAGGCAGGAGGAATCCCAAGAATTTCATGGACATTTGGGGCATCGAGCCGCTCCAAGAACTGCCTGGCGTAGGGAGAAAAAGTCTCCACATATCTCCGCTGTCCCTCCGCATAGAGGATCTCCATGGCCAGGGAAGATTTGCCGGACCCACTCACTCCTGTGACGGTCGTCCAGGAGCCTACAGGAAGATCGAGGTCCCATCCGCGGAGGTTGTTTTGCCTTGCACCGCGTATACTGATAAATCTCTTCATCTTCCTCTTCGTTCCCTTGCTCTTTTGGCCATGAAATAATCCTCTCCCAGCTCCCCCCTAACGATCCTTCCCGCTTCGATCTGAGGAGGGGGCTGGAACCGGAAAACGCGTTGAAGAAAAGACACCACTATGTGGAATGTGGCCCCCCAGAGGACCTCCGATTCTTCAGAATCTCCATGGAAGAAAAAGCATGGATAGGGGGTCTCCTCTACTTGCCCCCCGGTCGTTTTGTCTTTGTATTGTAGGAGATAAGTCCCGTAATTTGCGGGCTCTAAGAGTTCTTGGATGGAAATGGAGACGAGGCGGGAGACCTCCCAATTGAGACGGAACCGTTNTTGCCCTTCCATCCAGCCCACTAAGGGAAGGATGCGGCGTTGGAAGAGCTTCAGAGAATAGAGGGGGAGGGGACCCAAGAAGGAGACTCTCCAGGGATACAGTCCCATCTCCTCCCAGCTTTCCCGCAATGCACACGCCCAATAGAGGCGGATCGTTTTCTTCCACACCGCCCCCTTCGCTTTTCCCAGGCGCCATCCCGGACTTCGAGAGAGGGTCCGAAGGGGCAGCCGGAGGAGCCGTGCCAGGAGAGGATCCAAGACAGGGTTTAATGTGCCCCCTGGGCAGCAGAGGTCTCCCGGTTGCCTTACATAGGGAGATCGTTTATTGAGGAGGATGTGAAGCCCCCTTTTTTGCCCNGGGGGACGATGGAGAAGCAGCAGGACGCCGGCCGTCTCCTGGTAGGAAATTCCTTCCAGACCGTCGTGGCCNGCATGAAGACCTTGAGCGATNNGAAACGGCGAGGGTGTCTCTTCCATCTTTTCCCAACTCATCCCTGTTTCTGAAAGGCAGATCATGCGGATCCGATCCATTCTTCATTATAACCGCATCCATCTCATGGGAAAGTGACAGAGGGGCTTGGGACGACTTGCACTTTCTTGGAAGTATGATCTACCCGAAGATGGAGGAGAGATACACGAACAGATCCCTTCCTCTAAGGATAATCCGTCGAAAAAGGGATCAATCCGAGGGGACGGGATCCCCCGAGCTGTTTGAGAGGCTCTGGCTTTCCATCACCTCCAAAGAATAGACGGAATTGCCGGTTCGGAAGTGATCCGGGCTGGCCTCCATGACCACTCCGGTCCGAAAGATCCTCCCGTCGTCGAGATAGAGGCAGTAACGATGTCCCACCTTGGGGGGTTCCATCTCCCATCCTACCCTTTCCAACCCCAANGGGAACTTACCTTGGGTNTTGCCCAGAACTTTCCTGAGACGAATCTTTCTNGGCAGCCGTTCGATGACGCCCAATTCCACCAAACGATCAGCGATCTCCTCCAGATTCTTACGAAATTCCTCTCCGANTCGACGGTCGGACTCCCGTCTTCCCAATCCTGAGCTGCATAGCTGAATCCGACTGAGTGCCCCTTGAAAGTCTCCCGCCTTTCCCTGCAGAAGATCGAGGATGGCTCGGTGAAACCTCAAGGTCTCCATTAACATCTGGTCCGATTTCCTTCGTACGATCCGCCTCTTCTCCGTTTCCATGGGGCCCTCCCGGACCTCCGGGCTAGGTGCTTTTCCCCGACTCGATGGAGACCATGCGGGAGATCTCATCCTCTTTCAATGATCCGATGAACTTCTGAAGACGTCTATGGGTCTCGGGTGTAAGATCCATGAACTTTAGGCCGCTCCGAATCCCCTTCTCCGTTACCTCACATCGCACTACCCGCGCCTTGGCTTGGATCTTCTCCCCTGTCCATGGGACCTGAAAGGAGAGGAGGATGTCCTGATCTACTAGGTGGACGAAGTCACCCCACATAAGACAACCCGTGTCGCTGATGTCCAAAATGTATCCCTCCCACGACCTCCGCCCTGTCCGGTCTCTCAAGTCCAGGAAACGACCTCGAATGAAGATCTTCTTGCGTTGGCTGCCCCGGACCTCCATCTCTTCGATGTTCTGAGGGTACTCCAAGAATAGCAAGGGGACAGGATCTTTCGTGACACCGAGGACAACACTCCGGAAGCGATACACAGTATGTCGGAAACACCTTACCCACAGGACGTCGGACCGGACAATCTCATAGGCGGTGGACTCCCAGAAAGGATAGTCTAGAATCAACAACTGATTGGGTTTAACCCCAACAAGATGGGAATGAAAGCCCGAAGATCGGGCAGTAGGCTCCACATAGAGCTCCTCATTGAGGTGAAAGGGAATGCTCCTGTTCTTTTTCATTCCTCGCCCCCCTGTCGGGAGAGGGAAGGAGGTCGAAACAAGAATGCGATTCATAGTAGAATGGGTAGGCCTCACTTTTTATACAATTGTTGAATCCAAAACGTCAAGGCATTGCATCTCAGGATCCATTTCGATCTGTTGACATAGAGGGTTTTTTCCCCTAATCAATTTTAGAAACTCCACCTACAAGGATGCGGGCATGGATTCTTGGCGAGGAGATGCAGTCCAGCGGTGGAAATCGAGCGAAAAACCGCCAGCGTTCACTTGGAACGCCACACTCCTTCTGGAGAANGATAAANGGGTTCCTGGAGGTGACGTTCGACTGTTAGGATGGTCTCCTGGNTCCTTCCTCCTGATTTCTTGGCCGGAGAAACCCCCTGCCGATGAGGTTGGAGCGGGGCTGGAGATCTGGCTGCGGTACGAAAAAGGCGAGTGCTATCGGTTCAGCTGTCAGGTTCTTCGCTTCTTGGGTGAGCCTTTCCCCATGGCCCTGATCTCCTATCCGAAAGAAGTCTATACCATCCATCTGCGAAGAAGCCCCCGCATCAAGGTCTTTCTTCGGGCCGAGATCTGCGGGCTCCCCGATCCCTCAGATCCAGCTTCTCGGAAGGCAGTANTTCTGGACATCAGCAGAAACGGATGCCTTTTGTTGGTCGATTTGAAGATGCTCCTAGGAAAACAGATCTGGCTTCGTTTTCATGTCCCGTGGACAGGGGACCGATTCCTGATCCAAGGAAGGGTCATCCGCTGCGAGGCCACACGAGANGGGTTTCAAAGCGGGATCGAATTCTTGGAGATGGATGAAGGGCAAAAGGGTCGATTCCANGCGTTTCTGAGATCTCTGGAGGAAGGAAGACTCCCATTATTGGCTGAATAAAGCCACCCGGCGGGCCGTCTCCACGCACTCCTCCATAACATCAAGAGAAACCTCTTCTTCCGAAGAAAAAGTGGAGATTATACGTTCTAGGCAGATCTTTAAGTCTTCCATTGCTCGTTCGAGATCCATGGTGAGGTCCTCTATCNGGGAAGCCGATCTTCGGATCCTTTCCAACCTTTCCAAAAGGGCCTCCATCTCGCCTCGCCTCTGGTCCCTCACGGGTAGGGGTAGCGGTTTCGGCTCCATATCGAGATTGTCAAGAATCTCCCCCAAGGAGGCCCCTATGTCCCGCAAATCCTCGATCCAGGCTCCCGGAGCGACTTCGGAGGGTGAAAAGGTCCTTCGCATGGTTTGGACATCCAGGTTCTCTTTTTGAGAGGAAGTCTTCTCCAGGCGCTCCACCATTTCCCATGGAAGAGAGAAGGTCCCTTCGGGCCTTCGAACATGAATCTTTCCATGGGAACGCCAATAGTCGTTTCCGATCTCCAAGGTCCTTCCGTTTTTCAAAATCAGCGTGTCGGTCCATGCTGGCTCGGAAAAAGGCCAAAGCCAGCACATCGAAGCCACGGCCGCGATCCAAAGAGCAATGGACCCTTTGCGGCGGTGAGCCATCATTATGATCCTCCCTTGTTTANTTTGGATTCCACGTGTACCCTGAAGTAAGGGGAAGAAGGACCAACGACAGACGATTCTTAACCGGAAAGAAGAGAACTTCTTGGGGCCGATCTCATCACTTTTTTGTTACCACACCAACGTCCTTGGAGCAAGGGGTGAGCCGTGGATAGAGAGGGAACCCATTTTGAGAGCTGGACAAAGGTCCATGTGGCTGAGACCCCGTTTGAGGCCGACATTCTCGGGAAGGCCTTGCGAGACACAGGAATCCCTTTCCTTCTCCGCAAACATGAAGAGACGGCCTACAATGGGATCTTTATCCCCCAACGAGGATGGGCTTCCATCTGGGTGCCGAGAAAATGGAAGCATAAGGCCGAGGAGACAATCCAAGAGATTCTCGCCAGCTACCCCCGTTGAGGGAAGCTATGTCAAGGGTCAAGAAGGGGGCCTTGCGGTTTTTCATGGAAGGTTCCTGCTAGCTCAATTGGATCCCCCCGGGACCGGGCGCGCGAATCCCTTGAATACACCCAGGAGAACGAGAGGCGGACAGCTGGTTTTTCATGGATGAGGGACGCACTGCAAAAGCCCTAGAGCTCTATGCACGACACGCTCCCAGGTAGGAAAGCGTAGGCAGATATCCTCCTCACAGGTGCGCCCTGGACTCAAATGGCATGGAGCACAAGCGGCTTTTGCATTGTAGAGGACCGTCACGGCACTGCCCATGGGGGACCACTGGAGAGGATCGCTGGGCCCGAAGATCGCAAGGGTGGGGACACCCAGGGCCGCAGCCAGGTGGGTAGGTCCTGAGTCGTTTCCGATATAGAGGGCCCCTCCTTTGAGGATCCGCAGCAGATGGAGCAGATCCTCGCAGAGGAGGATTTCCCCTTGTGCTCCTTTTCTGAAGAGATCCCGAACCGGCTCTGCATCCTGAGGCCCCTGAACGATCCCGATCCGTTTGTAACCCTCTTTTTGAAGAGCTTCCATGAGACGTGCGAACCGGGAAGCGGGCCAGTTCTTTTTGGGGCTTCCGCTCCCTGGATGGATGAGGATCCTCGGCCCTTCCCTCAAAGGGCCCTCTATCTCTTGGAGAGGTCGGAATCCCTCCTCCAGGGGAGCACCATCTCCCGGATTTAACTCTGGGATCTGCTCCACAAGGAAGCGAGCCGCATGGATAGGCATCCCCTCAGGAGGTCTTCCAGAGAGAAGCCTCAGCCGGCCTTTCACTATCCCTTCGAGATTTGATTTCAGCTCGAGGTTCTCCTGTTCGGATCCAATAAGATAGAGTTCCGAGAAGTCACTCGGATCGGGTCGGAGCTTTTGCCGACGAGCTATCTTTGCGACATAAAGGAGGTGCCAATTTGAAGTTTCTATAGAAGATCCTTCATCTATATATCGGTATTTTTTAAGAAAAGAAATATGCGAGTCATGTCCCAGAAAATGGAGCTTTCTCAAAGGACGGCGCCTTCGGAGGAAGAAGAGGAAGGGGAGGGTGAGGACAAGGTCGCCGAGTGCACATGTCCTCTTGATCAGGACACGGACATCCGTAGGAGGTGAGGACATGGGTTTTGAAGGCGAGGAGGCATCGACAGGGATTTCAGATATACTGCCCGCCTGAGACCTGAATGCATTCCCCGGTGATGTGACGGGCCTTTTCCGAACAGAGGAACGTGACCACCCAGGCCACCTCCTCGGGTTTTCCAGCCCTGCCGAGGACGATTTCGGCCAAAGCGGTTTGTTTGACCTCATCGGGGACCGATTCGTACATCTCCGTGAGGATGAAGCCGGGGGCAACGGCATTGACGTTGACGTTATATCTCCCCAGTTCCTTGGCCAGGGCCTTGGTCAAGCCGACCACCCCAGCCTTGGCCGCGGAATAGTTGGTCTGGCCGAATTTCCCTCGGAGCCCATTGATGGAGGTGATGTTTACGATCTTGCCGTAGCGTTGCTCTCGAAAGATGGGGGCAGTCGCCCGACAGTAGTTGAAAGTCCCCTTCAGGTCCACCTGGATCACCGCATCCCATTGCTCCTCTGTCATCTTCCAGATGACCCCGTCCCAGTTGATCCCTGCATTATTGACGAGGATCTCCAAGGACCCGAACTCCTCCAAGACCTGCTTTACCATGCGTTGGGCGTCCTGGAAGTTGGAGACATCGGCCTTCACGGCTAGAGCCTTCCGGCCCATCTCACGGATCCTTTCGACCACTTTCTCCGCTTCTGCAGCGGATTTTCGGTAATTCAAAGCGACGTTGGCCCCATTGGCCGCAAGATCGAGGCATACGGCTGTCCCGATCCCACGACTACCTCCTGTAACAATGGCATTTTTCCCTTCCACAAGCATCTCCAACCCTCCGGAATTGGGCGATGATCAGTTAAAAAACTCTTGGGAATCAACCTCCTCCGCTTACCCCATTGCCGCTGATAGGACGAGAGGGCCCCTGTGCTCCCGTGAAGGTGACGTCGGCGTCAAAAGACCCTCCGGTGGAAGGCTCAAAGCGGATGGTGATCTCCTTGCTTTCCCCGGCACCGAGGCTGTACGTGGAATCACCCACGATACTAAAGACCCCCTCGAGGTCGTTCTCGATGACGACCTCTTCCATCGAGCGTCCCGGCTCCCACATTCGTCACCGTAAAGGTAAGGTCCTGAGAGTCGCCTACGGTCACATCGCCGAAGTCCAGCTGATCCGGACTTACCGAGAGGATGGGGGCCACTGAGATCTCTAAACTACCCTTGAGCCGGAAGTCTCGATCGGCCTGAATATGGAAGTTAGCCCTAGGACCGCGCTTTTTAGGGTAGAGCTTCCCAGTGAGCACGCCGTCTCCGAGCTCCGGTGAGGAGAAACTCCCGAAGACACTTCTGCCCGGATCCCGAATAAACTGTCCCTGCATGGTGACCGAGGTTTCCAGACCGTCGAGGGACACAGGACCTTCTCCCGTCAATTGAAAGAACGGGAAGTTGAGGATCTCGTCCTCGGAGACGGAGAAGTCATAGAATCGGCTTCGAAGCCCCGACCCCTTGACTTTCCCCTCAACGGTGCGGCCGGTCAGGGTCGGCAGGGATGTGAGGAGGAGGCCACCCGACATAGAGACAGCTATAGGAGGGCTTCCCCCAAGCAGAAGGAGACCCTTGAGCTTGAGCCTGCGCTTGGATTCTTTCTTATTCCGGTTCTTTAGACTCCCGCTTTGGATCTGCAACGTCCCCAACGGGGTCCCGCTTAGATCTTCGATGGATAGAACCCCGAAGATATGCCCTTTGGAGTCGATACTGAGCGCCTGCCCCACGCTGATTCGAAATGGTTCGCCGGTGGCCAGCGTCTGCCAGCTTCCGGATACATCGAAAGTCCCGGAAACCTGATTGGAAAAGGTCAGCAGCAAGGCCCCCTTATCATCTCCCCTGACTTTCAACCACCAGTCCCCCTCGATGAACGGGGCCTCAGCTAGGGCCCGCCCCTCGTGGAGGAAGAGAACCGTCAATCCAAGGAAAAACCAGGGCATCCTTCTCATGACTTACCTCCTCCCCTTGACCTTCATCCCGAGCGGGCCTTGTGGTCCTCTTCGGCCCCTTTCTCCTCGCGATTATGGTTGACGTCTACTTAACAGATGCCCCTGAGACTGTCAAGAAAAGGGGACGTGTATTTGGTTTCCTGCGGGTCTAACTTAAGAGTTCCGTCACGTGCAAGGGGGAACCGGGGTCGTTGATTTGAAAGGCAAAGTATGTCACCATAGGGACCCTGTAAGGTCCGGGAGGAGTTCGTATTGGTGGATTTCCTTGAAAGAAGGCCCGGACTCAAGGACGAGTTGAACGCAAGCAATTGAGTATGGAAGACGGGCGGGTCAAGACGGATGTCATCGTGGTGGGAGGGGGGCCAGCGGGCCTGATGGCTGCCCACCGGTTAGCCCAGGAAGGCCTCGAGGTCATTCTCATGGAGAGGGGGGCGTACGCTGGCTCCAAAAACGTCAGCGGGCTTCTATACGCCACGGTCCTCTCTGAAGCCATCCCCGACTTCGAGCAGCGCGCTCCTCTGGAGAGACCCGTAACTCGTCGATCCTTCGGCTTCCTCGACGACGAGGTCTTCAGTTACCTGACCTTCGGCTCCAGAGATTGGGCCTCACCTCCATTCAACAGGACCTGGGTGGTCTATCGAGCCCACTTCGACAGGTGGCTCGCCAAGGAGGTGGAGGAGGCCGGGGCCACAGTCCTTGAGGAGACGGTCGTCGATGATCTCCTCTACGATGGAGAGGGAGAGAACAGACGTGTAATCGGCGTCCGGATTCGCGGGGAAGAAGAACCCTTTTTCGCCGATACGGTCATCCTAGCCGAGGGGGCACTTGGGATTGTCACCCGGAAGGCCCTCGAGACTTTGGGGGGGATGTCCCAGACCCCCCAGGTGTACGGCATCGGGGTGAAGGAAATCTGGGGCCTCCCCTCCGGCGTCATCGAGGACCGTTTCCACCTGGAGTCCGGGCAGGGGGCGGCCCTGGAATGGATCGGCAGCCCTTTCAAGGGCCTTGTGGGTGGAGGATTTCTCTATACAGGGAAAGAGAGCCTAGCTCTGGGTTTCATCGCCAAAGTGGACAGCTTGATTGCCGCGGGGATCGCTCCTTACGACCTCATGGAGTCCATCAAGGCTCATCCTGAGATCGGGCGCTACCTTGCTGGCGGAGAGCTCCTCGAATACTCTGCCCATATCCTCCCTGAGGGCGGGCTGCGGGCCTTGCCGAAGCTTTCGCATCACGGGCTCTTGATCGTCGGGGATGCTGCCGGTTTCGTCAACGCCTCCTTTTATCATGAGGGCGCCAACTTGGCCATGGCATCGGGCCGGATGGCCGCCGAAGCGGTGATTCAGGCCAAGCTGATCGGAGACTTTTCCCGAGGCGCCCTTTCGCTTTACGAACGGATGCTTTCCAACAGCTTCGTGATGGAGGATCTACGCCATTTCCGCCGAGTCCCAGAAGCCCAGAAGGTCTTTCCCCGTCTTATGGACGTCCTGCCCGCTCGGTTCTGCCGCCTCTTGGTGGACCTCTATCAGCAGAGCACGGAACCCAAACGGGTTCAGCAGAGAGAGGCTTTTCGGAAGATGATGGAAGGGATCCCTAAGCTGCGCACCATCAAGGACCTTTGGAAACTCAAGGGGATGATCGGATGAGTTCCCAAAGCAAAGACAAGCAGGGACCTCCTCCTTCCCTGTACCTTCCATTGGAGGAGAAGCTTTATCGGGTACGCTACGAGATCGACTCCGATCACGCCCATATCCGAGTGGACCCCGAGGTTTGCGGACAATGTAGGGAGAAGGTCTGCACCTTTATTTGCCCGGCGCGGGTCTATACTCAGGACCCGGAAGACTCCAATCTGGTGCAGGTCCACTATGAAAATTGCCTGGAATGTGGGACTTGTCGGGTGGCCTGCACCCGAGGAGGGGTCATCTGGTCCTATCCCAATGGGGGGCAAGGAGTGAAATATCGGTTCGGTTGAGGGATCAGCACGAGACCTTGTTTCCGAAAGTGGAGGCAAACAGGATGCATGCTGCCGTGTGGGTTCGGGAGATCTGGGATACGCGGGACTTGGTGGGGGAGATCTTGGACGGATCCGGCCGTCCCAAGTGGAACGAGTGGGAGGGACGGTTCGATCCCGAGGACCTCAACGCCCTAGAGATGGCCTTGCAACTCAAGGACGCGGACTCCGCCTGGAAAGTCACTGGATTAAGCGTGGGTCCCGTCCGAAAGCTAGACGTCCTGCGGGAGTGCCTCTATCGTGGAGTCGACTACGCGGTGAGAATATCCCATGAAGGCCAAGCGTCGCTCCATCAAGAGGCCCTCTGGATGGCCAAGGCGGTAAATCAACTGGAGGATGTCCGGGTCGTCCTGACGGGGATCCAGATCAACGAAGGGGATTACGCTCAGAAGGGAGCCCTATTGGCCCGGAGATTGGGATGGCCCCTGGTATCCTATGTGGAGGCAATCGAGGCCCAGGAGGGGGACAAACTTCGCCTCCGTAGGGCCGTCGAGGGGGGGATCCAGGTCGTGGAGGCCCCTTTACCTGCCGTCATCTCCGTGGGAGTGGCCCTCCTGAAGGAGGACCCGAGAGCCCCACGAAGCGCCAAGGCCAAGTTGAAGCTTAAGCACAAAAAGACCCCCATCCCCGAATGGCATGCCCGAGATCTCGTGGCAGGAGAGAACCAGGTCGGGCTTCCTCCTGTGGAGATCCTGGGATACCGCCCGTTGGAGCAGAGGGAGTTCCCATCTCAGAGGATCAATGGCGTGGAGGTCTCCGAGCTCAAACGGATGCTCTCAGAACTTCGAGAAAAGGGTCTGGTGAGGTAAGGCATGGCTGGTCGAATCTGGGTCTATTTGGAGAGAGGTCCGGGAGGGATTCTTGAAGAAAGCGCTGCAGCGGTCTCCTTTGCGGCCCCTGCGGCCCAAAGATGGGGCCTCTCGCTGGAGGGGGTCTGTATAGGGGGATCGGCATTTCAGATCGCGGATGCGGCTCTCGGTCTGGAGAGGGTACTCCACCTCCAGGGCGAAGGCCTGGAGGATTTCCGTGCCAAGGCCTACGGGAACGCCATGGAGGCGCTCATGGGAGACGATCCCCCGGAGCTGATCGTCTTCCCGTCGACCACCCAGGGAGAGGATCTGGCCTCCTGGATCGGAGCCGCCTACCATGCCGGGGTCCTTTTAGGAGCCCGATCCATCAAGAGGGAAGGGGAGGGGTATGTGGCCTCTCGGGTCGAATTTGAGGGCAAGGTAGAGGTCGACTACTTGCTCAAGGGAAGACCCGTCTGCATCACCACCGAGGGGCAAGGACCGGAAGGACCTTCCTTGGGCTCTACAGATGTAGAAGTCGTTGCCATCCCCACGGCCGGTGCTGCGGAGGACGCAACACGGATCATTCATTCGGACTTGGTCAAAAGGACGGTTAACCTGAAGGACGCCAAGGTCATCGTCGCGGTTGGGGCGGGCGTAGGAGATGAGGGGACCTTTCAGAAGGTCAGAGAACTGGCCGATCTTCTCAAAGGCGAGCTGGGGGCGACTCGGGCCGCTGTGGATGCGGGATGGCTCTCTCATGATCGGCAGATCGGGCAGACCGGCGCCAAAGTCCGCCCTGATCTTTATGTGGCCTGCGGCATCAGTGGGGCAGCACAACACCGTGTCGGAATGATCGAATCCGGCACCATCGTCTCCATCAACATCGATCCCAATGCTCCCATCTTTCGTTACTCCCATTACTGTATTGAGGGAGACCTGAGAGAGGTAGTCCCCAAACTCATCGATCTGTTGAAGGGGTAAGAAGGATGCCTTCGGAAAATTTCTATTTGGACAATGAAGACCTTCGTTTTCAAATGGAACGCCGGGTGAATTGGGCCTCTATTCTGGATGCCCGCTCTCTGCTGTCCGGGGAGGATGCTCCGTTCGACACGGTCGAGGAGGCCGTGGAGACCTTTCTGGACCTCCTTGCGGATCCTGTGGGTAGCTTGGCGGCTCAAAGGATCGCCCCGAGGGCAGCGGAGATCGATGCGCAAGGGTGTCGTCTGGTTGAAGGGAACGTGATCCTTCCGGAGGGGATGAAACAGAACCTGAAGGACCTGACTGAAGCCGACTTGATGGGATTTTGCTTGCCTCGACGATATGATGGGTTGGGTTTTCCCACCACTCTTTACACAGCCGCCACGGAAATCATCTCCCGGGCCGACGCCTCCTTGATGAACCTGTTCGGCCTTCAGGGGATTGCGGAGACCATCTCCCGCTTTGCGGACGAAGAGCTTCAGGCCAAGTACATCCCCAAATTTTCCTCCGGAGAGGTGACGGGGGCCATGGTCCTCACCGAACCGGATGCAGGGAGCGATTTAATGGCAGTCCAGACTAAGGCCGTACTGGACGATGAGGCCGGGATTTGGAAGATCCGGGGGACCAAACGGTTCATCACCAACGGGTGCGGCGACGTCCTTTTGGTCTTGGCTCGCAGCGAGGACCCGCAACGATTCTCCGGGGCCCGAGGTTTGAGTCTTTTTTTGGTGGAGCGAAGCGAACGTGTCAAGATCCGTCGTCTGGAAGAGAAGATGGGGATCCATGGCTCTCCCACCTGCGAGATCTACTTCGACGATGCCCCAGGCCACCTGATCGGCCGAAGGGGACGGGGCCTTACCCAATACGTCAATTGGTTGATGAATGCAGCCCGCCTCGGTGTGGCGGCCCAGTGCCTTGGGATCGTGGAGGCCGCTTACCGTGAGGCCTTGGATTACGCACGCCAACGGGAGCAATTCGGAAAAAGGATCCTGGACTTCCCTCCGGTTGCAGAGATGTTGGTGGAGATCAAGGTAACCTTGGAGGCCATGAGNAGCTTGGTCTACCGAACCAGCGAAGCGGTGGATCTATTTGAAGGATACTCCTATGGGCTTGAGGGTATGGATCGGAAAGATCCCCACTACGGGGAGATGCGCAGGAAGAAAGATCAATTCGGCCAGATAGCCGAGCTGCTCACTCCCATCTCCAAGTACTATACCTCAGAGGCCGCCATTCGGCTGACGAGTCTGGCCTTACAGGTCCACGGAGGAAACGGCTATATGCGGGACTACCCAGTGGAACGACTCTTCCGCGACGCCAGGATCACCAACATATACGAGGGGACATCTCAGATGCAGGTCGACCGCGCCTTCAGCAAGATCCTCAAGGGGGGCATGAGCCACCTCCTGGAGGAGAAGGCCCGGACGGAATGGTCCGATGACCGCNTCCGCTCCTTGGCTAAAAGACTGGAAGAAGGATATCGGCGATTCGTCCGATGCCTGGAGATCGTCCAGGACCGTCGATGCAGGGACCCAGAGACCGGAGAAGAGGTCGTAGACGGCGACTTTCGCTCCCTTATGGCCAGACGCCTGGTGGAGATGGGNGCAGAACTCTACATGGGCTATCTCTTGTTGGAAGAGGCTCAGCTGTGGGACCACAAACTGCCCGTGGCCGCCCACTTCATCTCTGAGGTCTCGGGCCGTGTTCTTCTCCATGCCAATGCCATCGAAGAGGGCGAGACAATTCCCATCCAGAGGAAAGAGGAGGTGCTTCTGGGCTGAAAGGGAGGGCAAAGAGCGCCCTCGGTGGAGCCTCCAGTAGTGCCTCCGAACCTTTCTATGCAAAATACCTTGAGCCCAGGGGAAGGCGAACGCCCACAGACAGAGTCGAGAAGGCTCACGCTACGGAGCGTATCATGACCCCGGGCCGCATCTTCGTCATCGGGGATATCCACGGGTACTTGAACAAGCTCACTGAGTTGATGAGCAAGATCCATCCGGACCCCCAAAAGGATCAGTTGGTATTCCTCGGAGACTATATTGACCGAGGGCCTCAGTCCAAGGAAGTGGTCGATTACGTCCTGAAGGTCAAGGAACGCTTCCCTCGGACAATCTTCCTGATGGGGAACCACGAGTTTATGTTCTTGGAGTATCTCACGAATCGAGCCGAGCCTTGGACCTTCCTCCTGAACGGAGGGGTGGAGACAGTACACTCTTATGAACTCGTCGGGGACGACCCAGAGGAACACATCCCCGATGAGCACTTTGTCTTCTTCAACACGCTTAAGCCCTATTACGAGACGGAAGACTATATCTTCGTGCATGCAGGGCTTCGATCAGGGGTCCCCCTTCACGAACAGACCCTGGACGATCTGTTATGGATTCGAAGGGAGTTCATTCGATCTCAAGAAGATTTCGGGAAGCTAGTCATCTTCGGCCACACCCCCTTTCCCAGTCCTNTGGTCCATGAAAACAAAATCGGCATCGATACCGGGGCGGGCTATGGTGGAATGTTGACGTGCCTGGAATTGCCCGGCCGCATTTTCTACTCGGCCTACGGGGTCTGAAGAGACCATGAGACGTCGGTATGGAAGCGCTCGAAGGAAGAGAGGCTCCCTTCACGTCCCTTGTCCCGTGTGCGGAAAGCGGGTCCCTTGGGAGGAAAACCCCTTTCGCCCCTTCTGCTCGGAACGCTGTAAACTCATCGATCTGGGGGAATGGATTACCGAAGGCTATCGTATCANCACCCCGCTTGAGGACTCCGAAGACGAGATTCCCTCCTCGAGTGGGAGGGAGGGGGAAGATTTCATCTGAAACCCTATCCACCAGGCGAGGGGGCNGAGGGATCAGCCTGAGGGCCGAGCGAAGTATTCCTGGATCTTCCCAAGCACGATCTTGGGGATGTCCTCTTTCTTTTCCACTCCGTAAATACTGATATTTTTCCTCAGTTTCATGGATCTTCGAAAGGTCTGCACGTGTTCATTGTCTCCGATATGAACGGCGGTGACACGGTTGGCGTGTTCGTTGAAGTAGCTGATCAGGGCCTCCAGGTTGGTGATCTGCATATCCGTAATCAGAAAGATGTCCGGATTTCGCCCTGTCTGAAGTTGCTCGATGTCTTCCAGATGGAGTTTCGTGCCTCCACCGAAATAGTGGCAGATAGCCCGATAGATCTCGAACCGATGTCGGTTGAAGGGAAGGATCTGCGCCCCGCCCGCGTTGGCATCGCTGAAGTTGTAGACTGCCACTCGGGCGTCGTTTCGTAGATAAGCGTCACAGGCACAAGCAGCCCCCAACACGGCGTAGGAGAGCTGCTGCCTGGGATTGATCATGCTCCCTGAGGAGTCGATCATCACGATACAATCCGGGGTGCCCTCGTCTTCCCCGAAGACCTCGCCCTCTCTCCTCTCCCAGATCTGAGTGATACCGGGCATGATCTTGCCGAAACTGGTCCAGGGATCGATATCCTGGAAGGGACGCCCCACTTCCCATGGGACATGATGGTGGGGATAAAGTGAGCCGCTCTTGTGCATAGGGGTCTTCCGGATCGGCAGATTGTAATTCTCGGCCAGCTTCATGTAGTAGAGGATATCCGCCTCCAAGGATCGGCCTGGTCCCAGTCCCATCCCCCGCTCGTTGGGAGAAGCCGCCTCCAGGAGATCCTCCTCGAAGTCCTCCACGATCTCCTTGAATTCGGCAGGCGACTCCGAGGCAGCGGCCAGATCCTTCAGCCCTTGCTCGATCTCTTGGGAAGAATAGTTCTGCAATCCATGACTTCCCATGGGACTCGGCCGATTGAGCCCTCCGAAACGCTCCTCCATCTCTAGGAGAGATTGCACCACTTTGCTGAACCGACGGATGGTCTCCGGCCATCGCCTTCGATCGAGGTAAGGAAGTCTGGAGAGCTTTCTTGCCACCTCTTCATACCCCTCCACCCCTAGATTCACCCCCCAGATGCGCTGATAGAGAGCGTGAATGGCTTCGTCCATGATGCCCCGCTTCACATGGGCGTAGAGTCGCGGCAGAGGGCTCTCCTTTTGGCTTACGCATTGAGTGTCGGCCACCACATCCATGAAATAGTCAGTGGCCCTCATGGCCATCTGTTTGTCCTTCAAGACCCGCTTGGCCTCACTATAGAGTTTCAAGTGGGTGGAGAAATCCCACGGGCAGTAGAGATAGTGAGAGACGGCATGGTCCAGCAGGCCCCCGACGACCTCTTCTTCGTCCATCACTTGGGACATCTCCTCCACAAATCCCCGGGAGAGAGAGATTCGTTTCTCTTTGATCTCCAGGGCGACCCTCTCCAGGTTCTCCTCCCAAACGGGATGGGGGAGTTCAGGATAGAGATGTCTCCTTCGCACCCTGGGCCAGATCTCCTTCAGGAGATCTTTCTCCTTTGATGATGGCCGGTCCATAGTTCGGCTGCCTATCTTTCTCCGTCTGATTCCAGATCCTGCGCGTGAATCCCGCGCCTAGATCTCTCCGGAGAGGTCTTGAGGGGCCAGGAGCCTCTCACGCTGGTAGATCCTGCCCCCGAAGAGGGTCTTTCCTATGCTCCGGATTCGACCGTCTACGTGGATTTCACCGCCGCGCATCCACTCTCCCGTATTCTGCCCTGCGTGTTCGGTCACCAGAATTTCACCCTTCATCATCCCGGCTCCGCACCAGTTGCCAGTGGAACCCTCCACAATGAGCCTTCCGCCCGAAAGTCCGGCTCCGACGAAATCACCCACGTCCCCCTGCAGGATAAGGGTTTTCCCTTCTGGAAGGCGGTAGCCCAGGAAGTGGAAGGTTCGCTGGAAATCCTTCAAACGAAGGGTGATCCGATCCTCGGTGCTGAGATTCACCAACGCCGAGATATAGATGCCTGCTGGTCCAGAAATCATGTAAGGAATCCGGTTCGAACTGTCCAATTCGGCACAGAATTCGTCGATATCATCCGGATCGTAATGAAGATCGCGGATACTCTTGACCGCCGCAGTATAGGCCTTGACCACTCGGCTGTGCTCCACAAGCCAAACCAGATCCTTTACCTCCTCCTCCACCAATCGGAGGTACCCCTCGAGGATCTGAGCCATCACGGCCTCTTTACCCTTGACGATGCGGTTGAGAGGAAGTTCCTTTCTTTCGTACGGCAGAGAACGAAATTCCTGAAAGGGGTTTCTCATGCTTCTTGGAGCTCCTTTCCAAGATCTCTTCGGATCTCCCAATAGATGGGATGGTCTCCCTCCACGGGCTCCAGTTCCTCACCTTCGGTGATCCGACAGGCCACGGCCAATGCGTTCTTTACTAACGGCCCTTGTTCCATGTAGCGGCGATGCATATCGCGGACCGCTGTCTTGGCCAAGTAGATGGGTAAGGGATCATGACGAGCCTCCTTTTCCCGCTGAGCCACCACTTCCTCTTTCCACTGGAGTCGATGGGCCAGAGTAAAGGGAAGGACGGCCTTGAGGTGTTCGATCCCCACTTGGCTGTCCCCGAGAAACCAAGCCAAGGCCTTGGAGAAATTCACCGTGCTGATGGGAAACCGATTGGAGATGCAGTTCTGAACCCCGTGGCAGAGGTAACCCGTGAAGTGACATCCTTCCTCACAGTGCTCGTGCGAACGTTTTTGGCCGTATCGATGGCAGAAGGACAGTTCGGAGATAACCATTCGGAGAAAGGCATTGGCGTCCAGGTCCAATGGGAGAGCATCCATCTGGGTCCGAATCTCCCTTCTGTTGTCTTGGGAGAAGGTCTTGACCCCGATCTGGCGCTCCACAACCTCACCGAAGCGTCCGCATAAATCCTCCAGTCTCTTCATGCGTTCCGTTACGGGAGAGCGCTCATTGAGGGTACGGAGAAACTCTTGCTCCAGTTCGGGGTGACGGAGGCATGCTCCGTCGGATCCCCTCGAACCGATCATGTAGGCCAAGTTGGCGCCCGGGTGCTTGGATTCCACCATGACATCGAACCGGTCGATAAGGGGGGCGATGATGGTGTTCGTTCCACGATCCTGGTAGTTGGCGGTGGCGAAGAGACAGTACTCGGTATTGATGATGCAGTCGTTGAGATATTCCCAATTGCCTCGATCCACCCCGTCCAGGATCATACTTTGCTTTGTCTCGGGGAGGCGATTGATCTCGTCCACGATCTTGATCGGGAGGAGGGCGAAGTGAGACCAGACGACCACCTCTTCTCCTTGATTGAGTCTNCCTAGGTCGGGCCTCCCGATAATTTTCTCCTCGGTCTGCTCGGGGTGACCNGCTACCTCACTGCCCCAGATGGTTCCCAATGGAACCCGGTATAGAAAAGCTCCGATGTACTCGGCAGAGGTCGTCTTGCCCAGTCCCGGTTCCCCGATGATCAATTCCTTTCCTTCCCGAAGGCCGGTCAAGAGCCCCAGGAGAAGGGCGGAGTTGAACCGCTTTCCCTGAATTTCAAGATCGGGTCGGTTTAGATAAAGATTTTCGTGGATGTAATTGTAGATCTCGACTGCGGTCTCACGCAGCATGGAGATTCCTGAGTTCCCCATTAGGCCCTCTCCCTCCTGATAGCCACTCCGTTTTCTCTCCTCATTTTATGGACCCTGAGGCCGGATGACTTTGCTCTCAAACGGAGTCTTCTTAAAAGAGTAACATAGGGGTAAAGGCAAGACAATCTTGCTGGGACGATTCGCAAAGGGACGTTGTCACGGCAAGGTGTTCCAGGATACAATACTCTTTCCAAAAAGAGGACGAGGTAAGATATGGAAGAGGGACCCCGTTGGGGGTTCGATTTCGACAGCGTGGTGGGTGATCTCTCCGAAGTCCTGGAGCGGGTGGCACAAGAGGAATTCGGGATTCGGATCTCCCGGGAGGAGTTCACGGAATTCCGTCTGGAAAAGTGCCTTCCGTTCGATGAAGAGTTCATTCTGGCATGGATCTCCCGAGCTCTAGATCCGTCCTGGACCCAACGTATGAGGCCCTATCCTGGGGCTCCAGAGGTCCTCGCCGAATTGTCCGGAATTCAACCTCTCTGGTTTGTGACAGCGAGGTCAGATCCTGGTCCGGTCCGGGAGTGGTTGAAGGTCAAGCTGCAAGGGGTGCCACAGCAGCGAATTTTCGTCCACGCAGTGGGCCCCTTCGGTTCCAAGGTGGAGATTCTCTGCAGGGAAGGGATCACCCACTTTGTGGAGGATCGTCTGGAGACCTGTGAGGCGCTGTATCGCAACGGGATCATTCCCGTGGTTTTCGATCAGCCTTGGAATCGAGGCAGACACCCCTTCCGCTCCGTTCAGAGCTGGGATGATCTTCGGGGATTGATCTTGGGAGAGAAGTAGTCCATTTTAAGCTGATCCCACAGAGAGATGGATCAGGTCTCGATCTGTGGGCAGACGCGGTTGGGAGAGCGACCCCATGGCCAAATCCAAGACGAGGAAGGCAAAAGGCGGGAGACGATCTCCATCTCGAAGCGGGGCCAGAGCCCCCACATCCTCGGCTCCCAAGCCAGCAACTCCGGAGCCCAAAACTCCCAACGTCTCTTACCCTACATCAGGGGAGCANCGTTCACCAAAGGGCCTGGACCCCAGATCCCGGACCCTCCTGTATGGTCTGATGGGCGTGCTCTTGGTCCTTTTTGTGAGCATCGGCTGGATCGCCCCGGATCCCACAAGCCCAAACGGGAGGCCTCAGAATTCCGTCGTTCTCTGGAGATTGGTCTTTCTTCTGGTGCCCCTGGCCATTATGTATGCCCTCCTTTGGTGGGATAAGGCCCTTCAGTGGCTGAGGAGACGGTAAAAACAACCCCCCTTCTTCGCCCTTGAGACGGCATTTTGGGCTCCCCATGTCTCCTTTCCCCAAGCAGATCTTTCATATTTCTGAGGCTGCAAGGGAAGTCATCCGACGCCTTCAACACTCCGGCCACCAGGCCTTCTTGGTGGGAGGGGCCATAAGGGACTTATGGAGAGGCCGGCCTCCTCGAGATTGGGATGTCGCCACCTCGGCCTCCGCGGTCGAGGTCCAGAGGCTTTTTCCTCGGGTGATCCCCATTGGGATCCGGTTCGGCACTGTCACCGTCAGGATAAGAGGCCAAGAGATTGAAGTTTCCACGTTCCGGGGCGCGGGAATCGCCGAAGATCTCCACCACCGGGATTTCACTATCAATGCCGTGGCTCTGGACCCTTTCCGGGGCAGGCTGGTGGACCCTCATGGAGGGATCCGAGACTTGGAGAGCCGCCGTCTCCGGGCTGTTCTTCGCCCCCAGGATCGATTTAAGGAAGACCCTCTACGGATCCTGCGAGGGATCCGGCTGTCCATGGAGGAGGATCTTTCCGTTGAGCCGGATACCTGGTCGGCTATGTTGGAAGGAGCCCGGGAGTTGAACCGCGTGGCTGTGGAAAGGATTCGAGAGGAACTCAATCGGATCTTGTTATGTCCTTCGCCCCGGTTGGGGCTTGAGAGGCTTAGGGAAGGGGGGATCCTGGGTACGCTCATTCCCGAGCTTTCTCCTTCTTGCCGAGGAGAGAGCCACGAAGAGCTTCCTCCTCTGGCCGATCCCCTCGATGTGGTGGAGCGCCTCCCCGCAGAGTTTCATCTGCGATGGGCGGGGCTCTTGCATTCAGTGGGCCTCCCCCTAGTTGCTCGACGGATCCGAGGGAGGTGGCGATATCCCGGGCTGGCTCGAGCCAGCTCCGAGGCGGCCCTCGCCATTCTCGTGCGCCTTCGATTCAGCTCCAGAAGCGCACTTAGGATCTCCCATTTTATCCGATGGCAACATATCCCGTTGGTTCCAAAGTGGACATCTCCCTCCCTCCGTCGCATTGCCGCCATGCTGGATTCTGAAATCATGGAATGGATGCCCCTGTTCTGGCGGGCCCTGCTTGAGGCGCGGTCCATGGAGCACCTCCTCGACCAANCTGAGGAGATCTCCTGTCGAATCGCCGCTGAGATCCGAAAGGATCGGAGGAGACGCCCTCCGCCCATACTGGATGGGGAGGAGATCCTGTCCCTTTTGAACCTGAAACCAGGGCCCCTCGTGGGCGAGATCCAACGCGCCCTTTGGCTTCGGTTCTTGGAACATCCGACCCGGAGTCGGACGGAGCTTTCCCATTGGCTCCTTACACGGTATCTGCCCAAGGTCCATCCCGAGCTGGTTCCCCGACGGAGCGAAAGAGAATAAAAAAGTATGGTTCCTCGTTATCCTAATTCCAATACCCCTGTCCCGCCCGATGGCTCAAGCACCTCCATCCTTTTGACATGCCAAGGGTTGACACTGCCTCAAAAGGGATTACTTTTTCAACACCAGGGGAGTTGTGACGGCCCATCCCCTTTTCAGAGGGGTGGGAGATGCTGCAGAATTCCCAGTTGTTTTCTGGAAAAGGAGAGTCGAGATGCCCGCGTACGATTTCCTTTGCCAGAAGTGCAAAAAGGAATTCACCCTGCATCTGTCCATCTCGGAATATGAAAAGACAAAGCCCAAGTGTCCGGAGTGCAACAGCACTCGGGTCAAGCAACTAGTCACCTCGTTTCAAACAGTGACGTCCAAGAAGAGCTGAGCCCTTAAGCTGGGAGTTCACCCAGGATTTTCGATTGTTCGGAAGGCTGGCAGAAGGGGGAATCCTTCACGCAGGATCTTGTGGGAGACGGGGTCTATCCCTTTGCCCGGATCAACCCCATCCGTCTCCACATGAGGATTTTCTCCTGGAGATGNAATTGTGTCTCCCAATCTCCGTCCAGAGCCCCGTGACTCTGAAGTTCCTGTAGACGCTTTAGGAAATCGGGCTTTAAGGGGGAGGGGGGAAGGCGGAAGAGAGGAGTACCGGGCAAGGGGAGGTAGACATGGGCGTGAATCTTGGTCCTTCCCATCTTCAGCAGCCGCTCCATAAGACGTAGACTCTGATACCGATCAGTCGGGGTCTCGCCCGGAAGCCCGAAGAGCATATCTACGTGGGCCAGAAACCCGAAGTTCGTTACGGTCCGCACTGCCCGTTCCACTTGAGCGGCCGTATGCCCCCTACCAATGGCCTTCAAAAGGCGATCACTGCCCGATTGGGCCCCGATCACCAGCTTCCTATTCGCACAATAGGAGCGGATCAACTCCAGGAGCCCCTCTCGCACCCGGTCCGGGCGGACCTCGGAGGGGAAGGAGCCTAGATGGATCTGGCCAAAACCCATCTTTTTGCATAATTCCAGGAGGCGCCTCAAGGATCCTTCAGATCCTCCCTTTGTGTTAGGATCCCTGTACGAGAAGGCATCGGGGGCAATAAATCGGACGAAGGTCCGTCCCATTTTCCGTGACATATCTAGATACTCCACCACTGATGCCAATTTCCGATGCCGCACCGGCCCGACGTGAAGTCGGGGGGTAAAACAGTACCCGCATCGATAAGGGCAGCCTCGAGATATCTCCAACGGAGCCACCCATTGAAGCCTTTTGGAGAAGGGGAGGGCTTTGTCCAAGGAGCAGGACTTGGTCGTCCTCCAGATTCTGATCAGATTCCGCGGCCCGATATTCCTCTTCCAGGTCTTCAGAAAAGAGGGGAGGAGATCCTCGGCTTCCCCGGCAATGACCACATCAAACCCCAATTTCAACGTGCCCAGCGGGTCGGCGGAAGGATGGGGACCTCCAGCCACAAGGAGGTCTTTGGGNCCTAGGAGGGGCCGCAACATCCTGACCTCTTCTGCGATCTCCTCAATCTGGGTGGTCATAAAAGAATAGGCCAAAAGGGTAGGCCCTTCGCCCCTCAGGGCCTCCTCTGCCTCCTCCAAGGATTGAATTGTATCGAGACGACAATCTCCCTCCGAGTCCCACTCCTCGACGAGATGTAGCAGTAGCGGAAGGGTATATCGATTCCAAGGCGTCAGTCGAAAGAGGATCTGCAAGGAGGGGCCTCCAGGAGATCTATCGGAACCAATCTCCAGGTCTTCAACCCCGGAGCTAAGAGCATCAGGGGACCGCGGCTCTCATGACCTTCACTCCGGGGGAGGGCNCCCGAAGATCTTCCCCTGCCATGTGTCTCTTGCCTCCAGACGCTGNTGGATGGCCTCTAAAGTCCTTCCCTTTTCCAGGGTCCAGGAAGGGGCCACNAACTCCTCCCTTGGAGGATCTCCTGTCAACCTTTGCACGACCCANTGAGCTGGCACCCTCTCCAGGATATCGCAGACGGACTCCGCATAGGCCTCACGGGTCCAAGGCAGATAGTCTCCACGGAGAAACATCTCCTCCAGTGCGGTCCCGCGGGCCACATAGAGGGAGTGGATCTTGATTCCATGAAGAGGGAGAGGAGCGATTCGATGGGCGGTTTGCCGGATCTCCTCGGGCCCCTCACCTGGCAACCCTACAATGAGGTGGACGCATACCAAAAGCCCTCTCCGGGCGCTCTCCTTCACCGCATTCTCAAAACAAAGAAAGTCATGCCCCCGATTGATCTTTCTGAGGGTTACCTCATGGGCGCTTTGAAGCCCCAACTCGACCCAGACCATACACCGGTTCGCCATCTCCTCCAGGAGATCCAGCACCTCGTCCCCCAGGCAGTCGGGCCTCGTTCCTATGCTGATACCCACCACACCAGGAAACTGCAATGCCTCCTCGTAGATCCGCCGAAGCCTCTCCACAGGGGCATAGGTGTTGGTGAAGGCCTGAAAGTAGACCAGAAATCCGCGCGCTCCGTAACGACGGCGCTGTCGCTCCATTCCCATGGAGATCTGTTGGGCGAGGCTTTCTCCTCGTCTCCAGGCACCTGTACCAGAGCCCAACCTGTCGCAGAAGATACATCCCCGACGAGAGAGGGTTCCGTCCCGGTTGGGACAGGAAAGTCCGGCATCCACGGTAATCTTCTGGACCCGATATCCGAAACGGGACCTCAAGTATTGATTGAAGGAAAGGTATCTATTAGCTGCCATGTCGTTCCTTGCTTTGCATTCTGGATGGATAGAGAGGTCGAGCACAAATCTGGATATTCTGCTCCAAGACAACGGCGTACGGCATAAACCGAAAGACACAGGGCACCTTCAACCTTGCGGAGACTTCGCGCCTTACGCCGTGTGTCTTGGGCCGTACGCCTTAGATCATGTGTTTGGGCTACCTTCAGGGCTCCAAAGAGTTTCGCATCCGGGTTAGATAAATTCGTTGCGAAGGTTGTTGAAGACCCGATCTAGGTCATGAGGGTGTTCGGCAATAAGGCGATCGAGTGCTGCTTCGACCCTCCTGCGGAGTCCCATGTCGGCTAAGTCTCGGACGCTGCGATAGACCTGCCCTCTGCGGCCCAAATTGTAGAGGAGGCGCTCCCGGTCAGGAAGGGCCAAGTACTCGTCGATGACGGCAAGCATCTTGGCTTTGTCTTGAGGAAGCCGTCCTTCCACCTCTTCGAGGAGGTTGAGGATGTGGTCGCTGATCAGGTAGCTGGAGATCCCCTCCAAGTGTTCTATAAAAAGACGTTCCTCACGGACGATCTCCTCCTCGGACTGCAGTTCAAAGTCACCGCTCATCAATTTCTCATTGAGGGGCATTCCCCTTCGGATCGTCAGAGTGCGCATACGAATGAAATGAGGGTTAATCTGATTGATCACTTTGGCGCTCTCTAGAGCGTGTTCCCTCCACCAACGCTTCCCGCCCAAGCCCAAAAGGATGTACTCGGACAGGGAAATGCCGGCCTCAACCACCTTTCGGCCTGCCTCTACGTGACCCTCCGCTGTCACTCCCTTCTTCATATAGCGAAGCAGCTCGTCGAATCCTGTCTCCATGCCNACGTGGATGCGGCTGAGGCCCGCCTTCCGTAAGGCCACCAACTCCTCGACGCTCTTACGTCGGAGGGTGCTGGAGCGAGCGTAGGAGGTGATGCGGCTGATGGTCGGGAAGGTCTCCTTCAAATACCGCAGGATCTCCACCAGATCCTCGGTCTTGAGGATGAGGCTGTTGGCATCTTGGAGGAAAGCTCTCTCCGCCCCAAAGTACATCCAGGCAGCTATGGATCGATGAGAGTCCCCGTATCGACTTGAGTTCCCCCAGAGGACCTGAAGGACGGCGTCGTTGACCTCTCCTCCGAATCCCAAACGCCAAGAGAGGCCCCGGATCTCGTCATAGATCTCTCGGGCCTTCCTGATGTCCTCCTTGACTTCCTTTACGGAGCGGCGTTCAAAAGTCTTGCCCTTGTAAATGTTACAAAACTCACACCGATTCCAGGGGCAATTCCGCGTCACCCGGATCAGAAGGCTCTTGGCTTCACTGGGCGGACGTATAGGTCCCTGTTCGAATGCATAGGCCATGATTTCTTCGTCTCCCCTTGTTCCTGACGGATCAGGACTCGAGGTCGGACTCATGCGTGCTTGACATGAATCGTCAAGAAGAGGTCGCCAGGAGGCCCTTTTCCCTTTTGCATCCCCTTTCCGCGAAGTCGGAGACGCGTCCCGTCCTTGGTCCCCGGAGGGACATGGACTTTAAGGCGCTCTGGCCCGGAGCCTCGATCCAAGGCGATCTGGATCTGGGTGCCCTCTTTGGCCTCGGCCGAGGAGAGAGTCAGGTGGTAGTGAAGGTCCTCGGCTCCGGCCGCGGCCGGGACCTCTCGGGTGGGTGCCGTACCAGACTTTCCCAGGAGATAACGTCCAATCTTCTCTCCAAGCCGCTCTAGGAAACCGGGCCTCCTTGAGGGAGGAGCCTTGGCGGGGGCGGGCCTTTTTCCAAATCGGAGGACTTGACGAGCCCCGAAGGGGCCCCATATGAAGACCCCACCGAACAAGATACCCCTGCCTCCAAAGAAGACCTGGTCGAAAAAGTTCGAATCGAAGCGGACGCCGGCCCGTTCGAACTCCCTCAAGAGCTCTTGGAAGATCTGGCTGGCGCGAGAATTCCCAAAGAGATCCCGAAGAATCTCCTCCTGGCTGTAGTGGAAACCTTCCCCTCCGGCGGCCTCTCTGGATGCTGCTTCATGACGCCATTGATCATAATGTCTGCGTTTCTGCGGGTCCATAAGGACTCCGTAGGCCTCACTGATCTCCTTGAACCGCTCCTCCGCTGCAGGATCCCCGGGGTTCCTGTCCGGGTGGTACTTCAACGCGAGCCTGCGGTAGGCCCTCCGAATCTCCTCTTCGGTGGCGTCCTCGCTTACCCCTAAGATCCCGTAGTAGTCCTTCATGGGTTCTACGCGTCCTTAATCAGTCTACACTGAGGAGGAGATTGGAACTTCCCTCGCTCTGCCAACAGGGCCTTGGCCTGGAATCGAAGCCTAGGGTTGAGGTGGTCGGCTTCGAGGAGGAGCCGTAGATCCTGAACCATCATGAAATCCAGGAGGCTTAGAGAGATCTCAAGCGGTGTGCAGGGGTTGAAGACCAGTGCTTTTTTGACACGGTACCGGGACACCCATCGGGGAGACTCCGCCACTACCCGGAGGATTCTGGCGGGGATAGGTACGCGGCTGGCCAGCTTGAGGACCTCCTTCTCCGTGATCTTGGCGTTGTGAAGCAAATTCCGGATGACCCCAGGGTCTGGATCCATCAAGAGACGCTCCAGCCAAAAAAGATCTGCCCCTCGAGCCATGGCTCGCCTATGCCCCAGACTGATCTCTTGAAGCACGGGGAGAACACCAGGTTCCTCGATCCAAGGGTCCCGGAGCTGCGGATGGCTCCCTCGGGGATACTCAATTTTCTCTTGTTCCTCGGCGACCTTTGGCCTCCGCCGGGTCAAATCCAGAAGTGCATCGCTTACCAGCAGGAACTCCATCCGTCTTCGCCTACGAGCTTCTTTGCGCACCCAGTTCTGAAAGGTCTCCGCCGTCTCCCTGTCCATGGCCGAGAGGGCCTCAGCCAAAAGAGAGACCCTAAGGGGTCTTTCACGGATCCGGCTCAACGTCCGCACAATCCGCCGAAACCCCTCCAACGAGAACGCTCTTGGTGAAGTCATAGGTTGCCATTCCCATCGAAAATCATTGGCCTTTTATAAAATACTATAGCATCGAAAAATTTCCCTTTCAACGCCGATGGGCAGAGGAGATTCTCAGGGCCTTCTTCTGGACATCCTCAAGGCCCTGTGCTACAAAAAGGACCTCATCGGTGGGACGGAACCCGAGGAAACTTTTAGAAAAGGGGATAAAGGACAGGAAAATGCCGGGCCGGCAGGGTGTCCTTGGACTGATCGGGAACACTCCCATGGTACGTCTCAGAAGGATCTTCCCTCACCGGTCTGTTCAGATCTGGGCCAAGTTGGAGTCATTCAATCCGGGGGGATCGGTCAAGGATCGAGTGGCCCTTTGGATGATCGAGGGGGCTGAGCGAAGAGGCCAGCTCCGACCCGGCCGGATCGTCCTCGAAGCCACAAGCGGCAATACAGGAATCGGACTCGCCCTGGTCTGTGCCATCAAAGGATATCGGTTGATCCTAGCTATGTCCGAGGGGTCGAGCGTAGAACGCAGGAAGATCCTGAGGGCCTATGGGGCCGACCTGATCCTGACCCCGTCGGAGCGAGGCACCGACGGGGCCATCGAGATGGTCTACCAGATGGCCAGAGAGGAGCCCGAGACCTATTTCGTCCCCGACCAGTTCAACAATCCCGATAACTGGCGTGCCCATTATGAAGGCACTGGCGAAGAGATCTGGAGAGACACCCAGGGTCGGGTCACCCATGTGGTGGCGGGGATAGGCACCTCAGGGACCCTGATGGGGGTGGCAAGACGTCTGAAAGAGCACCGTCCCGGGATCCAGATCGTGGGGGTGGAACCTAAGCCCGGTCATGCCATTCAAGGCCTGAAGAACCTAAAGGAGTCCTACGTCCCGGGCATCTTCGACAAGGGTCTTCTCGACCTCAAGATCAATGTGGAGGACGAGGAGGCCTTGGAGATGGCTCGAAGGCTGGCAAAGGAGGAAGGGATCTTTGCGGGGATGAGCGCCGGGGCCGCTGTGGCGGGGGCCTTGAAGGTGGCCAAAGGGCTTCGGGAGGGGCTTTTGGTGGTCGTTCTTCCCGACGGAGGCGACCGATATCTGAGTACATCCCTTTTCGTTCCCCGCGAGTTGCCCACCCTCCGCTTCTACAACACCATGTCACGAAAGAAAGAGCACTTCGAACCCCTTGAACCCGGAAAGGTGCGACTCTATTCCTGCGGCCCAACGGTGGATTCCCGAATCGATTTGGGGGTCTGCAGGAGGATGGTGGTGGCGGATCTCCTTAAGCGATACCTGCAATACAAGGGCTTTCAGGTCCGGCACGTCATGAACATCACGGACCTGGATGACAGGACCATAAAGGGCGCTGCCGCCGCCGGGATGGATCTCCGGGACTTTACGGAAGGTCACCTTCGTGCCTTTTTCGAGGATCTGGCCGCCCTGCGGGTGCAACCGGCCGATGTTTACCCCAAAGCCAGCGAGCATGTGGATCAGATGATCCAATTGGCTCGAAGGCTCCAAGAGAAGGGGTTCGCCTACGAACAACACGGATCGCTCTATTTCGACATCTCTAAGTTCCGTGCCTACGGTCGACTTTCGCGCGTGGACCTGAGGAAGATCCGCATCGGGTGCACTGTGGACTTGGACGACTATGAGAAAGACAATCCACGGGATTTCACCCTGTTCAAACGATCGACCCTCTGGGAGTTGAAACAAGGACTCTTTTTCTCCTCCCCTTGGGGGAATGTCAGGCCGGGGTGGCACATCGAATGTGCGGTCATGGCCACGCACTATTTGGGGGACACCATTGATATCCATACCAGCAGCAGGTCTCTCGTCTTCCCCCATCATGAGAACGAGATCGCCATATGCGAGGCGGCCTCGGGTCAACCCTTCGCTCGATATTGGTTGCACAGCGAGACGGTCCTGAAAGATGGCCGAAAGATGGCTCCGGAGAACCATAACGTCCTGACCCTGAAGGAGATTCTGCAAAAGGGATACACGGGAAGGGAGGTCCGCTTCTTTCTCCTGAGCACCCACTATCGCAAACCGCTTGTATTTCAGATGAAAGGATTGTTTGCATCGCGACGCAGTCTCCGACGGCTGGATCACTTCGTCCTTCGGCTTCAAACCCACGGGGGGGAGGTGCGAGGAGAGAGAGAGGAGGGGGGGGCCGAAGTGGGTGACTGGGTGTCAGAGGCCAGGGAGGGCTTTGAATCCGCCATGGACGACGACCTCAATGTCTCCGGGGCCTTAGCCGCCGTCTTTCGACTCGTCAAACGCGTCAACTCGCTCTTGGACACCAGCTCCTTGGGGGAGGCAGCCAGGGAGAGGATTATGGAGTTCGTCGAGCTCTTCGACGGCGTCTTCCAGGTGCTGGATTTCCCATGTGGGGGGGAGCTGGACGAGGAGGTTCACCGCCTCATCGAAGCGCGCAACAGGGCCCGAGAGAGGGAGGATTGGGAAGAGGCTGACCGAATCCGGGAGAGGCTCCATCGATTAGGGGTCCATTTGGTGGACACCCCCAGCCGGACGTTTTGGTTTCTTCGTCGGAATTCGGACGAGAGAATCTGAAAGAGGAGAGGGGTCATGTCCTTCCGCATCAGCCCCCCAAAGGGGCTGTTTTTCTTGTTTGTCCTGGCCGCCTTGGGCTGGTGGGTGCGGTATCATCCCCCGGGGGCGGACCTCATCGTCTTCGATGACGACGCCCGGCAACATGTATACTGGACGGCCCGTTTCCAGGATTCCGAGCTCTTCCCAGACGACCTCCTCACGGAGTTCATCTCCTCTCCTTTGCTCGATCCCATAGGCTACCAAGCCGTCTACTGGGTGGGGACCCGGTGGATGGACCCTCTGACGTTCAGTCAAGTCTTGACCCTCGTTCTCCTCTTCATTTCCCTTTGGCTCTTTTTTCTTCTGGTGAAGCCCTACGCCGACAACTCCGCGGCGCGTCTCTTCTGCAGCGGGATCTTTCTCTTTTACGTCCTCTACGATGCATCGGGGGGATTTCCCAGGTCCTTCGCCTTCCCCCTCCTTCTGGCCTTTCTCGTTCTCCTCCAGAGGGGGCGGTTTCGATGGGCTGTTGCGATCCTCCTGCTGCAGGCTCTGCTTTATCCCCCGATCTTCCTGAATACGTTGATGCTAGTGGGCTGTGACCTCCTTGGTCGAGCCAGAGATGGCNTCCGGCACAGGAAATGGTGGGGAGATATCCTGTGGACCGTTCTTGTGACCGCCCTCGCTGCGGGGTACCTCCTCTCCGTGTATGAAGGGAAGGACAAACTGACCTTTGGTCCTAAGGTCACCCTGAAGGAGGCCAAGCAGATGCCGGAGTTCTATCCAGGGGGGAGAAGCGTCTTCTTCCGAGAGACACTTCCGGCCTATCTCCTCTTGGGCAGAAGCGGGATCGATGTCCTCCACCTCATAGGGCTGGCCATAATCTTGATCTTCCTGCTCGCGGCCGGATGGGGGACGCGTAGATTTCGTCTTCCGCGGCTGGCAGGACGTCTGTTGTGGACCTCCCTGCTGCTCTTCACGGCTGCCCATCTCCTGCTTTTCCGGCTCCATCTCCCTTCTCGGTATACCCTTTATACACTCCCCATCTCCCTTCTCTTGTGCATTGCGTCTGCAGCAGGTCCGTTCTTGGAGACCCTGAAGCGCATCTGGCTTCGCTGGTTCCCAAGGGGCGCTGCCTCTACGGCATGGGCACTCTTCATCGCCCTGATCCTGGCCTATACATGGCTTCAAGGTCACTACTTCGTTTATTTGGATCCCCTCCTGGTAACTGTAGATCAAGAGGAGAGGGAGCTTATGGAATTTCTCAGAACCCTGCCCAAAGGAGCCCTGGTCGCCGGGCATCCGCTGGATATGGACGACGTCCCGCTCCTGGCGAGGAGAAAGGTTCTGGCGAATCGGGAGCTTTCCATCCCTTACTACCTGGGCTATTATAGGCAAATTCGAGGGAGACTTTTGGACCTGTTTCGGGCCTATTACGCTCCGGATTGGGGCACGGTGGAGGCCTTTGTCCAACGTTACGGTATCCGTGCTCTTGTCGTCAATCGGGACTACTTCGACCCCAGATTCCTCCGAGGGCCCGTCTATCATGAGCCCTTCGATTCCACGGTCCGGGACCGGATCCGTGAGGGGGGAAAGTTTGCCTTAACCTCCCCTCCAGAGAAACTGATCGGGTTCCGAAACACACGGTATATAGTGCTTTGTTTCGATTCAAATACGGAGAGCGCGTCATGTCCTCAGCGGCTTCGGCAGTAAAGGTGAGCGTGGTGATCCCTGCTTACAATGAGGGAGAGGCCATCGCCCGTGTAATCAGAGAGGTGAAAGAGGTCCTCGATGGGACCGGAAACTCCTACGAGATCCTGGTCGTGGACGATGGTTCCCTGGATCGAACCGCCGAGATCGCCGAAGGGGAGGGGGCCCGCGTCATCCGACACCGCGAGAACCGGGGTTCGGGGGCCTCCCGCAAGACAGGGATACGAGCTTCCCAAGGAAGTTGGATCGTCATGATCGATGCGGATGGGACCTATCCTGCTGAATCCATCCCCGAGTTGCTGCGACACCTGGAGTCCTATTCGCAGGTCATCGGGGCGAGGACCGTGGAGAGAGGGACTCATCGATTTCTCCGCACGTTGGCCAAGGAGACGATCCGTCGTCTCGCTTCTTTTTTGGTGGGAAGGCCCATCCCCGATCTCAACTCTGGCCTGCGGGCCTTCCACAAAGAGGCCATGATGCCTTTCCTCTATCTGATCCCTGATGGATTCTCCTGCGTCTCTTCCATGACTCTGGCATTTATGACCAACGGCCTTCCGGTGAAGTTTGTGCCCATTCCCTACTTCCAACGCATCGGGCGGTCCAAATTCCATCCGATCCGGGATACCTACCAGTATCTCTTGACGGTGATCCGGATCGTCACTTACTTTGCCCCCCTCAACGTCTTCATGCCCCTGTGCTTAGTGCTATTGGGCCTAGGAGCCCTCAAAGGGCTTCTGGATATCTTACTCACCTCCACCCTGCAGGAGTCGGACATCATCCTAGTGGTGGTGGGCGTGCTCGTGGGGGCCTTGGGGATCCTCGCGGACCTCATCGTGGTGCAGGGAAAGCGCCATGAGCGTTGAATCTGGAAGGGAACTCTATGCTCGAGTGGGGCTGAGCCAGATTCCCCATATCCTGGGGCTGGTGGACCGCAACCTTCTAAGCCCCACTTATGGGTGTTTCGACCGTTCCTACTGGCATTACAAGACGGCCCCATTCCCCAGCGGTATGTACCAGGAATTCGTCCTCCCTCTAGCCCTGGTGTATCGACACCCCTTTCCAGGAGGAGAGGCCTTTCATGGTCAAACCCGGCTCCTGGAGCTGGCCGTAGCCGGGATGCGCTTTGCAGCCCGATCCAGCCATGGAGACGGATCCTGCGATGACTATTTCCCCTTCGAGAAGGCCCTGGGAGCGGCTGCATTCTCCCTTTACGCCTGCACCGAGGCCTATATCCTCCTAGAGGTGGAGGACCCCGGGTTGATCGCGTTTTTCCGTAAAAGGGCCGACTGGCTGAAGGGCCGACAGGAGGCGGGCCGGCTCTCCAATCACCACGCCTTGGTGGTCCTTGCCCTGCACAATCTCTATCGGATCACCGGAGACCCTGCGTACGCGGATGCCGCGAGAGAGAGACTGGGGATGCTGCTTGGTTGGCAGCATCCGGAAGGATGGTTCCCGGAATATGAAGGGTGTGATCCGGGCTATCTGACCGCCACCATCGACTTTCTGGCCAAGTACTACCGAAACAGCGGAGACGAGAGGGTCCTGGAGCCCTTGAAGAGGGCCGTTCTTTTCGCTTGCCGTTTCCTTCATCCTGACGGCAGTTATGGCGGGGAGTATGGGAGCCGAAACACGGCCTTGTTCTTTCCCCATGGTTTCGAACTCATGGCCGCCCATCTCCCCGAGGCGGCTGCGGCGGCCGATCTCTATCTGAAGGGGATCCGCAGGGACCGCCGTGTTCACCTGGACGACGACCGCCTTTGCGCCCACCTGACCTACGATCATCTCCAGGCCTACCTGGACTTCGGGCCCAGGCACGGTTCCCCCCAAGGCTTAAGGAGGGAAAGGCGTTATTGGAAAGGGGCCCGTCTTTATGTCCATAGNGATGAACGCCGTCACGCTGTGGTGGCGGCCAACAAGGGGGGAAGTCTCAGACTTTACCAGGACGGGGAACTGCTCTGTTCGGATAGCGGTCTCATCGTGCGGCTGGCCGACGGGACCGTCTTGGTCTCGCATCTAGTGGACAACTACGAGGTCCAACTCCTGGAAGAAGGGCTCTGCATCCAGGGAAGGATGGGGGTGTGCCGCTTTGCGCTTCCAACCCCGGCCAAACAGGCCGTCTTTCACGTGGGGATGATCACCCTGGGACGTCTGGGAAGCAACCTGGTCCGGAGGATCCTCCAACGCCTGCTCATCGTGGGAAAACGTCCGGGACCGATCCGGTTTCAGAGGACTCTACTCATGGGGGACCGGATCCAGCTCATCGATGAGCTTTGGCACTTGAGGAACAACCGCCCACGGCTGCGGGTTGTGGAACTCTATGCAGGAACCGACCATACCTCCATTTATGTGGCAGTCAGCAACAGCTATCAATGGGCCTGCCTGCAGCCATGGACGGACTTCAGGGATAGGGTCGAAGAGTTGAACACCAAGGGCTACCTCCGCCTGGAGAGGGAATTTCCATGAAGCGTTCGTGGATGAAGAAGCTCTCCATCCTGCTAACAGCGGGGGTGCTCGCGGCCCTTTATGCCCACATCGACCTGTCCCGACTGGGAAGTCATCTCCTCCGAGTCCATCCTCTCTATTTCGGGTTTGCCCTGATGCTCTTTATTCCCCTATTTTGGGTGACTTCCCTCCGCTGGAGGTTGATGATCCTTCACCTTCATCCCTTGACGATGCGGGATTCCTTTCGGATGGTCATGGCCAGCAAGGCGCTCAATGCCGTATTGCCATCGAAGCTGGGGGAGATGAGCAAGGCCTTCTTCCTCCGCCGCGAAGGTGGACCTCACCTTGGCCCCGCTCTCTTTGCCGTGATTCTGGAGAAAGCCTTGGACCTGGGAGGCCTCTGTTCAGTGATGCTTCTAGGATTTCTCCTGTCTCCACAACGTACCCATGCCATGTGGGTGGGCGCGGCCGTCTCCTTGGGGGTGATCTTGGGGCTGGCCCTGTTGATGACAGCGCCTCTGGAAAGGATGGCCGAATGGATGGAGAGCAGAAATCGTAGGTTCACGTGGCTGACTCGTCGCTTTCGAGAGGGATCGGTGGTGATCCACGGATGGAAGCGGAGGAGGGGAGGGGTCTTCNCCATCCTTTTTCTCTCGTTCTTTCTATGGTGCCTCCATATATTGCAGATCTATCTCTTCTTCCCCTCCCTCCGCCAACCCATGTCCGTACATGTGGCCATGGCCAACATCCCCCTGGGCCTCCTCGTCGGCCTTCTGCCCATCACCCTTGGGGGGATGGGTACCCGCGATGCGGCGCTNATTGTCCTGTTTCGAGATTACGCGGACCCCTCCCTCATGGCCGGGATAGGAATCCTTTGTTCTCTAAGGATCTGGGTGGATTCATTGCTAGGGGTGCCGTTTCTTCATCGATCCATGAAAGGGGATACGGAGCCCACTACGGAGGCGGTGGATCCTTGATTTCTTTGAAATGAATTCCGGATTATCCTAAAAGAGAACGCGATGTTGCAAAGGCCGCTGGAGAGAGAAAAGATGATCCGTGTGCGAAACCGACAATCGGGCGAGGTAAAGGAGGTGCCNGGTCCCAAGACCGTCCATGAGCTGCTGAAGGCCATGGGCCTTGTGGAGGGTGCCGTGTTGGTTTTACGGGACGGTCTGCTCCTTACGCGGGACGTCCGAATCGCCGACGGGGAGTCCGTGGAGATCGTCCCCGTTATCTCCGGAGGGTGAAATGAAGTGTCGGCGCTGCCGACAACGGGCGGTCATCGACCTCAAGAGCCACAATACGGCCTTCTGTGCGGATTGCTTCTTCGTCTTTGTGGAGCGACAAGTACGTCGAGCCATCAAGGAGCACCAAATGTGCTCCCGTCGTGACCGTATCCTGGTCTGCGTCTCCGGAGGAAAGGATTCGTTGGCCCTCTGGGATCTCCTTTTGCGGCTGGGTTACCGTGCCGAGGGCCTCTACATCGATCTGGGGATCGAAGATTACTCTCGACGTTCCAGGGAAAAGGTGGAGGCCTTTGTCCAGGGACGGGGCCTCGAGCTCCGAGTCGTCTCCCTTGAGGAAGAGGGGTTCCCTATCCCGGAGTTGGCGAGACGCAACCGAAGGGCAGAGTGCTCTGTTTGCGGTACGGTCAAGCGCCATTATTTCAATCGAGTCGCTGCAGAAGGGGGGTACGACGTGGTGGCCACGGGCCACAACCTGGACGATGAAGCAGGGAGGTTGTTGGGAAATCTCCTTCACTGGCAGTGGGAGTATTTGAGCAAACAGTCGCCTGTGTTGCCCGGGGTGGGAGAGGCCTTGGTAAAAAAGGTGGAACCCCTCTGTAGGCTTACGGAGAGGGAGACGGCCGCGTACGCCCTTCTTCGAGGGATCGATTATCAGTTGGAAGAGTGTCCCATGAGCAGGGGGGCTACATCCCTGAAATACAAGGAAGTGCTCAACCTCCTGGAGGACTGGATGCCAGGGACCAAGGCGGCCTTTTACCAGGGATTCTTGAAAAACTCCGAGATCTTTCGGAGAGAGACGGATCAGGCCCCGCTGGAGTCCCCCAGCTCCTTCCGCTGTTCACAATGCGGACAGCCCTCCTTGGCCGAGATATGCAACTTCTGTCGTTTGACGAACCCGACGTAGCCATGAAGGAGGTCATCGTTCGTCTAATCGTTCTACCCGGTAGAGGGAATGTTGTGTCTCGATCATTCCGTCGTGTACTCGGACCACCGGAGAGGTCCTAAACACCGTCCCCCTGTCGGTGCGAATCCAATACTCTTTGCCCGGGACGGGCGGATGTTCCTCGATTCCTTCGATGGCCACCTCCGATGAGTCTTCCTCTAGCTCGGTTGCCTCGGTGAGTCTCACCAAGCGAACCCGGCCTTTTGGGGACTCGAAGAGGGCCATCTGTGTCGAGGAGACTCTCTTCCGGGAGGATCGGGCCTTCCGGGAGGCAGAGGTACGATCCAGATGGTCCATCTGGACCCTTCTAGACGCTACAGTCTCTTCTCCCTTGACCCACCATTCCCTGCCCAGAGCCAGACCGAGAAAGAAGGAGAGAACGGGAAGGAACCCCCACCACGGATTTCCGTAAAGGATCTCTCGGAGGCACAGACCCGACAGGAGTCCTAGCAAGAAGGGACTCCTCACCCTCCTCCTGAGGATATCGTACCATCGAGATCGCGCCACAACGAGATCCGTTTGGGCTCACCTAGGGGAGACGGGCTGCTTCAGGGCCGTGGTCTCGGAACCCCACTGAAAACGCCTCTTATTAAAAGGCGGAGAGAGGGAATGAACTTACCAACGAATCAGGGCGCTTCCCCAGGTGAGTCCCCCGCCGAAGGCGGTCAAGAGCACCAAACTTCCCTTTTGGATCCTTCCGTCTCGAACGGCCACATCCAAGGCTATTGGTACAGTGGCCGAGGAGATGTTTCCGTATCGCTCGATGGTCATGACGACGCGGTCCATGGAGACCCCGAGCTTCTTGGCCATGGCCTGAATGATCCTGGCGTTGGCTTGGTGCGGGACGATGTAATCCACATCCGCAATGGAGTAGCCGTTGTAATGGACGGCTTCCAGACAGGCATCGGCGAAGTGATTGACCGCAACCTTAAAGGATCGGTTGGCCTCGATCATGCGGAGATAATGGAGCTTTTTGTCCACGCTTTCGTGGCTGATGGGGGTGGTCATGGATCCGCCGCCGGGCATGAGGAGGTTCTGGCCATTGAGGCCGTCGGTGTGGATATGGATGGAGAGGACCCCATTGTCTTCGTCCGTGGGCACCACCACGGCTGCGCCTGCACCGTCTCCCCAAAGAATGCAGCTGGATCGATCCGTATAGTCCAGCGTGCGGGTCATGACTTCCGAAGCCACCACAAGGGCATTTTTGAAGGTGCCGTTTTTCAGGTATTGCTCGGCCACCGAAAGGGCGAAGATGAAACCCGTGCATGCGGCGGTTACATCGAAAGTGACCGCTCTGGGACAGTTGAGTTTAGCCTGAAGCCAGTTGGCCCCTGCGGGACAATGTGTGTCCGGGGTGATGGTAGCCATAACGATCAACTCGATCTGCTCTTGGCGCATCCCGGCCATCTCCAAGGCCTTCAAGGAGGCCTCCCGGGCCAGATCCGAGGTGTTCTCGTCGGGGCGGGCCACCCTTCTTTCTCGGATTCCCGTTCGGGTATAGATCCATTCGTCCGAGGTGTCCACGATCTTTTCGAGGTCGAAATTGCTGAGAATTTTTTCCGGCAGATAAGATCCTGTTCCAACGATCGCTACTCGCTTGGACATCCCATCNAATCCCCCATAACAATTCCCCAACAACGACTAGAGACGATAGTCCATTGGTGGGCGGATGTCAACCAGCGTCGGGAAAGACCCCTCGAAGTCCCTCCCGAGCCATCTCGTTAACGTCCGATAAGATATATTATGTCAACTTTAACATTTCAAAAAATAAAGCCCGCTGGTCCCGCCTCACCTCTGTTGCACAACACCCCTACCATATCGAATTTTTCCCATGTGCTCCTTCCCACGTCCGACCTCACCAAAACGTCCCTCATCCATAGATCCTCCCAAAGGGTCTCTAAAGGAAAAACCTTTGCGCACACGGTCTCGTATCCGAAGGTGTTGCCCTTTTATGTTCTTTCTGCAAACTGGTCGCCTATGGAAGCTCGCCTTTCGGGACCTTCCTTCATGATCTTTCACGTTCAGCCTGAGGTCCTGCCTCACTTGGTGAGAAGGTTTTCTCCTCACGCTTTTCGTAGGAATACTGCCTCCACTAGCCTCTAACACGCGTTTTTGCGTCACTATTTTATGTTNTTTCTGAATGTTATACCTCCGTTTATGAAGTNTTAGTTTAGATGTTGCCGATTTGGGGTAAATTTGTGAGTTATCNTTAAGCGCTGTATTAGGTGAAGCATAATATCTACTTGATATCAAATATCTTGTATTTTTAAAGATCTTCTTNTCTTTCACTTTTTTTTCATGTTTCTCATAGCGGCCAGAGGAGATCCCTCCCTGGGGTTTTTTTGATGAGATCTTTGCACGTATCCAGCGGATATCCGGTCCTTTTCTGTATACATTTCGATCCCTTAGGCCATCTTCATCTCCTTTGTGAGGCAAATATCCAAAGTGATGTCTATGTCTTGGATGACGGATCTTGAAGATCACCTTGACTCTTTGGGGAGGAAGGATCACTCGATGGAGTTGTATGGAGAAGAATCCATGAACTGGAACCACGATCCACCGTTGGGGCTCCTCCGGATAATAGCCGGATGACCAATAAGGCCCCATGGGGGTCCAGGCGATATACTCGTCTGTGGTGTACCACACCACCCAGGCCGGAGCCCAGACCCCGCCAGGGATCCATACCCACCCGTAACGTCGTGTCCACTTCCATCGGCCGTAATGAAAAGGGGCCCAACCCCATCTCCAGTAAGACCGCCATTTCCAACCGTGGGTCGTCCAAACCCAGTGCCCATACGTGTAGGGCCTCCAATCCACCTGAACCGCGTGGGGGTACCAGACATACCCATAGCCCGAAAGTTGTACCCAATTCCCATACGGCGCAAGCGACTGATAGAAGAGATTCACCTCTACCGAGACCCCCGCCCTCCCCTCCTTTGAGAGGATCAGGATGGAACCGAGGATCACGATCAAGGAAAGGATTACAATGCCGATTATGCGCCTCATCGGGCCACCTCCTCGCCCGGGTGGAATCCACTTTCTCTGTTCCTTTAGTCGTCTGGGCTTCAAGAAGGTTGCCACCTCCCCAGCTTTCTGCCGGGACGAGGAGTGAAGTGGCGGCCCTAGATTCCGATCTCCGATGCAATGGGCTTCATGGCCTCGATCCCCAGCTCGAAAAACTCCTCCAGGGAAAGGCCAGTTTCTTGGATTTCAGCAATGAAGGCGCGGTTGCAGTTTCGCGCGAAGGCCTTGCTCTTATATTTCTTCTTGAGGGACTTGACCGACAGGTCCTCCAGCTTCTTGTTCGGGGTCATCAGGGCCGCCGCATAAATGAGNCCCGTGAGGGTCTCGGCAGCCACTAAGGCATGTTCGATGGGGCGCGTACGGCTCCGTCCCTTGGCCTCTTCTCCACCGCATTCCGTCCCATAGGCGTGGGAGAAGATCACCTNGATGGCCTCTTCGGACATACCCGCTTCGCGAAGGATCTCCTTGGCCAGGACGCAGTGCTGAGATGGAGTATTGCGGGTCTTCTCAAAGTCTATGTCATGGAGCAGCCCCACAACGGCCCATTGTTCCTCGTCCTGTCCGAACCTGCGAGCAAGGGCCCTCATAATCATTTCGGTCTCACGGCAATGGGCTCGGATACCCGGATCATGGATATGGATATCCAGAAGGGCCGATGCTTGTTCATATGTCAGATTGGTTTCCATAGGCTCAAATTTCGGCACATTCATCTTCCCCTCCTTAAATATCTCTCCGGATCTGCCTCCTCTTCTCCCAGAACTCCTTGAGGAGTGAGAGAACCCAAGCAATATCATCCAACCGATGCAGGATCCTGATCCCCTCGGCGTTGAGGTCCATCACGGCCTGGCTCTCCCAGGGAGACAAGCAACAGCCCACAATCACTGGCTTCTCCATCTCCTTCTGCAGCCCGTCATAGACCCGCATGACCTCTTTCTCCAACTCGAGGAAGAGACGTCTTCCCGGGGACATCCTCTCGTTCCATCGTCCAGGCCTACCAAGGCCGTAGAGCACCAACGCATCCACTTCCCTGGATTCCAGGATGGCACGGCCGATCTCCATGAGGGCGTCCACCGAGAGGACCAGTGGCCCTGCTGCCCCTACGTCCACAGGATTGCGGGTCGATGCCCGAAGGGGCATACCGAGATCCCGAAGACGCCTCTGCAGAGGTGGGCTCAGCTCGGGGACCCTGAGCCCCACCTCCTCCAGGTGGTCCGTGAGTGCAACTCCCCAGGAACCTCCCATGGTGACGATGGCCACCCGGTTCCCACACATGGAAGGACGTTCGATCAAGGCATGACCCAAGGGAAGCAGCAGTTCCATGGAGGGCGCGAGAATTATCCCTGCCTGCCTTAAGGCACCTTCATAGACGGTCTTTTTCCCAGAGAGCGCCCCCGTATGACTTCTCGCGGCACGCTGTCCCCCAGCGGTCCTCGCCGCCTTGTAAACCACTACCGGCTTTTCCCGTGTCACGCGACGTGCCACCTCAAGGAACCGTCTGCCCTGCCTCAATGTCTCCAGGTAGAGCAAAATCCCTTTTACTTGGGGATCCTCTCCAAAGTACTCAACAAAGTCCGTCACCTCCAAATCGCATTCATTGCCCGTGTGGACGAACTTCCCTACACCCATGCCTCTCTCGTGGGCTTGGGCAAGGAGATCGTAGAACGCGTATCCCCCTTGGCAGACTGCGGCCAAGGGAGTGGGAGTGAGGTGCTCTGCGGGAGAGCCCGAGGCGTTGAATCGAGCATGGAGGTTGAAGGCACCGCTCACATTGGGTCCCAGGATCCTCATCCCGAACCTCTTGGCCAATCGGGCAAGGGCTTCCTCCCTGCCGCGTCCTCCTTCCACGGACTCGCCGAAGCCCGCAGTGATGAGGATGAGTCCCCGGACACCCTTTTCTCCACAGGCTTGGACGACCTCCTCGATCTGACCCTCAGGGATGGTCAGAACGGCCAAATCCACCCCCTCCGGCAACGAGCGGACGTGAGGATGGGCATCCAGTCCATATAAACGCCGTGTCCGTCTATTGACCGGGTAGATCTCTCCCGGGAACCCCCATGTTTTAAGGCTCTCCATGATGAAGGATCCCCAGGATCCGGGACGATCGCTGGCTCCCACAACGGCGATACTCCTAGGCGTCAGAAAGACTTCCAAGCCCAAACCGCCTCCTCTTTTCTCTGGCTNGGACCCTAGGATCTGGGAAACTCGACGGCCACCTTCAATGCNTCTCCTCGACTCATCCACTCGAACGCCTGGGGGAGTTCATTCAAGGGGATCCGGTGAGTGATCAATTCCTCCCCTCGGATCACTCCTTGGATAAGGAGACCCAGTGCGGCGGCTACATGGTGCGGGGTATGGTGGAAGATACTGATAATGGACTTCTGCCCGTAATGGACCGAGTAGGCATCGATCCGAGCGCGGCTTCCCCTGGGAGGTCCACCGAAGAGGTTGACGAGGCCTCCTTTTTTGACGATCTCAATAGCCAGTTCCCACATCTCGGTCCTTCCCACCGCCTCGATGACCACATCGGCACCACGACCTTGGGGGGTGTATCTCCGGATGGCAGCCTCTCCCTCGGATAAGGGAAGGACCACGCATGCTCCCAAGGCCTTGGCCTTCCGCAACTTCATGGGATTTCGGCCCACAGCGATGACTCGGGCCCCCTTTCGTGCGGCTAGAGCCACAAAGAGCAAACCGATGGGGCCCGTTCCCAGGACACATACAGTTTGACCCTCTTCGATCCCCGAGCTTTCGAATCCGTTGAGCACGCAGGCGAGAGGTTCGGTGAGGGCCGCTTGGACGGGCAGGACCCCATCAGGCAGGGTATGGAGGTTGGAGCGGACAATGGATGACGGGATTCGGATATACTCGGCATAGGCCCCGTTTAGGAACTCCAGGTGATCGCACAGATTGTATCGCCCGGATCGACAATATTGACACCGGAAACAAGGGGCNGAGTTGGCCGTCACGATCCTTGTTCCGGGAGAGACGTCCTCCACCCCTTCCCCCACTTCCTCTACCACGCCCGCAAACTCATGGCCCAGCGGGGAAGGCAGCTGCGGGATCATTACGTGTCCACCTCGCCGGAGAGTCTTGAGGTCGGTGGCGCAGGTGAGCGCCACTTCCACCCGCGCCAGGATCTCTCCGGGGCCCGGGCGAGGCACAGGGACCTCTTGGATTCGAAGATCCCCTTTGCCGAACATCAGGGCGGCTTTCATAGTCCTAGACATGAGTCGTTCCCCTAGTTCGGGATTCCTTTTGATCAAAAACGAAGGAGAGCTTTGAGCCCCTCCNTCCGCTCGGCCATATGGACCGCCTTCTGAATCTCCTCAATGGGCAACGTGTGGCTGATGAGGCCGGTTGTCCGTATCTGCCCGCTACAAAGCAAGTCTCGGGCCCGTTTCATATGCTCCGGACCCGTGGAATAGGAGGGGAGCAAGTCGATTTCCCCCTTGTATAAGCGATGCAGGTCTAGGGGGAGTGGTACGTCCCGCGAGGGCCCTGCAAAGAGCCCGATCCATCCCCCGGGACGTACCAACCGAAACCCCGTCTTCAGGCTCGAAGCATTACAGACCGTGATGACCACCCCCCGGGTGGGACCCTCCTCTTGGGCCTCTTCCGGTGTGCGGACACCCGTGCAACCCATCCTATAGGCCGTCTCCCTTCTCTTCGGGATCGGGTCCACACCGTAGGGCTCGGCCCCTACCCATCGAAGGAGCAGAGCCATGAGGAGGCCGATGGGGCCCAAGCCCACGATCCAGACCCTCTCCCCTTTTTCCGGGCCCCACCGTTCCAGGGCCCTCAAGCAGCATGCCAGCGGCTCCACCATGACGGCCTCTTCATCGGAGAGATGCTCCGGCAAGGGGATCACTCCTTCGGGGAGATGGGTCTCGGGGACCCGGATGAACTCGGCGAATCCTCCGGGATCCATGGAGGTGCCTTGAAACTGGGGGCACATAGATATCCGCCCCCGTCGACAGGGATCGCATCGGCCGCACGGGATGTGATTGGAGATCGTCACCCGGGTCCCAGGAGGGAAAAGGCCTCTGTAGGAAGGAGGACACTGCTCCACAACGGCCACCACCTCGTGACCCAAGACTGTGCCGGGAGGGACCGATCGATTTCGGATCTTGAAAAGGTCGCTTCCACAAAGGCCGCACGCCTGCGTCCGGACAAGCATCTCTCCCTTGCGGATCCTCGGCTCGGGCATTTCCACCACCCGCAGCTCACCGCTTTTCGAAAGCACCGCGGCCTTCATTACCCCTCATCCGACCGAAGGACCGTTTTGAAAACCATAGCCCCGGGGTCTTCCCTCTGTCAAGGAAGGGCACAAGTCGGAAAGGAGACAATTGACTTTTTTCCCCAATTAGGTAGACTGCAAAGCAAATTCTTGATCCATCGGCCGGAGATGAAAGAGATTACTTTTGAAGAGGCCCTCGCGGAATTAAAGGGAATCGTTCAGACCCTGGAGCAGGGAGAGATCCCCCTCGAGAAGGCTTTGGCTCTCTTTGAAAAGGGCATCAGCCTCGTCGGAATCTGCTCCCGAAAACTGGACGAGGTGGAAAAGCGGGTGGAGATCCTTATGCGGGATCACGAGGGAGTCCTTGCCACACGCGCCTGGGAGAAGAGCGAGGAGGAGAGCGAGCGCTGAAGGATGGCACTGAAAGACTACCTCCATCGACAACGTCAACGGGTTGAGTCGGCCCTGGTCTCACTTATCCCCCCTGAGAACCATCCACCGGCACAGCTTCACAAGGCCATGCACTATTCGCTCTTTGCCGGGGGAAAACGGATCCGGCCCATTCTCCACCTCGCCGCAGCGGAGGCCGTGGGGGGCGACTCCGACGCATGTCTCCCCTTTGCTTGCGCCTTGGAGCTGATCCACACCTACTCCCTAATTCACGACGACCTTCCGGCTATGGACGACGACGATCTGCGTCGGGGGAAGGCCACCAACCATGTAGTCTTCGGAGAGGCCATGGCCATTCTGGCCGGAGATGNCCTCTTGACAGAGGCGTTCCGCCTGCTCTCTTCTCCCTCCACCNTGGAGCGCCTCGATCCCCGAGCCCTCCTGAGAGCCATCCATGAACTGGCCCACGCCGCCGGATCCCAAGGAATGGTGGGGGGGCAGGCTTTGGATATCCTATCGGAGAACCGCCCTCCTGAGGAGGAGGTGCTACACTTCATTCATTCGCACAAGACCGGAGCCCTGATCCGGGCCTCCGTGAGAACAGGGGCGATCTTGGCCCNTGCATCCGAGGATGTGCTGGAGCGTCTGACCCGTTACGGGGAACGGCTGGGATTGGCCTTTCAGATCCGCGACGATCTGCTCAACGTGGAAGGGGATCCCCGTAAGTTGGGGAAGTCCGTGGGGACCGACGCCTCCAAGGGTAAGATGACTTACCCCGCCCTCTTCGGCCTGGAGCGGACTCGGACCCGTCTCGGGCAATTGGTGGAGGAAGCTTTGGATGCCCTCTCTCCCCTGGACAAAAAGGCCGACCCACTTCGATGGATCGCCTCCTACATGATCGAGAGGGATCGGTAAAGATGGAAACCCCATTGTTGGATCGTATCGCCCACCCCTCGGATCTCAGGTCCTTGGAGATGGACGATCTGCGGAGACTGGCCGAAGAAATCCGCCATGTTATCGTTCAGATCGTGGCCCGAAACGGAGGGCATTTGGCCTCCAATCTCGGGGTGGTGGAGCTTACCTTGGCCCTCCACTACGTCTTTCACACTCCTCGAGACCTCATCGTTTGGGATGTGGGTCACCAATGCTACCCCCATAAGCTGCTGACCGGCAGGAAGGAGCAATTCCATACCTTGCGCCAATTGGGGGGGATAAGCGGTTTCCCTAGGAGAGAGGAGAGCCTCTTCGATACGTTCGGGACCGGACACAGCAGTACCTCCATCTCGGCGGCCCTCGGAATGAGCGAGGCAATGGCACTCAAGGGCGAGGCCGCCCGGGTCGTCGCCGTCATCGGGGACGGCTCCATGACAGCGGGTATGGCCTTTGAGGCGTTGAATCACGCAGGAAGCTTGGATCGAGACCTTGTGGTAATCCTCAATGACAATGAGATGTCCATTTCTCCCAATGTGGGAGCCCTCTCCACCTATCTCAGCCGCATTCTCACCGGACAGCTCTACACCCGAGTCCGGGAGGAGATGAAAGGGTTTTTGAAGACTTTGCCAGCCGTGGGGGATCATGTCTCCAGGTTGGCCAAAAAATGGGAGGAAATGGCCAAGGGTTTCCTGACACCGGGTATTCTCTTCGAAGAGCTTGGGTTCAAGTACGTGGGACCCGTGGACGGACACCGTCTGCGTCCTCTTGTGGAGACCCTGAAGAACGTAAGGCAGCTCCGTGGTCCCATCCTATTGCATGTAATCACCCGAAAGGGCAAAGGCTACGAGCCCGCTGAGAGGGAGCCGACCCGGTTTCACGGGGTGGGACCCTTTGACCCGCTCACGGGAGAGATTCCCACCAAGAAGGGTCCCGTCACCTATACCTCCGTCTTTGGCAGAACCCTCATGACCCTGGCCCGCAAAGACGAAAGGGTGGTGGCCATCACCGCCGCCATGCCGCAGGGGACGGGTCTTGAGTCCTTCGCTGAAGCCTTTCCGGATCGCTTCTATGACGTTGGAATCGCCGAACAACATGGAGTCACCTTCGCGGCGGGTTTGGCCACCCAGGGACTGAGACCAGTCGTGGCCATCTACTCTACCTTCCTTCAGCGCGCCTACGATCAGATTCTCCATGATGTGTGCCTCCAGAACCTTCCCGTGGTCTTCGCCATGGACCGAGGAGGGATCGTCGGAGAGGACGGACCTACCCATCATGGCCTCTTCGACCTCTCTTACCTGAGGCCCATGCCCAATATGACCCTTATGGCGCCCAAGGATGAACGCGAGCTGCAACGCATGCTCGCCACTGCGCTGGAGATCGAGGGTCCAAGCGCCCTCCGATATCCCCGAGGGAAAGGGGTGGGGGTTCCGCTCCTTTCGGAAGAGGAAATCTCTCCCCTCCCAGTGGGCCGCTGTGAGATCCTTCGGGAGGGGGATGCTATTCTGCTGATCGCCGTGGGTTCTATGGTCCACCCAGCCTTAGCGGCCGCAGAAGATTTGAGCCGAGAGGGGATCCAGGCCACTGTGATCAATGCCCGTTTCATCAAGCCTCTGGATGAGGAGAGGATCCTTCCCTTGGTGCGGAGGATCCCGCGCGTGGTCACGGTGGAGGAGAACGTGCTGGCCGGAGGGTTTGGAAGCGCCGTGCTGGAATGCCTTCAGGAACGAATGGGCGACCTTTCGGAGCTCCGGATGTTGAGGATCGGCATCCCAGACGTCTTCGTGGAACACGGTCGGCAGGATCTCCTACGCCGTCAGTTGGGCCTCGATTCCCAAGGCATCGCCCGGCGAATCCTTCGTTGGCTCGAAGGGGAGGCTTCCCAAGGGTTGGCCGCTCTTTCCCTCCGCCACGGCGGAAGATGGAGCTAAAGGTAACCGATTCCTTGACCCGTGTGTCCAAAAAGGAACGACTGGATCGTCTCCTCGTCCTCCGTGGCCTTGCAGAGACAAGGGAACGCGCCCGGGCGCTCATCATGGCCGGGGCGGTGGAGGTGGAGGGAAAGCCCGCGGACAAACCCGGAAGGACCTATCCGTTGGCCGCCTCAATCACGGTTCGTGAGGATCCCAATCCTTATGTGAGCCGCGGAGGGCTCAAGCTGGAGGGGGCGTTGGAACATTTTAGGGTGGACGTTATGGGGCGCGTGGCCGTGGACGTGGGATCTTCCACAGGAGGCTTTACGGACTGCCTACTTCAGAGGGGTGCCCTCCAGGTCTACGCCGTGGATGTGGGCTACGGTCAACTCCACTATCGTCTTCGCCGCGACCCGCGCGTCCGGATCATGGAGAGGGTCAATATCCGATACCTGGATCCGAATCGACTGGATCCGGTTCCGGACTTGGCCACCGTGGACGTCTCATTCATCAGCCTTCGGATCGTTCTGCCTGTGGTTGAGCGTCTCCTCGGCCCGCCCAAGGAGATTCTGGCCCTGGTCAAACCCCAGTTTGAGGTGGGGCCCAAAGAGGTGGGAAAAGGGGGAGTCGTGCGGGATCCTCGGCTCCATCAAAGGGTCTTGGAGGAGATCTCTGGGGTGGGCCGTGAATTGGGCCTTGGGGTCGCCGCTCCTTTTGCCTCTCCCATCCTCGGAGCCAAAGGGAATCAGGAGTTCTTTCTCCATTTCCGTGAGGATTGAGTGCAGCTGCGGTACTTTTAAGGACGATCCCTTACACTTAAGGGTCGGAAAGCGACATGGAGTTCCNTCCTTGGGAGGGGGAGCCCGGACGCGTGGTGCGGGGGGCTCCCTTCATCAGGAGGGTCAACTCCTCCATCGGCCCGTCCAGCCCGAGTTGTTCTAAAATGGGGATGGCCCTTTGGGCCAATGTCATTCCCTCCTTTCTTCTGCCCTTCCGAAAGTGCAATACGGCCAGATGGTAAAGGTCCATGGCGATGCCAAAGACGTGATTCCTCGCCTTGTCCAAGGCGAGGGCCTCTTCCAGATCTCTTTGGGCCTCATGGAATCTTCCTTGTTCCATACGAAGCGTTCCAAGCTGGGCCAAGTGGGCTGCCTCCAAGGTCCTGTCGGCTATCTTTCGGTCCAGCTTCAGGGCCTTCATCAGTAGCTCCTCTGCCGCTCTCAGCTCTCCTCTGCTCCGATTGAGGCGCGAGAGACCTGCTAGGGCCATGGACAGGAGGCGGGAGTCCCCTTCCTTGCGCGACCATCGCTCGGCGATCAAAAGTTTCCGTTGAGCCTCCTCTTGACGGCCCAACTCCAGCAGAACCCCTGCCAGATGCACGTCCTCGAGCATGGCCCATCGGGCGTCCTTGAGGAGGATGCGGAGACGACGAGCCTCTCGGTAGGCGTGAAGGGCCTCCTCTGTCCGCCCCCGAGACTGATGAAGGGAGCCCAGGTTATGCAGGACAAGGGCCTGAAGATCCAGGGAATCCGTCATTCTGGCAAGCCTCAAGGCGGACCGATAGAGGACCTCTGCGGTCTCGAAATCTCCTTCTTGCTGAAGCTTCACTCCTTGAGCATTCCTCCTCAAGACCTCCCGCTGGGGTTCCTCCTCGGGGCCGTTTGGAAGAGGGGACGAACAAGCCCAAAGGGCGATCATCCAGGCCAAGGCGACCACCGAAAGGAGTCCACGGGGAATGATCTGCCTAGCGAGGTTCATAGAAAACCGCTGCCTCCTCGGGCTCCTCCATGTACGAACGAATGAGCCAGTGCGATTGGGCGGCTCGGATGACCGACCGGGCATCCGTCAAGGCTCCTCTGGCCTGGCGCAGAATGGCCTCGACCTCTTCCATCAGGGCGGGCAGACGCTTCATGGAGAGTTCAAGGCCTCGAGAGGCCCCTTCCACCCGCTTCAGGATACGGCGAAGATCTTCCATGGCCGCCGTTCCTTCCCCCACCCCACGGCGGGCCTCATCCACCAGGGGCCCCATTCCGTCCATCCACTGTTCCATGCGGCGGACCGCTCTGCTCAACTCTTCCACGGACGCAAGGGTCCGATCGTAAAGTCGCCGGTCGGTAATGAGGGCTCCAAAGGTCCCTTGCGGATCCCTCATCTGCTCCATGACCCGCCCTGCCTGCTCCATTACCTCCAACGCCGCCCGATGAAAGTTGTCCTGAGTGAAGAACTTCCCCACGGACCCTTGGCCTCGGTTGACCTTTTCCAGGATGCCCCTGAGTTCTCTCGTTGCCGCTTGAAGATCGGCTTGAGTGCCCACCAGCTGATCCGTAATGGCCTTAAGGTTGATGAGGGTCGCGCTCAAGGCCTCGAACGCCGGACGAGCTCGATTCAGGACCTCGCCGAAGGTCATGCTAGCCTGGGTCTTGAGCAGTCCCCCATCCTGGACTACGGGGGAATCGCGTGAACCGGAGGTGATTTCCACGCTCTTGTCTCCCAAAAGGCCTATGGTACCGATAGAGGCCACGGAGTCCTCTCGGATCTGCGACTGAAACTCCTTTCGGATCTGAAGCGTCACCAGGAGATCCCCCTGAGGGGTGAATTCAATGGCCTTCACGGAACCGCATTGCAGCCCCGCTAACATAACTGGAGCGCCCACGCGGAGGCCCTGGACATCCCGGAATACGGCCCGCAGGTGATACTTGTCCGCGAAGACTTTCTTCTGGCCGGCCATAAAGATGATCAAAAAGAACAGCAGAGCCATGGATATGAGGATGAACGTGCCCACCCATAACTCCATCTTGCGACTGGACGCAAGACTCATGGTTCCTCCTCTGAGGCCGCTGTCTGGAAGGCGGGGCCGAGNCTGCCTCAGACGCGCAGGGGACCTCTGGTCTCTCCGCGGCCTCCGGACCGTCGAAAGAAGGCCCGGACACCAGCATGATCCGACCGGACCAGCTCGGCCAGAGGCCCGACCTGAATGACCCTTCCCTCTTCCAGGACGGCCACTCGATTCGAGACCCTCGCGGCCAAACGGACGTCATGAGTCACCACCACGGAGGTGGCACGGCTCCGCCTTTGGATGTGCCGGATCAGCTGTCCGATTCCGTCCGAGGTGATGGGATCCAGCCCCGCCGTGGGCTCGTCGTAGATCAGGATCTTGGGGGAGAGCATCAAGGTCCTGGCCAGTGCCACCCTCCTCTGCATCCCTCCGCTGAGCTCGGAAGGATACTTTTCTTCCACGCTCTCATCCAGTTCCACCTGACGCAGACGTCTCCGGACCAGCGAGAGGACATCTTCCCGGGAGAGATCGCCGCGATGAATCAAGGGAAAGGCTACGTTCTCGAGCACCGTCATGGAGTCATAGAGGGCGGAGCCCTGAAACAGGAAACCGATCTTCATTCGCAGAGGATACCAATCCTCCTCCCTTTTAAAACGGCTGACCTCCACTCCCCCGATGCAGATGGACCCTTCATCCGGTCTCTCTAGCCCCACCAGCATGCTCACCAAAACAGATTTCCCCGTTCCGCTCCGCCCCAGCACCGTGAGGGTCTCCCCGGGAGATACCTCCAAATCGACACCCCGCAGAACCGGGATGGAACCGAAGGATTTGCGGANACCTCGGAAAACGATCATTGGGGAAGAGGCCNTTCCCCTCCCACGGAACAGACCCTTCCAGGGACCGCCTCTCGGCGAAGAATCCATTCTCGTCATCTCCTGGATCCGGTCTTTTTTCGACCTCGAATCCTCCCTAATGGGGGACCCTCCCAGTGAAGTCCTACAACGTCAGACGCGTCAGGAAGATGTCCGCCAGCACTATGAGTAATGAAGAGGCCACTACCGCGGTGGTGGTGGAACGGCCCACTCCCGCGGTTCCCCTCATCGTACGGAACCCGTGGAAGCAGCCCACGGCTCCGATGATGAGACCGAAGACCAAAGTCTTGGAGAGACCGGCCCCGAAATCCTGGAGAGAGACGGACCGGACGGTCATCTGGATGTAAGACGCCGGCTCAATGCCGAGATGGGTTGCTCCGATGACCATGCCGCCAGCCACCCCTACTACATCAGACCATACGGTCAGGAGGGGGAGACAGAGAATGGAGGCCAACACCCTGGGTATCACCAGGTATCGCATGGGGTCTACGGCGCAGACACGCATGGCGTCGATCTGGCGGGTGACCTTCATGGAGCCGAGCTCCGCACTGATCCCGGATCCGCATCGTCCCGCCACCATCAAGGCGGTGATCATGGGCCCCAATTCCCGGACCATGGACAGCCCCACGATGCTGGCCATGTAATGAGCAGACCCGAACCGAACGAGAATTCCCGAAGTCTGCATGCCCATAACCAGTCCGATGGAAAGAGCGGCCACTGTCACCAAAGGAAGTGACCGGATACCCAGGGCTTCCATCTGTTGGATTAGCGGGCCCACATAGAAGGGACGGCTCCCTAGGCGTCTCAGGGAGTCNGTGGTGAAGAGGCTCAGCTCGCCCAAGTATTGGGCCGTCTCGAGAACGAGCCGACCTACAGCCCGAATACGGGAATCAGCCCCCATGTCGATGCGCCTCCAACATTCCGAAAGCATTGAGAAGACCGAGGATCATTCGGGGATCCGCTCTTGCTCCTTCGGGAACCCTTCCCCTGGCCCGGCTAACGGCCGGTCTCCATGCAGCAGATAGAGGACGAAAAGGGGGCGGGAATAGGTCAGAATTCGGATGGAAACCTCTTTCGATATAGCTCTTCCACCAGTCGTGTAGCCTCTTCCTCGAAGGCCGTGTACCGGTCCAGAAACTCTTCCCCCCGACGGGTCAGGACCAAGTGTTTGCGAGGACCTCTGGTCTCAACGAGTTTCCAGCCTAGGCGTTGTTCCGTGTTTCGGATCTTCCCCCATGCAGCCCGATAGGACATGGAGAGACTCTTGGCCGCCCTGTGCAGGGATCCCAGCTCTCTGATTCTCCTGAGGAGATCCCTTCGGCCGCTGCTGAAGACCAAATCTCCGTCCTTTTCGAGCCAGAACTTCACCCTGAGCCCCATGCCCTTCTCCCCTAGACCCGCCCCCACGGATGTTTTCTTCCCCCTCTTCTGGAGAGAGACGGGGGCCATCCATCCTTTCCGCGGGCTTTTTTCTCTTCCTCCGAGAGGGATGCTGTCTTTGAGCTCCTGCCTGAGTCGGCCCCGGAGGAAGAACGAATCCGCTCCTTCCATCGATGAAGCAGGTTCAGGGCCTCTAAGGGAGTCAAGGTGTCCAGGTCTAGAGCTCGCAGATCCTCCATCAGCCATCCCCCTCCCCCGTCACCGAAGAGACTCAACTGGCGGGGATTCGAGGGGGATTCACGACGACGTCTTCGGGAACGGGCAAGACGAGGTTCGCCCACTTCATCGAACTCCCCCCTCTCCAGATTGAAGAGGATCTCTTGAGCGCGTTGGACGACCTCCTCCGGCAATCCCGCAAGGCGGGCCACCTGAATTCCATATGAACGGCTCGTGGCGCCCTCCACTACCTTGCGGAGGAAGATGACCTGATCGTTCCATTCTCTGACAGCAATATGATAATTTCTCACTCTCGGGCGTGTATGTGCCAGCTCCGTCAGCTCGTGGTAGTGGGTGGCGAAGAGGGTCTTGGCTCCGATCCGTGGATGGTCCAGAATGAACTCCGCCACAGCCCAGGCGATGCTGAGCCCATCGAAGGTGCTGGTGCCTCTGCCGATCTCATCCAGGATGATCAGGCTCCTGGGCGTGGCATTGTGCAGGATCTGGGCCGTCTCGTTCATCTCCACCATGAAGGTGCTCTGTCCTCGAGCGAGATTGTCCATGGCGCCCACGCGGGTGAAGATGCGGTCTACGACCCCGATGCGGGCCTCCGAGGCGGGGACGAACGAACCCATCTGCGCCATTAGGACGATGAGGGCCACTTGGCGCAGATAGGTGGATTTGCCCGCCATATTGGGACCAGTGAGGATGATCATCTGGGTCTCCCTGGGATCAAGGGTGAGATCGTTGGGGACGAAGCGTTCTCGAAGATCCATACGCTCCACCACTGGATGTCTGCCGTCCTGGATTTGGATGACATTCCCGTCATCGACTTGGGGGCGGACGTAGCGATGGTCCACGGCCACCAAAGCCAACGAGGCCAGCACGTCCAGTCGGGCCAAGGCCGTGGCCGTTCGTTGAATCCTCTCCCCCTCACTGGCCACCCTTCGTCGGAGGTCCAGGAAGAGCTCATATTCCAGGGCAGTCCTGCGTTCCTCCGCGTTGGAGACCTTCATCTCATACGCCTTGAGCTCTTCGTTGATATAGCGCTCCGCGTTGACGAGGGTCTGTTTGCGTACGTAATCCGCGGGCACGGCATGGGTGTGTGTCTTTGTCACCTCGATATAGTATCCGAAGACCTTATTATACCCGACTTTTAAAGTGGGGATTCCTGTGCGTTTTCTCTCTGCGGCCTCCAGACGTGAGATGTAGGTCTTTCCTTCACGGCTAATTCGAATCCATTCATCCAAGCGAGGATCGAATCCTTCCCGAATCAACCCCCCTTCTTTAAGACCGGCGGGCGGGTCGTCCACCAAGGCCTGATGGATCCAGCCAACCACATCCTCCAATGGATCCAGCTCCTCCAGAATCTCCACAAGGAGAGGGCTGGAGGTCTCCTCCAGGATCTTCCGGATTCCAGGAAGACCCTTCAATGAATTCTTCAATCCAACCAAGTCGCGTGCGTTGGCCGTGCCCAGAATCACCCGGCTGGCGAGCCTCTCTAGATCTTGAATCTCGCTCAAATAACCACGGATCCCTTCTCGGATCCTCTCTCCTTGGACGAGTTCCTCCACTGCATCGAGCCGTCCCTTTATGGCTTGAGGATCCAGTAAGGGGTAGCTCAACCACTTCCGGATGAGTCTCCCACCCATGGGGGTCAACGTCCGGTCCAGGCAAGCGATGAGAGTCCCCTTTCTGGATCGGTCCTGGAGGTTTTCGAAGAGCTCCAGGTTTCTCCGGGTCCAGTCGTCGAGGGCCATATGTTCGTGGAGATGATAAGGTCTCAGAGTCCGAATATGAGGTAGCTCTTCCCCCTGGGTCTCCTTGGCGTATCGAAGTACCGCACCGGCGGCTTGAATCCCCACAGACATCCCCTTGCACCCGAAGCCTTCCAGCGAGGAGACCCCAAAGTGTTCGCACAGCATCCTCTGGCAGCGATCCGGATGGAATTCATCCAAAGGACGAGGGTTCTGCACGGCACGGCTCAAGGCCGAAAGTTTTTGGATAAGCCCCGGCTGTTCCTCCAGAAGGGCCTGAGGAAAAAGGATCTCGCGAGGTCCTATGCGCTCCACCTCGGTCAGAAAAGACCTTTCATCCTGGACTTCGGTGACCCGAAATTCTCCCGTGGAAACGTCCAAATAGGACACCCCATATCCAACCGTATCCGCAAANACGGCCAAGACGAAGTTGTTTTCATCGGAGACCAAGCTCTCCGGGTCCAAGACCAGTCCCGGCGTAACTACCCGGACGACCTCCCGGCGAACCAGCCCCTTGGCCTCTCGAGGATCCTCCACTTGCTCGCAGATGGCCACCTTGTATCCGCGTTCGATAAGCCTTGCGATGTAAGAGGAGGCAGCATGATAGGGCACCCCACACATGGGCACCCCTCCCTCTTTGTCCTTGTCCCTTGAAGTTAAAGCAATATCTAAAATAGTAGACGCTATCTTAGCGTCTTCAAAAAACATTTCATAAAAATCACCCATACGGTAAAACAGGATGGCGTCCGGATGTTCCTGCTTGATCTGCAGGTATTGCTGCATCATGGGGGTGAGTCTTACCACGGAGATATTCTTTTCGTTTCTGGTAGAGGAAGGTTCTGATGCTCTGTCCCTTTTCACGCCCCCTCCTCGAAAGAGGCCCAGGCGGCCACGTACCAAGTGAACCGCCCGGGCCTTGAGTGACCCTGCGACGAGCGGATTTCTCTACCTCCTGCCAGAGTTGAGCTTGGCCCTCAGGACGGGCGAGGTCCGAAAGACCAGTATCCGCCGCTCTCTGAGGACCATATCCTCCCCGGTTTGGGGATTGCGCCCCCGCCGCTGTCTTTTTTCCTTGACCTGAAACTTCCCGAACCCGCTTATCTTGATCTCTTCTCCCTGCTCCAGGGTCTCCTTAATAATCTCAAAAAGGGTCTCCACCGTCCGTTTGCATTCCGACTTGCTCAAATCCGTCTTCTCATAGACGCTTGAGACGAGGTCTTCCTTCTTCAGCGTCATGGCCCCTCCTTTTGGTACACAACGTGGGTCTCTGTTAGTCCTAGGATGAACGCCATGTTCCATCCCTGCCCCGTTTCAGTTCGATCACCTCCACCCTCCCCTCTTCAGTCACCAAGGCGTGAAGTACCCATCCGATCAAGCTCAAAAGCGCAGCGCCAATGACGGCCCACCCGAATCCCTGAATCTCGACCCCCTTGATGACTCCGCTCACCAAGTAGAGCATCAGCCCGTTGATGACAAAGGTGAACAGGCCCAAGGTCAAGATGTTGATGGGGAGGGTCAGGATAAGGAGGATGGGTCGCAGGAGGGCATTGAAGACTCCCAGGAAGGCCGATGCCACAAAGGCCGACAGGATGCTCACCTCGATTCCGGGAAGGAGAGCGGCCGTCAGGAGCAACGATATGGCACTGATGATCCATCGAGTGAAGATTCCCTTCATGAGGGCTCCTTAGAAGAAGAGACTCCCCCTTCCGGAGTCGAAGGAGACGGAGCCCTCGAAGAATCCCTGGAGGATTCGATGGTCTGGATGAAAGGCCGAAGCATGTCAATGGGCACGGGAAAGATGATGGTCGAATTGTTCTCGGAGGCCACCTCCATAAGGGTCTGAAGGAACCGAAGCTGGAGGGCCATGGGTGTGGGACCCATCATACGGGCTGCCTCGGTAAGCCGGGTCGCAGCCTGAAACTCTCCTTCTGCGTGGATCACCTTGGCGCGGCGTTCCCTCTCGGCCTCAGCCTGGCGTGCCATGGCCCGCGTCATCTCGGGAGGAAGGTCCACATGTTTGACTTCCACGGATGATACCTTTATACCCCATGGATCGGTCTCACGATCCAGGATCTCCTGTAGTCGGGCATTGATCTTCTCCCGCTGGGCCAGCAATTCGTCCAGCTCCACCTCCCCCAGCACGCTTCGAAGGGTGGTCTGGGCCTTCTGGGAGGTAGCCAGGTGATAGTTCTCCACCTGGATCACCGCCCTGTTGGGGTCCACAACTCGGTAGTAGACCACGGCGTTAACCTTGACCGAGACATTGTCCCGGGTGATCACATCCTGGGCTGGCACATCCAGGGTAATGACCCTCAGGTCCACTTTCCGTTCGACCTTGTCGATCACGGGGATCAGGATGATGATCCCCGGTCCTTTCAGCCTTCCGATATACTTGCCCAGCCTAAAGATCACGGCGCGCTCGTACTCCTTCACGATTCGGATGGCCGAGGCCAGAAACATGATGACCAAGATTAGCGGAAACAGAAGCGTTCCNTATGGCATAGCCTCCTCCTTTCCTCAAAGCCTTTTGACCTTGAGCTCCATTCCACGGACCTCCACCACCTGGATCCTCTCTCCTTCCTCCACGGGATCGTCGCTGATGGCGTTCCAGATCTCCCCATGGACGAAGACCTTACCCCGAGGATCCAGCCTGGATTTGGCCCAACCGACCTCGCCGATCATCCCTTCGACCCCGGACTCGGGTTTTCTCACATAGGCCTTGAAGGCCAATGTGGCTACCACAGCGAAAAAGCCCGAGACCAATACTACGGTGGGAATCAGGACCTTCCAGGCCAGCTTCACGTAGGCCCCCGGACCAGAAAAAAGCATCAAAGAGCCCAAGGTGAGAGAGACGATCCCCGCTACGGTCAACATCCCCATGCTGCTCACCTTCATCTCCAGGATGAAGAAAATGATCCCCAGCAGGATCAGGATGATGCCCGCGTAGTTGACGGGAAGAGTATGAAGGGCATAGAAGGCCAACACCAGGGAGATGGCCCCCACCACCCCGGGGAAGATGGTTCCAGGGTGGGACAGCTCGAAGTAGAGCCCGGCCAGTCCGATCATCAACAACAAGTAGGCCACATTGGGGTTACTTAGGGCATTAAGAATGCGCTGGCGCCATCCCATTCTCACGTGCANCAATTCGTGTCCTTGAAGATCCAGTGCCACCTCCTGGCCGTCGGGTCGANGGATCTTCCACCCATTGACCTGCTCCAGGAGGTCCTTGAGGTCCTCGGCGATCAAATCGATGACCCCTTTCTTGAGGGCCTCCTCGGCCGTGACGGAGACGCTCTTGCGGACAGCTACTTCAGCCCACTGGGCGTTGCGGCCCCTTCGGTTGGCGAGGCTCTTGATATAGGCCACAGCGTCGTTTTCGACCTTCTGGGCCATCTCCTTACCCATCTCCTTGGCCCCCATGGCCACAGGATGAGCTGCTCCGATGTTGGTCCCCGGTGCCATGGCCGCCACGTCCGCCGCCAGAGTGATAAAGACACCTGCCGATGCGGCCCGGGCTCCACTGGGAGCCACGTAGACGATGACGGGGACGGGGCTCGCCAGGATATCCTTGATGATCTCCCGCATGGCCGTATCCAGCCCACCGGGGGTGTCCAACTGAATGATTACGGCCGGAGCCTCGTCCTCTTCCGCCTTCCGCAGGTTCTCGCCCAAGAACTCAGCCACCACGGGGTTGATGGCACCTGAGACATGGAGGACAGGGATCGGGGCCGAGTCGGTACGCACCGTGAGCTCTGCCCGGATGGGACTCGCCAACAATCCGAGCAAAAGGCCCCACCCCGCAATGAACCGCAGCATAACGCCCATAGTCCCTCCTCGAGGATCCAGGAAAATGCGAANTTCATCCTCCGGGGCTGAAAAGGCCGCCCTGGATAAAGGCCATGACCTGCTTCATGTCCTCCCAGACCTCCCTCTTTCTCCCAGGATACCGCAATAGGTATGAGGGATGAAAGGTGGGCATCACCGGGATCCCCCTCCATTGGTGCCATCTCCCGCGAACGCGGGTGATCTTGGCCTCCGGCCCCAGCAAGGTCTGGGTGGCCACACCCCCCAGCGTGCAGATCACCCGGGGGGAGATGGCGCTGAGTTGCCGGAAAAGATAGGGGCTGCAGGCCTCCACCTCCTTGGGAAGGGGCGTTCGGTTGCCGGGAGGTCGGCACTTGACCACGTTGGCGATGAAGACCTCGGGGCGCCGGAAACCCATGGCTTGAATAATTTTGTCTAGAAGCTGCCCTGCGGGGCCCACAAAGGGTCTCCCTTGGCGATCCTCCTCTTCTCCCGGCCCCTCCCCCACGAAGACCAGCTCGGCCTTGGGATTCCCCTCCCCCACTACGACGCGCGTCCGGAATCGATGGAGGCCACAGCGTCGGCATCCCTCTACATGAAGGGCGACCTCACCGAGTATCCTCTCGGCGCCACCGGATACACCTCGCTCTTCCAAGCGGTCCGCCAATTTGTGGATTCTTCGAACGAGCTCTGAGGGAAGCCGATCGCCCCCGGCTCTCAGGCGAACGGCAAGGCTGTTCCTCAAGCGACGAAGGCCCTCTTGGAGCTCATCGCCTCCAGCGTCATTCATGAGGCCCCCTCCTGTTTTCGGAGGGAGGCAATGCGGTCGAGAATGATCCAGGCCACCTCCGCCTTGGTCAGCCGGGGAAGGGCTTCCTCGGCGCCATTACGATGGACAAGGATCACTTCATTGGTGTCCACACCGAATCCCGCCCCCTCTCGAGTGAGGTCGTTGGCGACGATGAGATCCAGGTTTTTTCGCTGAAGTTTCTCACGAGCGCTCTTTACCACATCTCGGGTTTCGGCCGCGAAACCCACCAAGATCCGTTCCCCCTTTTTCCGTCCCAGCTCGAGGAGGATATCGGGGGTGCGCTCCAGCTCCAACACGAATCTCTCGGAGTCTCCCTTCTTGATCTTCTGCGGGATTCGAGTCTTGGGCCGGAAGTCGGCCACCGCTGCAGCCTTGACCACCACCGTGGCCTCCGGGAAGGTCTCCAGGACCGCCTTGAACATCTCCTCAGCGGTGGTTACGGAGACGAAACGAACTCCCTCTGGAGGACGGAGCCCTGTGGGGCCGCTCACCAGAGTCACACGTGCCCCCCGGAGCCTTGCTGCGCGTGCTAAAGCNAACCCCATCTTTCCGGAGGAAGGATTCGAGAGGAAACGTACAGGATCGAGAGGTTCCCGCGTGGGCCCGGCCGTCACCAAGACATGCTCCTCTGTCAAGTCCTTGGGGGCAAGGACCTCCCTCAACCGCTCCACAACGATCTCGGGGGCAGCCAGCCTCCCCTTGCCCTCCCATCCGCAAGCCAACTCCCCTTCTTCGGGCTCAACCACATGGACACCTCTCCGTCGGAGGAGGGTCAAGTTTTCCTGGACAGTAGGGTGCCGATACATATTGACGTTCATGGCCGGGCAGACGACCACGGGGCATCGGAGGGCCAAAAGGGTAGTACTGAGTAAGTCGTCGGCGATGCCGTGAGCCATCTTTGCCAGAATGTTGGCCGTAGCCGGGGCCACCACGGCCACATGGGCCCGCTCTGCCAAGGCGATATGCTCCACTTCACCTCCCCGTATGGGAGAGAAGAGCTCCGTGCGGACATGGTGCCCGGAGAGGACCTGAAAAGTCAATGGGGTGATGAACTCCTGGGCAGCGCGGGTCATGATCGTCCAAACATCGGCCCCCTCCTTGACGAGTCCCCTCAGGATTTCTACGGCCTTATATGCCGCAATGCCTCCCGTCACACCCAGGAGAATACACTTTCCCTTCAATATCTCCATACTTCTCGTGCCCCGTCAGAAATCCTCCAACCGCACTACCCCACCCCGCCAAGAAGTCTCCACCTAACAATCTTGCATGGCCACTACCGGCCGGTCCGCGGATTCTAACTCTGCGTGGGGCGCAATGGATGTACCCACACCTCCACTTCGGTGGTCAAGGTCTTTTCTCGTATGATGATTTGACAGGTCCGATCGGGTTTGACGAAGTTCAGCAGGACGCGGGTGAACTTTACGCTGCTCGCCAAGGTCCAGCCGTCTTTGGGGAGATAGGTGCGAAAGAAATCGACAAGGGAGTTTACCTCAACCCGCCCGGTGAAAAAGAGGAGCCCCGCCTTGAACCCTCCAGCCTCATAAATGACGGATTCTTCGGGCTTCAGAGAGAGTTCCTCGGGCACCATCACGTCCGGGAAGTCGTAGTACTTGGGCGCTGGAGGAGGAGGTGGCTCCTCCTCCAGCCCTAAGGCGCTCTTGAAAGAGGAACAACCCGAGGAAAATACTACAAAGCTCAACAGCAAACCGAACCCCACAATCCACCTTCTCCAGCATTCTCGCCGCGTCATTCTTCTTCTCCTATCCCACCCCATTGGAGGGTTCATCGGGCTTTCCTTCCCTCCATGGACTCCATTCCAGGGCGGCTATGCAAGAAGGGATTTCCCTTTGGTCAGAGCCAATCCTTCAGCACTTAGCTAAGACCTTTATATCTTTTGNAATTCGATTCGTCAAGGCCCAGAGGAGTTGTCCGGTCGTAATCCCGTCCTCAGAAATCGAATGTAATCTTCCACGATCTTTTGATGATCGAAGGCCAAGGGCCCGGGAAGATCGTCCGGTGATACCACTCTGCAGTCCCGGGCATCATCTCCAGATCGGGGCCTTCCTCGCGCCCTGGCCAAAAAGACTACAGAGATATTATGTTGACGAGGGTCTCTGTTGGGATCGGAGTAAGCATGGAATTGCCTTAGATCAAAGACCCGGAGCCCAGTCTCTTCCTTCGCCTCGCGACGGGCCGCCTCTTCCAAGCTTTCTCCATAATCCACGAACCCTCCCGGAAGGGCCCAACCATGGGGCGGATTCCTCCGTTTAATGAGGACAATCCCCCCTTTGGGCAAGCCAGTGGCCTCGCATCGTATAATCAGGTCCACAGTGGGAAAGGGGTTCCGGTAAGTTTCCACCAGATTTCCACACCGAGGACAGATGAGACGTCGCTTCATGGCCTCTTCCTTGTCGGCCGCCCTGCCTCACGGGGGCGCAAACCAGAAATCGTTCTCTTCCAGTGGGTCCCAATACCGGATCCTCCCGTAGACCTTCACTTTGGGCGCCATCCGAGTCTCCGACCACTCGTGGAAGAGACGGTCCACCGCGAGCAGAAGGCCCACAAGGGCTCCATGTCGGACCAAAGCCTCCTCGTCGTATTGGGAGCAGGTGGGATACATGGGACATCGGTCACCGTCGACAGCTGAGAGGGTGGTCCGGAAAAAACGAACTCCCAATCTCAAGAGGCCCCCTCGTCCTTCACTTCTGGGTTTTTCCCTCACTGTGCGTCGGAGGACGACCTCTCGAGGGGCCTTCATTCCTTCGGCTCTTGCCGCCCAAGGGGAGGAAAACCAGCCCATCAAGGAGACCATAGCAAGGCCGAGCACAAAGCTCTTCTTCCACATCAGGGTCGGTCCAAGGCCTTGATTTATGGCACCCGCCTCCATCGTCCATCCCCGTCCCTCCTCCAGGGATCCAGGCGGTCCCATGGGAGGAGGATCTCCTCCAGGAGTCGTTCTTTAAGCCTTCGATTGTGTTTATGGGCGCTTCCGACCGCGCTGAAGATGTTGCCTGAATACCAGATCAGCTCCGCCAAGGCCATCCCTGCGGCCAAGGGTGGATTATCCTTTTCTATGGCCTCAACAGTGGCGGCAATGAACGCCGCGTTGACGGAGAAGACAACAAACGCGTCCCGCTTCCGCCCGCAATAGAGGTGTCCTGCTCCAGGGAGGAGAAAAGCCAGAAGCCCTGCCTTCCACGGGGACTTTCTGTGGAGGAGTTCCTCCCTTCCTCGATTCAAGGCTTGAGAAGCCCTTCGGGCCCGACCGTGAAGGAGGTGGCCAGGGGCGATGTGCTCCAAAACCCCCTGGCTTTCCTGCCAGCGTCCGGCGCGGGCATGGGCCTCTGCCATCAAGTATTGGGCCGATCCGAGCACCTGGGGATCACGGCTGCGATCCAGGATCCTCCGAAGCCACCCAAGGGCTTCCTCCTGACGCCCCAACTGCAAGGAGCAGAAGGCCATCATCAGGAGGAGGCGATCCTCATGCTCCTGCGAGAGTCCTTGCTCCAAGAAGCGGTGTCCAGCTTGAAGCCCCTCATTCCACCATCCGCCACGGAGGTAGCTCTCCACGATCCTCAAGGAGGCTGCTGCGGAACGGCCATCCTCGGGAAAGTAGAAGAGGAAACGCTTGTACTCCGTAATGGCCCGATAGTAGTCGCCGGATCCAAAGAGGTGCTCGGCCAGGGCCCATTGCTCCTCCCTGGCTTGAGATTGCGGGTCGGCCCCAGCAAAGGGGGGACAAAGAATTACGAAAAGAATGAACAGAAGGAAGATCCTTAACGAGAGGAAAACCCGAAGGCCGGGGGTCTCCATAGGGGCACCTTCGTGGATTTGGAGTTCAGGGCCTCCCTTGCTCCAGCCGTCGTACCTTGGTCTCGGCTAACATTTGCTGAAACGACCCCGAGGAACCCTCCTTCAGCTCACTGTAGATCTTGAGGGCCTCTTCAACCTTCCCCTGACGCTCCAGACAACGAGCGAGGTTCCAACGAGCGAGGTGGTCGAAACCACGGATCCCCAACCCTTGGATCTCCTTAAAGACTTCGGCCGCAGCGGCCAACTCTCCGGACGCCATCAGGGAGGCCCCCAGTCCTTGAAGGATCACCGGTCGGATTTCCGTGGTTACGTGCCGGGACTCCAGGGCCTTCCGGTAGTCGTGGACAGCCTCTTGGTAACGGCCCAGGATATGGTTGGCCCGGGCCCGATAAAGACGAGAGAGCCATGCCGCACGCGTCCCCTCGTATCGATGGATCACTTCCTGGTAACGGTCAACTGCCTTCTGGAGAAAATCTCTTCCCTCCGGGGAATCGGGTTGCTCCAGGGCCCTTTCGTAAAGGGGGTTCGCCTGCAAATAGAGCTCCATTGCTTGGGCTCCCCTACGGTCCTGATAAAGCTTCCAGCCCCACAAGGTAAGGCCCACAACCACAACTACGATCCCCCCTGCAATGACCCACTTTCCATATTGCCGGAGGAGTCGGAGGAACCGTCCTGTGGTGACGAGGAATTCATCCGGCTCTTTCAACAGATCCTTTCTTCGGGGTTTCTTCCGCTTCGCCATCAATCTCTCTCCACCGAGCTCATGGATACAGTAAAGAAGCCCTTCCGAGGCGCTCATGCCTCCTTGAGAAGGAGCTCCTCTCCTCAAGACTCGATCTTACTCTCGAGTCCGACATGGTGTCAACGCGGTCCTTGCCGTCTCTCTCGATGGCCCCATATATGAAACTCCCCCTTGCCGCCGAGATTAAAGACCAGTGGCCCGAGAAAGGCCTTGACAGGATAAATCGCTATATTATACAAAATTGTTTACAATTCTCACTCTAACGATGTCTCCTTTCCCTTCCTTAACGGTAAGGGAGGACAGTCATGAGATGGAAAGGATCGAAGGAGATTGGTATTCAGTACCATGCCGGCCATCGTCCCAATAAGCCTGCCATCATCTCCGATGAAGGGGCTCTGACCTTCCGAGAGCTTCACATCAGGGCCAACAGGCTNGCCAACGCCCTTGTCGACCTGGGGATAAANCCCCACGATACGTTGGCGATGCTTCTTCCCAACTCTGCGAGATCACTGGAGATTTTCACTGCGGCTGGGAGAATCGGCGCGGTACCGGTAGCCTTGAACTGTCATTTCAAGGGTGAAGAGATCTCCTATATCGTCAATCAGTCTGAGGCACGGATACTGATCTTTGCGGAGGAGTTCCTTCCGGTGATCCTTCCCATCCAGGATCGCCTGCCGCGGGTGGAGCACTTCGTGGTAGTTGGGCTCCGGGGTCCAAAGCCGCCCGTGGATCCACTTTGGGATCTGGAAGATCTTATGGCCCGCTCTCCGGAAACTGAACCCAGATCGGGTCCCCCGGACGGGGTAAGCGCCTCGCTCATCTACACTTCAGGGACCACAGGGAGGCCTAAAGGCTGCTACAAGACCTCTCGGAGGAGATTGGAGACCCTTCTCTTCTACGCGGATCTCTACGGGTTCCGTTCGGAAGATGTCCACTTGATGGTCTGTCCCTTCTACCATTCAGCCCCCAATGCCTTCGCCATCATGGCCTTGGTCCTCGGCAACACACTGGTGATCCTCCGCCGGTTTGATCCTGTCGAGACTCTCAAGGCCATCCACCAATACCAAGTGACCACCACGTTCATGGTCCCCACTCAGATCAACCGCATCCTTCATCTCCCACACGACCTCCTGGAACGTTGGAAGCCCAGTTCTCTCCGGATCCTCATCGTGGCCGCGGCACCCTTTCCGTTCCCTTTGAAGCGAAAGGCAGTAGAATACTTCGGAGACGGGAAACTCTACGAATTCTACGGGGCCACTGAGCAAAGCATGAACACTCTGCTCTATCCTCACGAACAACTGGAGAGACCGGGTTCCTGCGGACGGGCCATCCCCGGCAACGAGATCCTCCTTCTGGACAAAGAGGGAAATCCGGTCCCACCCGGCGAGGTGGGAGAGCTCTTTGTCAAAAACGACTACCTCATGGATTGCTACTACAACATGCCCGAGGAGACGGCCAAGGTGTTCCGCAACGGCTATTGCAGCGTCGGAGACCTGGCCCGGGTCGATGAGGATGGATACTACTATATCGTGGATCGAAAGGTGGACATGGTCATCTCAGGGGGCGTCAATATCTATCCCGTGGAGATCGAGGAATGCCTCTTCCGCCATCCCAAGATCTTCGACGCGGCGGTCATCGGTGTGGAGGACCCGCTGTGGGGAGAAAGGCTGGTGGCTTATATCGTCCTACAGTCGGGAGCAAAGATGACGGAACAGGAGGTCCAGGACCACGTGGTAAGGCATCTGGCCGATTATAAGAAGCCAAAGGAGGTCTATTTTGTCCATGAACTCCCCTACAGCGGCCAGGGCAAGCTTCTCAAACGGGAATTGAAGGCCCTCTATCCGCGCCAAGCCAGCGGCTCGGGTACAAAAAGAGGGGCGACGAACACATGAGAGGAGGGACAGATGACGGGGATACGCTCGTTCGGTGCCTACGTGCCCATCTATCGGCTCAGGCGAGACCTTGTGGCCAAGGCGTGGGGGAGACCTTCCTTGGGAGGGGAACGAAGCGTGGCCAACCACGACGAAGACACGGCTACCATGGCGGTAGAGGCGGCCATGGACTGCCTCAAGGGGGCCGAGCGGACCGAGACAGACGCCCTCTTTTTCGCNTCCACCACCTCTCCGTACAGCGAAAAGCAGGTGGCGAGCCTCGTGGCCACTGTGGTCGACTTGGCAGATGAGGTATTGACCGTAGATATTGGAGGCTCTCTCCGCTCGGCCACCAGTGCCCTGATCCTGGCCTCCCGCTTGGCGGAGAGCGGAGGGGCGAGAAACGTGTTGGTGACGGCAGCCGATTCCCGGCTCGCCCATCCTCGGTCCGATATGGAACAGGCATTCGGCGACGGAGCGGCTGCGGTCTTGGTGGGCCAGGAGGGGGTCATTGCGGAGCTAGAGGAGATATATGTCCTGACCAATGAGATGATGGACGTCTGGAGACTGCCGGAGGACCCCCTGGTTCGTTCCTGGGAGACCCGTTGGGTCCTCTCCAAGGGTTATGGAGCGCTCATGGAGCGGGCGGTTCGGGGGCTACTCCAGAAGGTATCCCTCAGCCCCGAGGATATCCAGTGGGCTGTCCTGCCCGCCCCTGATCTCCGGAGCCACCAAAGACTCTCTCGACGTTTGGGCTTTCAGTCAGAACAGATCCAGGATCCCCTCTTGGAACAGGTCGGATATTGCGGCTGCGCCCAACCATTGATGATGCTCTCGGCGGTACTGGAAACAGCCGAGCCAGGGCAAAGAATTCTACTAGCATCATATGGGGATGGGGCCGAGGCACTCCTCTTCCGAGTCACCCGAGAGATCCGGGACCTGCCCAAAAGGAGGGGCCTCCAAGGGCATCTGGACTCCAAGCTTCTCCTGCCCAGCTATGAGCGGTACCTCAGCTATCGAGGTCTACTGGAGACGGTCCCGGGAGAACCTTTCCGATTGCTTCCCTCCGCCACGGCTTATTGGCGTGATCGGGATCCGATCCTCCGGTGCTATGGGAGCCGTTGCCGTCAGTGCGGGACCCTGACCTATCCCCTGCAACGGGTCTGTTATCGCTGCCGCAGTAAGGACGACTTCGACAAGGTCCGTCTCTCCGATCGACAAGGTACTGTCTACACTTTCTCCCTGGACAACTTGGCGGGGAGAAGCGACGACCCGGTGGTGGTCCAGACCGTGGTGGAACTGGAGCCTGAAGGGACCCGGTTCTACGGCATGATGACCGATTGCGTGCCCAGCGAGGTCAAACTGGGGATGCGCGTGGAGCTGACGTTTCGGCGTATCCATGAAGGGGCCGGATTTCACAACTATTTTTGGAAGTGCAGGCCAGTGCGGGTGGAGGGGTGATGTCATGGGAACCGTCAAGGACCGAGTAGCCATTGTGGGAATGGGATGCACCCGCTTCGGCGAGCGTTGGGATGCGGGGCTGAACGATCTGGCCATCGAGGCTGCGTACGAGGCCTACGAGGATGCAGGTATTGGACCCGAAGAGATTCAAGCCTGCTTTCTGGGCACGGCCTCGGCCCCGCTCATCGGAATCGGAGGGACCGTGGCGGCCGAGGCGTTGAAGCTGAGGGATATCCCCATAATCCGGAATGAGAACTGGTGCGCCACGGGGCATATCGCGCTCATCGAGGCCTTCATGGCGGTGGCCAGCGGTCTCTACGATGTGGTCATGGCCCTGGGGGTGGAGAAGCTCAAAGACACGGGGTTCCCGGGTTTGGGCACCGGGCGAGGGATGCATCCCGTGTACGAGGCACGCCGCACCTCACCGGGCTCCTTCGCTCTCATCGCCACCCGTTACTTCCATGCCAACGGGATTCCCGTGGAAAAGGGTCGGGAAATCTTGGCCCGCATCGCTGTCAAGAACCATCGAAACGGAAGCCTCTGCCCCAAGGCCCACTTCCAGAGCCCCATCACCTTGGAACAGGCCCTCAAGGCCCCCATTATCGCCTGGCCGCTGGGGCTCTTCGATTGTTGCGGGAACAGCGACGGGGCCGCGGCGGCCATTATCACTCGGGCGGATCTGGCCCGCAGTTTCCGAGAGGATCCCATCTACGTCAAGGGTTTCGGGATCTCCATGGATTCGATGCTCCCCCACTTCAGACCCGGATTCGAGTGGACCAGTTTTAATGCCCTGGTGGTCTCTTCCAGAAAGGCCTATGAGATGGCGGGAATCGAGAATCCGCGGGAGGAGCTGGACATCGCCGAGATCCACGACTGCTTCACCATCACCGAGATGCTCATCTACGAGGATTTCGGATTCAGCCCCAGGGGAAGGGCCTGGGAGGATGTGGAGGCCGGGCTCTTCGAGCTAGGTGGGGACCTTCCCGTCAATGCGGACGGAGGGCTCAAGTGCTTCGGCCACCCTGTGGGGGCAAGCGGCATCCGCATGACGTACGAGGTCTATAAACAGCTCCAAGGAAAAGCGGAGCGGCCCGAGCGGCAGATCGGCAACCCCCGGAGGGGACTCTCTCACACCTTCGGGGGGCCTCCTCAGTTGAGTGCGGTGGCCATCTTCGGAAATGAAAAAGGCTGAACCCCTTTTCAGAGGCGCATTTCATCGATTCCAGTAAGGAGTTCGATCCATGAACATCGAGGATATTCGGAGAATATGTGTGGTGGGGGCCGGCAACATGGGACATCAGATCGCCTTGCTGTGCGCCCTTAATGGATTCACCACTTCATGTACGGACGTGGATCCGGGGGCCCTCCGAAAGGCCGAGGCCTTCGCCGACCGCTATCTGCCCGAACGCGTTCGGAAAGGGAAACTGGATTCGGCCGCGGCCCGGGAAACGCGGGCTCGCCTCCGATTCTGTGCGGAACTCACTGATGCGGCCTCCGACGCCGACTATGTGATCGAGGCCGTCTTCGAGAGCCTGGAGGTGAAACGCGAGGTCTTCTCCCGGCTCGACAGGATCGCCCCTCCTCATGCCATTCTCGCCACTAACAGCTCCTATATCGTCAGTTCCCTTATCGCTCCCGCTACCCGTCGGCCGGAGAAGGTCCTCAATCTCCACTTCTTCAACCCGGCCCTGGTGATGAAACTAGTGGAGGTGGTCCAGGGCCCTCACGTCTCCGAGGAGACCGCGCGGGTCTCCGTTGATCTCTGCCACCGGCTGGGCAAGGTCCCCGTTCACCTCCGGAAGGAGGTGGAGGGTTTCCTGTTGAACAGGATCATCCGGGCCATTCGGAAGGAGGCCCTGTGGTTATTGGAGATGGGGGTGGCCTCCGCCGAGGACATCGACAAGGCGTGCGTCCATGGAGCCGGGCACCCCATGGGTCCCTTCCAGTTGATGGATCTCACGGGAATCGACCTTTCCTACCAGATGGCCATGGAGCGTTTCCGAACGACCGGAGACCCCGCGGACCTTCCGCCTCCTTCCCTGGTGGAGAAGTTCGTCAAGGGTCACTATGGGAGGAAAACGGGAAGGGGATGGTATACCTACTCCAAGGATGACTCGGACGGCCAATAGGCCCAAACCTTGCGTTCGCTCCCTCGGTATCGCCCTATGAGGAATGGTCCCCCCTGGGAGATTGGGAGATGATCCGCTCTTGCTCCAGGAAGGCGATCTCTTGGGAACCGTATCCGAGATCGGTCAGGATGGAGCGGGTGTGTTCCCCCAAGATGGGAGGAGGAGTTCGGGGAGGGACAGGGCGTCTCTGTAGTCGAATGGGCTGGCGTACAAAGGAGCATTCCCCCAAGGTCGGGTGGCTCATCCCGGCGACCATGGAATTGGCCGCGATCTGAGGGTCGGAAAGCATCTCCGCATAGGTGTAGATAGGTCCATTGGGTATGTCCTCTCTGTCGAGGAGTCCCCTCCATTCTTCAGTGGAACGCTGCCTGAAGCGCTCAGCCAGTATATGCTCCAGTCGATGTCTATTCCGAATGCGGGCCTGAGGGTCTCGGAAGTCCGGATCGTCGGCAAGCTCCTCCAGGTCCAGGGCTCGGCAGAGGCGGGTCCAGAACTTCTGGTTAAAGACGGCGATGTTGATGTATCCGTCGAGGGTCTCATAGAACTCGGCGGGGGCCGCAAAAGGGCTTCCCCTGCCTGTGCGTCGGGGATTTCGGCCAGTGGCCAGGAATTCCTGGAGCCGGCTGGTCTGAAATGCGAGCAGTGCGTCGATCAACGACAGCGAGACATCCTGCCCCTCTCCCGTCCTTGCCCTATGATGGAGGGCGAGGACGATCCCCAAGGCAGCGAAGAGGGCCGCTGACATGTCGGCAGGAGTGATTCCCAGGCGGACAGGAGGGTCGCCCTCCTCCCCGGAGACGGTCATGATTCCACCCATCCCCTGGAAGATGTTGTCCGTTGCTGGCTTGGAGCGATAGGGCCCCTCCTCTCCGAAGGCGCTCAGAGCGCAGTGAATAATGCGGGGATTGAGCGAACGTACGGCCTCCCAGGTCAGGCCCACCTCCCGGCGCATCTCCGGCCTCAAGTTCTGGACGAGGACGTCGGCCCGCCGGATCATCCGGCTGAGGATCTCCCGACCTTGGGGGGTGCGAATATCCAGGGCCATACTCTTCTTGTTGCGGTTGACGCTCAGAAAGAGGGCGGATTGATCCCCCACGAACGGAGGCCCCAGAAGCCGAGTGGGGTCGCCCCCACGAGGGTCCTCTACCTTGACGACCTCGGCCCCGAATTCTCCCAGCAACATGGCACAATAGGGCCCCGCAATGAGGGTCGAAACCTCCACCACTCGAACTCCATGGAGGATTCCCTCCAAGACACCCTCCTTTCCACCAACAGCGGATGCGCCTTTAGCCTCGAACCTCTCGCCCCTGGCCCGGCTATATTTTCTAACTGCCCATGCCTCGCTTGGGCGTGACACCCTAGAGGCCATGAAAATACCAAGAATCCACGGCCAGCTCAGGAGGTGCCCTGAACGAAATTGAAGGGGGTAGGGGCGACTTCAGTCGCCCCCTTCGGGGAGGCTGAAGCCTCCCCTACCCAACCAAGACCAAATCAACGAGATGAACGAAATCAACCAGATA
>MTPG01000047.1 GCA_002010915.1 Desulfarculaceae bacterium JdFR-97 | reverse complement strand
AGGCCCAAGGGATCGAACAGATCAACTCGGCCCTGACCCAAATGGACCACGTGGTCCAACAAAATGCAGCCAACGCAGAACAATCCGCCGCAGCCGCAGAAAAACTCTCCTCACAAGCACAAACACTACAAGAAATAGTAAAAGAGCTGCTCTCAGTGGTGGAAGGGTCGCGAAGAAAAAAGGGCCTCCTCCCTGACCAGCCCCTCTTGGAACCTCCGGGAAAGAGGGCAACTGCTGCGCCACCGGTGCAGATCCCTGAGAGGGGCACCTCGAGGAAGGGCAAAGCAGGAAACGGGGGAGAGGAGACCTCCATCGGACCAAGGCGTCCCGAGGAAGTGATCCCGCTGGAGGAAGAGGAAGAACTGAATTTCAAGGAATTCTGACATACTCCTTCCTGTCGGTCTCTCCTTATGGAAGGCCACGGTGGAGACGATTTTTATTGCGCCAGGAGGTTGGAGAGATGGCCAAGGAAGCGGCGCAAAGGGTCAGCCAGGAAAAGTTCCTCACCTTCCTTCTAGGAGAGGAAGAATACGGCATCGAGATCCTCAAAGTCCGGGAGATCATTGGGATGATGGATATCACCCCGGTGCCCCAAACACCCCCGTTCATCAAAGGGGTAATCAACCTAAGAGGAAAGGTCATCCCTGTCCTGGATCTGCGCCTCAAGTTCGGAATGGAGGAATGCCAGCCGGATGAACGCACCTGCATCATCGTGGTGGAGATCCAGGGGTACGAAGGACCCATGTTGATGGGCGTAGTGGTGGATCGAGTCCGCGAGGTTCTCTCCATCACCTCCGAGGAGATCGCCCCTCCCCCACCCATGGGGTTCTCCGTAGAGGCCTCTTACATCCTGGGCATGGCCCGACACGAGGAACGCGTCAAGATCCTTCTCGACATCGACCGAATCCTCTCCTTGGAAGAGCTCCAATCTGTACCTTCGGAGGACCAACCGGGGAGGCAGGAATCCTCTGAATCGAAACGGGCAGAGGCATGAACTCGACTCCTGAGCTTACGGAAAGGGATTTTCAGATCTTCCGCGAACTGGTCTACCGCCATACTGGAATCCACCTCCACGAAGGAAAACGCCAGCTCGTCAAGACCCGCCTTTCAAAAAGGCTCAGACAAGGGGGTTTTCCCAGCTTTCGACATTATTATGAGCACTTGGTGATGGACCGCACCGGGGAGGAGTTGAGCCGCTTTCTCGATGCCATCACTACGAATCTGACCGGCTTCTTTCGAGAACCAGCCCACTTCGACTTCCTGAAGGAGGAACTCTACCCGAAGATCCGTCGAGAGGTGGAGCACCGAATCCGCCCAGCCAGTATCGTTTTCTGGAGTGCAGGATGCTCCACTGGGGAGGAACCTTACTCCTTGGCCATCCATGCCATGGACCATCTGGGAGATCTCCCGGGCCTCCAACTCGCTGTCCATGCCACAGATATCTCCCAAGAGGCCATCCGCAAAGCCGCCAAAGGAATCTATCCCTTGAGCCGGGTCCGGTCCCTCCCCAAGTCCCTCCTGAGGCGCCATTTCCTTAAAGGGACGGGGCCTCAGAAGGGGCTCGTACGGGTCAAACCCCATCTAAGAGGAATGGTGAGGTTCCAGTGCGGCAACCTCCTGGAGTGTTCTTTGCCTCCGGATGAAATGGACGTGATCTTCTGTCGGAATGTCATGATCTATTTCGATCGGGAGTCCCAACACAGGGCTTTGAGAAATCTCGTGAGTGCACTTCGGCCGGGCGGGTACCTCTTTGTGGGACACGCTGAGAGCCTCTCAACCAACAAGCTGCAGATGGGCCTAGACTACGTGAGGCCTTCTATCTATCGAAAGCGATGAGCGATCAGATCGTCGTCGGGATCGCCGATTTTAAGGTCAGCAACGGTAAAGGACAGACCCTGGTCACCTTCTCGTTGGGGAGTTGCATCGGACTGACTATTTACGATCCCGTGGCCTGCGTGGGGGGGATGATCCACTACATGCTTCCGGACTCATCCCTAGATCCTCAGAAGGCCCGAGAGAAACCGGCCATGTTCGCGGACACTGGTATCCCACTACTGTTTAAGAGCGCATACGCTCTAGGCCTCAAGAAGCAGCGTGCCCGTGTGGTAGTGGCTGGAGGAGCCCAAATCCTTGACAACTCAGGATATTTCAACATAGGAAAACGCAACTACACCGCCTTGAGAAAGATCTTCTGGAGGAACAACGTCCTCATCCACGCCGAAGATGTGGGAGGAAACGTCAATCGGACATTATACCTGGACCTCTCCAAAGGAGAGGTCCGCGTCAAGGTGGCCGGATTGGGAGTCAAGATCTTATGAAGAGCAGGAAGGAAGAGATCCTCCGGGCCATTCAGCAGGTGCCACCCTTTCCCCAGGTGGTGATCAAGGCCCTCGTGCTCCTTGAGAAGCCCGAGGTGCCAGCCTCTGAGCTGGTGGAGGTCCTCCGCTACGATCCTGTCATTACNGCACGAGTCCTGAGGTTGTGCAATTCGGCGGCCTTCGGATTGCAGGTCCCTGTGGAGTCGCTTCAACAGGCCCTNGTGATGCTGGGAAACCAGCAGATGATGAAGATCCTCGCGGCCTCCGGGGCCATGGACCTGCTCCGTGGAGAAATTAAAGGTTACGGATTGGAAGAGGGAGAGCTCTGGAGACATTCTGTGGCGTGTGCCTTGATGGCACAGATCCTCCATCGGGTTGCCGGGATGGAAGAGCGCCCCGTAGTCTTCACCTCCGCCCTCCTCCACGACATCGGAAAGGTCGTCCTCAACCGCTTCTCACAAGAGGAATATCGGGAGATCCTCGCGAGAGTCCGGAGGCACTGCTCCGCCATCGAGGCGGAACGGGAGGTCCTGGGAACGGACCATGCCGAGATTGGAGGGCTTCTGGCCCAGGAATGGAACTTCCCCGAGGAGATTGCATTGGTGATCCAAGGCCACCATCGCGACGTCGTCCCTGGGGAAGACCCTTGGATCCTCTGCCTGGTCCACTTGGCAAACATCCTCTGCATCCAGATGGGAATCGGGACGGGGGACCTCGGCATGGCCAGTCGGTCCTCACCTGAGGTGGTACGTGCCATGGGTTGGACGTCCCGGGATTTGGAAGGGTTTCTTTCTAGTTGCTGGGAGGAACTGCAGGAAGTCCAGGACCTCTTGGAGCTGGCTCACGACTGACGAGGTGAATCATGGAAGCGCGGGTCCTTATCGTCGAAGACTCCTCGGCCATGCGGTTGGTGCTTAAGAAAGTCTTGAAGATGGCGGGGATGGAGATCGGCCGTTGCTTCGAAGCAGCCCATGGAAGAGAGGCCTTGGAAATCCTGGACAAAGAGGGGATCGACGTCATCTTCACGGACATACACATGCCCGTGATGGATGGACTGGCGTTTCTCGAGGAACTCAACCGTGATGAACTCCTGAAAAGGATTCCCGTCATCCTCGTGACCACAGAGGGAAGGCCGGAGATCATCCGCAAGGCCCTTGCCCTCGGGGCCGCTGCCCATATCCGGAAGCCCTTTCAACCGGAAACGATCCGCCGGATCCTAGAGAAGACACTGGGGAAGGAATATGCGAGAGGAATGGATCAGGCCCTTGAAGGACGCGACTTCTGAGGTCCTCGAAACCATGTGCTTCCTCTGCCCGGTCCCTATGGAACCTCCTGATGTTTTCAGTGTGGATGATGGGGACCTGGTCTCCACGGAGGTCCACTTTCAGGGACACCGAGGGGGGACGCTTCGGATCGAGTTTTCCAAAGGATTGGCTGCCTTGATAGCCGATTCCTTTCTAGGAGGGAATCCCTCCGAGATGACCGACGAACAATATCGGGATGGCCTTCTGGAGATCACCAACATGATCGGGGGGAATTTCCTTCAGAGGGTCGATCCGGAGGGGAGGCTCGTCCTCTCACTTCCGAGTCTCTGCCTATCCTCCCATGCCCTTGGAATGGGGAAGCCCCAGCTTGCCATGGATGTGGAGGGACATATCCTGAGGGTCTTTGTGGAGGAGCCACGGGAGGAAGCGCCGTCATGAGGGGGACTTTGGAAGCCTCCCACAAGATTCGAGTGCTCATCGTGGACGATTCTGCCATCGTCCGGAAACTCCTTTCCGAACGTCTGAGCGCGGCTCCGGACATCGAGGTAGTGGGGACGGCTCCGGATCCGTATGTAGCCAGAGACAAAATCGTGGAGTTGAAACCCCACGTGCTCACCCTGGACATAGAGATGCCCCGCATGGACGGTATCACCTTCCTCCGGAAACTCATGCGGTATTATCCCCTCCCCGTGATCGTGGTCAGTTCCATGACTCCCAAAGGGAGTCAATTGGCCCTGGATGCCCTGGAATTGGGGGCCATGGAAGTCCTGCCCAAGCCGGGCTCCTCTTATTCTGTCCAGGAGTTGGGCGATCTGCTGGCAAGCAAGATCCGGGCGGCGGCAGCGGCTGGTCCTTACAGGAAGCTGCCATCCACTGCGGAGGACTCCTCCTCGTTGCCTCCTCTAGGGGCGCTTCGATTCACCACCGACAAGATCATCGCCATCGGCGCATCCACTGGGGGAACCGAGGCCATCAAACAGATCCTGGCGGAAATGCCGGCCCAGGCCCCTGGAACCCTAGTGGTTCAACACATGCCTCCCCGGTTCACCTCCGCCTTCGCGGATCGACTGGATAGGCTCTGTCGGATCCAGGTAAGGGAGGCACGCGACGGCGAGAGCGTTGGCGCTGGCAAAGCCCTCATTGCTCCAGGAAACCTACATTTGGTCCTTGTCCGGAGCGGAGCCAAGTACGTGGCCAGGACCAAGGCCGGCCCGAGAGTCCATTACCAACGTCCCTCCGTGGATGTGCTCTTCCACTCCGTGGCCGACCAGGCTGGACCCAACGCCGTGGGTATCCTCCTCACCGGGATGGGATCCGACGGTGCCAGAGGACTCCTGGCCATCCGTCAGGCAGGAGGCAGGACCATAGCCCAGGACGAACGGACCTGTGTGGTCTTCGGGATGCCCAAGGAGGCTATCCAGTTGGGCGCCGCAGAGAGGATTCTCCCCCTGCCTCGGATCGCTTCGGAGGCCCTCAGCATGGTCTCCACACCCCNCCGTATGGAGCAGGAGCAAGAGAATATCCACCACGGGCAACTCTCCCACCTGAACCCATGACACCCCAGAGGAGATCGCTCAGGCTTCCCCCTGAATCCATAACCGGGGCGACCCAGAGTTAAAGGAAGCCCGAGACAATGCCGATAAGTGAAATGAGAAGGAGAGGATTATGAGCGTCGAATTCATCAATCCCTTCATCAACGCCACCATCAACGTGTTAAAGACTATGGCGGATATGGATCCGACCCCCTTGAAGCCCCGTCTCAAGAACATCACCCAGTCTTTCGGGGATGTCACCAGCATCATCGGTCTGGCCGGAAGGAGGACCAAGGGATCCTTTGCGGTCAGTTTCTCCGAGGCCTGTATCGTGCGGATTGTCTCCCGGATGCTGGGAGATGAAGTGACTGAAGGTTCGGAAGAGATCCAGGACGCCGTGGGGGAGATCACGAACATGATCTCTGGAGGGGCCCGAGCCGAACTGGAAAAGAAAGGATACTCCCTGGAGATGGCCATCCCAACCATCGTCTCGGGGAGGGGTCACAGTATCAAACATATCACTAACTTCCCTATCATCGTCGTCCCCTTCAGGACCGAAGCAGGCCCTTTTTTCGTGGAGGCCTGCCTCAAGGAAGAGGGGTCTCTTTCATGATCATCCTTCGGAGGAGTGTGAAGCCATGGGCAACAAAGACATCAGGATCCTGGTGGTCGACGATTTCTCAACCATGAGGAGGATTATACGGGGGATCCTCAAGAGGCTTGGATACCAGAAGATCGAGGAGGCAGAGGAAGGACAAAGCGCCCTGAAAAAACTCAAAGAAGGCTCTTTCCATCTAGTAATCTGCGACTGGAACATGCCTGTAATGACCGGGTTGGACCTGCTCAAGGCCATCCGTGCGGACGAACAGCTTAAGGCCATCCCCTTCCTCATGGTAACGGCGGAGGCCAAGCGGGAGAACATATTAGAGGCCATCCAGTCTGGAGTGACCAACTACATCGTCAAGCCCTTTACCGAGGAGGTCCTCTCCAAGAAATTGGACGAGATATTCAGTACAAAGGCAGCTTAAGACTGGACACCCCCGGAAGCCGAAGCCGCCCTTCAAGGTTCAGGTGCAAGACGGGCGGAAGAAGACCGAGGCGGGCTAAAATCATGGGTAAAGTTCTTATTGTAGCAGAAAGAGAGACCGTCCAGAAGATCTTTCGGCAGGCCCAAAGATCCGAGGGGGAGGTGCTTTTCGCTCGGAGCCGATCCGAGATCCTACGGGCATTGCGTTCCGAAGAGATCTCGGCGGTCATCGCGGACCAGCGCGTGGCCCTTACCTCCGGGGTTGACATTCTCAAATGGATCCAGAAGGACCATCCTTGGATCAACTTCCTTCTCCTCGCCCCAGAAGAGGAGGCCCCTCAAGGGAAAAGCGACTACAAGGTACCACCCTTCGTGCATTGTGTCCCGATCCCCACAGATCCGGAAGCAGCGCAACACCTCCTGGAACCCTTCGTGGACGGGGCCGACCCTCGCGAGGAGGCTCTGTGCACCCATGGAACCTACTTTGTGGATCTCTCGCCCGAGGAATCGGACCGGGAGATCGTGCACNGCATCGTGGAGTATATCGATCAGCTCCCCCCACTCCCGCTGGTGGTGCAACGGATCCTTCAAATTATCGAGCGGGACGAGACCTCTGCAGAAGAGATCGCCGAGGTTCTCTCCCTGGATACAGCCCTTGCTGCGCGGGTCCTCCGGTTGGTCAACTCCGCCATGTACGCCCTCTCTAATCCAGTTACGACCATCCAACACGCGGTGGCCCTCTTGGGCTTTTCGGAAGTCAAAAACCTAACCATCGGGCTCAAGGTCCTGGAGAGTTTCGGACAGTCCGATGAAGAGGTCATGGACCGGAATCGATTCTGGGAACACAGCCTTGCTTGCGCCCTCTGTGCCCGGCATCTGGCCCAAAGGGTCCAGAACCTGGAGCCCGAAGAGGTCTTCTTGGGAGGATTGCTCCACGACATAGGAAAGCTCGTCTTCGACGGCTACTTTCAGGATCCGTGGAGGGAGGTCCTGGACCGACTCCATAAGGAACGCCGGTCTCCCTTGACGTTGGAAAAGGACCTGTTGGGGGTGACCCATCCCCTGGTGGGCCAGTGGCTCGCCAGGCGCTGGAAGATTCCGGAGATCCATCAAACGGCTATCCTACACCATCACCGCCCCCCGGGGGACACCCCTCTCGAATCCGTAAAGAGTGCCTATAGCGCCATGATCTATACCGCCAATCATTTGGTCAAGTCCGTGGGGCTCACAATCCATCGGGGGGAAGCCGCAGGAAGGGTACCGCTGAGTCTTCTTCGGGCTCTCAACTTGGAGGATGAAGGATTCCTGGAGGAAACCCTCCGTTCCATCCTGAGGGAAATCCTGGAGTGGGAAAAGGCCCTGGGACTGTTCAGCCATGAGGGGGAGGGCTCCAGCGCCTCCCTTTTCTCGGAGGGAAACGCCGCTGAAGAAAAGATTACGGTTTGGGTCATCGGGCCGCCCAAGGGCCCGTGCCCCTCCCTCGGTCTCCTCCTTCGGGTGGGTGGGTACCGAGTTCAAGAGACTTTCTGGGGGGAGCGCATCCTCCCATTGGTCGAAGGGGTCCCACATGATGCCCTCATCATGGACCTAAGAGGAATTCGCGTGGATCCATCCAAATTCCTCGGCTTCCTGAAGGCCTTGCGGGGACGGTCTGCTTCTCCGATACTGGTGGTGACCTCCTCAGATCTCTCTCTAACCCAGTCCCTGCAGCGACAGGACATTTATGTCTTTGAGGGCCCGACAACTACCCTGGGAGAGATCCAGGAATGGATCTCCATGACCAGATCCGCTTCCCGGAAGGGGGCTGGTTCGGAGGCGGATTCGCCATGAGTATCTTGATAGTGGAAGACAATCCGGTCAGTGCCAAGGTGCTGGAGGTAAATCTACGTAATGAGGGATATAAAACCCTCTGCGCCGCCAACGGGAAAGAGGCCTTGGAAGTGCTGGAGGCGCACCCCGAAGTCCAACTCATCCTCTCCGACGTGATGATGCCCGAGATGGACGGAATGGAACTTCTCCGGGCAGTCCGAGGACGGCCGGAATGGCGTGATACCCCGGTGATTTTATGCACGGCCTTGGCGGATGCAGAATCCGTCAAAAAAGCCGTCAGGTGGGGCTGCAGGCACTATCTGGTCAAGCCCATCAAGCGGGCCCAGCTCATCCGAAAGGTCAAGGAAGCACTGGAGGGGCAGAAGCCAGTCCTCAAAGACAAGTCCCACATCCTCACGACCTTGAGCCTGGATGAGGAGGACTACGATAAGATCGCCTCTGCATTTCTTGAGCTAGTGAACCGGGCCCTGTCATCGCTTGAGGGACCGCACGATCCCGACGACACATTGGGCCTTCCCCCAGGGATGGATGTCCAACTGATGGAGGCCGCAGAGACCTTGGGGGCCGAAAGGCTTCAACATCTCTTGGAAAGCATCGACCGGAAGACCCCGAAAGAGGCTCGGCCCTTGTTGCATCGGGAGCTTACTCTCCTGAAAAACGCCCTGCAGAAGTCCGTATCTCCGCCTCAAGAAGAGGTCCCCGGGCCCGAATCCCCGCAACAACCGCCGCAAAAAGAAAAGGCAAAGGCCCAGACAGCGGCTTGATGAAGGCTCCCTATCCACGAATAGGGTCAGGACCAAATGGGCAGCTCTTTCCCAATTCAGGGGAGGGGCTCCCCTTTGGATTTACGGATGGCCTTGGACTGCTGGAAGAAGGTATACCGGATGATCCTCTCCCGATCCTCCTCCAAGAGGGCATCGAACCGGATGGCAACCCCATAGAGGGGAGAGTGCATTTCGTGGTAGAGGGTGTCTTTCAGAGGCCGCACATGGACCACTTGCCCCAACAGACGGATGGGGTGATCGGGAAGGATGGGGAGGGTGAGAATCACGTCGAGATAGTCCCCCACCTTCAATGGATCCTGGGTCGGAAAACGCATTCCTCCACCACTGATATTGACCACGCAGGTCTCTGACACCTCTTCCGAAGGTGGGGTAGAACACATGGAGGAATCATTCCCATATCGATTGTTCAACAAGGAAAGAAGAGCGTCGAGTTTCTCCTCGATCCTCATAAGGCGCGCGTAGAGAGAGGCCAGAAGCCCCTCCTTCGGCACTTCTCCTGGCTCCTCGACCACAGGGTGCGTTGAAAGTAAGAATGGAGGAACAGATGCGATATTGGAGAAGTCACCTCCGATGATCTGATCGAGTATCTCTTCCCTCTCCTCCGGGGAGAGCCTCCTATACCGGAGCTCCACCCGGCCGTCCACTCGGAAAAATGCCCTTCTTTCCCTAGAATAATCCATGGTTTCACCCTACTTCCGTGATCCCCTCGCTGGTGAGGGGGGCCGCGGCGGTCTTGTCTCCCGAAAGAGACCCTCCCTCGCTTCGCCGATCCAACCACTTGTGGAAGGCCTCCCGAAAGGCCTCCACTACCCTCGGGTCGAACTGCGTCCCGCTGCAACGGACGATCTCCCGATATGCCTCCTCAAACCCCATACCTCGCCGATACGGCCGATCTGAGATCATGGCATCGAAGGCGTCGGCCACGGTAAGGATACGGGCCAGAAACGGTATCTCCTCTCCACGGAGGCCGTCCGGATAACCCTTGCCGTCCCAGCGTTCATGGTGATGACGGATGAGCTTTTTCTCCTCCGCAAGAAAGCCCAAAGGGTTGAGGATCCTCTCTCCGATAACCGGATGCATCCGAATCTGGTGGAATTCCTCCTCGGTCAAACGCGAGGGTTTGAGAAGGATGGAGTCGCGCACCCCTACCTTCCCGAGATCGTGTAGCTGGGCGGCCAGCCGAAGCGTATCCACCTGGTCGGGAGGACACTCCATCTGGCGGGCAAGGAGGATGGAGAACTCCGTCACCTGCTGGGAATGCTCCTTGGTATAGGGATCCTTGGCCTCGATAGTGGAAACAAGAGACCGCAGTGTCGACATGAGAACCTCGAAGAGGCTCTCATAGAGGTACTGGTTTTCCAGGCCCAAAGAAGCCCGTTTGGTCAGTTCCGAGAGAAAGAGGAGATCCTGACGGTCGAAATCCCCTCCGGTGATCTTTCCGGAGGCATGAAGGATACCCAAGACCTCCCCCTTTATCAAAAGGGGAACGGCCAACTGCGGACCCTCTTCCTCTCCCTCGGCATGGAGAAAGCTACCGGCGACATGGAGCCCCTGGACCCGGACGGGCCTCTTGGATCGAATGACTTGAAGAAGGACCTCTTCCTCCCTGGATCTCCGAGCCAAAGCCCCGAATCGATCACGGCCGTCTGGACTCTGCGCCACCACCCGGAAGCTGGTACAGTCCTCATTGGGGATATAAAACGAAAGGCGTTTGGAGTGGATAACCTCTCTGGCCGATTCCACAAGGGATTGGATGATGGGTTCACGGCTTAGGGGAAAGGTGGAGACGGTCTCCCCAAAGGTATAGAGGGCGCTCAGCTCACGAAGCTTTCGATGGAGATCTTCGTTTAGTCTCTCCAGGGCCCTTTTCCGGTGCACTTCCTCGCGGAGCTCGCGGTTCTCCTGGAGAAGCTTTCTCTCTCGCAGAGCCTTCTCCAGTACTACTTTCACCTCCTCCACTTGGAAGGGCTTGGTGAGGAAATCCGATGCCCCTTCCTTCATCCCCCGGATCGCCACATCGATGGAAGGATAGCCCGTAATCAGGATAATGGGAACCATGGGATCCTGTTCTTTCAAGCGCTTGAGGAGGGTCACTCCATCCATACTGGGCATCCTGATGTCCGTGACCACGATATCCGGGTTCTGCTCCCGGAACAGCCCGAGGGCCTCCCGGCCGTCCTGGGCCTCTAGTACCCGCACCCCAAGGAGTCTCTGGCAGATGTCCTTAAGGATCGAACGTACACCAGCCTCATCGTCCACCAACAGGACCTTGAGCTCTCTGGTGTCACCATTGTTGGCCACCGCCGAAACTCCATCAGGGGCTCGTCTTTCGGGCGATCTCAGCCGAAAGACGTTCCTTCAGCCGCTCATACTGTTCTTCGGTAATGGCACCTTGGGTCAAGAGATGTTCCAAGACGATGAGGTCTTCCTTCAGTTCCACGTTGGAGAGGTCCCAATATTGATAAAATGAAGAAGCATCCAGAGGACTGTGCCGCCTCAATACCGGCAGGTCCTCCTGAACTGGACCATCCTTACCGGGATTTGGCATCTTGCAGCGTAGCCGCTTTACCTCCCGCTCAAGGCACTCCACCCTCTCTCGAAGGGCTTCCCGCTCCCGTACCAGCGACAGATGCATCTCGGCCCTTCTAATGGAGAACCCTACCTCCTCCAGTAGCAAGGGTTTGGCCTTGTAATCGAAAGCCCCTTCCCTCATGGCTTTCAGAGCCGTGTCGATAGATCCGTAACCTGTCATAAGGATCACCGGTCGGTATGGATTGAGTTCCAATGAGCGCCTCAGAATCTCCATTCCGTCCGGACCAGGCATCACTAAATCGGTCACAACAATATGAGGGGGATTTTCCCCCTCAAGACACTGAAGGGCCTCCTCCCCGTCGAAGGCCAATTGGATGATTCTCTCAGGGGCCCCCACAAACTCCGCCAAGGCCTTCAGAAATGGGCGTTCATCATCCGCAAGGAGGATTCGGATCCTTTCCGCTTTTGAGTTCATCGCTGCTTGGGTCGCCCGGTGGAGGAGGGTCGGGACTCAGCCTCACCCATCTCCTCTCCCTGCTCCTCGTTTATGTCCTCGGGATCTCGGTACTCTTCCATGAGTCGCTTGAGAACCTCTTCCGCCGTCTTCTGGTAGATCTGAAGTCGCTTGGCCTCTGCGGAAATGAAGACTCGATCCTCCGGGGAAGCCGAATCGAACTCGGACTTGCGGGCTTTTGCCTCCGTCAGGCGGAACTGAAGCTGCTGGCGGCTGTAACTATTGAGAAGGTTCCGGATCTGGTGAATGGTGATGCTCATCTCCCCTCCCCTCCGAAGGCGGGGTTTCCTCTCTCATTACTTTTATCGGCATTTCCCTCCAAACCTTTAGCCAGCATTAGTTAGAAAATAGCTTTCTCTCACCCGGGCTCGGGGCAAGGGGCTCGAGGCTAAGGCGTGGAGCCTCGCCAATGGCGGGATAGCCGCGGGCTTTAGCCTGCACACTGAAAGGATGCATTGGTAAATAGCTGGGCAGTCATTTTTTGTCCATCAAGCGTCTGCTGGCACAGATCTCATGGCGGTCTCCGAGGGGTCTGGGGTGTGGCCTGAAATATCCTGGGAAAGAGCCGAACCCCCACCTTCGTCAGCCTTTCCGGAATGATCCGGCCTAGGCAGTGACATGGACTCCTTTTCCCGGGNACAGACGCGGGAATCCTCCGCGCAGGAGGGATCGAATGCGGTGGATTTGGTGGATCCGACCCTGAAGCCGCTCCAGTTCGCCTTTGATGAGACCCCGGATCTCCGAATCTACCTGAGAGATCCGGCGGACCAGGAAATCCACTTGCCCGCGGTCTTCCTGCGAAGGATCGGAGGAGACATGGAGGAAGCGGCCACGCATGACCCCGACCAAACGGTCACGGCATTTTTGAAGGGAGAAGGCCTTCTCGAGATCCCCTCCACCCAGGGCCTGCCGCTGCCTTTCTGCCAAGGCCAGCATGGTCCTGAGAAGAGGGATACCGGGTTCTCTCAGATCCTGCATTCCATTCCGCCTCCGGATCGCCCCTGCTGTTGCACAACAGAGGCGAGCGGACGTCTGCGTTCCAGCTCTTTCCATCCTGCGCTCAACACCTGAAGCACACGCTCAGCCTCGTCCAGAGGAGGGGTTTCGTTTCTGGCATTGGCACGAAGCAGCCGATCCAGAACGAAATTGTAGAGTCGTGCCAGGTTCTGGGCCACCTCGCCTCCCGCCTCCATGTCGAGGGCATTGGCCAGTTCACCGACCACACTGGTGGCCTTGCCAATGAAGAGTCCCTTGGCCGGAATGTCCCCTTCCTGAAGTCTCTCTCTGGCGATCCGGATGAAGTTGATGGCCCCTTCGTAGAGCAAATTGATGATCCGGATTCGGTCCGCAGTGCTGATTTCGGTCTTCTTATACTCGACCATTGGATTCATCCGTTTCTCCTCCTTGACGTTAATCGGGTCGATCAACTCGACCACTGAGTTGTCAGAGAGTTCAGAAAGGATCCTTGAGATGTCAGCGCACTCAACAAGGCCTCCAGGTTGGCGAACTGCAGACGGAGGTTCTGTTCCGTCCGGTCCAGTTGGTCCTCCATCTCCGAGATCTCCGCCTGAAGGTCCTCCACGAGGTCCTCGAGCCCGTCGATCCGGATGGCGATGGTCCCGTCATAAGAGTCGGTCACGTCGTCCAGATAGTCATAGATCTGGGTGGCGATCCCTTCGGAGCTGTCCGTGAAGAGGCCGGCCACATCGTCCAGGTCCTCGGAGAGCTTGGTCTCCAGGGTGCTCGTCGAGATGGAAAGGGTTCCGGTAGTGTAGTCGGTGGAGATGCCTAACTGGGAAAGGACCCTCATGTCCTCCGGCTGCCCGGAGACCCTACCCGTGAGGATGCTCCGCAGCCGCGAGAGAATTATCCTGGGGGTGGACTCCCCGAAGAGTGCTCCTCCCGTATGAGTGTCCGTATCGTAGGTGGAGTTGGCAGACACATAGGTGACCACGTCATTGTAGGCATTGACAAAGGCCTCGATGTTGGACCGGATCGTGGAGATGTCGTTGGTAACGGAGACGGTGATGGAGCTGGACGTGCTCTCCTTGAGCGTGAGGGTCACCCCTGGGATGACCCCGGAGATGGTGTTGGAGCTGCTTGTTATGTCGATGCCGTCAATGCTCAGTTTGGCATCCTGGGCGCTTTTGGTCTCGGTGAAGGCAGAGGACGTGAAGTCCACGGTCCCCCCTGTACCATCCAAGGTGGTCCCGGAGTCGATGGTTATGGTGTTGCTGCTTCCGGTATCGTCTCCGGTAAGGACGAGCCGGTAGTTGGACCCATCGTAGGTGATGGTCGCGGTTACACCGGGGTTTCCGCTGTCATCGTTGATCAGATCCCGCAACTCCTCCAAGGTGGTCCCGTCGGAGACCGTAAGAGTCCTCTGGGTGCCAGCATATGTGTATTGAAAGACCTTATCCGCGCCGCTGTTGTTGATCACCGTGGAGGAGGAGGTCACTCCACTGTGGACCTCCTTCTCCTCGGAGGCCAACACAATGCTCGTCTCCGAGGAATGGGGGGCGACCACATAATTCCCCGTTGTGGCCGTGGAGGTGACCGATGCCTCAAGAACAGTCTCGTCCTCCACGGAGACGCTTTTGGCGTAGAAGCCGGAGGTGGTCCGAAGCGTGTCCGCTGCGGATTTCAGGGTGGACAGCTTGGATGACAGCTCGTTGTAGATGCTGATCTTGTCGTTATAGTCGGACTGTCTGTCCTGAAGCCTGTACAAGGGCTGCCGTTCCAGCTCCATAAGATTGGAGATAAGCTCATTGTAGTCGATGCCCGAACTAAGGCCCACACCGGCGACTACCGACACCTCATACCTCCTTGTCCAGGAGCATCCCCTCCAGCTCTCGAATGCTCTTCATCAACTCCAGGAGCTCCTCCGGGGGGATCTGTTTGATCACCTCGCCCGTCTCTTTATCCACCACCTTGGCCACAATGCGGTTGAGCTCCCGATCCACCTCCAGTTGGATAGCACGATTGAAGTAACGGTCCAGGAGGATCTTGCTGGAAGCCCCCTCCCGTGCGGTCTCCTCCTTCTTTTGGACCTCCAGGGATTTCTTCTGATTCTCTTCCGAGACTCTGTGGGTATCTTCCCGCTCCAGAGGGGGACGCTCCATCCGCACAGGGGGATCCTCCAGGATCTTCATCTCCGTGGGTCGGATGAGCATGGCCTGTCCCTCAATGGGGGGTGGACGGTCCTTTCAGGCCGTCCACCCCCTGGAATTTTACCTCAGGAGTTGCAAGGCGTTCTGAGGTAGCACATTGGCCTGAGCAAGGATGGCCGTGGCCGACTGAACCAGGATCTGATTCCTGGTGAAGGCCGCGGTCTCGGCCGCGAAGTCGGCATCCCGGATACGCGAGTTGGCCGCCGAGAGGTTCTCGGACGCCACCCTCAGGTTCGTAATAGTGACCTCCAACCGGTTCTGGAAGGCCCCCAACGTCCCCCTTCGGGTACTGATGGTATTGATGGCGCTGTCGATCTGGGTCAGCGCGGACTGTGCATTGCCTTGGGCCGAAATGGTCGAGAAGACTCCCGTAAGGCCCAGTCCCGTGGAGCTGACCGTACCGAGCCCTGACAGTACAGTGATTCGGTCGTTGGTGGTATTCTTGAACCCGACCTGCAAGGCGATTCCGTTCGCGGACTGGCTCCCGTTGATCAGCTTGGTCCCGTTGAACTCTGTGACATTGACGATGCGGTCGATCTCGCTTTTGAGCTGCTGGTACTCGTTGTCCAGGGCGCTGCGATCCGAATCCCCCAGAGTTCCGCTCGCCGCCTGCTCGGCCAGCTCGCGCATGCGGGCTAGGATGTTGCCGATCTCACCCAGTGCGCCTTCGGCAGTCTGCAGGAGGCTGATACCGTCCTGGGCGTTCCGGATGGCCACGGTAATACTGCGCACATGGGCCGTGATCTTGTCCGAGATGGCCAGACCCGCTGCATCGTCCGCGCCCGATGTGATCCTCAGACCCGAGGAAAGGCGCCTGACGGACTTGCTCAGGGCCTCGCTGTTGCCCGCCAGATACCGCTGGGCATTAAGGGACATGATGTTGGTATTGATGACCAGTGCCATGGCTTACCTCCTTGTAAGTCGATCTCTTCGGGATAGCCTCCTGCTACCCACAACTCCAAGGCATCGGGCCCTCTGTATCCAAGGACTCACCTCCTTTCCGGGCCTCCGCCCCTCCTTTCTAGCAATCATATCGGTCAGGCCGGGGAAAACTTTAGCCTGCATCATTCACCAGCAGGGGAATAGTGCAGGTCATAAAGTCGGGGCACGGCAGGAGAAAGGGGGGCCTGGAAGATCTTCTTCCGGGCCGCGGGGATAGGACCAAAAAAGGACTCGCGGTCCACTGACGGAGGCCAGGACCGCGAGGAAAACGGCACGGTATGCCAGCTGGACACGGTTTACCCGGTGAGGACGGAGATCGGGGTCAAGGCCCTGCATCCTTGAGGGTGCGGCTCAGTTCCTCCAGCCCCCTTTCGCCCTCAACTAGTAAGGGCTTCAGCTCGTACTGGACCAGATCGCAGAAGGTCACCCAGTCCTGGCGTTCGAAGGAATCGAGCATCTCTTGAAACAGGGGCTTGGCACTCTGCCAGCAGGCCAGAGGCTCGGGGCTTATGTCCCATCCAGCATCGGCCAAGACCTTGAGGCCCCGATTCAGTTCCTGGATGTAGGCCATAAGCTGATCCAGGCTCCGGNTGTGCTCGTGGAATTCCGTGAAGACCTCCTTGGTGGCCTCCATTCGGAGTCGATCTGCCGAAGCGGAAATTTGCTCACGAAGTGAGCCCAGAAGTCCCATCATCTCCTGGGCGCTTTTGGCAAGTGAATCCTGCAAGGCCTCCAGGCGCTGAATCCTCTCCTCCATCTCCATCGCCTCCTGATCCTGCCATTAATGACTCCTTATCTCTACTGCTGGCTCATGGCCTCCTTGCCAACCACGTTCAAGGATATGGAGGCAGCCAGCCCTCGACATCCCTCTTCCTCGGCTACGGCACGCTTCGATGCATGGAAGCGGCCCACACCCTCAATCAGGAAGAGCAACCTCTCGATATGCAGTCTCATCTCCTTGTAGAGTTGGGCGGTCTCCTCGGCGAGATCCCGAAGGTCCTCCCCAGTCAGACTCTCTTTCCCGTATCGGAAGAAAAGATAAAGGGGTTTAAGAACCGAATGCGTCAGCGCCAAAGTCTCCATCTCGNCCTCGACATCCTCCAAGCCCTCTCCCAGGTCCTGAATCCAGGGTAGATTGGGCGCGGCTTTGGCGGACTCCTTGGCGATCCAGGTCGCTCTGGATAGGCCTCCATCCACCAAGCCCCTCAACTGATAGAGGACACCTCGCACCTTCACCAGGTCCGCTTTGACGTCGCCGGGAACCCCTCTCGTCCTATGCCACAGGCGTATCTTGCGGAGCACGCCTTCCAGATCCGATTCCGCTCTCCCTCCATTCTCCCCGTTAATCAGACGCAACCAAGTGGATCGGTAGAGGTAGCGTAATATCTCCTCCAGCTTTGGAGTCCTTGGGATCAAGGGTCGGTAGTCGATAAGCCCCTCTTCGTCGAAGAAGGACCGATAGACCTGAACGTGTCNCCACCGATCCGATGGGGGGAGGCGAACCAGCAAGCCCCTCTGCTGGAGGATCCCCTTGACCACTTCCATGACCATGTGGGGCGATATGATCTCTTTGCAAAGAGGCCTCGGACAATGGGAATGGAACCGGCAAGGGCTACAAGGAAGCTCGGCCTCGATGACATAGTGTCCATCCCCATATGGGCCGGTCTCTCTGGCGCGCACCGAGCCCACAGAGATATCCACGCAGAGCGTCCCCACCGCCGTGGCGATGTGGAGCGGCCCTGTGTCATTGGAAATGAACAGATCGCAGCAGCTCAGCAATGCAGCCAGCTCAACGAGCCGCGTCTTCCCGATCAGGTTCAAGGGCCTTACGGCAGCTGATCTCTCGAATTCCTGTCCCAAGATCTCCTCTTCCTCGGAGCCCACCAGCAGGATTCGGGCTCCGAAGACCCTCTCCAGTTGATCGGCCACCTGAACGAAACAGGAGACAGGCCATCGTTTGTCCTCAGCGCTGGCTCCCAATTGTAGACCTACGAGAAGGCTTCCGAATTCCACTCCGTTCTCCCTGAGGAAGGAGCGGGCCCATTGCTTCATCTCGGAAGGAAGGTGAAGATGGAGGCCTTGCCCTTTGGGAGGAATGCCCGCCGCGTTCATATAGATATCGCACAGGTGAAACGGATTCAGAGCGCGATTGGGAACCACATTGAAGAAATAACGGATCCAAGGATGCCTCTTGACCGTGAAGCCCTCTCCATCGATGCTCAGCCCTCTGACCTCCTCGGCCTGAATCAGGGAGATCAGAAGGGCCGTGGGGACCGTGTGAGTGAAGTTGATGACCAGATCATAAGTATCCTCATTCAGCCCGTGGAGAAGCGTCTCCACCTCTCGATAGGCCTCGATAAGGGCTCCCCTGCGGATCCTCTCCACCAGAGTCGAGATATGGANCGGAACGACCCGATCCACATGGGGCATCATGAGACAGATGTCCGCGAAGTTGGAATTGACCAGTAGAGAGATCTCCACACCCGGATGCCTCTCCTTGAGTCCGCGCAACACCGGCGTGGTCTGGACAAGATCTCCCATCCTCGTGAGATTGACGATGAGAACCCGTTTCATCCTCTCCCTTTCTTCCTTCACCCATTCGATCTGCCGTACAGTTGCTCCAGCTCATGGAGGAACAGAAAGATGCGCTCCACCTCGCCGAGAGGTCCCCTCTTGGAGCGGATGGCATCCACGATATGATCCATACTCAGCTCCCCTGTTTCCGCAAGGGAGGCTAAGAACCGTCCCAACGGGGTCTCTGGGCCAGCCTTTCGAAGCATGGCCTCTGCATTCTCCCGAACCGCACTCCATGGAGGAAGTTCCAGACCGCTCTGGTACAGGAAATCCAACAGTTCCTTCATCCGGTGCTCATAGGTGTGTTCTCTCAAGACCCTCTCCCTCGCCTTTTTCGCCATCTCCCTTCTCTGATCGGCATGATGGAGGAAGAAACGAATCTTCTGCCGAAGGTCCTCCAGGTCTTTGAAACAGACGATCTCCTCCCCAATCTCAAAGAGATGAGCCATCTCTGTCCGGTAATCGACTAACTGGAAGGCGCCACACGATGCGATCTCAAAGGTGCGAGGGTTTACGAAGTCCCCGAACGGATCCGCCCCTTCGTGAGTGGTCGAAGAATGGAGGTTGATATTAATCTTGGTCGCATTGAAAATCTTGACTATCGTCTCGGTCTCAAGCCAGGTCCCATCCCCCTGCACGCACCTACCAAGCGGTGAATGCAAGTCCCAATCCGTCCCCCACACCTTCAAATCGAAGTCCAAAAGTCCAGTCAGAAACTGGCGACGGTTGTAATATCCTGCCCCCACGAAGGAGACGTCGCTTCCGAACTCGGCGATCTCCTCCTGGGAAAGGGCCAAGGGTCGATGCGTTTGAGGGCATGCAGCCATGGGGAGGTAGTGGCATCGCTCGATGCCTGAGCTCCTCAGAAGATCAAGAAATCCCTCTCTCTGGATGCAGAACACATAGTCGTAGAGGGGAGCTATTCCCTTCCAATAGTCCCTCAAGCGGAAATCTTCCACGAACCAAAACGCGATGGGGACCTTCAACCGTCTTAAAGTCTCCANGGCACGAGGGGGCAACGGGGCCTGAGCCAGGGCCACGACCAAGTCCGGTTGATAGTGAACGCAACGGGCAAGCACAGCGTCGGATGCAAACTGAACGAAGGCCTCTTTCAGATTATTCCTATGGTCCACGTCCGGCGTCCATTTGTCTATGGAGAGAAACACCTCTTTGAACAGACTGCAATCCACAAAATCCACATGGTGCCCCAATGACCTCAGGGCCGAGGCACAATGTCTGGCAACAGGGAGAGACCCCCCATAGATGGGCCCCACTACCTGGATCTTCAAGGGAGACCCTTTCCTTTGAAGCGCTTTCAGCCTGCAGCGGACCTTCTGAAAATATTCCTCCCATACTTTCACCGAAGGAGGATATTCGAGAAGAACGAATCCTTCCTTCAGGTGAGGCAGCGCGACCTCCACGTCTTGGAATATCCGGGCCTGGTCCAAGACATCCCGGAGATCCAGGGTCTCCAAGGCTGCTCGGAGGACCTCCAAGCTCGGTTCAAAGACCAGCAACTGGGCCCGGTTGATCTTGACCAGCTCTCTTAAGTGGTAGCCCAGGCCAAACCCAAAAATGAGGATCTGAGAGACCCCCTCTATAATTTTCCGGTTCTGCTCGACCCACAGGGAGGCCTCATTCTCCGGATCGTAAAGGCTGTGAAGGGTCCGGCCTCGAACCCTTAAGGTGGGACGCCCCCTCCTGCCCGCGAGGACCTCCACTTGGCTGCCGGGCGCGACTTGGGCAAGGACCTCGGCGAGCCCCGGATCCCTTCTCCTCAGGACCTCCTGATTCATCTCCCATACGGATCCGTCATGGTCCCTTTGCCTCGTCACCTCAAGCTCCCTGTCTCCAGAAGAGTCCTACCTGCACTCTCATCCTGTGGCAGCTTTTTTACGTGAGCTCTTTTGCTCTTGAGACGATCTCCAGCTACTGCCCTGAAAATGATAGGAAAAGCTGTTCCTGACCTGATACAACCGCAACCCTATTCTTCTGGCTCGTTGCTGGAATTCCACATCATTGGGGAAACACATGTGATTCCCCTTGTCATCGAGCTGACCGAAGGTTCCCTGTGTGCGGAACCCCCCCAGCCCCCAGAAGACCTCTCGATATATGACTAAAGGGATAAAGAATCCCCCTTCCCGGATCTCGTCTCGGGCATGGCGCTTCACGCATTGGAGGAAACGCTCTTCGTCAAAGTTCTGCGCTGAATCCCCACAGTCCAGCTCGAGGTTGCCCGGCCAGACTTCGATCACTCCTGGTTCCACCAATTGCGAGGTCAACATTCGCTCTGGGGAGATATGGCGCTTTAGATGAACGTCCCAGTCCGGGGCAAAGTACTGATCATCCGTGATAAAACCCAAGACCGGCCGGGTGGCCATCTGCGCCCCCCGATTCCAACTTCCATAGGGCCCGAGATTTCTCTCGTTGAGATGGTAGGAGATTCCCAAGCTGAGTCGATGTTTGTTCAGGACCTCGATGATCCCTCGATGAATGCCGCCGCTTCGGTCACGATCCACGATCACGATGAGCTCGTGTTTGAGGCGGCTGTTTTTCTTCAGGCTTTGGAGGCACAGGTCCAGTTCTTCGGATGCACTGTAGGTCGGAAGAATGAGGCTGAAGCCCTCCAGTTCCTCACTGGGCTTAGAGGCCTCCAGGAGGAAATTCTCCCCTGGCTCCGAGGTCTCCTCCACTGGACGACAGACCACCTTCACGAAACCAACCTCTTCCAACAGGCCCGCAAGCCTCTCGGCGTCAAAGCCGTTCTTGTGAAACTGACCTTGGTGTTTCTGGTTTCCATAAAATGCAGCCAACCGTCCATGGGGATACTCCCACCGGTACCAAAGCCATCTCTTGACATAGTCCCCATCCAGAAAGATCCTCATGTTCTCCACCAGGTCCGGGCACTCGATCAGCACCTTACCGCCGTAATCCAGGACTCGATACCACTCTCGAAGCGCGGCCCTAAGTTCCTCGAAGGAGAGGTGCTCGATTACATGATGGGACTCCAGAAGATCAACCCCGTTGGAGGCGAGGGGCAGGGCCTGGACTGTCCCCAGCACATCCGCCGCTGTCCTGTCGAAGGCGTCCAGATTGATATACCCCTCTTTTCGAACGTCCCCACATCCCAGGTGGACTCGGACGGAGCGCGCTTGCCGCTGCTGGCAGCGCGTGGAGATGGATTCCCCGGCATCCTCCCTTATACCTCCACCCTCAGCATCGGGGCCCTCCCGCGAGTCCGAGAGATCGATCCCCTGGCGGAGCAGACGCGCATGGAGCATGTCAGGACGAACGAGGAGGACCTTATCCAAGGCCGACGCTGCCTCCTCTCGCCTTCCCTCCCTCAGAAGGAGCTGGGCCACCAGAAGAAGCATCTCTGCATCCAGGGGGTGGTACCGCAAATAGGTGAGGGCATTCTCAAGAGCAAGGCTGTATCTTCCCAGATCCTTGGCCGCGTGGACCAGAGTGAAGGCTGCGGACGAATTATTGGGGTCCTTGTCGAAGGCCTCCTTCAGGATGGCCAACGCCTCTTCAGCCTTGCCCTTTTCCCATAGCGTCACCCCCTCCTCGAGGAGGCACTTGGCGTGCAATATCCTCGAAGACCCTCTCCTTTGCCGGAGCAGGCGGTCGAAGAGTTCCTCCAGCCTTCCTGCCACCCTCTCCGCATTGAACTCCTGTTCGGCCCGCTTGCGGCCCTTCCTGGAGAGGCGAGTCCGCAAGGGCTCATCGCGAAGAAGGCCATGCAAGGACTCCGCCAATGAACGGGGGTCGTTGGGAGGAACCAGGATCCCAACTTCTCCCACGACCTCGGGGATCGAGCCCGAATACGTGGAGATGACGGGGATTCCACACGCCATGGCCTCCACGAGGACCATCCCGAACTGCTCCCTCCAAGTGCGTGTGGAGGTGCTCGGCAGCACGAAGACATCGGCCAAGTTGAATACTTGCCACATATCCTCATAGGGACGGCCCTGAAGAAAGATGAAGGACTCCTCCAGTTTGAGGTCCCTGAGCACCTCCTGCACGCCTTCCAGTTCGGGGCCAGCACCCGCAACCACCCACCGCAAGGCCTCGCCGTTCCACAGCTTGCAGAGAAGACCCGCAGAATGGATCAGGTCATAGATCCCCTTCTCCCATACCAGTCGCCCAACAAAGAGGATAACCCGATCCTCTTTCGAGATTCCCAGTTGGGAGCGAAGACGCTCGCCCGACTCCCTGTCCGGCCGGAACCGGCGGATATCCACCCCCATGGGGATCACGCTGATCCTCGAGGGCTCCACCCCCTCCAGGATCAGGGCGTCCCTGGCTCGCTGCGTCACCGCTACGAAATGATCCGCCCTGCTCCTCACCTCCTCCTTCAAGGCCCGCATCCTGAGATCTTCCTCATAAGCGAATGGTATGTTCTCCCACTGGAGGCAGACCACCGTCTTGTCGAGCTTCTCCTTGATACGGACCGCCTGATGGGAAAAGATCCACGTCGTGTCAGCAGTGTATATGAGGTCGCGGTCGAAGAGGGCGAACTCCAGGCCCTGCATATAGGCGGGGTTTTCGGGGGCGGGGGGAAGCTTGTAGACCGGAAAGGGAATCGAGCTCAGGTCGTAGTGATGATTTGTGGTAGTGTAGGCAGCGAGGTCGAATTTCCCCTGGAGTCCCACATAATTCTGCATCTCCCAAGCGTTGAGATTGGGCCCGCGGACGATTCCTATTCTCGGCTTGCCGGGGCTCGATTCGACCCACGGAGGGACATGAGGCGAGACCCGTGATCTCAAGGGTCGTCTTTCGATCTCGTATTCGCGGAAGAAGAGCTCCTCGGGGGATCCATATCCGCTGCCCTCGATCCGGGAATAAGACCCGCCTTTTTTCCAATACCGCTCCTTATCTAAAAACCCATAATGGACCACATAGACATCCCACAGATCGAGTCTCCCTTCCAGACCGACGAGCCGCTCGTGAACATGACCCTCCCAACGGACACTGGGAAGGTTTCTCCAGATCCGGGGAATAGCCTCGAACTGGTCCAACGCCTTGGAATAGTGATGTTCGTCACCGACAAGATTGCACTGCCTCACAATCAGACCGACCACCTCAGGGGGAAGACTCGCGAGGAGTTCTCGGATGTTCCGCTCCAAGGCCTCGGAGAATGTCTCGTCTGCATCCAGGCGGACGATCCAATCCCCTGTGCACCTCTCCAGCGATCTCTGACGCTGATCTCCGAAATGGCCGGTCCACGGATGCACATAGACCCTTACTCTGGGCTGTCCCTTCAGGATCTCTAATGTCCCGTCGGTGCTTCCTCCATCCACAACGACGATCTCATCAGCAAACGTACACGAGCTGAGGGCACGCTCGATGTTATCCCTCTCNTTCAAGGTAATCATGGAGACGGAAATCTTCATCTTTCTCTCCTTCCCTGTACCTCAAGAAAGTAGAGGACATCCGACAGTGTAATTAGCAAGAAACATGCCCTTTGTACCACATGCCTCTACAATCCTCATCATGCCAAGTGTAATGGTCAGGAAATAGCCTTCCCCCAGCCGGGATCAGGGCCAGGGGCTAGAGGCCAAGTAGCAAGGAGGACGGAGCGTGGAGCCCCGTCAAGGGCGGGGTAGCCGCAGGCTTCAGCTTGCGCATAGTTGGGAAATAGCCCGTGGCAGGAGGTGTCATTCACTTCCTGAACTTTCGATCCCGCGTCAGCGGGATTGCGGCTCGCCGCATTGCAAATTCGAGACTCGCCCTTCGGGCTCGGATCCCGCGAAATCGCGGGACGGCCGTTTCGCTTCACCCCGCCCTTGCAGGGTTTGCGAAAAAATCTTCGAAGTCGTTCAGGACACCTCCTGAGCTGGCCGTTGAGTCCTTGCCATTTTCATGACCTCTACGGTGCCGCGCAGGAACACGGGGAGTTATTCGAAATGGCACATAACCCCCATTGTCCACCAGCAGGGGAATAACGCAGGCCAAATACTTGGAACCAAAATTACGAGGGGCAGGATACTCCAATCCGGCTGTCGCAACTTCTCAACAAAGATTCCTTTCTCCCGGCGTGTCAACTTTTTCACGCAAAGGTGGCAATCTATGTCTAAAAAGGTCTAGCCCGGATAATTCATGAAAGGCCGGTCAAGTTGGGGGCTTCGCCCTTAAACCCCAGGATGTTCTAGGACAAGTCCTTGCAAATCTTTCCGGGACCAGCAGGGGAGTTATGGANAAATGCCACAAGGCTGGAAAGGGAATGTCCTGCTATTTCAGGCGGTTATCCCACATTATTCCCCTGTCGGTGAATAATGCGACTTACAAAGCAGGTAAATTCTTCGAGGAGAAGGGCCTCTTGTTCCCCGAGGAGGATTATATCAGGAACTCATCCGTATCGAGCCCTCATGGCCTGCACGATCTTTTGGAGGCGATGGCGGTAGGTATGCTCTTTCAAGACCCGTTCCCTTCCTTGTCGGGCAATTTTTTCCCTCTGTTCTGGATGGCGAAGGTAATAACGCACCTTTTCTGGGATCTCCTCNAAATCTTCATAGACGACGATTTCCTTTCCNACATCGAAGAGTTCGTGGAGGACCTCCAAGTGGTCGGTGAGAAGGAACCCAGCGCAGGCAGGCACATCGAAGACCCGCTGGTTCACAGCCTCGTGCATTTGGAGGCTGGTGGTATTGAAGTTCACCTTGCAAGCATTGTAGAAAAGGGGCAGCTCCGTATAGTAATGAAGTGGCCCCTTTAGGACAAATCGTTGATCCAGAAGGGTCTTCCACCCTTCATCCCCATGAATAACAGGATGGAACCCTTCGAGCATCCCGATGCATAAGAGCCGGTAGTGAAGGGTCCCCAACCTATGGACAGATGATTCCAGATTGGACCGTTCCAGTGGGCTCAAGCCTCGGACGACCCTTTTCTCTTCCTGGCTTATCTCTTCCAGGGCTTCGTCGAATGCTATGCGTCTCTTATACATCACATGGGCCAAGCGTTTCGCCAGACCTTGAAGAGAAACGGACAGATCGCGAAGTTTCTCTCGGCTCCAATCCACCATGGAGTTCCCAACAAATCCCACATCAGCATGAAACCGTGCTCTTTGTTCGGCGCTCAGGTTTCTCGGTTTGAATATGGACGGATCTGTGGCCAGAGGAAGGAACGACACATCTTCGAAGCCCATGGCTTTCATTTCCGGGATGTAACTTCGATCCCACAGAAAGAGAGAGACGTAGGGAGAGACGTTCCTCCCATGGGCCCTGAGGATGACGTTGGGGCTGTCAACGAACCAGGATGCCACAGGCATCTCGATGGACCGAAGAAACTCCGCTATGACCCCCTTTTCATCGAAACCGAAGTGGTTGATGGTCAGAATCAGGTCAGGACGAAATTCCAGGATTCCCTCAATGAGGGTTTCCAAAAAACTCTTGGGGGCCATTCCCTGAATGCCTTTGAGTGTTGTCACCTTGTGACCTGAATTCTGGAGTGCCCGCTCTACCTCCCTAGTCAGGAAATAGCCGAAATCCACGATGAGGATATTCAGGGATTCAGAGAGAAACTTGGAATAATGAAGTCTCTTCTCGATCCCGGATACCCTTCGGCCAGACAAAGAGTCTCGAATCACTCCATAATAATCCCCATAGGCCGCCATGGCTCCGGGAAGAGGATAAAGAACAACGGATGTGACATCGTTCTTGCGTTGGATTTCCTGTATTTGTCGTACAACCTCATCGGGCGAGACNCCGACTAGATGTCGGACATTCTCGGGTAGATGAGAAAGCACCCCGTAACAAGCGGCCAGAGCATAAATCTCTCTTCGGCACTCAATCACGAGGATGGTGGTCTCTGGATAACACCGAGCCATCTCCAAAACGTGATATCCGAGGCCAAGCCCTAATACCACCAAAATCGCTCCGGGCAAAACAGACAAAGAATTCGCTTGAAGGATAGCCTCTTTCTCTGGATCATATAGACTGTGAAAAGTAATTTCTTTTCCAGACTGTCTTCGAACCCGGAGGGAAGGAATCCCTTTCTTCGACTGCAAAATATAAAAAGTATCGGCGTTCCTCTGCTCCATAAAATCCTTCAAAAAATCACCTTCACGATTCTCAACAATCTTGCTCATTCAAGTCGTCCCTGCGGAGTTCATTTGATGTTTAGCCTGCATTCACGAAAGGTCGGTCTAGTTGGAGCCTCGCCCCCAAACCCCGCCATATTCCAAAACAATTCCTTCGGATCTTTCCAACATCACAATGACATCTGTGGCAAAAATGCCACATGGCCGAAAGAACAAAATCGTGTTATTTCAGCCCTTGACCCCGCATTATTCCCCTGTTGGTGATAATGCAGGGTAGTTGAAAATTTNCCTGGATCGAACACTCGACATTCTCGGGGTACCGCCTTTGGCGAATCCCAACAGAGAGCGGAACCGAAGAGCGGATTTCCGGGCCTTGCAGCCGCGAGGCCGATTTGGAAATCGCCCCCCCCAAAGGCGGGACAGTCTAAAGCGGACCGAAAAATATCCCCATTGAGCGTAAGGAAGACCCTCTTGAACAGTAAGTCCACAGATGAGCAGATAAGCCCTCTCAACAATTTTGGATACTCATCAGTCTCGGGGAATCTATTTTGATCTCATCCTCCAGAGACAATCGATACCCGAATCGATCTGGCAGGTCGCCCAAGATCCTCCTCGCCGCTTCTATGGTCTCAGGCCAAAAGTAGTTTCGATAATCCCCTGCAATCCCTTTGCGGAAAAAACTATCTCGGTCCTCATCTCCATTTTTCCTGCCACCAGAAAGGCGCTCGAAGGAGGTAGCAGCGTGAATACGTTCTAGCAAAAGGGGACACACATCTACTTTCAGAAAATCAAAGATTCTTTCAAATTCCTTAACAGGGCGATCTAGGAGATCTTCGTAGCGAATGACCATGGTTCGACCAGGAAACAGGGGTCCTATCGAAAGAAACAACTCCTGCATCTGTATCCACTCCTTCAAGAANAAGGATAGTATTTCATCTCGTGCAACAACCTCGCCAATTTTTTTGCAGTCATTCGCCCGGATCCCNTTCTCCACATCCTGGAGGATTTTCTCGTCGATCACATAAAGTCCCTTTTTCCCATCACGGAAAAGGCACCATTCATGATGAATACGAGAGATCACAACGTCCAATGGATGTCGAACGCAATGTAGATAGACAGAATCTGGGAATGCCCTTAAAAATCGNTGTAAATACATGGCATTATCTGGTGACCTGTCTCCAATTAAGACTTGGCCCCATAGGTGAGAGAAAAAACCCCAAAGTGCCCTGGCATTCGCTGTAAATATTCTGTCGACCTCCATCTCCAGAGACACCTTCGGGAGAGTCCAATAGACAAAATCGATATTCCGTTGTTGTTGAAGTTTATCGATTATGCTATCGCGTATGCGGAAATAATCGTAAAAATTGCCTTGCCCTAAACAAAGAACCTCAGGATGGGAGTTAAGGATCTTCTCGACCCATGTCGTGCCACTCTTTGCAGTCCCCCCCACAAAGAACACCCTTTCTGTTCCATCGNCGGGTCTGGATATCTGTAACGGGCTATGGGGAGCTGGCAAAAGCCTCCACCACATGCCTTTTTCCAAGCGGAGCCATCCCAAAACTGTGGGTCCGGGGCCGGGTGAAACCAGAACGATCCGAACGTTGGGACCGGTCTTCTCGGGCAGTTGGACTATAAGGAGGATCTTCCTCCTAACAGGACTCCGTGATAATTTCGAGGGCGGGACAGAAATCTCGTACCGTGTCTTTTGGGAAAGGTCCTCGAAAAGGAGCACACCATCTTTATGGTCTTGGGAAGTTTGAAATTCGAGTACCATAGCTATGGCAGGCTGGTAGGGAGGTTCGAAAAGGGAAGCTTTGACCTGTAGTTGCGGCTGGCATCCTTTACTTCTAACCTCTCCAGTCGAGTCCTTCAATATTCTCCAAGCAGCCTCATTTGAGGCGTCTCTCCAGATCTGGATCCTCTTGTACTTTCCTTCTTGAAGGATGGCACTTGAGACCCCTTCATGGATAGGCTCGCTCAAACTGATATAAGAGCGCTCGTCCCTGAATTTGGTAATGTCCCTGACCTTATCCTTCAATGACTCGGCAAAGAAATTGAATTCTTTCGGAGTTCGAAGGCCGAAGCATGGGTCGTATTCGATCTCAATGCGGGTATTCTTCGTCTGAAATACCAAAAGGGGCAATACGTGAATCCCCTCTTTAAGCACTCTGTCTGTCTGGTGCAAGATCCTCTCCATCTTTTTCAATTCTATATGAGGGAAAATCTTGAGGAGTAGGCCAGCGTTTTCCAAAAATCGCTCCATCCATTGGGGTCCCTCCTGCGCGCACAATTCTTCAGCGACTCCGCGGTAAAAGTGGTACTTCAGAAGGAAATCGTAGAAATAATGAAGGACCGACACTTTCTCCTCAGTGGCCCTTCTGAGCGATACTAATACGGGACGGTCTTCCGGTGGGATCTTTTCAAGCTGCAAAACCAACTCCATGATGCGCTCGTGGAGGCTTTTCCACCCCTTCCAGATCCAAAACTTCTCGTAGCACCTGGCCTTGAGGAGGGCCATGGGCGAAATATCGGGCCACTTCCGTGAAAAGAGAACTGCACCCTTCCCAGCCATAGGTTGTCGATAGTTCAGAAACCTCTCAAGAGTGACAGGATGACGGTGGAACCCCACAGCTGTCTCATCGAAAACTAGGCGCACCCCATGCCGCCGCAACCTCACTCCCAATTCGATGTCTTGCATGCCAAAAACAAAGGCCTCATCGAAACCTCCTATATCCTTTAACACAGAGGTGCGAACAGAAATGTTTGGGGCATAGGTAAACTTGGGCGAGACCTTGGAGCGATCTGCAATGAGGTTGTAACCAAATTGAGTCCCTTCTTTTACTATATATTCCATGAAAGGAGTAATCTCGATTTCGGGATCATAAGGGAGATACCCCAAGATTGCTACTTCATCTTCTTCCTTTTGGTGTGCCAGTAGATGTCGTTCCAGTAGGTCCTCCTTTGCCACAATATCGGCTGCCGAAAGCAGGACAAACTCCCCTTCCGCTGACTCGATCCCCCGATTCGTCGCGGCAGCTTGGCCTCTGGCCTCTTGCTGTAGAAACTTCAGTCGACAANGGCCTTGTATCTTCCGAACGANATCCTGGGTACCATCAGTAGAACCGTCATCCACCACTATGATCTCCAAACGATCCGGCTGAATAGTCTGACGAAAGAAAGATTCCAACGTAGCCTGAATGGTTTCCTTTCCATTACGAACTGGAATGACCACTGAAAAAAGTACGGGGGCTTTCCCGTCGGTCAGCTCGCACGAGCCCTGCTTTGGTATGCGTCGGCCGTGATATCTTCGGTCATCCAGAATGCCTGTGCTCTGAACGAAGCTAGCAACCCATCCTTCTCCCTCTTTCTCTACCAAAGCCCGATACATCCCACGTCCTTTCCAATACCGGTGAATCCTCTCGTACAGCCAATCCAGGACTGGTCTGCATCCGGTGGAGATCGGCCCACCGTCCAAGGAAAGGACTATCTGTTTTTCTTCGGGAAACTTCTCCAGCCGTGTGGCCAAGTTTGACCACTTCTCCACATCTTCCTCGTTGAATGGCAAAAAGGCAGCGTATACCTCGTCCTTCAAAAGGACTAGGGGAAGACCCTCAGGACATATTTCACTTATTCTTATCTCCAAACGACCTTCCTCTTCCCAAATGGTTTTAAGAATCGAAAGGTCGGGAGTTCGGTGCCATCTCACCAAACCCTTCGGGCATGCCGCAATCTGAACACCATTTCTTATCAACCGAATACCCAAATCCGGGTCCCTGGTGAGCCCAAACCACGGGCCAATCCCTCCAACTGAGAGGAGGATCTCTTCTCGAATGGACAGGTTCTGAGATGTACAAACCCAGGCAGAAAGGTCAGCAAAAGTTGGAGAAGGCAATCCTTGGAGGGGGTCCTGGAACTGTAGATAAGTCTTCAGTCCCGGCAGCCCCGCAGCATCCTGTATCTCTACAGGTCCGACTACCGCTTTGGGCCTCTCACCACACTCCTTATGGACTCTCCAATGAGAGGCTACCAAATCAGGAGCTGGAATCAAGCCAGGACCCAAGAGGAGCACATAATCACACTTCGTCTTCCGGATCCCCTCGTTCATCGCCTGCTGCAGCGAGTTGCGGATTTCGCCCTCCAATCGAAACGGAAGACGAGGAAAATATCTTCGGACCTCCTCCGGGTCCACCATCAGCCCGTCGTGTTGGACAANTACGACCTCCAGATCNACATCAATGGACCGTTGGATCGAACAACCACGAAGGACCCTGAGAAAAGTATTTTCTTCAACCACTGGGACAAATATGGCAAATCTTGTGCGCATCTCATGGTCCCCATAAGTGTCCAATTTTAATGTATTGTAAAGTTCTGGGTACATCTCTTACTTAAGTCACTGTTCCACATCGATCTCAGGTGGTATTTTAGGAATGATCTTTCGAGCCGCGCATTGAGCACACTCCTTTGCCAGCGGGCCTGTGATGAATCCTTGGCGGAGAGCTCTATATCTCTCCCCGTTCCATATCTGGTCAATCGGCTGTTTATTGATATTGCCTAGGATGCCTCCTCCGGTAAAACAACAAACTGTGACGTCCCCGTTCGTCTCGATCAGCATCGTAGTGAACGGATCGGGGCATACGTCCTGCCCGCTGAAAGTATCTTCTCTCGCCGCTTGATCTTTCTGGAGGAGATCCTCAAANGGGCGGATCGCCGTACCATCCAAAAAGACCCCGTAGCGATCCGCTAGTTCCTTTGCACGGAGGTAATAATCCAGGTAATCAGAGTGCTCGAACATGAGGGACTCCGCATTGGTGTACCACGGTTCCACGTCGTTGAAAAAGATGTGAGTGATTCCCCTTTCCGCTGCGAATCGGACGAAATCGGGCATCTCATGGACATTGAGACGCATGAGTACGAACTTCAACCGCAATGTTGGATATCGACTGCCTTTGGAGTCCCGTTTCGCGATTAGCCCATCTATGTTTTTTCGGACTCTCTCTAAAGTCGATCTTTTTCGTATGTAGGCATAAGTTTCAGGATTCACGCTATCCAGAGAAATCTCGATGAAAGTGACTCGCGCGTCCACAAGGCGTTCCGCCCTTTCGGAGCTGATCAGTGTTCCATTAGTGGTAAAAATGACAACAGCATCTCCATTGAGATCTCTAATTTCGGAAACAATTGAGTCGAAGTGCGGGTGCATCATCGGCTCTCCATATCCTTGAGGAATGATGACGTAGGCTCTTTGAATTAATGGTTTGAGCTTCCTAAAGGTGTTCAGATCCATGTCCTTGCCAACAAACGTCTCTCCCTTTTGAGGGCCATCTGGTCTGCACATGATACATTTGAGATTGCAACGCGAGCTAAGAGATATCCCTAACTTGAAAGGATAACTGTCTAACACAGTATCCCGCCTGGAAAGATTCTCTGTGATCCGAGCCAGGTTCTTCGCACAGGGAGAAGAGTTGTCCACCAATACTTCTCTTGTGTCGATCAAAGAACAGTGTCCGGAAGGTGTATGCACAAAGATCTCAATCCGGTGTGGGCCATCACTGAGTTGGAATGTATTCAATCGAATCCTAAACCCCGATTTGGAACTCCCTCTGATGCCAGGATAGTCCTTGAACACGTCATAACGATCCAAAACACATAAACCTTGAGCCATCGACTTCCCATCAACTCTCACTTCAACCTTCTCTATCCCGTGATCACTCAAGGCCCATCCATGCAAAGTACACAATCCCCAAAGCCTATCATCTTTCTCTTTCACACAATTCTCACGAGTTCCATGGAAGATCTCGATCTGATCCAAGGCCCCTCGAAGAACAGAAGGAGAGCTTCCCTCCGTAATAAGAGGGGGGAAAGGCCTTCGGTTCCAACCGATGAGAGCTGACTGAAGCTTCTCATGAATCCCCGGATAGGAGGGACATATCTGCTGGACCGCCTTGTAAAGCACTGCCGCTGATTCATAAGCGGCCATAGAATCATAAAGGTCAGCCACACGTACTAACATCTCTACGGCATAAGGCTGTTCGGAAAGGTGACTGATGGCTCGGTGGATCGTGGAAAGCAGGGAGGATTCTTCCCCTTTTTTCGAGCACGATCTCATGTTGGAGTCCATATCGGTCACGCTGGATCCTCCATCCCCCATAAAGGTGTACGACTCCATTTGTCACCTCCACAGAAAGGAAGAGAAGCGGCGGATCAATACAAGTTCCCCTCTGTCAAAAAGAAGAATTGGCGCACTTCCATTTGGCATTGAATCCATATTTTGGTAATCGTCCGTCTCTTTTCAAAGCATTCAAGTACCTTTTCAGTCCATCCTCCCAATGAGGCATCCCATCGAGATCGAGAGACTTCAAATGCGCGTTTTCCAAAACAGAATACTTGGGACGGAGAACTTTGGTGGAAAATTCCCCTTGCTCTGCTCTTGCTAAAGATACTTTCATATCAGTCAATTGAAATATTTTTTGGGCGAACTCGTACCATGTACATGCCCCTTGAGATGTAACGTGATAGAGACCATAATCCTGAACTCTCGACAGGATAACTAACTGTTTCGCGACGTCTGTAGTGTAAGTGGGAGTAAGAACTTCGTCATCGACAACCCGAAGTTCTTTCCCCTCTTGGGCCATAGTAAGCATGGAGGTGACAAAATTCCTGCCCCCTTTCGCCCTACAGGGATTTATCCCATACAGTCCAGAAACTCGGACTATGTAGTATCTCTCGGCGATAGTTCTAACAAAATATTCTCCTATCAATTTCGAATATCCGTACATGTTAAGAGGGTTAGGGCTATCGCTTTCAACATAAGGAGAGTTCTTCAACCCATCGAAGACATAGTCTGTGCTAATATGCATCACAGTATAATCAAGTTCATTGGATAAGAGAGCGATATTCCTAGCACCTATTCCGTTGACCAAGAAGGCCTCTTCGGGTTCTTCTTCACATCGTTCAACATGATGCATCGCTGCCGTATTGATCACCAGTTCTGGATTCAGTCGAAGCATGTTCGCTTTCACGGAATTGTAATCCTTGACTTCGATCACAGAATGATCTAGAGGAATTACTTGATCACCATGTTCCAGAAATTTTTCGTAAATATCTGCCCCTAGTTGTCCATTTGCTCCGATTACAACTACCCTCATCCCCTCTCCTCCAGGTTTCATTCACCAAATCACGATACGAACATCCCTTTCAAAATACCCCCATATGACAGGAAAATAGGGCAAGATATTATTGACAATATGATGTTTTTCCTACCACTTGACCTACAGAAACTCTCCAAGATTCAATTGAAATATGCTTGAGAGAAGAACAAAACTCCAAAACTGGTTCATCTTTCATAAGTTACGTGACGTAATCTAACCGCGCGAAACATCTTCAGTTTCCCTCTCTGTCTTTTAGTAAGAATCTCTCATCCCCAAGATCTCTGTTCAATGGCGTCTTCAAGTGTTTCTGTATCATCAAAATTCCGAGAATCTGACTCCAACATCTGGAAAGTCTTGATATTGTAATATTTGGGGTTTTCGAAATCTTCGAACTTATCCATATTTTTTACCAGATCAGCCACAATGTCCTTGGCATCAAACCGGGGGCGAAAACTGAGGATGGTCTCGGCTTTCTGAATGCTGACTTTATAGTTGCGGTAATCCTGCATATTACGGATCTGGAGCCGAGCATCTATCCCCAAATATTCTTTTACCCCCTCTTTTACATAGTCAGCAATGGCACCCACTGTGTAATTCCCCGACGCAACATTGAAGATTCCAGACACATCTAGGCTAGCCTCTATAGCCCGGATATACGCGGAAGCAGCATCCTGGATGGCCAGTATTGGTCTCCAAATCGCTGGATTGTTTACAGTGATGACTCCTTCTACCACAGCGGACTTAAACATAGTGTTAATTACAAGATCCAAGCGCATTCTAGGACTGTACCCACATACTGTGCCCTGACGAAAGGCAATCACGGAAAATTTTTCGTCCTGCAACTGAATGGAACCGAACTCTCCTTGCAATTTGGAGATCCCATAAGGATAATTAGAGACGGCTGGACAGTTTTCATCATAGAGATCATTGACGGTGTAGCCGTATACCGAGCAAGACCCAGCGTAAATGTAGCGTTTGACACCGGCCAGTTTAGCCATGTAGCCTAAATACGCTGGGGAAGCAGCGTTGAAGACAAAATTCTTGCTCGGGGAATATTCGGCCATTGGATCGTTAGAGAGACCCGCCAGAAAGACAACTTGGTCATAACCTTCAAGGTCCTTCTCTGTGACCTCCATGATATCCCTTTGGATCACATGGACCTCCGGAGGGAGGTAGTTGCCGAACCAAAGGAGATCGAGCACATCAACTACATATCCCCTCTCCAACAGTTTCGGGACCAGAACCGATCCAATATAGCCTGCTCCCCCTGCAACTAAGATTCTCATCTCAAACCTCCTGCCTCTCCTCTCCCAAATCATTGGGGATATACAAAAAAATTGGACTCGTTTCTGGCCAACCATTCCTTCAGGGTTTGGGCCTTTTGGTCCTTCTCCGAAAGGATAGGGTTTTGAACTGGCCATGAGATTCCGATTTCCGGGTCATTCCAAAGGATGCCTGACTCACCCTGAGGGTTGTAAACGCCCGTGCACAGGTAGTGGATCTCTGCAAAATCCGAAAGAACACAGAAGCCTCTGGCGAATCCGGCTGGTGCCCAAAGTTGTTTTCGGTTTTCTTCCGAAGCTTCGATTCCGACCCACTTCCCTAATGTTGGAGAACCTTTTCGAATGTCCACAGCCACCAAGAAAGCCTTGCCTCGTGTTACACGCATCAGTTTTCCCATGGGAGGATCCCATTGGAAGTGTAGACCCCGCACTACACCCCGTACCGAGCCCGAATGATTCAGTTGAACAAAATTCCCAGGTAGTCCGACCTTTTCAAACTGATCTTTGCGATACACCTCGGTGAAAAATCCCCGCTGGTCTTCGTAAATCTCCGGAACAACCACTATCACGTCGTTGATAGATGTCTTTTCGACCTGGATCTGCATCTTTACCTCCTGGTCGAGATTTCGAAATCGGTCACACAATTCGTTTCGGAGAAATACCATCGACGATAACTTCTGTAAGATGGTCAAGCAAATTTCATTCCAAATAGCCCCCAACTTCACTCCGTCATCAAACTGCCATGTGGGAAAGACTAGAAGCCTGAACGTCTGTAAAACGCCCTCCATTTGTAAAGGGTCAAAGTTGCGGTAGGGCTACAAAACAACTAGAAATATCTGGCCTTTCATAGACCGGAGGGCAGCCATTTTCGAGATCTCAGCCCTCATTATTCACTATTAGGGGAATAATGAGGATTAATTGGATGACATAACACGATCTTTCGGCCTTGTGGCATTTTTCCACAAGTGCAATTGCCTGCCTGAAAAGATCCGAACGGACTGTCTTGAGATATCACGGGGTTGGGGGGAGAAGAGTCCCCAACTTGACTGGCCTCTTTCACAAATAATCCGGGCTAGATTTGCTGAAATACTGAAGGGCACAAAGGAATTTTCTTCCCACACGGTCACTTTTTTCCTATCGAAAACAAAAACCCTATCCTTCACGTCTGAACGGTATACACAGATAAAACTGGTGTTTTTGTTTTCTCTAGCTCAAATAGGTCATGACTTTGAGGTTTCCGAGACAATCCCCTTGGCCGGGACCAGCGGGGGAGTTATGGAAAAATCCCATGTTGCCTCTGCCCTAAACCATCCAGCGCAGGCCGAGTCCAGTTTGTGACATCGCTATTGAACTGAGTTGTCAGCCGGGCCCGTCTAATTCACGAAAGACTGGCGAAGTCAGGGTGGGCCGTCCCCAAACGCAGGGGTGGGGCAAATGGTATCCCAAGAAGATCCCTTTTCAATTCCAAGAGGTCACATTGAACTGGATGGAAAAGATCTACTGGGACTGAAAGAGAAAATTCCTACTCTTCTCCGACACCTTTCACGTACTGGTCAATGATACAGGTGGCCTTCGGTGGAGGCCGGGCCTTAGGAAGATCGGGAAAGAACCTGGGTTGGACTCTTCGTGGAACACATAATATCGTGCTGGATGGAATAGGAGGATTCATCCAGCACCAGCTGCCGTCCCTTGCGAGTCTCTGGATGGATCACCAGGGGCCCGACGAGGTTGACGGTCACCCTTCCCTCATGGCGGTCGATGGTTACTAGAGCCAAGAGAAGGGGCTCCACCCCGGCAGGTCCCAGATCGTTCCATGCCTCCACGGGTACGGCGTCAGCGTATTGCGGATCGATCAAAAGGGGATCCACCACCACGAAGGCCAGATCCGGCTCATCCATGCTTTGGAGCCAGTGAAATGGACTTTGAGGGGCGTGCTCCAGAAGGACGAAACGCCTGGCATCGGGAAAGCCCACGAGACCTTCCGGAAACTCGATGGATTTCCCTTCATCGATCTCGATGGTTCCGAACCGAGTGGTCTCAATCTGCATGTTCGGTCTTCTCCTGCGGGGGGCCTATGGAAGACCAAAGGTCGATGGCCCTCTCCATATCCTCAACATCGGATGCAGCCGCCCTGCGGTTCTCCTCCTGGATCCGCTGGTAGAGCTCTTCTCTGAGGATAACAGTATCGGGAGGAGCGTCGATTCCCACCCGAACCTTCCGTCCCTTCACCTCAAGGATGGTCAGAACGATGTCATCTCCAATGGTGATCTTCTCTCCCTCTTTGCGAGTCAGGATCAGCATGTGCACCCTCCATGGCGCTGCAATGGGCATCCTGCCCCGGTTTCCATCTCAGGTCTTCCATCTTACTGGATGAAGTCCATGAGGTTAACCCGGGTTATCATGGCCGTGGACCTGAGGGCCGCTTCGTAGACCGTCTGCTGGTTCACCAAATCGCTGAAGACCCGGGCCACATCCGCGTCCTGGTATTCGGAGATGGTCTCCATGAGATCCACCTCCATATCCTCCAGGCTCTGCTGTTGCCTCTGATAGGTGTTGATGCGGGCGCCGACCTCGGAGGCGACCTTCAGGATCCGGTCCAGATCTCTATCGAGGTCATCCAGGGTGGCAGCCACGGCATCGGGATCGTCCGCTTCCAAGGCCTGGATCAGGTCTCGAAGGGTCACCAGTGCCCCCTCCGAATCATCGCCCAGGACCCGCTTGAGGGGGACGTTCAACGGCAGGGTCAGACCTCCGTGGACCCGAATCTGGATCTCCTGCTCGTTAGCATGGAATGTGGGATTGTACAGCTCATCCCTCTCCACAGGGGGCATCTGTGTCTGAGTACCTCCGAAGACATAGCGATCCCCGAAGCGGGTATTGGCCAGATGGACCATCTGATCGTAGAGTTGTTTGACCTCCTGGGCGGCCACCTCCCGAGTGGAGGTATCCATGGTCCCCGAGGACTGGACCATGGCCAGCTCCTGGGCGCGCATCACCACCTCCTCCATACCGTGAAGCGCTGTCTCCGTTACGGACAGCCACGCCTGGGCATACTGCCCGTTGCGGACCGCGGAGGCCACATGGTCCCTGGAAGCGCGCAGATCCAGGATTCGCTGTGCGGCCAGAGGATCGTCCGATGGCCGGAGGACGCGACGTGCAGAAGCGGCCTTTCTCTGAGCACTCAGGAGTCGTTCGATGCTCCGGTTCAACTCCCGGTAGGTGGACTCGAAGAGAATGTGCTGACTTACACGCATGGGTCCTCCTAACGGACGAGGTCCAACACTGCCTGGATCATCTCGCGGCTCGATTGAATCAATCTCGCCGCAGCTTCATAGGCCCATTGGTATTCCATGAGCCGTATCATCTCTTCATCCACGCTGACCCCTGAAACGGACGAGAGCTGGTCCTCCACCTCCTGGACGACCATCTCCTGGTATTCCGCTGCTCTATAGGCGCTGGAGGCCTCCAGCCCGAGCTCCCCCACCTGAGCAGCATACACCTCCGCAAGACTGGCCCCTTCCAGCACCGGTGCATTCCTAAGGGCAGCTACAGCCAAGGCGGCGCGGTTGTCTCCTGGAGCCAGGGACCCCGCGGTCCCAGTGAGGCCCCCGTCCTCGTCCACACGACCCGCAGCGATCCGATCCGTAGTGGTCCTGACCCCCTGGGCCACCTCAATGGAGCCAGCACCCGATCCCCCGAAGAACCCCCCCATGCCCAAGGCCGCCAAGAGGTGGGAGTCATCCCGCGCCACACTGAATCCCGCCCCATTCNCAGCCGAAAGAGTGAGGGTCCCGTCCGCATAGACCGTGGCGGTCAGCCGGCCTCCGTTGTCAGGGTCCGAATTGATCTGATCGGCCACGTCCTGGAGGGTCGTGGAGGCATCCACCATCACCTCTATGCGTCCTCCTGGGACAGGGGGATCCCCGTCATAGACCCAGATATGGATCTCCCCGGCTGTGATCCTGGAAGCGAACGGAAGACTGGACTCCATCAGGGGAGGAGACCCGCTCAAGGGATCATAGTCCGGCACGGCAACGGTGCTACTTAGTTCCGGCCACGGCGAGGTGCCCGAGGCCGCACAGTGGATCGCATTGACCTGCCAGATCAGCTCCCGGGCCAGGGAGTCCAGGGTCTCCAAGTGTCCGAGGACGACCCGGTCCCTCATCTCCATGGTCCCTCCCAAGGTGCCGGAAGTGATCTCCTGAGTGATATCAGCGCTCCTTCCCGTCCCCTCCTCCCAGAGGACCCGAACCCGGCCCGATTCGTCCACCTCCGTCCTCAGCCGCCACGCATCCAGCCCCGACACCAGCAGCCGCCCGCCGGGGCCCAACACGGTGACCTTCCCGTCTTCCTCCCAGCTCCGCACATCGAGCAGTTCGGCAAGCTCCCGAATCCGCTGATCCCTCTGGTCCCGCACGTCATTAGCATCCTGTCCCGCGGCTTCGGCCCGAAAGATCCTCTCGTTGAGACCGGCGATCTGCTCCGTCAATTCATTGACCTTCTCCACCGCGATGCGGACGGACTCATCCATCTGATCCTGAAGTTGCTTGAGGTCATCGTACATGACCTGGAGCCTTCGGGCCAGCTGGAGGCCCGCCTCCCTCACGGCCACCCTCTCGGCATGCCCTTCAGGGTGGTTGGAGAGGTCCTCCCAGGCGTCCCAGAAAGCCTGGAGATCCGCGGAGAGTCCTGCCTCCTCGCTCAACGAGAAGATGGATTCCAACTGCTCGTAGAGCCGGCGTTCGGCTTCGACCCGCCCTTGTTGCGAGAGCTCTTCCTGGAGCTGCAGCCCTAGAAACTGATCGTAGATCCGCTTGACCGCCACGGCCCGCACCCCGGTCCCCAACTGCCCCGGGGCCCAATCCATGGGGGTCGAGGACTCCAGGATCAACGTCTGGCGGCTGTATCCTGGTGTGTTGAGATTGGCGATGTTGTGGGCCGTCACCGACATCCCCAACTGTTGGGCGTGCAGCGCCCACTGGGCTGTGTTCATGAGCTGATAGATGTTGGACATGAATACCTCTCCGCATGAGGAGCTCGGGACATTGGCCGGCCGACCCGGACATCAAGCCTGCTGGCGGAGACGGGAGGATGAAGCATCGGGGGCCCGGGGTCTTCCTCTTCCGTCGTAGGTCCCAACGGCCGCCCCCTGCAGACCTTGGAGGAACTCTATGGATCGTCCTACTCGCCCCAGGGCAGAACGGATCAGATACGCATTGCCCTCCCTCAACCCCTCCACTTGCTGGATGAGTTCCAGAAGACGAGACCGTAGCAGTCGAATCCTGGACCGATGCGGCTCTTCCGTATGGTCCATCATGATCTCCAGGAGCCCTTTCCTCCCCCTTTCCCCAGGGCCCACCGTCTCCCCGACCCGCTCCCTGAGGAGCCTGCAGGCCTCTTCCAGAATCCGTCCTTTGCTTCGAAGGGCCTCTTTCTCCTTAAGGCAGTCCAGAAGGGCCTCGAGGTCGTGGCGAAGGAGACTCTCTCGCTCGCGCAGGAGAATGGCCTTCTCCTCCTCGAGATGATCCAGCTCGGAACTCAGGTGTCCCACCACATCCTGTGCGAGGGCATTGATACTCATGCCCTTCCTCCGCCCTCCTACTATCTCATCCCTTTAAAAAGTTCAGGGTTCTAAAGCTCACCGAGGAGAAGGGCCTGAAGTAGACGATCGGAGACCGCATCCAGGTCCACCCGATACCGGCCCTCTTGGATGAGTTTTCTGATCTCATCCACCCGTTTTTGCCTCACGTCGGGTATCTCCTCCAGGGCAGCCTTCAATCTCTGGATCTCCCGGGCCTGAGGTGAGATCTCCACCCGCTCTCCCTTGGGTGAAGTGGACTCGACCTGCAGCTGCCCCTTGTTCGGCACCTCCCCGGTCCTTTGGATCCGCTGGAGGAAGGTATGGATCCGAGAGCCCTCGTCGCCTCCACCGTAGACCTTCATCTCTTGTCTCCTTGAGGTCCTTTATCTATCCCGCATTACTTTCCAGCACAGGGACAATGCGGTTATCTCCTGGGAACATGAAAGATCATCTCTTATCACCATGTGGCATCTTTAACGATGTTACGGCATTCTCATCAACGGGATCCTCTCTCAATACCCCTATTGGGATCAAGGATCTTATCGGACAATGGTGGAAAAACTTGAGAGCCTTCTCCGCCTTCTCCCTCCTGAAGCCTAGACTCCAGATAGGAGAAGAGCATACGGGCCAATCCCAAGCCCCTTTTGGCACAAGCCCTGGCGACCTGCTCATCGAACAACTGGGTATAGAAGGCCTGCTCCCGGCTGCCGTGACTCGGAATTGTCCGCCGCATCCCCTTCAAGAGCTGCTCGATGAAGAGGGCCTCGAACTCCCGGCAGGCCTTTTCCAAACGGATCCGGTCCGCCTCGGAGTGGGTCAGAGTTCCCTTTCGCGGGGTCAAGATCGCTGCTGCACCCACGGTTCTTCCCACCTCATTCACGGTCAGATCACCTCCAGTTGGGCGTGCAGGGCCCCCGCCCGGTGGATCGCCTGGAGGATGCTGATCAACTGTCGAGGCGACACCCCGATGGCATTGAGGGCCCGCACCAGCTCCCCGATGGTCACGCCGCCGTCGAGCAGGACCAGTCCCTCTGCCCGCTCTTCCACCTGGATCTCGGTCCGCGGGACCACCACGGTCTGCCCTCCCGGGGCCAGGTCCGCTCCCGTGGTCTGCCCTCTGGCGGGAGCCGGAGCGGGCCCTGGCGGCGGCGCAAAGGGTTGCGGTTGAGAGACCTGGGGACGCTCCTTGATGATGACGGTCAGTCCTCCTTGGGCCACGGCCACAGGCTCGATCCGGACCATCTCCCCCATGACGATGGTCCCCGTGCGCTCATCCACTACGATCTTCCCCGAGGAATCCGGTCGGACTTCCACACTCTGCACAGCGGCCAAAAACTCCCCAACGCGGCCCCGGTAGGCTGGCGGGACACGTACCTCGATGTTCCTTCCGTCCAGGCATCTGGCAATGGGCCTCCCCCATCGGGCGTTGATGGCCTCCACAGCCCGTCGGGCTGTGATAAAGCTGGTCCTATTGAGCACAAACCGGAAGGATGAACGGCCGTCCAGAGGGACCTGGATCCCCCTCTCCACCAGCGCTCCATTGGGTATGGTCCCCACCGTGGGATGGTTCTGTTGGACCCTTCCACCCGAAGCGCCCCCAAAGGAGAACCCGCCCACGGTGACAGGACCCTGCGCCACAGCATAGATCTTTCCGTCCGGCCCGCGTAGGGGGGTCAAAAGGAGGGTCCCGCCCTGGAGACTCTTGGCATCCCCCACCGAGGAGATCACCACATCCACTGTCTGTCCCGGGCGCACAAAAGGGGGCAGCTTGGCCGTGACCATCACTGCAGCGACGTTTTTCACCTTCACGTCATCGGCGGGCACCGTGATCCCGAAGCGCTGGAGCATGTTCGTGAGGGACTGGACTGTGAACTGGGTGTTGTTCCTGTCACCCGTGCCCTGAAGGCCCACCACCAGGCCGTAACCGATAAGGGGGTTTTCACGGACACCCTCAATGACCGATATCTCCTTGAGCCTTACGCCGAAGGCGGGGCTTGAGAGCCATATGGTCACCGCCAGGGCCATGAGNATTCGGATCGCTGTCCGTCCGCCGCGCATGAAGTCCCCCTCAGAACGGCCATACATAATCCAGGGCCCTGGAGAGCCATCCGGGCCGTTGTTTCTCGCTGACCACCCCATAGCCCGAGTAGGCCACCTGGGCGTCCGCGATGTCAGTGGACAGGACTACATTGTCCGGGGAGATATCCTCTGGTCGAATGATCCCCCGCAGGAGGATATACTGACGCTCGTTGTTGATGGTCACGTCCTTGTACCCCTCGATGCGCATCTGTCCGCCCGGCAGCACCTCCACTACCCGGGCCGTCAAGGTGGCCACGAGGGTGTCCTTCCGCTTGGTCACGCCCGATCCCTCGAACTCGTTCTTGAAAGAACCCGACGCCTCGGGTTTGAACCCGTGGAAGTCCAACGGGGCCCCGAAGAGGCTGGATATGGAGGCGCTCAAGGAGGAATCCCTGGAGGTCTGGGTAGTGGCGGACTTGAGTGCCTCGGCGTTCTCCACGATCTTCACGGTGACCAAGTCCCCCACCTTCCGCGCCCGATGGTCCCCGAAAAGATCAGAAAGCAGCCCCTCATCCCGCCACAGGCTCCCCGAGGAGGGGGGGCGCTCCGGGGGCGGGGGCGGGATGCTGGGAGGGGACATGGGAGGTGGCGGAAGCGTGGGAGCGCAGGCGGCCAAAAAAGAAACCAAGATTATCCGAATCACCCCGGAATTCACCTGGCCCCAATACCACTGGAGGCGACGCCCGATCTCGGCCTTCATCTCCTTCTCCTACTTCCTCAATACTCCACCCGGACGCTCCTGCCATCGAGGATGCGTGCCCAGACCACTCTCCTGGAACTCAGGTTCATGACCCGCACTGTCTGGCCCTTGGCTCCTTCTTCCAGGCACTCCCCCGGGGCCGTCACCCGAAGCAGTGAAGTCTCAAGGAGGATCCGGACGCGCTGTCCCCTCCGGACCAGGGCCGGGGGGCTCCACTGATCCCTCCGCAGTACCGTGCCGGCCAAGAGCCCCCGCCGCGCGCGAAGCCCGATTACCTCCATGGGGTCTAAGACGGCTCCGGGGGGGACCTGCCGGAGGTCCCTCCGCTGCGGTGAAAGGTCCTTCCAGGAGAGGATCTCCCCCGAGCGCATGTCTCTGGAAAGCACCCAGACCCGCCTTGCCAGGAGAATCCTTCCGCTTACATCTATCTCTTGAAGCAGGACCCCCCGAGCTCCATAGAGTCTGATCCTGATGGCCGCCCTGCGGCCCGAGGAGATCTTCGGTAAGGCCACCCAGGAATACCGCACCGGCCTTGCGGGAAGAGGGACATCCCCCGCAGGGGTCACGGAGCGTAGCTCCACCGATTCGGGGTCCCATCCCACAGCCGCGGCCACACCCCGCCTCAGGAGACCATGAAGCCACGCGGCCGAGACCCATACCCCCCCTCCGGGGGCCGTCTTCACCACCGCCTCAGCCGGCAGGGGACCCTCTCCTGAAGATGCATCCCCCACCCCTTGGAAGACACCCATGAAGAGCAAGACAACCAGCGAAAGCCATAACGAAAATCGGGCTCTCATCAGCAGCTTCCTCATCCTCTCCCTCCCCTCGGAATCGCCAGCGTCCTGGACCCCAAAATCGGGCCTACCTCCTCATCACCGCTTCATATTGTTGATCATCTGAAGCATCTCGTCCGAGGCCTGGATGGCCTTGGAGTTGATCTCATACGCCCTCTGAGCCACGATCATGGCCACCATCTCCTCCACTATGTTCACATTGGACATCTCCAGAAAGCCCTGGCTGATCGTTCCGAGCCCATCCTGGCCGGGCGTCCCCTCGATGGGGTCTCCCGAGGAGTCTGTGGGAACGAAGGCGTTTCGTCCGATGGCCATCAGGCCCGAGGGATTAGCGAAACGAACCAGGACGATCCGGCCCACCTCCGAAAAGCCTGTCTGGCCGGGCCTCATCACCGAGACAGTCCCGTCCGAGCCCACGGAGATGGCCGTGGCGTCCTCGGGGATCGTGATTCCCGGTTCGAGACGATATCCTTCGGCGTTTACGATCTCCCCCTGACCGTTCAGCTTGAATGCCCCGTCCCGGGTGTAGACCGTCTCTCCATTGGGCAGGGTGATCTGAAAGAAGCCCGGACCCTCGATAGCCAGATCCAGCTCATTGCGGGTCATCTGGAAGTCCCCCTGGCTGAAGAGCTTCTGGACTGCCACGGGTCTCGCTCCCAGGCCCACCTGGGATCCGGTGGGAAGCTGCGTCTCGGAAGAGGAAATGGCCCCCGGGAAACTCAAAGACTGATAGAGAAGGTCCTGGAAGTTGACCTTGCTCTTCTTGAAACCCGCTGTATTGACGTTAGCCAGATTGTTGGCGATGACGTCGATCTGGAGCTGTTGGGCCTCCATTCCAGAGGCCGACGTCCACAACGCCCTCATCATGACGACACCTCCAAACTTCCCTGGATGGCCCGTGGACTGAAAATTAAAGCCCTCAGGGCCATCCCGGTGAGTTCCTTCTAGTTAGGCCACCCGTCCCATGGTCTGAACAGCCCGCTGGCTCAATTGATCCACGGTCTGTATGAGCCGGTGGAGGAACTCGAACCCGCGCAGCGTATCGATCATCTCCGCCATCATCAGAACGGGCTCCACATTGGACATCTCAAGATATCCTTGCAGCACCCGCCCTCCGGGGAGTTCCTCTATGGAGACACCATCCGGGATACGGTAGAGCCCTTCTCCCACAGGGACGAGTTGCTGGGGCGAGGAGACTCGCACGATCCGAAGCCGTCCCAAGGCCCGTCCCCCCTGCTCCACGGTCCCGTCATGGCTTATCCGCACCGGCTCGTCTCCCAGGAAGATCTCCCCGTCCTGCCCTAAAACGGGCATACCCTGAAATACCAACCGTCCCTCCTCGTCTCTGGAGAACCGGCCGTCTCGGGTCAAAAAGATCCCGTCCTCCTTCTGGATCACAAAAAAGCCCTCTCCGTCAATGGCCAGGTCCAGGGGCTCTCCTGTGCGGTGCATCTTTCCGGGGGAGAAGTCGATCCACCGTGTGAAGGAGCGGACCTGTGTCGGGACGCGCAAAGTCCCCACCTCGGTGCGGAGCCTCCATTCCTCGAATACGGGCTGCTCCACTTTGAAGGCCACGGTGTCCAGACTGGCCAGATTGTGCGCCAAGAAATCCAGCTTCAACTTTCTGACGGAAAGACCGGATACGGCCGAGTAGAGCTCCGAATACATGATCCTCAGCTCCGGATCTGTCCATTTCGGTCGCCCGGATCAGGGAAACCGGGCGGATCCAGGCATCGCACCCAGTAGCTAAAGCAAATTCCATGCCCTGAACCGGCCCTCTCCATCCCTTCTGTACCCTGGTAGGATAAGAAGGACAGATCAATATCTCCCTTGGACTTGCACCTGACCGTGGAGTACTCGATGCAGGGGAAGGAATCCACAATGCTGTGAGGAGGTTTTTCCTTATGAGGCAATTTTTTCCTCCTTGTCGTTCAGCGCATAGATGAAGGCCAGGATCTCGGCCACCGCCCGATAGAGGATGGGAGGGATCTCCTGATCCACGTCCACGCGGGCCAGCAGGGTGGCCATTACCGGATCCTCCCTCAGGGGGATACCCCGGCTTCGGGCCTCCTCCATCAACCGCTCGGCCATCCGTCCCCATCCCTTGGCGAGGATGCGGGGGGCGGTGTCCTCGTCCGGCCGATAGCCCAGGGCTACCGCCAGCCTCCTCCACACCGAGTGGCCTCCTCTATGGGGCGGACGGTCCATTTCCACCTCCTCAGGCCTGTATCTCCAAAACACCCTCCCTCAAGAGAGACTCCAGGGGGACGGGCTCCTGCGCCCGGCCCATGGAATGAACACGGCACGAGATCCTTTTGAGTCCGATCCCTTTGAGACGTTCCCGGAGGTGGGGGAGGTGCATGAGGATGGTGCGCCGGGCTGCCTCCTCCATCGCCAAGAGATCCAATCGTAGTGCCGTGCCGTCCATCAGACCCTCCACGCGGACGGGGCCCAGGACCTGCAGCTCCAGTCGCAGACGGAAGCTCCATGTTCCCCGACGTGGAGATCTCCGTCTCCATCCCTCTATCTCAACGTCACCCCACTCCCCCCCTGTGAACCCCGGCAGAAGAAGGGGCAGATAGAGATGGAGCCTTCCATCCTCTTTCCCCAAGAGGGATACGGCCTGACAACCCCTGATGAGGTCCAGGAGCGAGCGTGTAGCCTCTATCTTCCCTCCCCCCTCTTCCAGGACCGGGAGGATCTGGAGGGCAAAGCTCTTGAGATCCCGGTGCCTTCTTTTCCTCTGTGCTCCCCGTGTCATGAGGGCCTCCAGGAGGATCCCGATCCGCTCCAGATAGATATCCAGATCCCACCGGGAGGGTGCCAGGGCATAGCCCTGCAGGAGCTCGGCGCCTCCCCCCTGGGCAAACCGGGCCCCCACGGCTGGATGGGACCATTCTTCCACCAGCCCTTCCCAGAGTCCTCTCAGATCCAGGGCCAGGGGAAGAAGCCGAAGGATGGAGCGGGACAGGAGCCCCAAAGCCTCGGTCTCCCTGGAGAGGATGCGAAGAACGAGATGGGGAAACGGCGACACCACCTCCACGAGTATGGGTTTCAGGGGCTGTATCGAGGAAGGACATTGAGCCTCCACCATATGCCCCGAGAGACTGACCCGGGCCATTCTGTCAGGAAGAAAGCGGGTCACCCGGGCCTCCAAGACCTGTCCCACCCGAAGGCCGGACAAGAATCTCTGCGTCGCTTCCGAGATCCCGGAGGGAGTGGGCCGCAGGGAGGCCGGGGCGGTCTCCACCCTCATCCGGCCCTCCTCGCGCCCGTTCCCAGATGTCGGATCAATCTCAGCTCGTCCAGGCCGATGCCGGTCCTCCTGGAGATTTCCTCAAGCCCGACTCCCCGATCCATCCAGGCCAGAGCCTCCTCGTATCGGTCGCTCCTGGGACGCCACCCTTGCTCCATCTTGTCTAGGGCACGAAGGGTCTCCCCGGCACGAATCTCGGCCCGGTCGAGATCACTTGCTATCTCCTGGAGCCTCCGAATACCCTGCTGCATGTGGGAAACAAGCTGGCGGGAGGCATTCTCCCATCGCTCCATCTCCCTCTGAAGGGAAGCACGTTGGGCTGCAAGAGCTCGCCTCTGGGCTGGACGCCCCCATCGGCCCCAGACTCCCCAAAGGAGGATCCCGCCCAACAAACAATCCAGAAGCACCTGCAATAAGACAAAGGCCTTGATCTCCATCCCCGTCGTCCCTCTTTCGGTTTCGTTCATCCTGATCAGATCCGAAGATCCACGAGGCGGCCGATCTCCTTCTCGGGCTCCGATTCTTGGGAGGATTCAAAGCCTCCCTCCTCAGGGTGACGCCCCCCCTCCTCCGTGCCCGCCGGCGGTGCGACTTCCCTCTTACGGCCGCCTTTGGCCGCCCGCCTCTGCTGACCTCTCCGTCCCCTGGGATTGGTGGGATCCCTGGGCATGGACACCGGTGTAGGCCCCTCGGTTCTCATCTCCTCCCTCCCTTTCTCTTCTGCCTTGGGGAAGCGGCCAGGGCCATGCCGCCGTATCTAGTGCGGATGACGAGCATCCAGGATCACCACGGGCCGGCCGGGATCCGCGACCTCCACAGCCCCTTCTCCTTCCGATTCCTGAGCTGGCGCCTCACGGATATACATCCGGACCTTCCTGCCCCCTCTCCCTCCTTCCACAGTCTCCACACCTATGGACCGTTGTTCGAGGATTTGCTCCAGTTGCAGCCGCTCCATCTCCACACGCAGGAACCACTGGATGGTCTCATCGCTGAGGCTGGCCTCCTTCAAGCGAAGGATCTCTTCCGCGGTGATGGCCGCCGCCCGCGCGGGCCAGGCCGAAAAGATCATCACCAGCAGACAAAATCCAAGCCTCTTCATCTCATCCCTCGGCACCGAGCAGGAGGTAATCCCCGAAATGAAGGGAAGCGACCTTCACCCCGGGAAACCGCTCCTGGAGAATGCGAACAAACCTCTCCTTAAGGCGCTTCATCCCTTGGTATCCCAAAAGCTGTCGAATCTGAAGGCCCCTTGACGCCTGGTACAGGGCCTCGGCCAGAACGGGCAAGGTATCAGCGTCCGGGCCCGGGTCCACACCCTTGAACTGGAGGGAGAGGCTTATGTAGAGCATCGCCTTCCCCCCTTCCACCGGGAGGTAGAGTCCCTCCAATTCACGAGCACTGGAGATGGGCGAGGACGGCGATGGTCCCTCTCCTTCGGACGGCGGGGGAGGGATATGGGGTCCATGGATGAGCTCTCCCGCCCGATACCCCGCGGCGAGAAAGACCAGAAATAGCGCCGCCAAAAGGAGCAGGCGCCCCAAGGATCCCGCCCCGCCTGCCTCCCTCTCATCCGGAGTGGAGGGGGATCCGGGCCGCGCGGACTCCTCCATGGGCCCACTCCCAAGATCCCCCCTTTCATCAGGCCCATCCACCGTGTCCCACGCCGGTTCCCAAGGCTCCGAGAAGGTGTCCGCGGGAGAAGTCTCCCCCTTTTCGTCGACTTCATCCTCCACCTCGATGGAACGTTCCCACTCCTCCAGGAGGAATTCGTCCATGTCGTCGCTGAAGAGGATCTGCTCCTTGATGGAGTCGCCCTCCCGCTTGAGAACCTTTTGTTTCCTAGACGACCTTTTGCCCTTCATGGACTCAAGTCACCTCCTGCAGGTCCCTCAACTTGGCCCGCAGTTTCATAATCGCTGCCGAGTGGATCTGAGAGACGCGGGACTCGGTCACGCCCAGTGCCATCCCGATCTCCTTCATGGTGAGCTCTTCGTAGTAATAGAGGGTGATGACCAGCTGTTCCCGATCCGTGAGTTCCTCCAGGGCCTCCCGGATCTTCCTTCGGAGTTCGCTCAGGGCACAGGCGTCATACGGCCCTTCAGTGACGCTCAGGACGGAAAGTCCTCCTTCATCCTTCCCCTCGCCCCCGAGTAGGTCCTCCAAGCTCATGAGCCCCCCTCCCCGCACTTCCCCCAGCAGAGCGTGGAACTCCTCCATGGTAAGCCCCAGATATTGGGCGATCTCTTCCTCCTCAGGGGGGCGCTGGAGGCGTTGTTCCAGCTCCGAGTAGGCCTCCTCCAGGCGCTTGATCTTGTCCCTCATGGTCCGAGAGGCCCAGTCCATGGATCTCAGCTCATCGAGAATGGCGCCTCTGATGCGGAACTCGGCATAGGTCTTCAGCTGGATCCCGCGCTCCGGATTGTACTTCTCCATGGCCTCGAGCAGGCCCAGGATCCCTGCATGCATGAGCTCCTCCACATCCACGGGACAGGGGATACGGGCCGCCATCCTCAGGGCCTGATATTTGATGGCGGGAAGGAAGGCCTCCACCTGTCTGCGTCTCTCCTCCGGATCCAGGGACCGGGACTCGGACTCCTCTGCCAAAGGCTGCAAATGGGAAATGGATCGTACGGCCATGGTCGCCTCACGCATATGGACTGAAGAAGGCATACTCCCCTTCGCCTCCCCTGCGTGCGGGGAGGTTCCGGATGCGCTGGGCCACCTCTCTGAGCTTCTGGGCGGCCCTGCAATGGGGATACTCCTCCACAAAGGGCCTCTGGCTCTTCACCGCCCGTGGAACACATGGATCCTTGGGCAGGCAGCCCAACTCCATCAGCGAAAAGTGGAGGAAACGCTCTACCACACCGTTAAGGCCGCAGAAGACCTGCCGGCCCTCCTCCTCGTTTCGGGCCTCATTGATGAGCACAAAGAACCGTCTCCTGCGATGTCGGGTGAACATCACCTTGATCAGTGCATAGGCGTCGGTGAGACTGGTGGGCTCAGGGGTCACCAAGACGATGATCTCCTCGGCCAGGGCGTTGAAATGGACCACGTTGGGAGAGACCCCGGCCGCGGTGTCGATGAGCAAAAGGTCGTATTTTGACCCCAATGCATTGATCTCGTTAAGCAGTGACAGGCGTTGGTCTGGTTGCAGGTGGGTCAGCTCCACCACCCCTGAGCCAGCGGGCAGGATGCTCATCCCCCCGGGACCCTGGACCAGCACCTCCTCGATGGTACACCGGCCCTCCAGGAAGTCTCTCAGGGTATACCTGGGGGTGATCCCCAGGAGCACATCGATGTTGGCCAGCCCCATGTCCGCATCCAACACCAGGACCCGGTTCCCCATCTCCCCCAGCAGAAAGGCCAGGTTCGCCACCACGTTGGTCTTTCCCACCCCTCCCTTGCCGCTGGTGACGGCCATGCTCCGCAGCCCAGCGGTCAGGGCGCCCCCTGACAACCGGTGCATGGCGGTCATCAACCTCAGCGTTCTTCCTTGATCCATGGCCCTTGAGATCATGTTCCTCCACTCCCTTTCTCGACTCTGGAATTAGCTCAGGCCGCTCCAGCCGCTTCCTCATAGAACGAGGGAAGTCCCCAGAGGGTCCATTGCGCCGCCTCCTCGGAGGAGGCCTTCCGGAAGTCCTCCGGAACCCGCTGGCCCGTGGTGACATAGGTCAAGGGCAGGCGGCTCTGAAGGACAGCGCTGAAGATGGCGCCGAAGCGGATGGACTCGTCCAGTTTCGTGACGATCAGCCCCTGAGGGCCAAGGGGAAGGAAGGCACTCAGGACCCTCTCCAGCCCGTCGACGTCCGTGTTGGCGTTGACCAGCAGGAGGCTCCGAATCCGGGTGTCGGCCTCCAACAGTTCCTTCAGCCGGATCAGCTCGACCCCATCCAGCGGACTCCGTCCGGTGGTGTCCATGAGGATGAGGTCTCGATCCTCCAGCGCCTTCAAGGATCGTTGGAGGTCCACGGGTTCCACCACCACCTCCAGGGGAATCCGAAGGATGCGGGCGTATGTGCGGAGCTGCTCCACGGCGGCGATTCGATAGGTATCATTGGTGACAAGGGCCACACGCCTTCCCTCCTGCAGGGCGCACCGCGCTGCCATCTTGGCAACAGTGGTGGTCTTCCCCACCCCCGTGGGCCCTACGAGGGCGAGGATGACGGGGCGCTCCCTCGTCTCCTCCAGGGGGTCCTGGACCCTGATCAGACGGGCCAAGAGGCGCTGCAGATCCTTTATCCTTTCGCCCCTAGGGGATCCAGGATCACGCCGACAGACCCGCTCCACCATCCTGAGGGCATGGCCCTCCTTGACCCCCTGCCTTATCAGTCTGAGAAAGATCTCCCTGTCGATGCCGGAGTCGACCAGAGGAGATTCCCCACAGCATTGGCGGACCAAGAAGGAGAGGAACCCGCGGAGATCCTCCGGATCCCCCCCCCAGAAGGAAGGGACCTGGGGCCGCGAGCCTCGCTGGCACTGAAACCACCGCCACACCTCCTCTCTCAACTCCTCGATCCGGGCCCTCACCTCCTCCAGGCCTCCCATCTGCTCCAAAGACCCGTTGTTCCCAGCAGAGCCTTTCCCGTCTTCGTCCCCCCCATCATCCACAGCGGCGGTCACCTCTACCATGGGGCGTCCGAGTAGGCCGAAGGCCCGTTTCCCCGCCGTAACCTGCCGGGTAGACAGGATTACCGCCTGCGGGCCCATCTCCTCNTTGATAATCCGCAGGGCCTCCTTCATATCCATGGCCTTGAAGGTCTTAACTCTCATTGGTCAACCTCACCACACCGAGGGTCTGGACCGTAACATCCCGTGTTATCTCATTGTGAGAGAGCACGGGGAGGGTGGGAATGTAGGGCTCCACCAATTGCCTCAGATGAGGCCGCAGGTTGGGATCGCACAGAAGGACCGGGGGATGGGGCCGCTTCAGGTGGGGCTCCAACGCCCGTTGGATGGCCAGGATCACCCTCTTGGCACGATCGGGCTCCAGAGCGAGATAGGTCTCCGTCTCGGTCTGTTTGAGGGCCTCAAGGAGCTCCTGCTCCAGAGCGGGATCCAGGATGAGGGCGGGCAGATTGCCGTCTTCATCCACGTGGTTGCGGGTGATGGCCCGACCGAGCCCCCACCGGACATATTCCGCCAAGAGTCTCGGGTTCTTGGTGTGGGGTGCCCAGTCGCCCAGGATCTCCAGGATCTGGACCAGATCCCTGATGGAGACCTTCTCCCGCAGGAGGAACTGGAGCACCCGGTGGATCTCCCCCAAGGAGAGCAGCTTCGGGGTCAACTCCTCCACCACCTTGGGGTGTTCTTTGGCCACGTTGTCCAGGAGCTTCTGGACATCCTGACGGCNGAGCAGCTCATGAAGGTGGGTCCTCACCACCTCGGAGAGATGGGTNGCCAGGACCGTCTCGGGATCAACCACCGTGTATCCCATGGCCTGGGCCTGCTCTTTCTGGCTCTCCGGAATCCAGAGGGCGGGCAGACCGAAGGTGGGCTCCCGGGTGGCGATCCCCTTCATGGGGGTCTTTACCTCTCCCGAATCCAGGGCCAGGCAGTGTCCCATCATTATCTCGCCGCCGGCCACCGGAACCCCCCGCAATCGGATGGAATACTGGTTGGGCTTGAGATGGAGGTTGTCCCGGATGTGCATCAGGGGGATGATCACCCCCATCTCCAGAGCCACCTGGCGACGAATCATCCTGATGCGCTCCAGGAGGGTCCCCCTCTGCTCGGCATCCACCAGGGGGATAAGCGCATAACCGATCTCCAGCTCCAAGACGTCCATGGCCAGAAGCGATTCCACCTCCTCAGGTCGTGACTCCTGGGCCGCGGTCTCCGCCTTCCTCGCCTCCTCCTGCAGTTGGCGTGTATGGGACCTGTGAAGACGATGGGCCACAGCTGCGGCCGATGCCGACAACAGGAGGAAGGGGAGCTTGGGGAATCCGGGCACCAGGGCGAGCCCCAGCAGGATCCCCGCGGCCACGGCCACAGCTCGAAAGTTGCTCACCACCTGTCTGAACAGATCCAGTCCCAGATGGGATTCGGACGCCGCCCGTGTAACCACCAGTCCGGCCGCGGTGGAGACTATGAGGGCGGGGATCTGGGAGACTAGCCCGTCCCCTATGGTTAGGATGGTATAGGTCCGAGCGGCCTCCCCCACGGGCATCCCCTTCTGAGCGATGCCGATGATCAGCCCACCCAGGATGTTGATCAAGGTGATGATCATCCCTGCCACAGCATCGCCCCGAACGAACTTGCTGGCACCGTCCATGGCCCCGTAGAAGTCCGCCTCACGCTCGATCTCCTGCCTTCTGCGCCGCGCCTCCTGTTCATCTATGAGGCCGGCGTTGAGGTCCGCATCAATGCTCATCTGCTTGCCCGGCATGGCGTCCAGGGTGAAACGGGCTGCCACCTCCGCGATGCGGCCGGACCCCCTGGTGATGACAATGAAGTTGATGGCTACCAGGATGAGGAAGACCACCATCCCCACCACGAAGTTCCCACCCACCACGAAGTTCCCGAACCCCTGTATGATCTTCCCCGCTGCATCGGACCCCTCATGGCCGTGGAGCAGGATGAGGCGGGTGGAGGCCACATTGAGCGAGAGCCGAAACAGCGTGGCCACCAGAAGGACCGTGGGAAATACCGAAAACTCCAGAGGCCGGATCACATAGAGGGCCACGAGCAGGATCAGGATCGAGCATGTAATGTTGAACGCGAGCAGCACATCCAGGAGGGCCTTGGGCAGTGGGAAGATCATCACTAGGAGGATCCCCATGACCCCGGCCGCCAAGGCCACCTCCCCGTTGTTCAAGATGGGGATCCACAGCGATCTCGCCGCCTTTGCCCGTTGCATCACCCTCTTCCTCCTCTGGGACAGGGCTCTTCAGGGCCACCTGCCTGCGGCCCCTCACCCTTAGCTCGTGCCCCTTTGTCGATATACGTACGCCAGCACCTCGGCCACCGCCTTGTAGAGGTTCACGGGGATCTGATCACCCACGTCCACGCCCCGGTAAAGGGCCAGGGCCAGGGGCCTGTCCTCCACCACCGGCACACCATGCCTCCTTGCCTCCTGTCGGATCCGGAGGGCCAGATAGTCCGCTCCCTTGGCCACAACCACGGGGGCACTCATGGAACCCTGCTCGTAATGGAGGGCCACGGCCAGATGCTGGGGGTTGGTAATGACCACATCGGCTTCGGCCACCGCGGCTATCATCCTCCTGCGTGCCATCTCGCGCTGCCTCTGGCGGATCCGGCCCTTGACCTTGGGATCTCCCTCCTGCTGCTTGAACTCCTCCTTTATCTCCTCCTTGGTCATGCGGAGACCCCTCTCGTATTCCCAACGCTGATATAGATAATCCAGGGCAGCCAAGGCCAAGAGGACCATCCCCGTACGGGCCCCCAGCTTGACAATGGCCCGCCCCATGTGCGCCCCCACGCTCCAGGGTTCGCCTTCCACCAACGGAAAGAACTCATCCCACTCGGACCGCACGGTGAGCCAGGCCACCGCCCCCACGATGGCCAGCTTGATAAAGGCCTTTAGTAGTTCTACAAGCGCTCCCATGGAGAGGATCCTCCGAAGCCCCTCCACCGGATTCAGCCTGGAGAGTCTGGGGGAGAGAGCCTCCCACGAGAAGAGCAATCCCACCTGGGCCAAGTTGCTCCCCACAACCAACACCACCAGCAGCCCCATTATGGGCGCCAGAATCAGGACCAGACGGCCCGTTGTGTAACTCCCCAAATCGAGGAGGGCCTCGGGTGTAAGATGAAGCGCCCCGCTTCGTCGTATGAGATCCGACTCCAGCACGAGAAGGTGGCGAACCATCCACTCTCCCATCAGGACCAGGACCAGGACGCTGCCCAAGAGGACCACGGCCGAGGAGATCTCCCGACTCTTGGCCACCTGCCCCTTTCTTCGGGCCTCCTGTCTCCTCTTCGGGGTTGCTGGCTCGGTCCGGTCCTGATCGTTCCTGGGGGGCACCCTCCATCACCTCCCTTCAGCCCGCCCCTGCCAAGGCGGAGAGAATGCCCTTCAACCATGAGAGCTCACGGGCCATCCAGGGAGCAAAGAACCGAAGAAAGGCCCCGATGGCTGCCAACCCTAATCCGATCTGCAGGGGTATGGCCACAAAGAAGACGTTCATCTGCGGAACGGTCCGGGCCACGATCCCCAAGGCCACCTGCAGGGTCAGAAGCACAAGGGTGACCGGGGCCGCCACTATGAGAGCGGACGTGAAGATATGCCTTCCCGCACCAAGGGCCAGAGCCCCCCAACCCCCCCTCCCCACGGATCCTCCCCCTGCCAGAGGCCACCACTGGAAGCTCTCCACCAGCGCGGAGATCACCAAGTAATGCCCGTTGAGAGAGAGGAAGAGCCACAGGGCGAGCAGGTTGAGGAACTGGGCTGGCACCGAGAGCTGCTGTTGTCCCAAGGGGTCCATGATATTGGCCAGCCCCAGTCCCATCTGGAACCCCAATAGCTGCCCGGCAAGGGGAACTGCAGCCAAGAGGAAGTTAACGGTCCAGCCGAGGGTCAGGCCCACGAGGAGCTCTCGCACCGCTGCCAGACCCCACGACTGGCCGACCGGTGGCGAACCATGGAGTGCGTCATCGGGACGGACAAGGGGGAAGAGTGCCCAAGAGAGGGCCAAGGCGAGGCCCACTCTGGCCGGGAGTGGGATGCTCCGGGAGCCCAAGATGGGCATGGAAAAAAAGACCGCCCCCACCCGGATCAACACCAGGATGAACCAGGGAAGCCCCTCCCAGATTATGTGGATCTCGCTCACGGTTGCCTCCACATCAGCGGATCCATCCCGGAATCCCTTGGAACAGGTAAGTGGTGAACTCCATCATCAGGTTGAGCATCCAGGGGAAGAAAAGGGCCAGAGCCAGGAAGATGGCCAGGATCTTGGGAATAAAGGTCAAGGTCATATCCTGGATCTGAGTGGCCGCCTGAAGCACGCTCACCAACAAACCGGCCACCAGACCGAATCCTAGGATGGGCACACAGATCTTCAAGGTGACTCCCAGCGCCTGCTTGCCCAAAGCGATCACCAATGCCTGTTCCATCTCCAAACCCCTCCGGCCCTGATCCATCCTCGTCACGCGAAGCTCCTGACCAGGGATCCCACCAGCAGATTCCAGCCGTCCACCAGGACGAAGAGCATCAGTTTCAAGGGAAGTGAGATCATCACGGGGGGAAGCATGAGCATCCCCATGGACAGGAGGAGACTCGAGACCACCAGGTCCAGGATCAGAAAGGGGATAAAGAGGATGAAACCGATCTGAAAGGCGGTCTTGAGCTCACTGATCATGAAGGCGGGGATGAGCACGGAGATGGGGATCTCCTCGGGCATGTGGGGACGCGGCTTTTGGGCCAAGCGCAAGAAGAGGAGGATGTCCTTCTGTCGGGTCTGACGAAGCATGAACCCCCTAATGGGGACAAGCGCCCTCTGCAGTGCCTCCTTCTGGGTGATGCGGTGTTCCAGATAGGGTGCAAGGGCCCGCTCATGAACCTCTGTCCAGACCGGCGTCATGACGAAAACGGTCAAAAACAGAGCCAACCCGATGAGGATCTGACCCGGCGGAAGCTGATGGGTCCCCATGGCCTGTCGGACCAAGGAGAGCACCACCACAATGCGGGTAAAAGAGGTCAGCATGAGGATAAGGGCCGGGGCCAGGGAGAGCACGGTGAGTAGAAGGACGATCTGGAGCGCGGGGGCCAGTTCCCCGCTCTCGCCTCCCAGCCGGAGGGTGATCTCCGGACCTCCCCAGGCTGGTGCAGATGCGAGTGCAACCCAGGCCGCAGCAGCCGGGACGACCCATCCCCAAACGACCAGCTTATGCCTCATGCGTCCCCTCCGACCTGCCCCGGGTCTCCTCGCCTCTTTTGGCGGCTGAAAGACGGCTCAAGAGATCGACCCGATTTCGGGAGAGGCCCAGCAGAAACCGATCCCCCTCCACCTCCACCACGAGCAGGCTCCGCCCATCCCCCAGGCTCGTCCCCCCCACGATCTCGACGGGAACCTGAAGGGATCGCCGCCGGACACCCGCACGGACCGTCCAGGCCTTGAGAATGGAGACCCCCACCACGGCCACTCCCAGCACCAGCAAAAGGGCCCCCAGTGCCTGAAACCCCTGAAGCATGGGTGCTTGGCTCTGGAGTGAAGACAGGGCTGTCATCACGGCCAGGCCTAGGAGTGCCGCTGCCCCCCCCCAACGACCCCTGGCAGTCTGAAGGACCACCTTCATCCCAGCAACTCCACCCTCTCCGCCGGAGACAAGATCTCGGTGATCCTCACCCCGAACTTCTCATTGACCTTGACCACCTCCCCCCGGGCAATGGGTTTGCGGTTCACCAGGATCTCGAGGGGTTCTCCCGCCATTTTGGAGAGTTCCACCACGGACCCCTGTGTGAGCTGAAGCAGGTCTTGGACCAGCATTCTGGTCCGGCCCAGCTCCACGGTGACCTGAAGGGGAATGTCCAGGATCATCTTCAGCTGTTGCTGATCCACATCGGCGGGCCTCACCCCTACACCCTCCTCTTTGTCAGGTCCTTCCTGCTCCGTTTCCAAGACCTTTTCCTTTTCCTTCCCGTTCTCCTTCTCCATGTGGTCCCCTCCGATCGTTCAAGCGCTCATCTTCCACCGTCTTTCCGAGTGCCCGTCGATAATCTTGACAGCGTTCTTTCCGTTGCATCGGCCGGGTTGGCCGAAGAATTTGAGGACCCCCTCCACCAGGATCCGGACGGGCCCCGGAGGACCCTCTTCCAGAAGGAGGACGTCCCCTGCTTTGAGGTTGAGCACCTCCTGAAGGGTGCTGCGGCACTCTCCCAACTCCACCGAGAGCGTGACTTCGGTCTCCCATAGGTGTTCCACCAATTGCTTTTCCCATCTGCCTCCGGCCTCGGCCCACTTCTCGCCCTTCCCCAAGAGCCGATTCCGATAGGACTCCATCATGGTGTAGGGGAGACACAGGACAAATGTCCCGGCGGCCGACTCCACCTCCATCTCCATATGGAGGCAGATGATCAATTCGCTTTCGGGCATCACCGTAACGAACTGTGGGTTTATCTCGGATCGCTCCAGGGTTAAGCTCACCGGCTCCAGGCTCTGCCAGGAAGATTCCAGGTCCTTGAGTGCTTCCCGCACCAGCCTGCCGATGAGCCGGCTCTCGATATTGGTGAAATCCCGGCCCTCCACCTTAACGCGACCGTCCCCCGACCCCCCCATCATCAACTCGATGAGGGAGAAGACCAGACCCGATTCCAGCACGAGCAGGGCGGTACCACGAAGGGGCTCCACCCGGAAAATGTGGATGCTGGTGGGGACAGGGAGGATCTTGAGGAACTCCCCGAACTTTTTCACCTCAGAGGAGATGGGCGTGATCTCCACCACCCTCCGAAGAGCCGAGGTGAAGGTGCCCCTGACTTTCCGGCAGAACCGATCCTTGAGGATCTCCACAGCCGGGATCCTCCCCACGATGATGCGGTCCTGTCGGGTGAGATCGTAGGGTTTAGCCTCGGTGTCATCCCCGGAGGTGTCCTCCTCAATGGGAACTTCTCCCGAGGAGATCCCTCGGATCAGGGCATCGACCTCCTCCTGACTCAGGATGTTCTCCAAGACACCCTCCTCCCGGCTACTGGATGATGAACTGTTTGAAGAAGACCCGCGTGGCCGTGGCCGCCTGAAGTCGGCTGTTCACCCGCGTGATGATCTCATCGCGAAGCCGGTCCTTGCCCTCGATGGTGATCAGGTCCTTGGGGCGCTTGCTGCTGAGCAGCACGATTATGGCGTCTCGGAGCTCTGCCATTTTGGCCTCCACCTCCTCCACGGGGCTGCCCCGCCTCAGTTCCAGATCGAACTCGATCTTCAGATAGCGAGGGACGTCCCCATCCTCCACCAGATTGACCACAAAGGGCTTGAGCGAGACTGTGGGAGCTGGGCTCTCGGGAGGTGGAGGCGGGGCCGGACCCTCCTGGATCGTAGAGGTCAATCTACCGTTCATGTAGGTCCAGCCCACGAACCCTGCCGCCCCCAGCATCAGGATCACGGGAAGAAGCAGAAAGAGACGCTTGGAGCGGTTCCTGGGCTGGCTATCCTGGGCTTCCTGTTGGGGTTCGGCAACCTTCTTGTCATCGGCCATTTCCTGCCCTCCTCACTCAAATCCCGTAAAATGGAATCGACTTGGCAAAGACCTTAACTGCGATCATCTCTTGTTTTCTGCAAACTACATGCCATCGATCTGAGGCCCTGGTAAGCCCATCGTCGACCATGGGACCCCTATCCCCAACTGCTGGAGGGGAAATCCTCCTTCAATGAAATATCCGAGTTGTGGAGTTTCAGGGCGGGAGCGCTTCTTCCTCCAATCCGGATGCCAAAGTCTTTTATATTTCCGGCACTGAGGGTCAGAACAATGAATCACCCGAGCTATGCCCCTCTATGGGGAGTCGGCGTGGTAGCTTTTTTGGAAGGGATGTGTGAGGGAAGGCTGGGGCCTGTGGCTGTCACAGGAGGGGATGCGGGCCCTGTCACAATTTGTGACGGGCCTATCCCCTTCACCCTTCGGCCGCATCGAGGAGAAGGACAGCTCCGTTACCGCTTAAGGTTTACCAGCTCCTGGAGTATCTGATCTGTGGTAGTGATGACACGGGAGTTGGCCTGAAAGGCCTGCTGCGTTTTGATCATCTCGACGAATTCGTGTGCCAGGTCCACATTGGAGAGCTCCAGGGAATTGGAGTTGATGCGACCCAGTCCCGAGGATCCAGCCTCACCGATTATGGGAGGACCGCTTTGGGTGCTCTCCATGAAGAGGTTTCCCCCCGTGCTGATGAGGCCCCAAGGGCTGGTGAACCGGGCCAAAGCCACCCTGTAGAGCGGTCGAGACTTGCCGTTGCTGAAAAGCCCGCTGATGGTCCCATCGTTGTCGATCTGGATGGAGACCAAGCTGCCCTGAGCATAGCCGTCCTGGCTCAGGAATCTTACGGTGGAGCCCCCGGCGAACTCGGTGGTCCCGTCCAGCCCGGTGCCCCCCTCGGCGAGGCTCTCCCCGAAATCGAAGCTCACGGTCTGGGGACCACTGGTGCCGAAAAACTGCACGCTGAAGGGGGTGATGGTGGTCTCGGAGGCCAATCTGCCGTCAGTGAAGCTGAGCGTGCCAGCGGCCACCTCCTGATTCACCCCGGAGGTCCCCCCGCTCAACTCCCCCTGATCCACCACGGCATGCCAGTCCCATTGGGTGTCGGTGACCTTGCGGAAATAGATGCTGACCTGATGGCCGTTTCCCAGGGCGTCGTAGACGGTCAGGGTAGTGGAAAAATTGGAGGTATTGACGGGATCAGTGGGGTCCCAGGGATTGGCAACCGGGTCGAGGATAGATGCATTGACATCCAGATTGACATAGATCTGGATATTGGACGTCTGCTCAGGCGCCGAGGAGATCCCCGCCAGATTGATGTCCTGGAGGTTGCCCGCCACGTCTCCGTTACTGTCCAGGGCCCATCCCTGAAGGACATATCCTCTAGGGTTCACGAGCAGGCCCTCCGCGTTGAGTATGAACTGACCGGCGCGGGTGTAGTAATTGGCCCCCTCGTGGTTGACTATGAAGAATCCGTCCCCATCAATGGCGAGGTCCGTGGCCGAGCTCGTGGTCTGGAACGAGCTCTGGCTGAAAAGACGCTGGATCGAGTTTACTTGGACACCCCGCCCCACCTGTAACTGGCCGGAGCCACCTACCAGGCTCTGGCTCAGGATATCCTCAAAAGAGATTCGACTGGCCTTGTATCCCACGGTGTTGACGTTGGCGATGTTATTGCCGATGACGGACATGGCCTGGCTGTAGGCATCCAATCCGCTGACTCCCGTATAAAGTGACGAAAGTGACATCTTCCTCACCTCCTGTCTGATGCCTCCCCGTAAGGTGCAGGAGTCCCATCTCGGGATGCGCTCCCAGTCTCCTTCATGGCCCTTTGACCTCCAGGATGTCGCCCAGTTCCACCTCCATCCCCTCAACCACCAAATGGGCAGTACCCTCGCGGAACAGGACGGCCTCCACGCGGCCCTCTCGCTGCAGCTCACACTCCACAGGTGCCCCTGTAATGTCCTTGGCCGCCACTTCCACGGTGTAGAGTCCGTCGGGCACGAGGAGCCCCTCCTGATCCAGGGCATCCCATGTCCATCCGTGCTCCCCCTGGGGCCGGGGACCCAGGTCCACCCGGCGCACCACATCACCCGTGGAGTTGCGAAGGATCATCCTGACCTGTTGAGCATCGCCCATGAGACGGAAGCGGACTGGGGTGGCCCTGCCCTCCTCGACCCGTATCCCGTCACCCCGGATCGTGACCTCACGCCCCAGAAGCGAGAGGACCTGGGCGTTGTGGGACGAAGCCTGGTAGAGGGCGAGGGACTCTAGAACCTGATTCGTCTTCAGGGCCTGCTCCACGAGACTGAAGGTGGCCAGTTGTGCGGTGAAGTCCTTGGCATCCAGTGGGTTGAGGGGATCCTGGTTCTGGAGTTGGGCCAAAAGGAGCCTCAGGAACTCCTCCTTCATCCCACCTCCCTCGACCCCTTCGGCCCCGGAGGAAGGATCTGCCCATAGAGAGCTGGAATCGACCGCGGGTATCATCTTCTCCTCCTAGCCCGCATTATCCACCCACAGTGGAATGATGCGGTATAAGTAGTTCACCTCCTGGTCCTGGAAAGGTCCCCAAGGGCTTGCCTTGGAATATCCTGGGGTTTGGGGGCGAAGCCCCCAACTTTGTCGGCCTTTCGAGAATTGTGCGGACTAGTATCCTCCCTTCAGATGACGACGTGAATACGGCCCCCGTCCGGATGGGGCTGAGGGTCGCTGCCGATCTCATCCTCTCCTTGACCCTCTGGGGAGGAGAGGATCCCTTGGCCAAGTCCTCTGGGACGTGGAGAATCCCCTAGGAAGGACCGACCCGTATCGCCACCTGGGCCGCCGCTTCCCACTTGGACCTCCATCTGGCGCAGGAAGAGCCCCTGCTGCTGGAGGTCCTGATGCAGGTGATGGGCCCCTGCCTCGAGAATCCGCTTTTGATGGAGGCCCTCGGTCAGCATCAAGGTCCCCACCTCTTCCCCTTTGACCTTCACCCGCATGTGGACCCGCCCCAGATGCTCGGTCTCCAAGGTGAGGCTCATGGAATGGACCGTCGCCGGGCCTGTGGCGCCCCCTGGTCGGAAGGTGGACAGCCCCTGCGATCTCTCCATGGGGGCGGATCCCTCTCCCCCGGCCCTCCCTTCCCCCCGCTGCACGGCATGTGGGTCGGTGAAGGCCGGAGGGGCCGTGGAAGACATCTGGGGACATTCCTGCACGGCACCCCCCCCTGCCATGCCCTGGAGCGGCCCCCCTCCAGTGGACCCGGGGCCGCAATTCTCCTCCCGGCCCCCCATGAATCCCTCCGCCTTCGGAGGGGGCCCGTCTCCTGGAAGGACCCTGTTCAAGGAGGATGCCACCCCCTGGAACCGAGCCGGTGCCGGCCTTGAGGGGCATTCATTATCTGCGGCTGGCTCCATCCCAGCGCCCGGGACACCCGTCCCCTCCTCGGGGCCTGGGGATCCCTCCCTCGATCTCCTCATCAGGGGGTCCGAGATGACCCCCACCTCTCCTTTCACCGCTTCGGAGGCCCATCTCTTTGAAGGAGAGGGCTCCCCTTTTCCAACACTCCCCTCTTCGGGCTGCAGCATCAAGCCGATCGGCTGTGAATCCTTGCTCATCTTTCCATCGGGGGTCTCGGGATACTGGGAGGCGACGCCTCGGGGGGGAGGAGACCCGCTTGCCTCCGGAAGCCCCAAAAGAAGAGCCTTGCCCAATACGGGATCACCGGGCTCCCCGTCCCATCCTTGGACTGACACCTCCTCTCCTTCCTGGCGCGCCTCCTCCCCCTGAGGTGCGAGAAGCCCCGAGAGGAGATGGAGGAATCCCATATCCACCCATCCATCTGAGGAGGGCGGATCCAAGGATGCGAAATCCTTGGTCAACAAGACCGGTACAAGGGCCAGGACTCCCATATCTCTCCCCCGAAAAATGGCCAGCCTCAGGATGATGCAAGGGGAGTGCCAACAAAGAAAGTCCTGAGTTATCTGAGTGAAATCAATACGGTTACAATCGTCCGATCCCTTTCAAGCGAGGTGTGATAGAGGAAGGATTTACCCCCATGTGGAAAGATTTGCACGACGTCTCTTTCTTAAGGAGGGCTTGGCTGCAGGAAGAAAACGCTTTCAAGGACTCGGACCCAAGGAGACCCCCCGCTGGGTAAGGACCCGGCTGATCTCTCTGGCCCTTTCGGGGTCTACATACCCCCAGATCCTCCCCGCCTTCCGGCTGTTCATGCGTTGCAAGAGGGCAGCCGCTGTGGGGGGATCGAGTTGGGAGAGGATCTTGCCAGCCTTCTCAGGGGTGGTCTCATCGAATACCTTGGCCAGCTTACCCAGTCGTTCCTCAACCTGCCGGTCCAGTTCCTGTTTGATCTGTTTTCGAAGGGCTTCCAGCCGCTTTCGTTCGTCCTCCAGCTTCTTCTGTGTCTGTCTGAGCCGCTGACGGGCTTCCTCCAGGTCTCTCCTTTTCGCCTCCAGGTGCTCGATGGTCTGAAGGATCTCCTGCCTCAAGAGCTTAAGACGTTCTTCTTCGGAGTGCAGGGCGGCCTCCCGTCTTGCGAGGGCCTCCTCCTTCTGCTTCACCTCCTCCATCATCTCCAGCGCGAAGCGGATGCGACTCTTGGCATGCGGGGCCCCTCGAAGATCAGTGAAAGTGGTTGCCCTTTCGAGTTCCTTCTTCTCCCCCCTCCGTTGGGCAGGCCATCCCCCCTGTGGTAGGGCGACCACTAAACCGATGACAAGGATCGTCCTCCATACGAGCCTTGGCGCGCTCATTTAACCCTCCATCTGACCCTAGGAAGGAGGAGCGTCCACGTCCTTCGTCTCAGGGCATGGAGTCCCCCCCATCGCCGAGGTTGCAAAGGGCCGCAGGGCTATCTCATCCAGATGTCTTGTCTCGGCGCGAACCAGGGAACGAATGAACTCCTCCCTTTGCCGTTCCTTCAGGAGCTCCAGAATCCTCCGATCCCGTCTCCGCCGGAGCCAGATGGACCGCACCTCCTGAAGGTGCGACTCGCACTCCACCAGGCTCTGGTTCAAAACCCGGATCTCCCCACGCAGAGAGGTCATCACCCATTGGAGCCGCCGCAGATCCTCGACCTTGACCTCGCTGCTCTCCAAGCTCGTCCATTGAGCCCCAACTTTCTGGAGCCGCCCTCGGAGTCGGCACAGATCCTGCAAAATACCCTCCCGACGTCTCTGTAGCTCTGCCATCTCCCTCAGGGTCTCTCTCTCCATCTGCTCGCGATACCGCAGAAGACGCTCGAAACGAAACCGAAACCCCATTTTCGGCCTTCATCTCACCGTGCGCCGGTCTCGGGTTCAGCCGGCAGCACTCGACGCAGTTCCTCCAGGGACTGCTGGAAGGAGACAGGTTCGTCCACCCCCTGTCTCAGGAATCCACGCAGCCCCTCGATAAGATCAAGGGCCTCGTCCACGCGGGGATCGCTGCCCCGCACATAGGCCCCCAGCTGGATCAGATCTTCGGAATTTTGATAGACGGCCAGGATGGAGATGAACCTTTGGGCCAGCTCCATATGCTCCGTGTCCACCACGTCCCTCATCACACGGCTGATACTCCCCAGGACATCGATGGCTGGATAGTGCCCGCGGTTGGCCAATTCGCGCGAGAGTTGAATGTGCCCGTCCAGCACGGAACGCACTGTATCGGATATGGGCTCGTTGAAGTCATCGCTCTCTACCAACACGGTATAGAGGCCTGTGATGGAACCCTCCCCCTCGGCATTTCCGGCCCGTTCCAGCAGCCTCGGGATAAGGGTAAAGACAGATGGGGGATAGCCTTTGGTGGTGGGGGGTTCGCCGGCAGAGAGGCCCACCTCTCTCTGTGCCATGGCGAAGCGGGTCAGGGAGTCCATCAGCAGGAGTACATCCATCCCTTGATCGCGGAAGTATTCCGCAATGGCCGTGGCAAGGAAGGCCCCCCGAAGCCTGACCAGGGGTGGCTGCTCGGATGTAGCCACCACCACCACGCTTTTTCGAAGCCCCTCATCACCCAGGTCCCGCTCGATGAACTCCCGCACCTCCCTTCCCCGCTCTCCGATGAGGGCGATGACGCTCACATCGGCCTGGGTGAACCTCGCCATCATTCCGAGCAAGGTGCTTTTCCCCACGCCGGATCCGGAGAAGATACCCAGCCTCTGTCCCTTGCCGCATGTAAGGAGGCCGTTGACCGCCCGGATCCCCAGGTCCAACGGGTCATGGATCCGTCTCCGTTTGAGCGGATGCGGGGGGGATGCATAGAGGGGATAACGCCTCCTGGAATCCAGAGGGCCCTTTCCATCCAATGGCCGACCCAGTCCGTCAAGCACCCGTCCGACGAGTCCTTCGCCCACAGGGACCAAGGCGGGATCCCCGCAGGAGATGATCCGGCAGCCGGGGCCGATCCCCCTGGTCTCACCATAGGGCATGAAGAGGACCTCTTGATTTCGAAACCCCACCACCTCGGCCACAATGGGCTCTCCTTCCCGCTCTTTGGGATACACGAGGCATTGGGAGCCCACTGTGGCCCCCGGTCCCCTTCCCTCGATGAGAAGGCCCACCACCCGGGTGACCCTCCCGTTGAGCGGGACAAACTCCATCTCGTCGATGACCCGGTGGTAGCGGCGGATCCTCTCCTCAGGGATCATTCGGTCCTCTCCCCGGTTCCCTCGATGAGGATTCGATTGAAGGCCTTTTCGATCTCCTGTATCTGTCTGTCGATCCTAAGATCCAGCTCGCCCAAGGAGCACTCCACCACAGCGTCACCTCGGGACAGGCCCTCGTCCTCCTCGATCCGCAATGAACGCACCGATTCCATCCCCTGGATCAGCCGCGACCTCCACTGCTGGATCATCTCCAGGTCCATGGGATGCACCCGAACCACCACTTCGTCCTGTGGATCGAGGCGCGAGAGGGCATCGTGAAGGATCCCCACTAAGGCCTCCGGTTGCGTCCGAAGCTCCACATGAAGGATCTTCCGGGCCACGGCCAGGGCCAGTCGGACGATCTGCTCCTCCGCCTCGCGGCTTTGGATCTCCACCAGATGGAGCAGGCGGTCGTACGCGGCCTGAAGTGCCCGAAGGCTGCTTTCCGCGGCCTTCTCCGCGATCTCCCTCCCGGCCCTCTCTCCCTGGGCGAATCCCTTCTCAAAGGCCTCCCTCTCCACTTGGATGGCCCTCCCTCGGGCCTCCTCCAGGATCCTCTCGGCCTCCATCTCGGGAGACGGAGGAGAAGAGGACGGCTCCCCGAAGGGATCCTCCTCCAGGCGATGAAGCGGCAAGAATCCCCCCTGTGGAAGCCCTCCCTCCTGGTGGAGCAGTGGCCGGAACGTCTCGGAGACCTTCTCATGGGCCTCCTCCCAAGGAGTCCAATCGTTAGATGAAGACATCGTCCTCCTCGCTNCCTCCGATAACGATCTTGCCTTCCTCCTGGAGNCGAAGCGCCACCTTGATAATCTCCATCTGGGCCTCCTCCACCTCCGAGAGCCTGGTGGGGCCCATGGCCTCCATCTCCTCCTGAAGCACCTCTGCAGCGCGCTTGGACATATTATTGTAGATCTTCTCCCGGATTTCCTCGTTGGCCCCCCGAAGGGCCTTGGCCAGCAATTTGGTGTCCACCTCTCTGAGGATGCTCTGGATGGCCAGATCGTCGAGCCGAATGAGGTCCTCGAACACGAACATCAACTGCTGGATCCCTTCGGCCAGCTCGTGGTCCTCTTTCTGGAGTCGCTCCATGATCTCGGCTTCCACCGCCTTGTCGGTATGGTTGAGGATCTCCGCCACCGTCTTGAGTCCACCCACCTCCCTCCCCACATCGCTCAAGTTGAGCACCTCCGCCTGGAGGATCTCTGAGACCTCCCTCATCACCTGAGGGGAGACGTCCTTGAGCCGCGCCATCCGATGGACCACCTCTACACGAACCGCCTCTGGAAGACGGGAAAGGACCTTTCCCCCCACCTGAGGATCCATATGGGCCAGGATCACAGCGATGGTCTGGGGATGCTCCGTCTTAATGAACTCGGCCACCACTTGTGGATCGGACCGATTCAGGGACTCAAAGGCGTCCAGCCCTTCGGGAGAGTGCAGCGTCTCCAGAACGCGCGAGGCCGCCTCGCGGTCTAGAGCCTTGTGGATGAGGCTCTCCACAAAGTGCTCTCCCTGGGCCAGAATGGCCCCTCCCTTCTGGAATTCCTCGAGGAACTCCTGGGCGATCCTCTTGGCCTCTTCCAGATCCGGTGGAGGCATCTTCATGATGGCCAAGGCCACTTTCTGGACCTCCGGCACACTGAGCCGCCTCAGGACCTTGGCCGCGGTCTCCTCTCCCAACAGCTGAAGGAGGACCGCCACCTTCTCCTGGGGTGATCTCTCTACCCGGGTCTCCATCCTACTGTTCCCTCCGCATCCACGCCCTCAAGGCCAGAGCAAAACGCTCGGGGTCGGTCTCTGCCAATTGAACCAGTTGCTGGCTGGGCAAGGAGACCCCGTCGGGGCGTGCCTCTTCGGGCTCTGCCTCTAGTTCCTGTACAGTCTTAGGTAGTTCCATGGGCTGAGGAGAAGGCTGAAGCGCCGAGAGGAAACCCTTGACGAACGGCCGCACCACCAAAAGGATAAACAGCGAGGCGATCAAGCTTATCATCCCGTAACGGGCCAGGGGTCCAGAACCCCACTGCAGGAGCCGTTCCAACCATGCTGGAGGGGCTTGATCCGCCGCGGGCTCCCGCATCCGTTCGAAGGGGATGCTGGCCACCCGTAGCTGGTCTCCACGGCGTGGGTCGAGGCCCACAGCCTGTTTGACGATCTCCTCATACTGCCGGAGCTCCGATGCGGGGCGGGGGACCACCTGCCAGGTCTCTTTTCCGTCCTGCCCCACCACCTTCTTTCGAACTCCGTCCACCAAGACGGCAACGGTGAGCCTCCGAATCCTCCCCATAGGGGATGTGGTCCTCCTCGTGAGCCTGGAGAGCTCGTAGTTGATGATCTCGTTCTGCCTCTGATATCCACTTTGCCCCCCGGTTGCTTGAGTTCCTCCTTGCTCCGTGGTGTTGGACAGGACGCCGGGGATGCCACCCACCACGGCTGCAGGACCGCTGGAGGTCTCGGAAACCCTCTGCTCGCTCCGCACGGCCACTTGGTCGGGGTCGTACCGCTCCTCGGTCTGTTCCACGCGGTCGGGGTCCAGGTCCACATTGACCCTGGCCAAGACATGATCCGCGCCCACCAGGGGTTCCAAAAGCCCCTGAATCTTCCTCTCCAGCCTGCGCTCCAGCTCCCCCTGCAGATCCAGGAGACTGTCGGTCACTCCCTGCCAGCTCTCCTGATCCGCCATGGAATAGAGGACCTTCCCGAGGGTGTCGACTATGTGGACGTCCTTGGGCTCCATCCCCTGGACGCTGCTGGCCACCAGGTGAGCGATCCCTTGAAGCTGCGAGGGCTGAAGGGCGGCCCCCGGCTTCAGGTGCAACACGACCGTGGCCTTGGGCGTCTTCTCCTCGCGGACGAACAACGACTCCTCAGGCATGCTCAGGTGGACGCGGGCTTGGACCACTTGAGGAAACTGTCGGATGGTCCTGGCCAACTCCCCTTGAAGGGCCCGCTGAAGGTTCACCCGCTGAACGAACTCAGTGGCTCCGAAGTTGTTCCGGTCGAAGATTTCGAAACCGACTCCCCCGCCCTGGGGGAGCCCCTCTGTGGCCAGCTCCAGGCGGAGCTCATAGATGTTCTCATCCGGTACGAGAATGGTACTCCCTTCATCCTGCAGCCGATAGGGTACTCTCTTGGCGCGAAGACGCTCCACAATGGCCGCTGCATCCTCCCTGCCCAACTGCGAATAAAGCACCTTGTAGGAGGGCCTCCCACCCCACAGGACTAGGAGAACCAGGGTCGCCATTACCCCCACAGAGACCCCAAAGAGCGCTACCTTCCTAGGGGTGTTGAGCCCCCCCCAGAAACGCCTCCACTGGTTCATGAACCCTTCTATGGAAACGGCCACCTCAACCTCCTCTACACCCCTGACCTGTCACAGATCGGGCACCCTTACACCTGCGTCCTCATGATCTCCTGATAGGCCTCCAGAAGTTTGTTCCTGACCTGCATCATGAGCTTGAAGGAAAGCTGGGCCTTCTCGATGAGGACCATGGTCCGGTGCAGGTCCTGGGTCCTCCCTTGAGCGATCTCCCGAATGGCATCATCCGCTTGATTCTGCAGGGCATTGACCTCCTCAAGTACTCCCTCCAGGACCTCCTGGAACCCCTGCGGGGCCTTGGTGTTGCCACGGTCCCTGGATATCTCCGTCCCGGGATCAGTTCCTGGCTGGACTTTGGGGCGCCACTGAAGCTCGTCCATGATCGACCTCCCGGCCCGCATCATTCACCAACGGGGGAATAATGCAGGGCAACCAGCTAAAATAACGGACTTTTTATCTTTCAGTTCTGTGGCATTTTTCCACAACTCCCTTGCCGGTCCCGGAAAGATCCCAAGGGCTTGCCTTGGAATATCCTGGGGTTTGGGGACGAAGCCCCCAACTTGGCCGGCCTTTAATGAATTATGCGGGCTAGTTCTTCATCCACGCACTTACACCCGCCCGATCTCCAACGCCTTCAGGAGCATCGCCTTTGTGGCGTTGAAGACCTCCAGATTGGCCTCGTAGGACCGGGCCGCGGTCATCAGGTTGATCATCTCCTCCAGGGGGTCTACATTGGGCAGGGTCACGTAACCTTTGTCATCCGCATCGGGATGGGAGGGGTTGTAGACCACCCTGAGGGGACGGGGATCCTCGACCACCGCCGCCACCCGGACTCCCTGGAGTACGGCATCGCGTAGCGAGGGAACCTCCCTGGGAGTCAAGGGGAGATAGGTCCGGAACACCACATCCTTTCTCCGATAGGGGCCGCCCTCGGGCGTGCGCGTGGTCTCTGCATTGGCCAGGTTGGAGGAGATTATGTCCAGCCTCCACCGGTGGGCACGCATGGCAGAGACGCTCACATCAAAGATCTCCATGAAATCACTCATCGTCGACCTCCTTCAGTGATGGCCTCCTTCAGAGTGGCGAAGATGTGGTTGACGGCCCGTGTCAAGAGCTGGAACCGGATATGATTCTCGGCCAACTTCGCCATCTCGCCTTCCAGGCTCACGGTATTGCCGTCGGCCCGCCCCTCTCCCTCGGACCAAAGCTGTCTTTGGATCGGCCACTTCGGTGGCACCCGGGTGAGGCCCATGTGGCCTTTATGGGTGCGCACCAACCTCACCCGTACACCTTCCACGTTCTCCTGGAGGATCCTCCTAAAGTCCACATCCACGGCCTTGTATCCCGGAGTCTCGGCATTGGCCACATTGGATGAGATCAGGCGTCTCCGGAGCATGACCAGGTCCATTCCGTCTTCGAGCATCTTCAAGGTCCGTCCGACTCGACCGCCCCACATCATGGACAACCTCACAGCATCCCTGCAGGGAGGAAGCCCTCCCTGCGGTATTCCTGGAGTTTGTTGCGCAGGGTGCGGATGCTGATCCCCAGTTTTTTGGAAGCACGCGTCCGGTTCCACCCCTCCCGCTGGAGGGTCTGGAGGATCAATTCCCGCTCCACCTCTTTGACTGACCCCATCAGGATCCCCTTCGTGGCCGAAGGCATCTCCCACCCCTCCAGCCACAGGTCTCCCGTGTCGATGCGCGGCCCCTGGGCCAGTAGCACAGCGCGCTCCACAGCGTTCTTCAACTCCCTCACGTTTCCCTTCCAAGGATGGCCTTTCAGGGCCTCCATGGCCCTCGGGGTAAGTCCCGTGACCGCCTTCCCGTGCGCCCTGGCGCTCCTCTTGAGAAACCTCATGGCCAGAAGCGGTATGTCCTCGGGCCGCTCTCGGAGCGGGGGGAGGGTGAACGGGATAACATTGAGACGGAAGTAGAGGTCCTCCCGGAAGCTCCCCTCCCGCACACATCGGGCCAGATCCGCATTGGTGGTGGCAATAAGCCGCACGTCCACCGGGACGGGCTCCCTGCCGCCAACGCGGTCCACCACCCACTCCTGAAGGACCCGCAGGAGCTTGGCCTGCAGCAGTTGATTCATCTCCCCGATCTCGTCGAGCAAAAGGGTCCCCTTGTGGGCCTGCTCGATCTTTCCGATTTTCCGACAGTGGGCCCCGGTGAAGGCCCCCTTCTCGTGGCCAAACAGCTCGCTCTCGAGCAGGTTCTCAGGAATGGCCGCACAGTTGATGGCCACCAGTGGACGATCCTTCCTGGGGCTGTGCCGATGGATGAAACGGGCCAACAGCTCCTTCCCCGTGCCGCTCTCCCCCTGGATCAGGACCGGCACCTTGGACGAGGCCACCACCCTGGCCCGTTGCAGGATCTCCTTCATGCGGGGATCCTGAGTGACGATCTCGTCATCCTCCCCGCCGATGGACTCATCAGAACTGGACGACCCCGGGCCGAGACACCGTTGGATGGTCTCCCGCAGGGCCTCCAGGGAAAACGGTTTTTGAATGAAATCCACGGCCCCCTCCTTCATGGCCTCCACCGCCCCCTCCACGGTCCCGTATGCCGTAATAACGATCACCGGGACTGAGGGATCCGTTCCATGGACCTCCCGCAGGACGTCCATCCCGGTTCCGTCGGGCATCTTGAGGTCCGTCAGGACCAGGAGATATTCCCCTTGAGTTATCTTCGCCCGCGCATCCCTCACGTCCTTGGCCAACTCCACGGCATATCCATCACTACGGAGGGTTGCCTCCAGGGCCGCACGCATATGGTCATCGTCTTCCACGATGAGGATCTTAGACGCAGTCATTCCTCCATCGACTCCTCCACTCGCTTGGAAGTCCTCTCGGGGGCATTGAGGGGTCCCCCGTGATCCTCTCCTGCCGAAATGGGAAGGTGCACCATCACGGTCGTGCCACGCCCTTGGGCGGAGGTGATCCTGACGGTGCCCCCGTGAGCCCGGAGAATGTTGTGGACAATGGCCAAGCCGAGCCCGGTCCCTTCCGCGCGGGTGGAGAAAAAAGGGTCAAAGACTCGGGGCAAGACCTCCTTGGGAATCCCCTCCCCTGTATCCTCAATTCCCAGCTCGACCCATTCCTCCCCTACGTGACCCCGTGCACCACCTCGGTTGGAAGAGGCTATGGAGATCCACACCCGGACGCTCCCTCCCCCCGGCATGGCCTGGAAGGCGTTGTGAAAGAGGTTGAGGACGGCCTGTTTGATCATGGCTCCATCGGCCTGAACCCGGATCTCTTCATGGGGGATACGGTCTTGTATTTCGACCCCCAGCCTCTGGGCCAAGGGCCGGACGAACTCCACGGTCTCATGGAGCAGNGCCCTTAGATCCACCTCTTTCAAACGGGGTTTCAGGGGTTTGGCAAAGGTCAACAGGTTGTTCAGGGTGTGTTCCACTGCGTCGATGGCCGCGTCGATCTTCCCCACGATCTCCCTGCGTGCCGCGGCATCGGGCTCCTGGGCCAGGAGGGAGGCGAACAGCTGGATACTCCCCAGAGGGTTTCGGACCTCATGGACGATGCTGGCGGCCATCTCACCCATAGCTGCAAGTCTCTGAGTGCGCGCCATCTCCTCCTCCATGGAGCGAAGCTCTGTGAAGTCCTCCACGGTCAGCAGGTGGCCCATCTGAGTCCCGGCATCTGTCATCAACCTTCGGCGACGCAACCGCAGCCAGAGTTCTTCGCCTCCTTTGCGAGGAACAACCACCTCGCGGTCCCATTCCTCCACATCCAGGGGAACGCCCACGACGGGACTGTCACCATGGGAGAGGGCGCCCCTCTCCACAGCTTCGTGAAGTGTTCTCCCCACATCCTCCTCTTTGAGCCCCAGAAGGGTCCGTGCTGCCCTGTTGGTCATAAGGATCCTGTCCTTTGGGTCGAGCACCACGATCCCGACCCCGATCCCCTGGATGATGTTCCTCAGATACTGCTCCAGGCGTTCCTTCTCCCTCAGGTTCTTCTCCAGCTCCCGGTTGGTGACTTCCAGCTCCTTGTGCAGACGATCCACCTGAGATTGCAATGCCGCATAGGCTGCCTGAAGCTGCTGGGTAGACCGGTGGAATCGCTCGAAGGCATCGAGCCAACGCCTGGGAATCCCCTCCAGGACACTGAGGCGTTCCCTTCCCGAGTCCCTGCCCTGCCCCTTGAGGGGTTCCACTCTCGCGAGCCTCATCCCCCCTTGCCCTCCGACAGTCTCTCCGGGGCGGTCATGGCCAAGGCCAATCTCCGCCACAGGCTCCCCGGGGGTTGCTTCAACAGGCGGTCCAGATAGGCGTCGTCCCTGTCGGCGGCCGTGTCACCCTCTCCACCCAGACGGACCAGTTGATAGGCCGCCCAAAGCCCTGGCGGCTCTCCACCTGCCTCCTCGGCCACCCGTTGGTAGCACTCCATAGCCTCCCTCACCTTCCCCTCCCTCAGCAGGAGATCTCCCAGGAGGCACCACGCCTCGGCCCAGCGACCTCGGACTTTCAGCGGCTCCTTTGCCTCCATGAGGGTCTTCTGCAGGATCGCAATCCCGTCTTTCTCCTCACCATGGAGGAGGAACCATCGCCCCATAAGGACCAAGGAAGAGGGACCCCATTTCCCATGGGGTGCCTCGGCAAACCACGCGGCCAAGGCTGTCCGGTCCTCCGCATTCCCCGTGGAGGCCACCCATTGAATCAGCTTCTTCCCCAAGGAGCGCCAGGGGAATTTGGAAGGGATGCGCTCCATCCAGGCCCGTGCCTCCTCGGTGCGACCCAAGGCGAGCTGGACTCGAACCAGAGCGACGGCTGCTCGGCTCCGCAAGTTGGGATCCTTTGTCCCTTTATAGGCCCTCTTGAACAACGATGACGCAAACCGTTGGAATCCAGCCTCATCGGCTCGTTGCCCCACCTCCATCAGGACGGCTGGATCTCTCCAGAGCTCATCGGCCCAGGGAGCGGCGACCGCGAAGACCTCCAACACCTGGGACGGATCCGTAAGCTTCCCATCTAGGATCAAACGGAGGGCCAAACGCCCCAACAGCTTCCGAAATGTCGGGGTGACGGCCGAGGAATCGAAACCCTTCAGGCCGTTGGCGAGAACCTGGAAGGCTTCCTCGTCCTGTTGTCGAAAGTGCAAGGCCTCGGCAAACTTTAACACCGTCCGGTGAAGGTAGGGATCGTAGGGATCCAGGTGATAAATGGGGTGGCGCGGATTCAACCACTCCTCCGGAGGAGCACCCACGGAGAGGACCGGGGGGCGAGGCCCCCCACCATACCGAAGCACCACTGTGGTGATGCGGAGGCGGGCCAATCTGCCATACAGAGAGGTAGAGGCCTGCCGGATGAGATCCTCCCATACTACCAGGGCCTCGTCCCTCTTCCCCTCCATGAGCCGGGCCTCGCCCAAAAGATAGAGCCATCGAGGTCTCCACGGATGGAGGGGATAGAGGCTCAGTGCCGTCATCAGGGCCCAACCCGCCTTACGGGGCATCCTCTTCCACAGGGCCAGCCGGGCCTTGTTGGTGAGGCTCTCTGGGGGAATCCATTGGGCCTCCTCCCCACAGGCATCAGCCTGCAGGTATCGGATCTGGGCCTCCTGGACCCGCCCCAGGGCCAGGAGACAGTCTCCCATCCGATTCAGGGTCCATATCCTCTCTCCGGGAGGGAGCTCCTCCAGACGGACCTCTTGAAACTGCTCCAGAGCCTCCGTGTACCAGCCGGCCCGGAAGAGACATTCCGCCAGCGCGGCCTTGGCCGCCAAGACCCGCGTGGCCGATCCCCCAAGCCGGATCACCTTTCGCCATGCACTGACGGCCTCGTGGAAGTGTCTCATCCGCTGATACCCCTCGGCTATCCTCCAGAAGGCGTCCAGCCTCCAAGGAGCATCGGGATCCTCTCGGAGGGCATCCCGATAGAGGCTGATGGCGGGTAAAAAATTGCCGGTCTCCAGCCCCCGCCTAAAAGCCCTCTCTGCCCTGTCCAAGATTGGAGATCCCCGCAACCAACCCTCTGGAAGTGGACGATACGGTGACCGGAAGAAGGCGGGGTACCTGGGGGTGGGGAAGGAACCGGACCAAGGCGTGGCGGCCCCTGGAGCAGAAACCAAAAAAATGAACGCGAGGATAAGGACCAGTGTCCCTCCTCCGCTCACCTTGGTCCTCCTTCCGCAGAAAGATGCCGTCATGCTGACCTCCACCCGGCTTACTGGAAAAGCNATCTTTGTACCAAAGTTATGAAGGGACACTCACTGAGGATCTCATGCCATGGACTCCCATGCGTCTGAGAGCCNTCACTTCTTACGTGCACTGCGATGGGTGCCAAAAAAGGAAAGGGATCAGGTTGTGGGGGGTATTCCGCTATTCTTGGGAAAGTAGGAGAGGAAGGGGCCGCTTGGAGGAAGAAGCGGTGACAAGAGGTGTCACAGAGTTGACTCGGCGCCCCTCCCCTTCGCTGGCTCTTTGGCCGGAGCCTCGATCCGCTTCCGCTTCATCTTCTGGATAAGGGTGGTCCGCTTCATGCGCAAAAGGCGGGCCGCTTCCTTCTTTACTCCTTTGGTCCTCTGGAGGGCCTGTAGGATAAGCTCACGCTCGAACTGTTGAACTGCCGATGAGAGATTTATTCCCTCCTCGGGGAGGATGAAGCGACCCGTAAACTGCTGCACCGACGTCCCCGCGATCTTCTCGGGCAGGTCGTCCACCTGGATCGTCCCCTCCTGTTTCAGGACCACAAGCCGCTCGATGAGGTTTTCCAGCTCCCGCACGTTTCCAGGCCAGGAATAGGCCACCAACCGTTCCATGGCCTCCGGAGAGATCCCGTCCACCCGGCGCTTCTTGGACCGATTGAATTTGTCGAGGAAGTGTTCGACCAGGATGCGGATGTCCTCCTTGCGCTCCCTGAGGGGGGGTATGTGAATGGGGATCACGCTTAGACGGTAGTAGAGGTCCTCCCGGAATCGTCCTTCCTGAATGGCCTTCTCTAGGTCTTGATTGGTGGCAGCAATGATCCGAACGTCCACCTCAATGGACCGGATCCCACCCAGACGTTCAAAGGAGCGCTCCTGGAGCACCCGCAGGAGTTTGACCTGCAGGTGGGGGCTCATCTCCCCCACTTCATCCAGAAAGAGGGTCCCTCCGTTGGCATACTCGAACCGGCCGATCTTGGTACGATGTGCCCCTGTGAAGGCCCCACGCTCGTATCCGAAGAGCTCGCTTTCGAGCAAATCCGCGGGAATAGCGGCACAGTTTAGAGGGACAAAAGGCTTGTTGCTCCGTGGGCTTCGGTAGTGGATGGCCTTGGCCACGAGTTCCTTCCCGGTCCCGCTCTCCCCATAGATCAGGATGGTACTGTCCGAATCGGAGACTTTCTTGATGAGGTCGAAGATCTTCAACATGGCCTCGCTGTGGCCGATGATGTTCTCAAAACCGTACTTCTCTTCGATCTCCCGTCGGTACTGGCGGTTCTCCCGGTGGAGCCGCTGAAACTCCAGGGCCTTCTCCAACACCATCCTGAGCTCCTCCAGATCGAGGGGTTTGAGAAGGTAATCAAAGGCCCCCAGCTTCATGGCCCGCACCGCACTGGAGATGGTCCCGAATCCGGTGATGAGGATCCCCAAGGTCTGGGGAATGAGGGACTGGATGCTCTTGAGGACCTCCAAGCCGTCCGCCCCCGGCATCTTCAGATCCGTGACCACAAGCTCGAAAGGGGCTTGTCTGAGCTTGGCCAAGGCATCGGTCCCGCTGACGGCCTCGGTAACGTCATATCCTAGCTCGGTGAGATACTGGACCAGGTTGGCCCGAGCAGCCCCATCGTCCTCGACCAGGAGGACTCTCGCCCTCTCCATGGATCTCTTCTCCTTGAGATAATTGGAAAAAATTATCTGANACCCCCGGAGAGATTGTCAACCCCGTCCCTTGACCGGGGCAGGGCCATCCAGCGGCCGGCCTAAGTATGGGACTCATGAAGGCCCTCAGTATTCCAGCANAATCTCAGAGAGACCCTTAGGGGACACGGCCTGAGGGCCGGTGACTAAAGGCACATGGGAAGCTGACCGATAAAATCTTGCAGAAGGAAGCGGCCCTGCCGGAGGGGATATCCCTGCCGTCATGGGCCGCCTCAGACACTAGGCCTTTCCAGCAGCTAGGAGTAGTTCGAGCCCATGGACGTCGCAACGGTCATCGGTCTCTTTCTGGGGCTGGTACTTATCATCATCTCCATCTTCATCGGCGGATCTCCCAGCATCTTCATCAACATCCCCGGCCTGCTCATTGTGGTGGGGGGCTCTTTCGCCACTCTCTTCATCAAGTTTCCTCTGCAGTCCGTGTTCAACGCGATCCAGGTAACCATGAACGCCTTCTTCGTCCGGATCGGAAATCCGGAGGCCATCATCGAGGAGATCGTCCAACTGGCCAGCATCGCCAGAAAGAACGGGATCCTGGCCCTGGAGAAGCAGGAGATCAAAGAACCCTTCCTCAAACAAGCCGTTAACTACTGCGTGGACGGCTACACCCAGGAGTTTATTTCCGAGAGTCTCATCAACGACATTCAGATCCTCCAGGAACGCCATGAGACAGGACAGAAGATCTTCAAAGGGCTTGGTGACGCAGCCCCGGCATTCGGGATGATAGGCACTCTCATCGGTCTGGTCCAGATGCTCGCCAATATGGACGATCCCAGGAACATTGGCCCCGCCATGGCCGTGGCCTTGCTGACCACCTTCTATGGGGCCCTATTGGCCAACCTGGTCTTTATCCCTATCGCCGACAAGCTGGAGTTGCGGAGCAGGCAGGAGATCCTCTGTCGAAGGCTTATCCTGGACGGTGTGCTGGGGATCCAGAAGGGAATGAGTCCCCGAATGCTCCGTGACAGTCTGCAGGCATACTTGGCGCCCAAGGAACGCAACAACGAGGGAAAAGGTTGAGGATGGTTCCATGAACCGCAACCCTCTCATCCGGCACCACAAGGCCTCAGAGGGCGCTCCCAAGTGGACGACCACCTTTGCGGACCTCATGAGCCTGCTCCTTTGCTTCTTCGTGCTCCTTTTGAGCTTCTCCGAGCTGGATCGCCAAAAATTCAAGGTCCTCTCCGGTTCTCTCAAGGAGGCATTCGGGGTCCAGCGGATCAAGAACGTCATGGACATGCCCAAAGGCATCGATATCATCTCCCAGGACTTCCAGGATCCCAACTTCATCGAGGAGACCCTGGTGGAGCAGATCCGAAGCACCATCCGGATGGCCAGGCTGGAGGGAAACGTCCGTGTCAAAGAGGACGAGCTGACCGTCACCGTCACCTTCCCAGACCGACTCCTCTTCGACTCGGGAAGCGCTGAGCTCAAGAAGGAGGCCCTTCCGGTCCTCGCCCGATTCCGGGAGATCGTCCGNAGCGCCCCGCATCAAATCATGGTGGTAGGACATACGGATAACATACCCATCCACAACGAGCGGTTCCCCTCCAACTGGGAGCTGTCCGCCGCCAGGGCCAGTGCCGTCATACGCTACTTCATCCGTGAGGGGGTTGCCGCCCCCTCCCGATTCTTGGCCGTGGGAAAGGCGGACACGGTCCCCGTGGCTCCTAACGACACGCCGGAGAACCGAGCCCGAAATCGACGGGTGGAGTTGGTCTTTCAGAAGCGGGTCGTCCCTTCTCCCCTTCCCTCCAAACGGAGCCGCAGGATCCTCGACATGGATCAGCTCCTCGGGACCGAAAGGCCCCCTGGGGCCAGGCCGCCGCGCAGGTGGCCTTGGTAGATGTGACCGGACCTCCTTCATGGGCCCTCCATCTGGGTTGATCCTGGGGGTTCCGTTGAACGTGTTAGCCCTTATCTGATGAGGGCCTATAAAGCCTTGACCCCAAGGGATTGCCACGAAGGCCCTGCAGTCATGACCTACTAGGCAGGAAATATATCTGGTTCTTCCGGAAGTTGGATACACGGTGGGCCCTCTTGGTCCATTACGTTGATAACCTCTCCCTCGTTGGGGAGGGGAGGGTATTTGGTCTATCTCGTCTGTTTCGTCTGTCTCGTCTACTTGGTCTTGGTTGGGTAGGAGAGGCTTTAGCCTCCCCAAAAGGGGCGACTGAAGTCGCCCCTCCCCGATAAAGGCATTGATCCTCGCATCCGGGCAAGCATTTTCATCCATCAAGGGTGCCCCGCCACAGGCGGGGCATGGGCAGTTAGTTAGAAAAAGCTTTCCTCCACCGAGGTACGAGGCAAGGCCAAGGGCTAGAGCGAGGGGCACACGAGTGAATTTGGATNATCCATACATTTGCTATGCACTGCTCTGATGGATTATAACTCCGGGTGGACCAGCCTATGAGATGGACTTTGGGACTAGATGAAACATCCTCTACGGAGCCCNTAGTCGTAGAGGGAGAAGTCCCCCAAAAACCACGGGAAAATGGGAGAAAGGACATGGATCGGGACTTGCGGAGCGTCCTTTGGAGAGCCGTGGAGGGAGAGCCTTTCGCTCGAAAGCTGGGCCTTAAGGTAACCTGCATCGAGGAGGGCTACGCTCGGGTCGAGATGGAAGCCACTGAGGATCTCCTCAATATCCATGGGATCATCCATGGCGGGGCTCTCTTTTCCCTGCTGGATGAGGCCTTTCAGCTGGCCTCCAACTCCCACGGACAGAAAGCGGTGGCCCTCACCATGAACGTGGCCTATCATGCCCCGGCCCGGGCAGGCGGACTCCTCATAGCAGAGGCCAGGGAGTTCCAGTGCACGGCCCGAACCAGCCACTGCGACATTCGGGTCACGGACGACCGGGGTGTGCTCATCGCCACCTGCCGCGCCCTCGCCTACCGAAGATCGGATCCCCTGACGCTCTCCGAGGTCCCTAAGGCCTCATCGGACCGGGAGGGGGCCTAAGAGGAAATCGGACGGACGGGCCCCGTGCGGCTCATTAGGAAGAGCACGACCACCACCAGGGACAAGGAGACCCCGGCGAGGACTGGAAAGACGGCATCGAGCCCCCAGGCCTTCTCCACGGCCCCTACCAGGCGTACCGATAGGGCCCCCACCCCGAAGACCAGGACGAATTTGGTCCCGAAGGCTGCATGGCGGAACCTGGGCGGACTGAACCGCGCCACGAGGGTATTCTCGATGGGCTGCATTCCAAGCAGAAAGAAGAAGTAGCCCACCCCCAGGAAGGCGAGAGGCAGGTCCCTCACCATCCCCATGAAGAAGGCCGCAGGGACAGTGATGGCATGAAAAACCAGATAGGCCCGTCTCGCCTCCAAGCGCTCGGCCACCCTTCCGCCTGCATACTGGCCCAGGATCCCCACCAAGTAGATGCATGAAGCCGTGGAGGTGGCCACCAGGTTGGCGGAGAGCCCCTCCCCGAGAAGACCTCTCAGGGCTTCCAGAATTCGAGGGGTATTCAGCTCGAAGTAGCTAGGGAGGACCACAGTGGCGCCCCGATAGGCCACTCCCCCCAGCATCATGGCCACCAAGAGGATGATGAAGGGGGTCAAGAGCCCCCCTTGCTCCTCTTCCCCTCTGTGCTTCACCTCGACCCGAGAGGTGTCCAACTCCATGACGATCATGAGACCCACCCCTATCAGGTTCAGGACCCCCAGCACCCCATAGACGGCCCTGGGACCCCAAAGCCAGTTGACCACCCCGGCCAGAAGGGGGGCCAGGGCAAGTCCCAGGTTTCCGAACATCCCATTGTAGCCGAGAGCCAGGCTCATCCGCCGGATCCCCATAGATATCAGGCCTAGGCCCGTGGGATGGTAGATCCCGCTGAAGAGCCCCAGGGCTGCCAGGGACAGGGACAGACGAGAAGGGTCCTCTAGCCAGAAGGCTGCGGCCAGCGAACTGACCCCTGCGCCCAAATAGAAGACGGTGAGGAGCCGTCCGGAGCCAATACGATCGGCCAAGATCCCCCACGGCAGGGCCGATACCCCGAAGAGCACGTACATCCAGAAGGAGAAACCCAGCACCTCGGCCATCCCCAACCCCAGTCTGTGGGATATGGGAAGGACCACCGCTGGAAAGACCAGCATATTGCAGTGGCTCAGGAAATGCCCCAGACAGGTGACGACGAGGATCCGGCGCTCTCGGGTGTCCATGGGATCCAAGGCAGGGCCCCCTCAACAGCGGTGACAAGCGACCCAATGGCCGTCTCCCAGGTCCCTGAAGGGAGGTTCACTATGAAGGCAGATCTCCTCTAACTCGGGGCATCGGGTGTGGAAAGGACAGCCCGAGGGGGGATTCAGGGGGCTGGGCACATCCCCATGCAGGAGGATTCTTTCCTTTCGGACATCGGGGTCCGGAACCGGAACCGCGGACAACAGGGCCCGGGTGTAGGGATGTCGGGGGTTGCGGTAGAGGTCCACATCCCGGGCCATCTCCACGATTCGGCCTAGGTACATGACGGCGACCCGATCGCTGATATGCTCCACCACGCTCAGGTCGTGGGCGATGAACAAGTAAGAAAGCCCCATCTCCTCCTGCAGATCCACCAGGAGGTTGATCACCTGGGCCTGAATGGAGACGTCCAGGGCCGATACGGGTTCGTCGCAGATGATTACCTTGGGGTTGAGGGCCAAGGCTCGAGCGATCCCCACCCGCTGCCGCTGCCCCCCGCTGAACTCATGAGGATAGCGCCTGGCATGCTCTGGACGAAGGCCCACCCGCTCCATGAGGTATGCCACCCGCTCTCGGATCTCCCCTTTGGAGGCCCGAGTGTGGTTCCGAAGGGGTTCCGCGATGATCTCACCAATGTTCATCCGGGGATTGAGGGAGGAATAGGGGTCTTGAAAGATGATCTGGAGTTTGGCCCGGGCCTTCCGAAGCTCCTCCTTCTGCATCCCCAGCAGGTCTCTTCCCTCGAAGGTGACCCGGCCCGAGGTGGGCTCGATCAGCCGAAGGATGCACCGCCCCACGGTGGTCTTGCCGCAGCCGCTCTCACCCACAAGCCCCAGGGTCTCTCCGGAAGCAAGGGAGAAGGAGACCCCGTCAACGGCCTTTACCCAACCCACAGTCCGCGAAAGAAGCCCTTTCCTCACGGGAAAGTATTTCCGCAGATCCTGCACGTCCAGAAGACCCAAGTCACCACCTCACGCCCAAAGCCAGCAAAGGACTCGACGGCCGTCGTCTCGATGGATCGTGGGGGGCGGCTCCCTCCGGCAGACCTCCTTGGCCTCCGGGCACCGCGGGTGGAACCGACACCCGGACGGCATCTCCATGAGGCCGGGGACAATGCCGGGGATCTCCTGCAATCGACGCCTCCCTGTGGTCTGTTTCCGACCGATCCAGGGGACGGAGCCCAACAAGCCGCGGGTATAGGGATGAAGGGGGTCGTGAAAAAGCTCCCGCACCGGCGCCTCCTCCACCACCTTTCCCGCGTACATGACCACCACTCTGCGGGCCATCTCCGCGATCAGGCCCAGATTGTGGCTGATCAGCACGATGGAGGTGTGCATCTCCTCCCGAAGCCGCAGCATCAGGTCCATTATCTGGGCCTGGATGGTCACGTCCAACGCGGTCGTGGGCTCGTCGGCCAGAAGCAGCTGCGGGTGACACGACAGCGCCATGGCGATCATGGCCCTCTGGCGCATGCCCCCGCTGAGTTGATGGGGATAGTCCTTGGCCCGGGCCTCCGGGGAGGGTATCTGGACCAACCGGAGCATCTCCACCGCCTGATCCCATGCCTCTTTGGGCGTCAGCCCCTGATGGAGCCGGATGGTCTCGGCGATCTGCTCCCCCACGGTGAAGACCGGGTTAAGGGAGGTCATGGGTTCCTGAAAGATCATGGAGACGGAGTTGCCGCGGATCCTTCGAAGCTGCTCCGTATCCAGCTCCAGCAGGTTGATCCCCTCGAACAGGATCTGTCCTTGGATCTCCGTGGTCCGCGGGGGAAGGAGTCGCAGAACGGACAAGGCGGTAACGCTCTTCCCGCATCCGCTCTCGCCCACAAGCCCCAGGGTCTCCCGACGCTCCACGTGCCAGTCCACCCCGTCCACTGCATAGAAGCTCCCCTCCAAGGTGTGGAAACGCACCCTCAGATCCCGTATGGCAAGCAGGGCCCCGTCCCTCATCCCCTCGCCCTCGGATCCAGAGCGTCCCGCAGACCGTCACCCAAAAGGTTGAACCCCAGCACGGCCAGGAAGATGGCCAGCCCCGGGAAGGTGGCCACATGTGGGGCATTGAAGATGTAAGCCCTTCCCGAGCCGAGCATGGCCCCCCACTCCGGGGTGGGAGGCTGGACCCCTACGCCCAGAAACCCCAACCCCGCCGCAAAGAGGATGGCCGTTCCCATCCCCAGGCTCGTCTGCACAATGATGGGGACGAGGACGTTGGGCAGGATATGCCGCCTCAGGATGGTCACATCCTTGGTCCCCAGGGCCCGGGCGGCCTCCACGTAGACCTGTTCCCGTACAGCCAGGACACAGCCCCGGACCAACCGGATGTAGATGGGGACCATACTGATCCCGATGGAGATGACGGTGTTCTTGAGTCCCACCCCCAGGATCGCCACCAGGGCCAACGCCAGGAGGAAGCCCGGAAAGGCCAGCAGCATATCCGTGATACGCTGGATGAAGAAATCGATCTTCCCTCCGTAGTAGCCAGAGACAAGGCCCAGCGGGACACCTACAAGCAATCCCACGGCCACCACCCCTATGGCGATGAGCAGGGAGACCCGGGAGCCGTACAGGATCCTCCCCAGGATGGACCGACCCAACTCATCCGTCCCCAAGGGATGCTTCCAAGAAGGCCTCTCTAGGGAGGCCATGAGATTGGGGGCCGAGGGATCTCCGGGGGACAGGACCGGAGCCGTGAGGGCGGTGAACAGATAGGCCAAGATGAGCAGCCCCCCGAAGACTGCAGCTCGGTTCCTCAGCAGCTTCATCCAACCCCGACGGAAGGGGCTGAATCCCACCGCCTCCTCCCCGGCAAGGGATGTGGTCGCGTTCACCTCACTCATACCTGATCCTCGGGTCCACAACAGCGTAGATGAGATCCACCACGAGGTTCACAAGGATATAGAGGAGCCCAAAGACAAGAATGGTCCCCTGGATCATCGGATAGTCCCGAGCCAGGATCGAGTCCACGATGAGCCGCCCTAGCCCGGGCCATGCAAAGACCGTCTCGGTGAGAACGGCCCCACCCAGGAGCATACCGAACTGGAGCCCTACCACAGTGATGATGGGTATCAGGGCGTTCTTCAGGGCGTGTTTGGTAATAACCCACAGCTCCTTGAGGCCCTTGGCACGGGCCGTGGTGACATAGTCCTGGGAGAGGACCTCCAGCATGCTCGAACGGGTCATGCGGGCGATAAAAGCCACCACAAAGGACGCCAATGTCAGGGAGGGCAGGACCACGTGCTTCCAGCTTCCCGTCCCCCCCGCAGGAAGCCATTGGAGGAGGACGGAGAAGACCACCACGAGCATCAATCCCAGCCAGAAGACGGGCATGGAGATCCCGACCAAGGCCGAAGAGGTGACCAGGTAGTCGATCCAGCTGTTGGGTCGCACCGCGGCCACGATCCCCGCCGGGATCCCGAAGAGACAGGCCAAGGAGATGGCCAGGACCGCTAGGAGGACCGTATTGGGCAGACGCGCCCAGATCTCCTGGATCACGGGGTTCTGGGTCCTGGCCGAACGTCCCAGGTCCAAATGAGCAAGCCGTGCCAGGAAGAGGGCGTACTGGACATGAATGGGCCGATCGAGGCCCAGTTGATGACGGATGACCTCCACTTCTTCCGGCGTGGCCATCTGACCGGCCAAGACCTGAGCAGGATCCCCCGGAAGCATCCGGAGCATGACGAACAAAAGAAGAGAGATCCCCAAAAGGACGGGAACCGTGGATATCAACCTCTTGATTACATACTGGAACATGGAGCCTTCATCCCGCCCAAGGGCCCTCCAGGGAAAGAAGGCCCCTTTTTCTTATCCATGTCTCCCCTTTGGGACCATTCTAGGACGATCCAGGAAGGGAAGAAAAGAGCCCTCCCTCGGTCAAGGAGGGCTCTCGAGTTCCCGGCTTCCCGGTCTGGTATCTGCCCTGCACCTACTCCATGGTCACATAGGTGGGATAGAACTTTTCTGTGGGTGTGACCACAAGCCCTTTGATCTTGCTCGAGTAGGCGATCACGAACTTCTCCACGTGGAGCCAGATCCAGGGGCAATCCTCCCAGATGATCTTGGAGGCCTTGATGAGGAGCTGCCTGCGCTTCTCCCGGTCCAGCTCCAGCCGCGATTGCTTCATGATGGCGTCGTACTCGGGGTTGCAGTAGAAGGAAGAACCCAGCCCCTTGGGTGGATTGACTTCACAGGTAAACTGCCCGTAAAGGGCCATATCCGCATCCAGGAAGAGCGGCCCCCACCCCAGGAGAAAGAGCTCCAGCTCAGTCTGATCCAGGGGCTTGAGCAGGCCTGCTATATATGTGGGCCAGTCGTAGGTCCTCAGCTCCACCTTCACCCCGATGGCCTGCAGATAGGCCTGGACCGTTTCGGAGACCTGCCTGTCGAACAGATACCGGCCGTTGGGGGTGCGCATGTGGATAGTCCGGGAGAAGTCGAAGTTGGCCTTCTTGAGAAGTTCCTTGGCCTTCTTGGGATTGTAGTCATACTGATGGTCCATGCGGGCGTAGCCGAAAAGCAGAGGGGACACCGGACCGTCCATGGGCTGTGCCGTATCGAAGAGGATCTTCTTGACGATGGCCTTCTTGTCCACGGCGTAGTTGAAGGCCTGGCGGACGAGTTTGTTCTTGGTGGGGCCCTTCTGACAGTTCATGCCCATGAAGATGGTTCGTGTATCCAGGGGCATCTCCACGGTGATCTTGGGGTCCGCTTTGAGGGCCTTTACATTGGCCGGAGAAGGCTTGTAGCAGATGTCGATCTGACCGGCCCTCAGCATGGCCTCACGGGTGGCCGTCTCCGGGACAATCTTGAAGACCAATCTCTCCACCGTGGGCTTGGGGCCCCAGTAATTGTCGTTGCGGACCAAGACGATGCGATCCCCTTTGACCCACTCGGCCAGTTTGTAGGGGCCAGCCCCCACTGGGTGCTGCCTGACATCGTCGCCGTACTTCTCGATGGCGGCCGGCGAGATGGGAGAGACCAAGGACATGGCAAGGGCGCCCAACAGGGGGGCAAAGGGGAACTTCAGCTTCAGCTGGATGGTGTAGTCGTCCACCACAATGCATTCCTTGACCATATTGATGGCGAAACGCAGGGGAACGCGGCGCTTGGGATCCAGGGCCCGGTCGAAGGTCAGCTTCATGACATGGGCATCGAAGGGGGTCCCGTCGCTGAATTTTACGCCCTTGCGAAGACGGATGGTCCAGGTCAGACCGTCCTTGGAGACCTCGTATCCCGTGGCCAGATGAGGCTCCATCTTTCCTTCCGGCGTCTCATAGAAGAGAGTGTCGTAGATCAGCTCGCACATGTTGAAAAAGAGGGAGGTGGTCTGTTCCTGAGGGTTGAGGGTGTCGGCGTCGATGCCGATGCCTATCCTCAGTTCCTTGATGTCGGCTGTAGCCAACCTGGCCTGACAGGTCAGCCCCAAGGCCAAGACCGCTGCAATACATAGGATGAATCCTTTGGTCCGTCCGCGGATTCCTTTCATGGAACACCTCCTTGCAGTGTATGAGTCAAATCCGTGAGTCCACCACGATCCGCCCCCCTTGGATGACCATCCGAAGGGTCTCCCCTCGGCAGAGCGGATCCACTTCCTCCAAGGGATTCCCTTCAACCACTACCAGATCGGCAAGTTTCCCCTCCTCAATGGAGCCCACTTCCTTCTCCCATCCCAAGACATGCGCAGCCTCCCAGGTCGCCGCACGGAGGACCTCTTCCGGTCCGTAGCCCACCTCCATCAACCGTCTCAACTCATTGAGATTGCATCCGTGTTCATTGAACGGAGTCCCCGCGTCGGTCCCCATGGCCACCCGCACACCTGCCTCTCTGGCCGCGCTCACGCTTTGAAGGTGGATGGGCTTCACCCGGTGGGTCTTCTCCACGGCGAACTGAGGGATCCCGGCCTCAGCCCCCTTCTCCTCGATATGGTAGAGGGCCGAGAGGGTGGGTACCAAGGCCACGTCCCGCTCCCGCATCAGATGGAGTATCTCCTCGGTCAGAAATATTCCGTGCTCCACGCTGTCGATCCCCGCTCGAAGGGCATTGAGGATCCCTTGAGCTCCTTGGGCNTGGGTGGCGGTCCGCCTTCCGGCCTTGTGCGCCTCGTGGATCCCTGCCCGCAGCTCCTCCTCGGTGAACTGTTCGTTTCCCGGCTCCACGCCAGGGGTCATGACCCCGCCCGTGGCCATAAACTTGACCACGTCCGCACCGGACTTGAGCTGCTCCCGGACGGCCTTCATCACCTCCCACGGCCCATCGGCTTCTCTTCCGAACTGCCATCCGTGCCCCCCGGTCATGCAGATCATCCTGCCGCTGGCAAGCATGCGCGGTCCCTCCACCAGACCCGAGTGGATGGCCTCCCTTAATACCAAATCCACCCCGTCCTTTCCACCCAAGTCCCTCACGGTGGTGATCCCCGCATGCAGGGTTCGGCGGGCGTGTTCCGCAGCCCGCAGGGTCACAAGCGGAAGGGGGCTGCGTTCCAGCTCTCCCAGGGGATCGGGACTTCCGTCCAGACAAAGGTGCACGTGACAGTCAATGAATCCCGGAAGTAGGGTGCATCCCTCCAGATCAAACCTTCTGGCCCCCCGAGGTGGGGGCTTGTCCCCGGCCTCCACCGAGACGATCCGATCCCCCTCCACCACCACCGTCCCCTTCTCCAGGATCCGGCCGTCTCCGATGAAGACCCTTCCGCCCACAAAGGCCAATGCCATCCGTCGCCTCTCTCTCCCTTCTCAGCAAACGGCCTATGCGATTATTGAAGTGCTAGTTGTCTGTCATAATGGCTTGGGGCTCGGAGAAGAAGACCCCTAACGCGGCATTCCCACACGAAGGTCCCGCCCTTGACCGTCTGCGGGATGGATCCTATCCACTCCGCCCTCCCCTGTCAAGCTGAAGCGGAGGAATCAAACCCCTTTCCCCTTAATACTGCACCCCCCGGGAGGCCCGAAGGGGGAGGTGGTCTCCAGCCGTTCCTCGGCCAGGGTCACCGCCACCTGGCGGGGCATCCTATTCTCCTCCAGGCTCCTGCCAAGGACCTCTCGGGTGGTCTCTCGGAGCCGTCTTCCCAGCTCGGCCAGGATCTTGCCCGGATCCAAGGGGACCTGGCCCGTGAGGATCATCCCCAGGCCGCCCGCAGCACCGGCATTGGCGATGAAATCTGGGACCACTGCCACCCCTTTGCGGTGCAGGACGGCCTCGGCCTCATCGGTCACGGGGATATTGGCCCCCTCGACCACGAGCCTACCGCGGATCTGATCCACATTGCCCTCATGAATGGTGTCTGCCACCGCCGCAGGGATCAGGATCTCAGCATCCAGCTCCAGCCACCGGTCCCGGTGGAGATGCTCGTAGGAAAAGTCCAGCTTCCCTCGATCAATGTTCCCCATGTGGTCTTTGGCCGCAAGCATCGCCTCCAGGGGAAGGCCCTCGGGACGATAGAGCGTCCCCTGCACATCGGCCACCCCCACGATGGAGAAGCCCTTCTGAGAGAGAAAGTGCGCGGTCATGCTGCCCACGGTCCCGAACCCCTGGATCACCACGCGGGAGTCGGCGGGATCCATCCCCAGAAGATGGCAGGCCTCCTCGGTGACCTCGGCGATGCCGTATCCCGTCAGGATCTCCTCCAGGTTCTCCCCGCCTGCCGAGGAGGGATCGAAGTCATCGGGGATAGGAAGCTCTATCCCCCGCTGGGCCATCTTTTCCTTTGCCATCTTGGCCCACGAGAAGCCCACCTCGGCGTAGATCCGGGCCAGATCCTGTGCCGTGGTCCCCATATCCTCTCCTGCAATATAGAGCTCCTGCAGGAAGGGCTTGATCATGCGCGCAAAGGAGACCAGATGCTGCTCCTTGCGGGGGGAGGCCGGATCGGCCACGATGCCGGACTTGGCCCCTCCGGCCGGCACGCGCACGGCACTGAATTTATAGGTCATGGCCCTGGCCAGACGGCGCACTTCGTCCAGGGTCACAGAAGGGGTCATCCTGATCCCTCCTCCGGCCATCCCGTTCTGAAGGCTGTCCACCACCAGAAAGGCACGGGTATCCGTATCGGGATCATACATCACCACTTCATAGAGGGCCTCCCGCTGCGTCTTTGATCCCTTCATTTATTCCTCCTCGCCTCGAAGCATATAATCGAGGGCCCTTTTCCGACACTTGGTCTGATCATGTGAAAAGGCCACATCTGGTTCGTTTGATTCGTTTGGATGGTTGAGAGCGTTGGAAGCGTTCATCTTGTCTAACCCGTGACGAGATATGACCCCTTAACCAGGAGGTCGATGGTCTGATTGGGACGCCTCCCATCGTATGCATGAAAGTGTGACGCCACAGGGCGATCACGTATAGGTGTTTGGCGACGAACCCAAAAAAGACCAAACCAAAAACCCCCAACTCTTGACGGTGGCTTTTTCATAGGTATCTAGTCATTTCGTTGAGAGCGTTAAGTTCGTTGGGATGGTTAGGAGCGTCTATCTCGTCGGTCTCGTCGTTTCGTCTGTCTCGTCTATTTGGTCGATTTCGTCTATTTCGTCGATTTGGTCTTGGTCGGGTAGGGGAGGCTTTAGCCTC
>MTPG01000046.1 GCA_002010915.1 Desulfarculaceae bacterium JdFR-97 | reverse complement strand
CTTTATAACCATGGTTTATCTATGGGCGGGTCCGATCGTCAGAACCGGTGAGCATATCAGGCTGGAACTCTTCACCGCGAAGCTCAGGGGAAGGTGGAAGGAAGTTCATTCTCTGATAGTCAACGTCCTGATTTTCTTGACCTGCGTGATGATCGTCTACTGGGGAACCAAGTTGATAAAGCTCTCAATGACACTGGGTGAACAAAGTGAATCGTTCGTATTCTATATATGGTGGTTGCATACGGTTGTAACTTTGGGAATGGCCTTCCACGCATTCTTCGCCCTTTTAGAGGTAATCAGGATAGGTTCGGGACTATCCCGAAAGGGTGATCTTGCCCCCTCTCATAACAAGGGGTGAAATCATGGACCATGGGATATTAGCGATAGGAATCTTCATTTTCTTGCTCACGTTCCTCGGTGGAACTCCTATCTGGATTTCATTAACGTTAAGTGCAATTTTCTTGGGACTTTTTTACTCACAAATGGCTCCACTGAGCATTCCTTTAACCTTCCTGAGCAGCCTTGACAGCTTTGTCTTACTTGCAGTTCCTTTCTTCTTGCTCGGTGGGAATATCATGGCTCATTGTGGCCCTGCAAAGTATCTATTTGAGGCCATCGATGCCTTCGTGGGGCATATCCCAGGCGGACTGCCTTTTGCCACCGTCGTTACATGTATGGTGTTCGCCGCCATCACAGGTTCTACGTTGGCTACCCTGGTGGCTGTGGGGACTATAGCCATCCCCCCCATGGTAACACTAGGCTATCCCAAGAAATTTTGTCTGGGTCTTATGTGTGTCTCTGGCACTCTCGGCCAGCTTATTCCACCCAGTATCTACATGATTCTATATGGCTCATATGTGCAAGAAAGCGCCGCAAAGTTGTTCATGGGCGGTATGGTGCCAGGTATCATTCTGGGCATACTGATCGGCATTTTGGCAATTGTTATTACGGTAAGGGGGAAATTCGGAGGCCAGCGGGCGCCTCTGCCATGGAAGGAACGATGGATGCGCTTAGGGCGAGGGCTGCCAGCCATGATAATGCCCTTCATCGTTCTTGGTGGCATATATGGTGGGATATTCACCCCCACCGAGGCAGCGGCCGTGGCCTGCGTCTATGCACTCATAGTGAGTGGTTTTTTCTACAGGGGACTCAACTTAGAGACTTTTACTCGGTCTTTGCGCAGTGCCATGGGCACCACAAGCATGATCTTTCTCATCGTTGCAGCAGCCATTCTATTCGCCGGCCCCTTAACCTATGCCCAAATACCCCAAAATCTGACAATGGGAATTGTCAACCTGGGGTTCGGGAAAAACGGATTCTTGATGCTGAGCATTATCTTGTTTTTGGTACTCGGCCTTTTCCTCGATCCCCTCCCCATTCTGTATCTGACTATACCGATTCTCTACTATCCCCTTAAACATCTCGGCATAGACCTGGTACACTTCTGTGTAATTACTATAATCTGCATGCAGATCGCACAAGTAACACCACCATTTGGGGTCAGCCTTTACACAACGAGCCAGGTGTGGGACGAGCCGATCCAGAATGTCATCAGTTCAGCTCTGCCTTTCTTGTTGGTGATTGTGGCTACCCTCCCCTTGTTCATCTTTATCCCAGGGTTGAGTTTGTGGCTGCCAAATCTCTTTGGAATGTGAAGGGCCTCTCTGTGGCCCTCATGAACCACAATAACCCAAGAAGAAAGGAGGAAATCATGAAAACAAAAGCAGCGATTGTATATGAATATAAGAAACCAATGGTAGTCGATGAAATTGAACTCGAAGGGCCAAGGGAGAAAGAAGTGTTAGTACAATTTAAGGCCGCTGGCTTATGTCATACTGATTTATCCATAATAAACGGTGTCATTCGCATGCCCCCCCCTCCCTGTATTCCTGGACACGAAGGAACGGGTATAGTCCAGGAAGTAGGACCTGGTGTTACCAGGGTAAAACCCGGGGATCATGTAATCCTCATGTGGGTCCCCATATGTGGTGAATGCTATTATTGTCTTAGGGGACAACCTTACCTGTGTGTTAATAGAGATAAAGGTAGAAGTGGTGTAATGTTAGACGGAACTTGTCGGCTGAAGAAAGGGAATCAATACATTCGAAAAATGGTAGGGATTGGGTCGTTCAGCGAATACAACGTTGTCAACGAAGAAAGTGTTCTTCCTATTGATCCGGATATTCCCTTCGATGTCGCATCAATCGTGGGTTGCGCAGTAATTACCGGTGTGGGGGCTGTATTAAATACAGCAAAAGTGAAACAGGGAAGTAGCGTCGCTATAGTTGGTGTTGGCGGGGTAGGACTAAACGTTGTTCAGGGCTCAGTTTTGGCCAATGCCACCAAGATTATTGCTATAGATATTCTCGACAATAAACTTGCATTTGCAAAACAATTAGGAGCCACACACGTAATCAACGCCTCCAAAGAAGACCCTGTTGAAAAGGTGAAGGAAATCACGGGTGGCATTGGGGTCGACTACGCTTTTGAAGCCCTTGGAAGATCCGAAACTGTTCTCACGACCTTCAAGCTCATTCGTCGAGGTGGACGTGCGGTCATTGTGGGTATCTCTGATATGGACGACAAATTAACATTGCCCGTATATGAAATTCCTCTGCTGGAAAAAAGCATATTAGGGTGCTATTACGGCTCCGCTAATGTGAAAGTCGAATTGATAACGCTTCTTGACCTATACAAAACAGGCCGGCTCAAATTAGACCAATTAATTACAAATCGATATAGTCTGGAGCAGATCAACAAGGGCTTCGAGGATATGGAATCCGGCAAAAATGCAAGGGGGGTGATCATATATTAACAGGCTTATCCATTGCTTTAGGTGCCCCACCAGCATGTGTGGCGTCCGAGTCATGTGAAGGGGACGATCACATGAATTTGCGCCAGCCTCACCCGTCCCGGCTACAGTGGGATTTGCCAAGAGATAGCCCGGATGATTATGATAGGTCGGAGAAGTNGGGGGGCTTCGCCCCCCAGGCCCCCAGAAGCCCTAAGAAAGTCCCTTTTGAATTCCCTTGGACCATAGTAAATTTCGTGGAAAAAGCAGCACACGGCCATAGCAGAAACGTCCTGTCGTTTCAGGTACATAACCCCGATCATCCCCTGCGGATCAATAACGCCTTGACTTACGAGTGTCCAAATCCGATCGGATTGACTTTTCTAAGGCTGATCAGATCACGGGACAGATGGGAGTCCTTTTACTTCTGCGCGAACCATGGTAGGTTTGCCTCAGAAAGGCCTTACAAACTCTTTAAAGAAAAGCTACAATAATCGGCCTGTATTACTTACACCCTAGGGAAACCTGGAGAAGACCATGAAGACGAGCTACAAAACCATCCTATGGACCAAGGAGGATTCCGTCGGGGTGCTTCGCTTTAATCGCCCCGAGCGGCTGAACGCCCTCAACCTAGAGATGCATCAGGAGCTCGCAGATCTCTTATCGCACTTGAGGAAAGATCCAGAGCTGCGTTCCGTCATTGTGACCGGAGAGGGGGAGGCCTTCTGTGCTGGCGGAGACCTCCATCGGTTCCGAGACGAGGCTCGGAGACATCGAGAACGGGGGGGTGCCAGGGAACTCTTCTCCAACAATCTCTCGAGGGCCTTCCTTTCCATGGAAATCCCCCTCATCGCCGCTATCAATGGAACCGCCGTGGGAGGAGGCTTCACCCTCGCCCTCACCTGTGACCTGCGCATTGCCTCCGAGGGTGCCCGCTTCGGAGCGGTATTCGCCCGTGTGGGGCTGGCCCCGGAATACGGCAGCTCCTTTCTCCTCCCCCGCATCGTGGGCTTGACCCGGGCCGCTGAGCTGATCCTCACAGCGCGCATCTTCGACGCCCAAGAGGCCCTCGGCATGGGACTCCTCAGCGAGGTGGTCCCAGCGGATCGTCTTATGGAACGGGCCCGTGAGTTGGCCCATCGGATCGCCTCCCTTCCTCCGCTGGCAGTCCGGATGGCCAAACGGGCGATTCGCCATGGCCTGGAGTGCACTCTCTCTCAGGCCCTGGACTACGAGGAATTAGCCGAAACCCACTGCTTCAGCAGTCATGACCATCAAGAGGCGGTGGAGGCCTTTTTGGAACATCGGGACCCCAGATTTCAAGGGTTCTGAACCGGAGGAGGCCCATCGATCATGAACTCTGCTGCACGCTTCTCCTTTCTGGTCGGTCTGCGCTGCATCCAGTGCAGCGCCGAGCATCCCGTTGAATACCTCCTGGAGTGCCCCCGATGTGGAGGGCTACTCGATCCCCAATACGACATCGATGCCCTCCGGAAGGTGGGCGTCCGCGATCCCCTCCATCACGGCCTCTGGGCCTATCACCGAGTGCTTCCCATAATCTCGGAGGATGCGGTGGTCAGCCTGGGAGAGGGAGGAAGCCCCCTTCTTCCGGCTCCCGAGTCGGCACGGCGTCTTGGGGTCCGGGCACTTTACCTCAAATACGAAGGAACCCTCCCCACCGGCACGGTCAAGGACCGCACCAGCGCCACTGCGGTATCCGCCGCCAGGCAGTTCGGATATCGGGCCATCTCCGTGGTCAGTACGGGCAACGCCGCTGTCAGCATCGCCACTTACGCCCGAAGGGCTGGACTCCGCTCCGCCATCTTTTGCTACGAACGGGGCGATCCCCTCAAGATGCACCATATGTCCTTAATGGCCACCAATCTCTTCACATACCGCGGGGAATACGACCACATGATCGAGCACTTCGATCGGGTCATGGATCAGAAGGTGGTCTTCGACGGAGGGGCGAGGCGCAACCCATTTAAGCATGAGGGGAAAAAGACCTTGGCCTACGAGGTGGTCGAGCAGCTGGGAGGACGTGCCCCAGACCTCTTCGTCTGCCAGTGCTCGGGCTGTGAGATCTTTACTGCCACCTACCGAGGCTTCCGGGAAATGAAGGAGATGGGCCGAATCCCGGCAATTCCCCGGATGGTGGCATGTCAGAGCGCTGCTGCCAATCCCATTGTCAGGGCCTTTAGGGAAGGTGGCCCGCTGAAACCCATGACCACGGGTCCCACGGTGGCCAAAGGTCTGGCCACCGGAAAGCCCGGCAAGAAGGGGGAATGGGTGCTCCACATTCTGCGTCAAGAGGGTGGCCTGGCCATTGATGTGACCGACGAGGAGGTCCTGGAAGCGCAACGTTGGCTGGTGGAGCATGAGGGCCTCTGGAGTGGCCCTACAGGCGCCTCCGCATTCGCCGCTTTGCGAAAGGGCCTCTCGACGGGGGAACTCGACCCGGAGTCGACCATCGTCTGTCTCGTCACCGAGACGGGCCTTACAAGCCCCTACCCACCCCCCAAGACTCATCCTGTGGAGGCCACCGAAGAGGGGATACGAAATGCCCTCTCAACCCTGGGCTGATCCGCCTCGTCCATGAAGGCTTCTCCCATCGTCAGGTGGGTTGTGGGTGCCATATATGGTCTAACTGGCGGCCTCGGCTTCCCGTCTCCTCAGCCAGAAGACCGCCAAATAGACAAAGGGTGTATCCAGAAGCGCCACGGCGACTTTCACTATCCACTGCCCCAAAATAAGAGGCAATACGGGCAGATCACCCGCGAAGGCCAAGGTAATGAAGATCACCGTATCCAAAAGCTGCGAGACCACTGTGGAGGCACAATTGCGCAACCAGAGATGACGGCCGGAGGTGAGCTTCCTCCAGAAATGGAAGGCCCAAACATCATGATACTGGCTTACGAGGTAGGCTGTCAGACTGGCCAGAATGATACGGGAAGTGGACCCCAACACGGTCCGATAGGCCTCTTGATGGGGCCAAAAAGGAGCGGACGGCCACCAGATGCTGGACTGGATGATCAGCAAAGAAAGCACCAGGGTGATGAACCCGGCCAGTACCATGACGCCAGCCCGGACCCTCCCCCATATCTCCCCCACCACATCCGTGACCCAGAAGCAGACGCAATAGGCCAGCACACCCGCCGGGACATAGATCCCCCCGATGCGTATAATCTTGGAAGCCGTCACCGCTGAGACGATCAGACAACCGGCGAAAAGGGAGCTCAGGGCGATGATTGCGCCGTCCTCGGATCCTCCTTCTCTCATATCATGATCTTTCATGTCATGATGACCTCGCTGTTAACGCACACCGACCCCACATGCGTCAAGATGAACGAATATATCTCGGAGACTTGCTCAGCAAGGCCTCTATTGTCGCCATGTGTCCGCAAGGAATCGACCCTGCTGTCTTCACAAACAGGTCCTGTCGGGGCAAGGGCCTGAGGGGAAACCGAGTTTGGCCCATTGTTCAGCATGAACCTCCTTGCCCCCAGAAGGCTCCTGCACTAGCCGGTCGGGGCTCCGTCCGTCTCATCGGGTCTCCGTCCGTATTCTGCCTTCACCGTTAAGGCGATGCCACCTCTGGGGTTCATGCGGCAGACGACCCGCATCCATCGAGGAGCACAGGCGGCCACCAGATCCTCCAGAATCGTATTGGCCAGCTCTTCGGCGAAGATCCCTGTATTTCGGAGACTAAAGAGATAGAGCTTCAAGGATTTGGACTCCAGACATCGTTCCGCAGGGATGTAGGTGATCTCCACGCGGTAGAAATCGGGCTGTCCTGTCACGGGGCAAAGGCTGGTGACCTCTCGTGTTGAAAAACGGACCTCGTAGATCCTCTCTCTTCGTGGATTGGAGAAGGTATCCAGAAGGGAGGGGTCCCTCCGCTCAGGATAGGAGGTATCTCCCCGCTTCAAGTGTTTGAGAGATTCCTTCATGAGTCCCTTTCCACAAGGCTCCCTCCTGCAATGGGAAAGCCCTTCCTCCTAGAAACACATCGATGGGAGGGGCCAACGGTCCGGGGAGAGCCCGGAGCTCCCTGCCCCTTACGGCCCCACGACGGCGTAGGAGTGGGTCATGACCGGGGCCCGCTCGGTGAGGACGCGGATCAGGTAGCGTCCATCCTCCTTCCATCCTTCGGTAATGAGGGTCTCTCCTGGATAGACCACATCCGTGAACCGGACTTTGAATTCCCTCAAAAGTCCCACATCTCCTCCGCATGCCTTGTGAACGATGGCCCGTGTGGCGTACCCGAAGGAACAAAGCCCATGAAGTATAGGCTTTTGGAAACCAGCCATCCGTGCGAACTGGGGATCGATGTGCAGGGGGTTTCGATCCCCATTGAGCCGATAGAGGGCAGCCTGATTGTCCGGAATTTGGTAGGCCACACGGAAATCTGGCTCCCTCCCCTCCGGAGGCGTGAGAGGTTGGGACCGGGGGCCTGGCTTTCCACCGAACCCCCCCATTCCTCGATAAAAGATCACGAATTCATTCTCGAACAGGGGATCTCCGTCCTCCTCCGAGGTCGTAGTCATCCTCACCACGATTAAGGCCGCCTTTCCTGGCCCCTTGTCGTAGACGTCCGCAATCTCCCCCGTGGTCCAAAGGACTCCTTCCGGAGGGATGGAGCTGTGGAGGAGGACTCGATGCTCTCCGTGGAGGATGCGCGTAAGGTCGATCTTGATGCCGGACAGAAGCCGGACGAAGGCATCGAAACACGGAAGCACGCAAAAGCTGGGGATGACCTTGAGCCCTCCGGGGGCGTTCTCATAAATAAAGGAAAGCTCCTCGGCCTGAGCTCCCACGCTCAGGGCGTAGAGGACCACATCCTTCCACGTGTAACGAAATTCCGTAGGCTCCGACCTTCGGCCAACGAATTCCAGCATGGAAGCCCTCCTTACCTCAGTATCCCCCCGTCACTTCCAGACACTGGCCCGAGACGTAATCGGACAAGGGCGATGCGAAGAACAGAAGCGGACCCGCCGCCTCCTCGGGCGTGCCGGGCCTGCCAGCGGGGATGACCAGGGGCATCATATTGCGCATGGCGGCGGGGATCCCGATGGGGATGGCCTTCCCATCGCGCTCGATGGTCCGCCCTTCCTCCTTTTCCTTGGTGAGTCGGGTATCGATCCATCCATACGCCACCGCGTTGACCTCCACGTTGAAGGCCCCCCATTCCTTGGCCAGGGTTTTGGTCAGGCCGACGACCCCCGCTTTGGCCGCCGAGTAGTTCACCTGCCCGGCGTTGCCTCGCGTGCCCGCCAGGGAGGAGACGTTGATGATCTTTCTATGGACCACCCTGCCCTCCTCCTTTTCCCTTTTTGCAGCGTCTCGGAAATAGGGCGAGGCAGCCCGGATCAGTCGGAAAGGGGCCGTCAGGTGTACGGCCAACATGGCCTCCCACTGCTCATCGGGCATCTTGTGGATCACGCCGTCCCATGTATAGCCCGCATTGTTGACCAGGATATGAAGACCTCCCCATGTATCCACCGCGCGTTGGACCAAGCTGGAAGCGAAAGAGGGATCGGTTACATCTCCAACCACCGCCAGGGATTCCCCCCCTTGGGAGCGGATCTCATCCGCGGTCTCGCGTGCAGGCTCCTCGTCCAGATCGCTGACGACCACTCTGGCCCCCTCGTGGGCAAAGAGGAGGGCCGCTGCTCTTCCGATTCCCCTTCCCGACCCCGTGATGATGGCTACTTTCCCCTCGAGCATCCTCTCCATGGTTGAACCCCTCCTTTCCCATGCCTCGGCCTCTTCCAACGCTCTCCAAATAGCAAGCTTCCTCTCTCTCCGCGGAACATATTACGACTCTCTGGGGACGTCAAGACAAGGGCGGACCGAACCGCATCGCTTCAAAGAAGCCTGAAGGGCCTATGTGCTTTCGGCCACCGGGTCTGCTGGGAGATCCAGACCGCCCCAATGAGGAAGAAAAGAGCCCACGGATCAGGGATCGGCCACTACCGTCTCCTCCTGGAGGGCCTCTCGCAGGAGTTTCTGCTTGACCCGGAACAGACGGGGGCTGAGGCTTACATGGTATGTATGCGGATTTTGGAAACGTTTATAGGCGGGGTCCAGTCGCTTCAGATTCTCCAGGGTGTTCTCTCGGATCTCCTGCAGCGAGGGGCTCTCATAAACGCGCTTTCCCCGTTGGAATACGGGCACAAGCAGTTCCTCCAGCCGAAAGTGTCGAGGGTAGATCTTGGACACATGAGGATACATGGGATGGTAGGCCCGGAAGTCACGCCCCCTGGGGAGACGCTCCTCCTCCAAGAAGAGGACATCGCCTCGCATCTGTCCCTTGGGATCGAAGACCCGGACCAGCTTCTTGAGGCCTGGGTTGATGATCTTCTCAGGATTGTCGGAACGTTTGATCTTGGGAACCATCCTCTGTCCATTTTCGTCCAACGCCGTCAACTTGTAGACTCCTCCGAGGGCAGGACAGGAGTACGAAGTGACCAGACGGGTCCCCACTCCCCATACATCGATCCGAGCTCCCTGCCCTTTCAAGCTCTCCACCAGCCATTCATCCAGGTCGCTGGAGGCCACGATCTTTGCTTGAGGAAATCCGGCCTCATCCAATCTCTTCCTGGCCTCTTTGCTCAGGTAGGTCAAGTCCCCGCTGTCGAGACGGATCCCCGCCAGATCGAACCCCCTTTGACGAAGCTCGCGTCCCACTTGGATGGCGTGGGGGACTCCGCTGCGAAGGGTATCGTATGTATCGGCCAAAAGCACACAAGAGTGGGGGTAGATCCTCGCGTAGGCCCGGAAGGCATCCAGCTCGTGAGGGAAGCTCTCAACCCAAGAGTGGGCGTGGGTCCCCCGCACCGGGATCCCATAGAGACGGCCAGCCAAGACATTGGAGGTGGCCTCCACCCCCCCGATGTAAGCGGCCCTGGAGGCCATCAGCCCTCCATTGGGACCGTGAGCCCTCCTCAACCCGAAGTCGATGACCGGATCCCCGTCGGCTGCCCAGCAGACCCGCGCGGCCTTGGTGGCGATGAGGGTCTGGAAGTTGATGACATTCAGCAACGTGGTCTCGATGAGTTGAGCCTCCGGGAGAGGGGCCGTCACCCGGATGAGAGGCTCATGGGGAAAGACCACCGTGCCTTCGGGGACGGCATGGATGTCCCCTGTGAATCGGAATGACGCGAAGTAATCCAGCACCTCCTTGGGGAAGAGGCCCAACTCTTCCAAATACCTCAGATCCTCCTGGGAGAACCTGAGCTTCTCAACGTAATCGATGAAATCCGCAAGCCCCGCGAAGACACAGTAGCCCCCGTCGTCCGGGATCCTTCGAAAAAAGTAATCGAAATTGGCCCATTGGGTACCCTTCCCCTCGAGGACGTAACCCCCCACCATGGTCAGTTGATAAAGATCCGTAAGAAGCGCCCACTGGCTCCACATCCTCCCTTCCCCCTCCTTTTCATCTACTGGACGGCCTTCTTCCATCGGCCCATCCAGTCTACCTTCCCCTTGAGGCCGGAACTGATGAACGTCCTCTCCTCTTCATCCACCACGATCCCCTCAATTCCTGCAACCATCTCCAGCAAGGCAAGCCCGCGTCGGGGCCCCAAGACAAAAGCGGCCGTGGCCAAGGCGTCCGCCCGGGTCGCATCGGGCCCCACCACGGTGACGCTGATGCATCCGCGGGCCGGATAGCCCGTCCTTGGGTCCAGGATGTGATGGTAGCGCCTCCCCTGATGAAGGAAGAACCTCTCGTAATCGCCGGATGTCATCACCGCCATACCCCTCACCTTCAAGGTCCCCATAAGGCCCTTTGGGTCCCGAGGATCCCGGATCCCGATGGTCCAAGGACGATCCCCTTTTCCTCCAAGCGCCACCACATCCCCTCCTGCATTGAGGAGGGCCTGCTCGATCCCCTCCTCACGAAGTGCGGCCGCCGCCCGATCCAGAGCAAAGCCTTTGGCGATCCCCCCCAGGTCCAGGCTCATCCCTTTGCGCCGAAAACGGATTCTCCCCCCTCGCGTGTCCACCTCCAGGAAGGAATACCCCACGTGCCCCAAGGCGTGCCGGACCGAATCCTGAGATGGGGGAACACCCGCTTTGCGAGCCTCCCTCCAGAGGGCAATCAAGGGGCCCATGGTCACGTCAAAGGCACCCTCGGTAAGCCTGGAGGTCTCCAGTGACCTTTGAATCACGTACAGGATATCTCGATGCGGGGCAACCCAAAAGTCCCCGGCCCATCGATTGAGCTGAGAGAGCTGACTTTCGGGCTGATGGACGTCCATCAGCTTCTGTATCCTCTCCATCTCCTTGAAACATTGCCGCAGGCCGCGCTCTGCCGCACGCCGATCTTTGGCCCTCACCAGGACATCGACCTGGGTACCCATCAGGATACGGCTCTCCTGGATCTGAATCCATCGGGGGCGGGCGCTGAAATGGACCAGCAGGCCCACACCAAGCAACAATCCCAAGAGCCCTACCCAAAGGGCCGGAGAGGTCCTGGTTCGGCCAGCCGAAGATTCCGGACGGGGGAGTTTCCAGCTAGGTCTCATCCAGGATCCTCCCCACAAGGTCATAGTCCAGACAATCCGTGATTCGGGCCCGAACGATCCCCTTGAATTGCTCCCCCTTTTTTCCTTCCAGGAACACCATGCCGTCGACTTCAGGGGCCTGAAAGGCCGTCCTTCCTACCCCTCGTCCCTCCGTGTCGTTCCAACCCTCGATCAGGACTTCCACCTCTTTTCCCACCCATCGGGCGAGGGACTCGCGTGTGATCCCTCGCTGCACCTCCATCAACCGCCGACAGCGCTCTCGGATGACTCCCTTGGGGACACGGGGCACCATGGAGGCAGCCGGGGTTCCCTCCTCCGGGGAGAAAGGAAAGACCCCCATCCACTCGAACCTAACCTCTTCCACGAAATGAACCAAACTTTCAAAGGCCCTTTCGGTCTCTCCGGGGAACCCCACCATCAAAGAGGTCCTCAGGTGAATCCCAGGCCTGCATTGACGGATCTCCTGAATGGTTCTACGAAGACGGGAGGGGTTTATCCTTCGGTTCATCCTCCGAAGCACTTGGGCGTCGATGTGCTGAATGGGCATATCCAGGTAAGGAACCATGCGTTCGGAGTCCGCAAAGGCCTTCAGGAGATCTTCATCGACTCGCCCCGGATGGACGTACATGAGACGTATCCAGCGAAGCCCCTCGATCTCGTCCAGGACCCGAAGGAGAGAGGGAAGCTCCCCCTTCCCACACCGGTCGAAGCCGAAAGCGGTCGTATCCTGGGCAACGAGGACGACCTCGAGGATTCCTCTGCGCACAAGCGTCTGGACCTCCCTTGCCACCGAGGAGATGGTGCGGCTTCGGAGAGGACCTCGGATGGAGGGGATGGTGCAGTAAGTACACCGGTTGGAGCACCCCTCAGCGATCTTCACGTAGGCGCTCGGGCCTGCACTGGAGATCGCCCTCGGGCCCTCCTCCTCCCCCAAGAAGGCAGAAGGACCCGTCCGACACGCTCGGGCGCCCCCTGCGGCTATCTCCCGAAGCCTCTCCACAATATGGGGGACCTCTGCAGGGCCCAAAAAGAGATCCACTTCGGGGAGGAGATCCAGGAGGCCACGGCCATATCTCTGGGGCAAGCACCCTGTCACCACCAACCAGCGGCATCGTCCGTCTCGCTTCCATCGCGACAATTCCAGAATGGTCTCCAAGGTCTCCTCCACTGCCTCTCCAATGAAGGCGCAAGAATTGACCAGGATCAGATCCGCTTGGGAGGGATCTCCTGCCACTGCCCAGCCAGCCTCAAACAGGCGCCCCAGCATCGTCTCGCTGTCCACACGGTTTTTGGGGCACCCCAAACTGACCAGATAGACGAACCAATCCTGGAAGGGGATGGAAAGAGGAGCCTTCATGGACTGGTCTCGGGAGGGGGATAGTGGAGAACCTCGGTGTCTGGGGGGACCTCAAGGCGGAAGAGATCGTCGGAAAGGCCCACATTGGTCTCCACTTGGGAGTAGCGGATCTCCGTCCGTTCCCCCTGTATCCCTTGGAAAGACGTCTCCACAACGTGAAAGTCCTTTGGATCCACCACCAGCACCAGATAGGTCCACTGGGCGTTTTCCTCCTTGGGCTCAAGCCGCACAGCGAGATACCCGTCCCGGGTCTCTTTGACCGGCTCGGCCTTCACCACAAGGAACTCTTTTTGGAGGTCCCCAACGCCAGTGAGAAAGGATAACAGCTTCGATGATTGCGGGACCTTGGTGAGGTCCGTGACAGTGAGCTGCCTCTCATCCTGGTCATAGAACCACAGGGTCTGGTCGCGGATGATTACGGTCTTCCTTCGGCCCTCCAGATAGTCCCAGCGCATCCGGCCTGGCAGTTTCAAATAGATCCTTCCCCCGGCCTCTCGAACCCGATTCATCATGGGCATGGAGGTCGTCTGGTGGAACCATGCTCGAAGGTCTCTAATCTCCGAATATCTCTTCTGGATCCCCTGCAGGACTTCCTCGTGGGTCCAGGCCAGCGAATCCTCGACTATAAGGAAAATCCCCAGGGCCGCCACAGCCCAGGGAAGGAGTCTTCCGCCAAGCATCCTTCCTCCTTATCCGCCCCAGATGCGGATGCGGGTCGATGATTCACTCGAGGGGTGGAATCCGAACCTCCCTGGGTTTGCTCCCATCCGGAGGGCCCACGACTCCCTCGGCCTCCATCCTCTCCATGATCCGGGCCGCACGATTGTAACCGATCCTCAAATGGCGCTGAATCAACGATACGGATGCCTGCCGAAGACGGGCAACAAGCGCAACAGCCTCATCATATTTCTCATCCAGATCCTCCATCTCCGACTCCGATGCCTCTTCCTCGTGATACTGAAGGACGGTGGGGTCGTATTGAGGTCGTCCGTGTTCCTTGAGGTACTGAACGACCCGGCGAAGCTCGCCTTCGGAGACATACGCCCCGTGAATGCGCTTCAGGGAAGCCGTCCCCGGGGGCAGAAAGAGCATGTCCCCCGCCCCCAAGAGGTGTTCGGCTCCATGGGTGTCCAGGATGGTTCGGGAGTCGAACTTGGATGTGACCTGAAAGGCAATGCGCACCGGGAGATTGATCTTGATGGTCCCCGTAAGGACGTCCACGGAAGGTCTCTGGGTGGCCACCACCAGGTGAATCCCCGCTGCGCGGGCCATCTGAGCCAACCTCAACACCGCGTCCTCCACCGTCCTGGAGGCCACCATCATGAGGTCTGAAAGCTCATCGATGACCAGGACGATATAGGGAAGATGTGCGGGCAGGGGCTCTTCTCTGGCCTCCGAGGTGTCCGGCATGGGCTCGGCCCCATGAGACCCATCCTTGGCCATTTTGGCATTGTATCGGCGGATATCCCGGACCCCCAATCTCTCCATGAACCTGTAACGCCTCTCCATCTCCTTCACCGCCCAACGAAGCGCTTGGGCAGCCTTCTTGGGTTCCACAACCACCGGATGGAGTAGGTGGGGGATATCCCGATAGAGGGAGAGTTCCAGCCGTTTGGGGTCGATGAGGACGAACTTTACATCCTCGGGAGAGGACTTGAACAAGATGCTCGTAATTATGGCGTTGAGACACACGCTCTTGCCTGTTCCGGTGGCCCCAGCAATGAGAAGATGAGGCATGGAAGCCAGATTGGCCACAACCGGATTGCCCACCGTATCCTTGCCCAAGGCCACCGTCAGATGATGGGGGCTCTTCAGAAAAGGCTCGGAGACCAGCACCTCTCGAAGGAATACCATCTGACGCTGAGCATTGGGGATCTCGATCCCTATGGTCCCTTTTCCGGGGATCGGTGCGATGATCCTGACGCTCAGGGCCCGGAGGGCCAAAGCCAAATCGTCATGGAGATTGACGATCCGGCTGATCTTGACGCCGGCTGCAGGTTCGAACTCATAGAGGGTGACGATGGGGCCTGGGTGGACCTCCGTGATTCTCCCTTCCACGCCGAAATCCGCCAGCTTCTTCTCCACCAACCGAGCATTCATCCGCAGGCTTTCCCGATCGATGCGGGACTCCTTGGGGGGGGGTTCATCGAGCAGGGAGAGAGGCGGCGGCTGATAAGCACCTCGACTCCGAGCGAAGTTGAAGGCTTCCTGGCGGGGCCGAGGTTTGACCGTGACGGTTTTGGGAGGCTCCACGATGGCGGGCTGACTGCGAAGGGCGGGACGTCGCCTCGGGACCGGCTTCCTCTTCTTCCTTCGGCTCAAGGAACGGATCCATTTCAGCACCCCAAGGAAACCCCTCACCGTCCATCGGCCGATCCCCCATGCCATCCCAAAGGCCTGCGAAGGAGGGATGCGAGTGGACAGAAGTCCTGAGGCCAAAAGCATCACACCCACCACAAGCCAGGTCCCCCCCCAATTGAGATACTTTTGCAGAAAGGCGACGAGGAGGTAACCGACGAGTCCTCCCGACTCCCGAAGAGGATGAGGGGCGGCACCGATGGCTCGACTCAGATGGAGGGCCCCTGCCAACGCCGCTGTCCCCAGTATGCCCCCTCCGATCTGAAGGGGGTGAAACCGACAGAGCCGGCCCCGCAGGAGACTCCACCCGCAAAGGGCCACCCCGAGAGGCACGAGAAAGACGGCCCATCCGAGCCCCTGCAAAAGGATATCGGCCAGATAAGACCCCACTATCCCTCCCCAGTTATGAATCCGCTGAGCTGCCCGCGATGTGCTGTTGAAGGAGGGGTCCGTGGGGGAATAGCTGAGGAGACTCATGAAGAGAAAGGCCGCTGTCGCCCAAAGGATGAGTCCGGCCATCTCTCTTCGAATCCTGCGGACAGTTTCCTTCACTGCACTCCCTCGCTCAGAGCTCCACCACCAAGGGAAGAATCATGGGTCTCCTCCGCAAGCTCCTCCAGAAGTGGGAACGAAGGGCCCCGCGAATGGCGGCTTGGAGGTCTTCCTGGGCCGTTTCGTCTTGGGCCTTGCGAGCGCTCATCAAGGCATTCATGACCACCTGGCGGGCCTCCATCATCAGACGGGTCTCCTCTCCTTCGAAGATGAACCCCCGCGAGAAGAGCTCAGGGCCTGAGATCACCTCCCCGCTGGATGTGTTCAGGACCAGGAGGGCCACCACCAGGCCGTCCTCGGAGAGATGTTGACGGTCGCGAAGCACGGCGGCCTCCACGTCACCGACACCCTTTCCATCAACATAGACCCGACCTGTGGGGATCTCCCCCACCCGTCTGAGGCCCTCTCGGGAAAGCTCGAAGACCTGTCCGTTTTCGGCCAGGTGAATCCTCTCGGGCGGGATCCCCACCTCCTTCGCCAATTCCATATGTTGGACCAGATGCCGAAACTCCCCGTGGATGGGGATGAAGTGTTGCGGTCGGGTGAGATGGACCATGAGCTTGAGCTCTTCCCGGCTCCCGTGCCCTGAAGAGTGGACCTCCTCCAAGGGCTCGTAGATCACCCTTGCCCCCTGGCGACTCAGGGCGTTGATTACATGATAGATAGCCTTTTCATTTCCAGGAATGAATCGGGAGGAGAAGATGACGGTATCGCCGGGCTCCACTTGAAGCCATTTGTGCCTCCCTCGGGCCATGAGGGAAAGCGCGGAGAGGGGCTCTCCCTGGCTTCCTGTGGTGAGCACCACCAACCGATGCTTCTCTACTTCCTCCAGCGATGGCGCGTCCACCACCATTCCTTCGGGGAGATGAAGATAGCCCAACTGTGTCGCGATGCGCACCATGGCGACCAGGCTTCGGCCATTGAAATGGACCTTTCGCCCGAGCAACCGGGCGATCTCCACCACCTCCCGGATACGCTGTACATTGGATGCGAAGGTGGAGAATATGATCCGGCCCGTGCAGGTCTCGAAGATCCTCCGGAGGTTTTCGAAGACCCACTTCTCCGAGTGAGTGTATCCTTCCCGTTCCACGTTGGTGGAATCGCTCAGCAGCAGACACACCCCCTCCTGGCCGTAGCGGCTGAAGGCCTGGAGGTCCATGGGAGGCTCTCCCACAGGCGAAGGGTCGAACTTGAAATCTCCGGAATGGATCACCGTGCCGGCCGGCGTCCGGATTGCCAGACCGAGGGTATCGGAAATGCTGTGGGAGACCCGGATGAAGTTCACTTCGAAGGGTCCCATTCTCCGGCTCTCTCCGGGGCGAACCACACAGAACTCGGGCAGGGGATGGACGCGGTGCTCCTCCAGCTTCTCCCGGGCTAAGGCCAAGGTGAAAGGGGCACCGAATAGGGGCACCCCGGGCATCTGGGGGACCACATAGGGGAGAGCCCCAATATGGTCCTCGTGTCCATGAGTCAGGATGATCCCGAGGATCCCCTGGGCCCGCTCATGCAGATAACGCAGGTCTGGAATCACCAGGTCGATGCCCAACATGTGATCCTCCGGGAACATGGAACCCGCATCCACCACCAAGATCGACTCCCCGCACTCGAAAGCCATACAGTTGAGCCCGATCTCTCCTACTCCTCCCAACGGGATCCAACGCACCGCTTCCTGGGTATGCATTCCCTTCTTCTCCTCGGTCAACCCAGAGAACGACAACCCTGCTCTCCTTCTTCTCTCGCCTCCTCTCCCAGAAGCTCACGGACCGCCTCCCGCAGCCGCCGGGTCAGGGCCACCTTGTCCCGAAGAGTAAGTCCTTCTGTAGAGATAGGTGCGCCGATCCGGATCTCCACATCGCTCCTGCCCACCCGGAAGCGGCCTTTGGGCAAGATCCGCTCCGTTCCCAGGATCGCTACGGGCACGGCGGGCACCCGGGCCTTGATGGCCAACACGGCCCCCCCAGTCTTGAAAGGGAGCAGCTTCCCGTCGGGGCTTCGCGTACCCTCTGGAAAGATGACCAGAGAGGTCCCTCGGCGGATCCGATCGGCCGCCTCCACCATACTGCGATAGGCCTTTCGAGTATTGGAGCGATCGATAGGGATATACCCTCCCCTTCGCATGGCCTGCCCGAAAAGAGGGATACGAAAGAGCTCCTCCTTGGCCAGCCATCGGTACTGGACCGGAAGATAGGCTAGAAGGGAGAAGACATCGAAGTAGCTTCGATGATTGCTGAAAAAGATGAGGGGCCCTTCCTCGGAGAGATGCTCAAGACCCACCACCCGGACCCGCACCCCGCTGCAGAGTAAGATCCATCTTCCCCAAAGCCTTGCGATGCGATGGGAGAGATTCCCGGTTGGATCGATAAAACAGACGATCAATTGTGGGATCATCAGGATCAAGAAGGAAAGAACAATGTTTAAATGAACGAAGAGGGATCGGATCATGAAGGCACCGGAAGGTCTCCTTGTGTGGAGGCCGGTCTCTCGGACGACCGAATCGAAATGAATTTACTTATAATTATAGGCAATCCCAACGGTTGCGTCAAATGAATACGAACAGCTGAATCCTCGGCATCTTCTTGCAAGATCCGGATCGGGTGGATCCAAATGCCCCGGGACGACGCGAATCCCCAACCTCATTACAGGAGAGATGGAAAAGGGCTGAGAAGGACAGTCTTTGGAATTTACAACCCGCACAAAAGATGCTATAGGCATAGGGGACTCTGCTTGGATTCGTGAATGAGCTCGACAAAGGGGGAAAGAGATGGCGGGCGTCAACAAGGCCATCCTGGTCGGCCGACTCGGGACCGATCCTGTGAAGCGCTACACCAGCAGCGGGACGCCGGTGGTGACCTTCCGTCTGGCCACCTCCGAGGGCTGGACCAATCGAGAGGGACAACGGGAGGAACGCACCGAATGGCATCGAATCGTGGCATGGGGAAAGTTGGCCGACATTTGCGATCAGTATCTCAACAAGGGCAGAATGGTCTACATCGAGGGCCGGATTCAGACTCGAGAGTGGGAGGACCGCGACGGAAATCGTCGTTGGACCACGGAGATCGTGGCCAACCAAATGCAGATTCTGAGCCCAGCGGGCGAATCGACCCGTGAGCTCCCCCCCGAGGAACCTCCCGAACCGCAGCCCCTTCCGGAGATGGCAGGGGATCCTGATGACGACATCCCCTTTTGAAGAGGACCGCCCCGCCCCATGAAGTACACCCTGCGCATCGAGGAAGTCTTCCACGCCTTTCGCGAAGATCTGGATCAGGTGGAACAAATCCTCCTCGAGAGCCTTCACTCCGACGTTCTCCTCATCTCCCAAGTCGGCCGTTACGTCTTCAAGAGCGGAGGAAAGCGCATGCGTCCCCTCCTCACTATCCTCTCCAGTCAGCTCTGCGGGTACGAGGGGACGGATCATTATCGCATCGCGGCCGTCATGGAGCTCATCCACACCGCCACACTCCTCCACGATGACGTGGTGGATCACGCGGAGATCCGACGGGGTGCCCGATCCGTCAACAACCTTTGGAGCAATGAGACCAGCATCCTCATGGGTGACTTTCTCTTTACGCGCTCCTTCTGCATGATGGTCGAACATCATGACCTTCGTCTCCTGGACCTGATGGCCCACACCTGTCGACTCTTGGCCGAGGGCGAACTTCTGGAACTGGCCAAAAGCGGCGATCCGGAGATAGGCGAGGAGGACTATCTCGCCATTGTGCAGAAAAAGACCGCTGTACTCCTCTCGGCTTCCTGCCAGGCAGGGGCAATCCTGGCCCGATGCGGACAATGGGAGGATGAATTGGCCAGCTTCGGAATGAATCTGGGGATGGCTTTCCAACTTGTGGACGACCTTCTGGACTACGAGGCAGATGAAGAGGAGTTAGGAAAGACGATCGGAAAAGACCTCTCGGAGGGCAAGGTCACCTTACCCATCATACAGACACTGAAGCGATGTCCTGCTCGGGAGCGGCGGAGGATCCAAGAGATCATCCGATCGCGGTCCACCGATCCAGGGGATCTACAACTGATCCACCATGCCATCGAACGTCACGACGGATTGGCTCATACCCTTCGAACTGCCCAAGGTTACGTGGAACGAGCCAAGGCATGTCTTTCCGGGCTCCCCGAGGGGCTCCCCAAGTCGGCCCTGCTGGCCGTGGCGGACTTTGTAGCATCGAGAAGAAAGTAGGACATTGAGACAGGTTACTATACAGGGCTGGCGATGCATTCAGGGCGACCTTCCACCTTCTATCATCCCCGCAAGGCCTGTCCCTCCTTCCCCCCGCCCCTATGGGGGGCGGGAGGGATACTTCTTAGGGATCTCCTGTCCGCGCATTTAAACCAGGGCCACTCCGCCAGACCCGGTTCTGGCAGGTAAAAATCTCCGTTGAGGGAGGAAGCGATGGATTTCAAGAGGAGAATCGAGGAGATGTTGGCTGCGCATACCAACGTCCTGGAGAACCTGCCGAGAAGGGAGTTGATCCGACTCAGTGTAGAACGGAAGGAGGCCCTGGTTTCCGCCAACGGGGCCTTGGTCACCTGGACCCCACCGGAGTCCACGGGTCGAAGTCCGCAAGACACCTATATCGTCCGTCGTCCAGAGAGCGAGGAGAACATAGACTGGGATTCACCCAACAATATCCCCATGGATCCCGAGACCTTCGACATGATCCTGGAGGATGCCCTCGCCGTCTTTCCCCGCAAGCCCTCCATCTTTGTCACGGACCGTTTCCTGATCGCCGACCCGGCCTATGCCTATCCTGTGCGGACCATCACGGACCGGGCCCTGACGGCCCTCTTCACGGACAATATGTTCCGCCCCCGAGTGCCGGAGGCCGACCATAGCATCTTCGCCAATCGGGGCTTCACCCTCCTGGTGCTCCCTTACGACAAGTTGGTTCGAGAACGGTATCGGGGAAGGCTCCGAAACCTCCCCGACGGCAGGACTTCCAACATGGCCGTGGCCATGGACTTCGATCGAAGCCTGGGCGTAGTTTATGGATCAGCCTACTGCGGCAGCGTCAAGAAACTCATGTTCACGGTCCTCAATTACGTGCTTCCACCCGAGGGGATCCTCCCGCTCCACTGCTCCGCCAATGAAGGTCCAGAGGGTGACATCGCTCTGCTGCTGGGACTGTCCGGGACAGGGAAGACCACCTTGTCGGCCGATCCCAGAAGGGCGCTCCTGGGGGACGACGAGCACTCCTGGAGCGACCATGGGGTGGCCAACTTTGAGAACGGCTGCTATGCCAAGCTAATCAATCTCAGGAAAGAAAAGGAACCCGAGATCTGGAATGCAGTGTTTCACGAAGCCCCGTATCTGGAACACGGGGCCATCGTGGAAAACACCATGATGTACCCCGACGGGACCTTCGACGTGGACGACGACCGCTTGACACCTAACTCCCGTGCCTCCTATCCGTTGAGTTTCCTCAGCAATATCAAGGATCCTCCGGTGGGAGGACACCCCCGCACCATCCTCTTTTTGACCGCAGACGCCAATGGGGTCCTGCCCCCTGTAGCCAAACTCACCCCCGAGCAGGCCATGCTGTGGTTCCTCATGGGCTATACCAGCAAGTTGGCTGGCACCGAGACCGGGATTATCGATCCGGTAAGCACCTTTTCCCGTTTTTTCGGCTCTCCTTTCATGCCCAGAAACCCCGACGTCTATGCCCGCATGTTGGGGGAGCGCATGAGGCGCTACGGGACAGAGGTCTACCTGGTCAACACCGGGTGGAGCGGAGGCCCCTTCGGGGTGGGAGAGCGGATGGACATCCAAGTCACCAGGGCCATCGTGCACGCCGCCCTCAGCGGCCGGCTTCGGGACGTACCCTGCGATGAGGACCCGAGGTTCCATGTCCTGATCCCCCGTTCCTGTCCCGAGGTCCCATCTGAGATCCTCTACCCCAAGAACACGTGGACCGACAAGGCCGCCTATGAGCAACGGGCCAACAAGCTGGCCGCGGAATTCAGCGCGCATTTCGACAAGGCTTATGGAGGCAAGAACATCGATCCCGAGGTGGCCCGTCAATGCCCCGGCAAATGAGGGCGAAACATCCCGGGACCTCATGAAGAGTAAGGAAACTCCTAGGCTCTCGGCCTTTGCCGCCGCTCCACCTCGATTCGGTTGCGCCCTCGACGCTTGGCCCGATATAGAGCAGCATCCGCCGCCCGGAGTACTTCCCAAGGGGTGGGGTGGAGACGGCTGCGCTGGGCCGCTCCGATGCTCACGGTCACGTTTACCTTCTTCGTTCCTCCTCGGGGGTGTTTGCGCCCCCGAGGGCGCCTTCGAGGTCGGTCCTTCCCCCTCACAGTCAGGCGGGACTCCTCCACCTGGATCCGGAAAGACTCCAGTGTCGGCAGGACCTCCTCCAACCCCCTCCCTGACCAGACCACGGCGAACTCCTCCCCTCCGTATCGAAAGGCCCGTCCCCCCGTGACCCTCTTCAATCGGCTAGCCACGAATCTCAGCACATGATCACCCATGGAATGGCCGTAGCGATCATTGAACTGCTTGAACCGATCCACGTCCACCATGGCGATGGTGTACCTCCCCGCCAAGCGCCGAAGACGTTCCTCCAGTGCCCGCCGTCCTGGAAGGTCCGTAAGCTCATCCAGATAGGCCCTCCTCCAGGTCAGGGAATACAGACCGGAAAGAAGAAAAACCCCCGAAATGAGGGCAAAGACGGGCCAGACAGCCCCCGATACGGCAACAGGCCAGGAGATGGTCCCCTCGGAGGAAGCCAAAGTCAGGCTGATGAGGGACCACGCCCAGCAACCACGCAAAAGCCGCCCCTCGTTCCTAGGGAGAACTCCCAGGACAAGGAGAGCCGTCAACACGGACACCCAGGTCATAGGGACCCTACGGGGCCAACCACCCGCTGACCCATGAAAGACGTCCGGCTCCAAGGTCGCCAGAAGCAGGACCACCGCCAACAAGATGGCGACCATTACCCATCTGCCCCATCCCCAAAGGTGTCTCCACCCCCGCTCGGGCAGGACCAGCAGGAGAGGAAAGGCCCACGGCACCACCAAGGCCACGGCCTCCCGCATGGCGGGAAATCCTTCCCCCGGCTCCAAAGGGATCTCCCGAATGAAGTGGATCCCTCCCAGGGCCGTGCACAGGAGTAAGAAGCGGACCTGTCCGAGATGGAAGCCCCAAAGGCCGGCGAGCAGCCAGAAAAGAAGGGGCAGGTGGGAAAGTGCGGCTTGTGCCGTTGCGCTGAGGGTCTTACTCCACCAAAGGTCCAGGGCCTCCGGAAATGCATGAAGGGCTGCGGCGGCCCCACCCACGAGCGTCAAGGACAAGAGCCCTTTCGGAACAGGGCCCATCACGGGGCCTCCGACCCTGACCCTCGGCTGAAGGGAAGGTGGAAAAGGAGATCGAAGGATAGCCCGCCTGCCTCTCTGGGCAGACTTCTCCGGCCATAAGGGGAAGAGGCAATCCGTTCAGAGGTCATCCAGGGGGTTCTTCTTCTTTTTGCGAAGGCCCTGCCGAAGCTGGCGCTCCAGGTCGGAGAAGAGATCCTTCTTCTTCGCCTCACGATCGGCTCGAAGTTTCCTCAGTTCCTCCTCCCTCTTGGCGCTTCGCTCCCTCCATTGTCGAAGCTCCTTTTCGAAGCTCAGGGCCTCCTCTTGCCGGGGCAGTTCCTCCAGCTTCCGGTGATCCTGCAGGTAGATCCGCTCCTCAAAGGCTCCTTCGACCACCTCCAGGACACCCAAGCGGTGGAGTCTATTGCAAAGCCGATGCCCCATCTCCGGCGAGATCTCCAGCATCTCGCTCAGCTCTTTCACCGATGGGGGCCTTCGGTGTCGATACACGAAGAGCCTCCAGGCCGCCACCAGAAGGTGCCCCGACTCATAAGGTCCTTCAAATCCTTTGGTCCCATTCATGGCGTGCGTATTCTACCCCCGAGAATCCTCCTTGTCTAGGGCCTTTCCGTCGCCCTCTGTCGGACCCGGTCGCGCCAAGCGGGAAGAACGCCCAAACCATCGGCGCTTCGGATCGCCCTGAGGACGGCCTGTACCGTGACGCGCTGAGCCGCGGCCCCCAGGGCCCCAAAATCCCCCTTCTTGTGCCCTGTGGAGAGGGCAATCACCACGTCGCCGTCCACCGGACAAAGGGAGGGGGAGATGCATTGAGCCAGCCCTCCTTGGGCCATCCGTGCAAGGCGACAACAATGAACCTTGTCCAACTCCGCATCGGTTGCCACCAAGACCAGCGTGGTATGCTCCAGGAGCCCCCCTTCCCGGGGCACACCTTGGATCATCTCCCGAACGGTCCCGGAAAGGTCCATCCCTCCCGCCTCTGCCCGAAGCCCTGCCAGGATCTCTCCGGTGGAGGGATCCACTACGTCTCCGAAGGCGTTCACCACGGCCAGGGCCCCCACCAAGATACCGCCCTGTGTCCGCTGACACGCACTGCCCAATCCGCCCTTCATGGCGCGGCCGATTCCGTGGTACTTTCCCACCGAGGCCCCGATCCCCACTCCCACACTCCCCTGAAGGAGGGGTCCCGCAGAGGCCTCCTGGCAGGCACGGTAGGCCATCTCAGGTGTGGGATGGGCTCGGGGATCTCCCAGGGAGAGGTCGAAAATGACAGCCGTGGGTACGATGGGGATCGTCCTTATGGGGGTTCGAAACCCCATTCCCTTCTCCTCCAGATATCTCATGACCCCTCCGGCCGCCTCCAGCCCGAAGGCACTCCCCCCGCAGAAAAGGACTGCTTGGATCCGCTCCACCAAGTGAAGGGGCCCCAGTGAGTCCATCTGTCGGGTCCCCGAGGCCGTGCCTCGGACGTCACTCCCCCCCACAGCACCTTGCTCCACTATCACCACAGTGCATCCAGTGAGGCCCCGGGTGTCCTGGGCATGCCCCACGAGGACTCCTTCGATCTCCGTGATATCTCCGTCCACCACATCCCCCCTTGTCCTCCATCGAGCGCTACTTTAGAATGGCCCTCAACGTACAGTCAAGGAGCTCATATGTCCCGAAATAGATCCATTGTAGTCTCATTCGACCTGGACGGGACCCTGATCAGCCACGAGTTCAGCACCGCTGTATGGCGGGAGGCCATCCCTAAACTCGTCGCTCGGCAACGGGGAATGAGAGTAGAGGAGGCAAAGCAGTGGGTCTATCGACAGTACGATGAGGTGGGAGATGGAAACCTGGCATGGTATCAACTGGACTATTGGTTCCACCGGTTCGGCCTGAGCCGCCACTGGAAAGAGATCCTTGAGGCACACCGCCACCTGATTCGACCCTATCCTGAGGTGCACGATGTCCTCCGTCTCCTGGCCCAACACCATCCCCTGGTCATCCTCTCCAATGCCAGCCGACCCTTTATCCAAGTGGAGATGGAGGTTGGAGGGCTTAACGGATTCTTTCAACGGGTGATCTCTGCAACCTCGGACCTAGGAAGGGTGAAAAAATCCCGAGAGTTCTATGAAGAGGTCTCTTCCATGCTCGGGGTGGAACCCTCTCAGATGGTCCACGTGGGGGACCATTGGGAATTCGATTACCTGGCCCCGCGCCAAGCTGGACTCCGAGCCTACTTCTTGGATCGATCGGGGAAGAAAAAAGGGCGGGAAGTGGTCCCCGACCTCCGGGTCTTTATGGATCGAATCCGCTGAGTTCCCCTCATCCGCAGACGAACTGACGGCAGACAAGGGGTTTTACAGGGTGGACCAGGCAATGGCCGTTCTTCTTTTTTGCAGAGAACCTCAGGAAAGGACAGCAGGGAAACTCCAAGGACCGGGCCCTAAGGGCTCCGGCAGGGCCGAAACGCGTGAAATAGAGTAGATCATCTCGACCCATGGCATCCCAGCGGGAGAGATCCGCAGGAGAGGTGCTGATGGGGCCCTCGGCAGGGCCGATGCAACACAGCCCACATCTCCGGCAAGTGGACTCCTCTTGGAGTTCCTCCTTGAGGGGAAGGATGTCTCGGTTTCGCCCGAGGACATAGGTGTCATGAAGGGCAAGGAGGAACCTCCCCAACGGTCCTTGAAGGTTACATGGTGTTCCTCCCCCCTCGCAGACGGACAAGGATTGAAACAGCTCGACCAGGTCCCTGTAGCGGAGTCCGTCTTCCTTCAGGGTCTCGAGGACCCCTCGTGCACGACGGAGGAACGCCTCCGCGGCCCCTGCCTCTTCCACCACCTCACAAAGCCTTGACTCCAACCATTCCCAGTCTCTCTCGATCCCTTGAGGAAGGGAGCAAACCGCCGGGATCCTGCCTCGGTACACTTCACCCACCCGGCGGAGAAAGTCCTCTGGCCGCATGTATCCACCTCTGCTGGCCAACGCACCCAAAGGCCGAGAGGGGCCTAATGGACCTCTTTGGCCCCAAGCATCTCCAGGAAAGTCCGGATCTGGACCTCCAAGGTCTCCACAGAATAGAGGTGGGGATCATTATGGTCGGCCTCCAGGACCGTCCCCGGGATCCCGGTGCGTTGGGTGACGGCCCTCCGGACCTCGGGGATATCCTGCGAAAACATCTTGCAGCTTCGATTGGAGTGATAGAGGAAACCGTCCAGCTTGTAATGGCGGGCAAATGCCTCATACTGCTCGATGCGGCGTTCCATGTGGAGGTTGGCCGTATAGAGGTACTGATGTGCCCAGTCGCCGAAAGGGTCCTCCTCCCCCACCGCCAATGTGGCCCAGGCCCAGGTATAAAGGGAGACCACCAAGGCGGCTCCTTGGGCCTCCAGAAACCGGGACAAGCGTCTGAGCTCGGGCCATATGGGGAGGTTGTCCCAATAGAGTCGGAATCGTTCATCTCCAACCGCGGAGATCCCCCGCTCCACCCGGCCTTGGAGTTCCTCCAGAAGCGTCTCATAGAAATCCACTGCCACCTTCGTTCCCCGCTGGGCGACGATGGGGGCCATGGCGATGAACTGGTCGAAGACGGTCATAGGGGCGGGGCAATGCATTCCCGTCTCCAATACCCGGCTCCAGAGTTCCGAGGCCCTCCGGGAGAGGTGGATGCATTCCCTGAAGCGGCCCTCGTCCAGGGGCCTGCCCGTAATATCCTCCAGGATGGAGACGAGCTCCTCCAGCTGTCTCCTCACGTAACGCTCTGCAGCGGAGTCCTTCTGCCCGTCCCCCGATTGAGGAACATCGATAAGCACCATGGGGGCCCCATACAGCCTGCTTAGGACCTCGAACCACTTGGTCAAAGTCCCGCATTGGCTGTTGGAGACCAAGAGCAGGTCCGGCTTAGGGAGCCCCATGGTGGGGCTTTTCCCCGTCCGGATAGATCCCAGGTCGCAGAGGGCATAGGAACAAAGATCCCGGGAGTAACCCATCCCCTCCGCAGCATGGATAACCTCCTCCGAGAGCTTCCGAGCCCCGAGAATTACGGCGTGGTTCTCCGGATAAACCGGGATGAAGTCCATGGCGTAGAGAAGCTCCACCGGGGTAAAGGCATTGACATAGGCGATGAACTTCCCGTTCTGCCTTGCTGTATGGGCCGCCGTGTAGTAGTCGATATTGATGCCTTTAAGAAGACGCAGGCTCTCGATGGGCTCCATGCCGGATTCTCCTTAACTGCCATGGCCCGCTTGGGCAGGACACCCTACGGTCCTGAAAGTAGCGATCCAGAACTCCTGGGCCCGCACAAGAGGTGCCTTGAACGAATTTGAAGGTCTTTTCGCACATCGTTCTTGACGGAACAAAACGCCCGCACATCCACTTGCCGAAGGCACATTGTGGATGTCCAGTGAAGCGAGGTCCGCCTCATGCGGACTCGAAAAGAACTTCTCAAAGTGAGGGACACCTCTTGTGCTGGCTCTGGCTATTTTCGACCCGAATGATCCCCTGTGCGGTTTGGATGATGTCGACTCCCTTTCCCTGAATAGCCCGGCCGGGCTATGGAACCGTCTGGGAGAGCATCTCGGCGAAGGCCTCTAGGCGGACACGAAGGGCCCCCACAGCACCTCCCCGATCAGAGGTCTCCAGGGCCAAAAGGGGAACCCCCCTCCGCCGGAGCCCCTGACGGAGATCGGGGGAATCAAAACCGGCCGCTTCGCAGAACTTGGGGTCCAAAATGAGCACCCCGGCTGCGCCGCTCTGTTCCACCCTTCGGAGGAATCCATCCACCACCTCCCGAGGAGACAGATGATAACCTGCATAAGGGATCAGACGCATATGCCGCTCCACCAAGGCCTCCAGGGGATCTCCCCCGAGGTGGACGTCCTCCCCCACGGACCGATATCCGGTGACCATCTCGTCCCCTACCACCACAAAGCCCAATCCGTCCAAGAGCTCCGGCAGTTCAGGAGGATCCCAGATCTTGCCTCTCACGTAAAGGGGGACTCGGCAATGGGAGGCCTCATCGGCCTCTGTGTTCCAAGGAAGCCGCTCCATCCACTGGAGATGGAGATCCCTAGGGGCACACTGGGCCGAGGCCACAAGGGCATGGAGCCTCCGAATGCTCCATGTGGAGGGATCCTTCCGGTGTCTCTCATAGGCTTCCCTCAGCTTGGCCCGGCTCTTGTTGTAGAGACAAAAAGACTCCTCCAAGGCCTCATCCGTTGCAGCTCGATGCGTATGGCGGCAGAGGGCTTCCCTCATCCTGGAGAATTCCTCTTTGAGATAGTCCCTAGCACCCGGGTGCTCCAGCCTCTTGGGGAGGCGGAGGAATTCGCACCACATCTTTGGGAATGCCCGCCTCCAGATGTGGTGGAGGTTTCGAGTCGTATCGCACACATAGGGGATCACCATTCCATCGAGGATCTCGAGCTGCCCTGTAAGGGCCCTTTCCAAGACCCCCATGGCGTGACTGCAGGTGTATCCGGGAATAAGGGCATGGGCCCGCGCCGCCCGAACTCCGGCCCCCGTCAGGGCGATGGGGAGGGCACCTGCAGCGTGGATGAGCTCCTCGGGGACGTCGGGCAGAAGGTGCCCTATGACTGGACCACCCGTCTGTTGCTTCCATTCTGCGGCGAGGGTCCAAGGATCGTGGAGGGTCTGCTCAAAGATATGCCAGGGGGCGTGTGCGGACATCTCCATCTCCGATGCCGGGGTCCACACTCCGAAGAGAGAAGACAGGGGGGTGAACCCCCCTGTCCATCAAGAATGGGCTCCTTTAAGCACGCACAGGACGTTCCTTGCACGGTCGAAACGCGTAGCCGCTTTCCGGGCCGGGCAATGGGGCCACGGGCCTGCTCAGATGGAACTCTCCCTCCTGGATCCACTCCTTCAGGATGTGGGCGATCTCCCTGGCCTTGAAGTAGCTTGACAGACTGGCTGTGGGGACTTCCTTGCCCTGGATCTCAATGGCCCCTGTGCGAAGCTGGGCATAGGTGACGTGACCCAGGTTCTCTGGTTTGCGATTGGGATAGGCCTCACTGTAGTCCACAATGGGGGCCCAAATGTCCTGGTCCGTCACCAGGGTGTATTCCAAAATCTCCTCATCCAGAATGGGAATGGGGATGCCTATGCCCACAGCCAGGCTGGCTCCATATCCGATGAAGGAGACCCCGCGCAGCCATTCGGGCTTCATCCCCTTCAGATCCCCCATGACGGCCAACGTGCCTGCCCCCTCTTTTGGGATCCCCTTGTCTGTTCGGGAGACCCCAGGATTGTGTTGGGTGCCGTGCCACACCACATACCCGACCCCTCCTCCCAAGAAGATCCTGGTGCCGACACCGATGGTCTTGTAGATGGGATCGTTCATCAAGGGGGAAAGCTGTCCCGCGCTGCAATAATTGGCATTCCCCAGCTTGGGTCGCAACATCCCCATATAGGTATAGATGACGCGATCGGAGAGATTCACCGCCACGTTGTAGTTCTGATAGGCGTTCCTCGGATTGAAGAGGACCGCTTCGTTGAGGTCCTCAAGGCGTATCTCGATCTCCAACCGTTTTTTGGGATAGCAATCCGTGCCGTAGGCCCTGGCCTCCAGACGGACTGGTCTGCCAGCCACCAGATCATGGATGACGTGCCCGCCGCCGTAGCGGAATTCCCCAGGATAGACCTGATTGCGGGGGTCTTCCTCAGGGAGGGCTGTGGCGCCGATGAGCAGGTCCACGGCGGCGAAACCGGTGTAGGCCGGCACCCCGTTCAGGGTGACGCGTCCACCCCCCAACTTGATCCGGGGTTTGGTATGCCCCAGGTTGAAGTAGGCCCCAGACGAACACATGGGGGCGAAGGTGCCCGTTGTGACTACATCCACCTCTTGGGCGGCTCGCTTCGCCCCCTTTTCCTTGGCGAACTCGATGATCTCCTCGGCCGTCAGAACCACGGCCTTTCCCTTTTTGATCCTCTCGTTGATCTCTTCAATGGTCTTGGACATGGGTTCCTCCAGAAAAGGCGCTTGAGCCGACGATGGGACCGCGCATCCCCCTCGATCGGCATCATGAGTCTGTCCCAGGTGCACATCCGTCTCTCCCTCCGGTTCTGCCCCCCGAGGGGGCTACGCATGATCCATTGCATCGTCATCACCTGCCTTTCCTGAGAGGTCTCGGGACCCGAAGCCGGGCCCTTCCATCTTGGGAAGGGTCCATCTTAGCCCAGGGTCGCGGATGGCGTCAAATCCTCTCCCCCTGGTCCATGCAACAGGAGATGAATACTGAGCCCCCTTTGGGGAGGCCGCCCTTATCCTCGAACCGGCAGGGGCATGGAGGAGTTGTTTTTCTGCGTGGTCCCCTCGGTCTCTCCCTTCTGTTCCTCCAGCCGCTGCAGCCTCCGCCTGAGATCCTCCACCTCCAACTGGAGCTCCTGAAGGATGCCAGCTGTAGGATCGGGCAGCTTCCCGTGTTGAAGGACGTCGTCCTCAGGGCCACGCTGGATCACGGTCCGCGCTGGGATCCCCACAACAGTGCTCTCCGGCGGCACGGACCGGACGACCACGGACCCCGCACCCACCCTCGAGCCTCGACCCAACCGGATGGGTCCCAGAACAATGGCCCCGGCTCCGACCACGACTCCTTCCTCCAAGGTAGGATGCCTCTTTCCTTTTTTGCTGCTTGTTCCGCCGAGGACCACCCCCTGATAGAGGAGGCAGTCGTCGCCGATCTCGGCGGTCTCTCCGATGACCACCCCCATCCCGTGGTCGATGAAGCAGCGCCGCCCGATTCGAGCCCCGGGATGGATCTCCACTCCCGTCAGCCAGCGATTCAGATGGGAGAGGAAGCGGGCCAATAGACGATGTCCTCGAACCCAAAGAGCGTGGGCCACCCGATGGATCCATAGGGCATGGAGGCCTGGGTAGCAGAGGAGCACCTCCAGGGTGGAACGGGCCGCTGGATCCCTTCGGAAGGCGGTCTCCAGGTCTTCGCGAAGGCGCTCCAGGAGTCGGGAAGGGGATACAGCCTTCATGATGAGACCTCCTTCCTCTCCTCTTCGAAGAGCCACGTGCTGAGATAACGCTCTCCCGTATCGGGCAGGACTACCACTATCATCTTCCCCCTGGAGGAGTCCCTTCGGGCCACCTCCAATGCGGCCCAGACCGCCGCGCCGCTTGAGATCCCGGCCAAGATCCCCTCCTGTTGGGCCAGACGTCGGGCCATTTCCCCGGCATCCTCGCTTCGCACCGCTATGACCTCATCGACGACTTGACGATTCAAGACCTCTGGGATGAACCCTGCTCCGATACCCTGAATCCTATGGGGACCCGCCTTGCATCCCGACAGGACCGCTGATTCGGCGGGTTCCACCGCCACCGCTCGAAAGGAAGGTTTGCGGGCCTTGATCACTTCGGCAACTCCCGTGATGGTCCCTCCAGTCCCCACGCCAGCCACCAGAATGTCCACCTTACCGTCGGTGTCCTGCCAGATCTCCTCCGCCGTGGTCTTTCGATGAATCTCGGGGTTGGCCGGATTGACAAACTGCTGAGGGATAAAGTAGCGTGAATCTTCAGCAGCCATCTCTTGAGCCCGCCGCACAGCCCCGGGCATCCCCTCAGAGCCTGGCGTAAGGATCAACCGGGCTCCCAAGGCCCGCAGAAGGATCCGTCTTTCCAGACTCATGGTCTCCGGCATGGTGAGCACCAGAGGATAACCCCGCGCCGCGCAGACCAAAGCAAGGCCGATGCCGGTGTTTCCGCTGGTAGGTTCCAGGATGACGGTCTCCGGAGTGATCTTTCCCTGGCGCTCGGCTTCATCGATCATGCTGACCGCGATCCGGTCCTTGACGCTGTGACAGGGATTGAAGGACTCCAACTTGGCCACTACCTCGGCCTGAACGTCCTCGACCACGCGATGCAGTCGGACCAGAGGCGTCCCTCCCACGGTATCTGTAATGGAGTCAAAGATCTTCATTAGAATGGGGCTCCTTCCTTCTGCTGCTGCCTCTGAGCAAGATCTGCCAAGGTCCTGCGAGCGAGCACCTGCCGGATCTCCCGTCCCACCTCTTCCCAGACCTCCAGGGTAACGCACTTGCGCGAACGAGGACAGCCCTCTGGATGAGCCACGCAATCGACCAAGTCCAAGGGCCCTTCCACGGCCTCCACCACTTCCAAAAGTCGGATCTCTTCGGGGGGCTTCGCCAGCTGAAACCCTCCTTTGACACCCCGTTTGCTCTTGACCAGCCCTGCCCTGCGCAGCGAGAGCATAAGCTGGTCCAGATACTTAGCCGAAAGGTGCTGACGGCTAGCTAAATCCTTAAGTAATACAAGACCCTTTCCATAATGGGCCGCAAGATCGATCATCAAGCGCGCTCCGTATCTTCCTCGTGTGGAGAGCTTCATGATTCCCCCTCAATAAAGCTGGTGTTTAATTGATAGTCTACAAAATTAGTAGCCAAATTGACAACCCCTGCCCACCGGTCCATCCTTCGAGTCGCTGTTCAGGCACAGGCTGGAGCCAGCGTGTCTCTCGGCATATCTCCTTCTCCAGCGCGCTACAGCCTTCCCGGAACTTCATCCGGATCGATGTCACAGCTTCCCTACAGTTCTGAACCATGGACCCGCATCCACCATACCTCTTGGACCACTTTACCTATCTGAAAAGAATATAGTGCAACCACCTCCTCCCAGATCACCTCCATCCCAACCTCGCTGAGACAGCCCGGCAGTAGAGGTCAGAAAAGGTGTTGACAACCCAAGGTTCCTTCACTAGATTAGCGTTCTATCTCCTGGTGGAAAAGCTCCATCGGAGGGGGGCCGTTCTCATGTGGAAACTCACGTGACCATCACTCGCGATGCTCACTAGTCGAAGTCTCTCTTTTCTGTCCGTGGTTCGCGCGCCTCTTCCACGCACTCAGGCCTGACCCTGTACGAAAGGTGCGAGGCCTTCTTTGGAAGGCCTCGCGTGGTTCCAACCCTTTTTCCTGGAAAAGGAGGGAGAGATGAGAAGGAACGGCTTGCGATGGGTCCTTTGCAGCCTAGTCCTCCTGGTCTGCCTCATCCCTGTCTCCGTGCGGGCTGGGGGCGTCCCTGGGGTCACGGACAAGGAAGTGGTCATTGGATGGACAACCCCGCTTAGCGGCCCTGCGGCACTTTGGGGTGTCACCGCTCTCGGGGGAAAGGCATGGGCGGACTACATCAACGACCAAGGGGGCGTCAACGGCCGCAAGATCAAGATCCTTCTCAAGGACGATGCTTACAATCCCACCCGCGCATTGGCCAATCTCCAAGAAATGAAAGGAAAGGTCTTCGCCGTGACCGGCCTTTTGGGGACAGCCGTGGTTCACGCTTGCCGGGATTTCTTCCCGGAAAACAAGGTCCCCTTGATCACCGCCTACGGCAACACCCGCATGTGGGAGAAGTATCCCAAGGATAGACTCCGCTATATCTTCATCTCCTACCCCGATTACGAGGACGAGGCCGAATTCCTCGCAACCTATGCCTTCCAGAAGCTGGGCTCCAAGAAGTTTGCGATCTTCTACCAAAACGACGATTACGGGAAGATGGGGCTCGCCGGAGTGAAAAGGGCCATGGAGAAGTTCCCGGGGAAGGCTCAATTGGCCGCTTCCGTCTCCTATGAGCTGACCGAGCGGGCCTTGGACACCCATGCACTGAAGCTCAAAGAGTCCGGTGCGGATACAGTGATCCTCTACACCACCATGAGCCACGGGGGGCTGATCCTCAAGGCCATGGCCAAGTTCGGCTACAGGCCCAAAGTGCTCACTTCCTTCCCCTTGGGCGATCCCATCATGTACAGGGTCGCCGGGGAGGTATGGGAAGGGGTTTACCCCGCATCATCGGCCCACTCTGGCATACCCGGCTCCGATCCCGAGGCTGACAGAGTGGCCGATATCCTGAAAAAATACAACCCCAAGATCAAGGGAAAGGAATATTTGGCCGTCTTCGGAGCTGTCTCCATGATGTACACCATAGAGGGACTCAAAAGGGCAGGACGTAACCTCACACCCGAGGCCATGATCCACGCCATGGAGAGCATCCGAAACTGGAAGCCCGAAGGGATTGGAGCCCCGGTCAATTTCGGACCCAACCGCCATCATGGTGTCAATGGGTCGCGTCTGCTTCAGGCCAAAGGTGGAAAGCACGTCCCCATCACCGACTACATCCTCTACAAGCCTCACTTCTAAGACCCCGGCCGACCGCCTCCCCCGACCCCTTGGAGACGAGAACCGGAGCACCGGCCGCCCGGGGGGTTGGGGAATTCCATTCGAGGAGGCACCAGCGGAAGAGATGAACAAATCAGGTGGATCCAAGGCCCTGTTGGAAATCGAAGACCTCAGCATCAGCTTCGGTGGTATCATGGCCCTGGCGGGCGTGGATCTCCGGCTGGAGGAACAGGAGATCTTGACGGTCATCGGTCCCAACGGTTCGGGCAAGACCTCCATGTTCAACTGCATCTCCGGAGTCTATCGGCCGAACCGAGGGAAGATCTTATTCGAGGGGGAGAGTCTCTTGGGACTTTCGCCCGACCGGATCGCCCGCCGGGGCATCGGTCGAACCTTCCAGAACCTGCGGCTCTTTCTCCATATGACCGTCCTGGAGAATCTCCTTCTGGGCCGTCACGTTCATTTCCGAAAAAATCCGTTTCATGCCTTCATGAGGATCAAACGGGAGGAGATTCGGCACCGGGAAGTGGTGGAGGAGATCATCGATTTTCTGGACCTCCATGCCTACCGCAAGGCCCGAGTGGCTGACTGCCCCTACGGAATTCAAAAGAAGGTGGAGATCGGAAGGGCCTTGGCTCTGGAGCCCAAGCTACTTCTTCTGGATGAGCCCATCTCTGGCCTGACGGCCGAGGAAAAGGAGGAGGCGGCATACCGCATTGGTGAGATACGGGGGCGCTATCGGATCGCGGTCCTTCTGGTGGAGCACGACCTGAGGATCGCATCCCGGGTGGCCGACCGGATGGTGGCCTTGGATTACGGTCGGAAGATCGCCGAGGGGACGCCACAGGAAGTCCAGTCCCACCCCGAGGTCATCCGCGCTTATGTGGGGGAAGAATGACTCCACTTCTGAAGATCTCCAGCATAGAGACCCTCTATTTCGACCGGATCTACGCCTTGCACGGGATCTCCTTGGAAGTCAAGGAAAGGGAGATCTTCGCCATCTTGGGGCCCAATGGGGCGGGCAAAACCACCCTGCTGAAGACCATCGCTGGGCTCATCAAGGACCAGCCCAAGAAGGGGACCATAGAGTTTCGTGGCCGTATGATCCAGAGGCTCCCCCCGGAGAAGATCTCCTCCTTGGGCATCGTCTACGTCCCAGAGGACCGAGGGCTCTTTCGCGAGCTGACGGTGGAGGAAAACCTGGATCTGGGTCTCTGGGGACGGAGGGACGAGGCAGTAAAGGAGGACCTGGAATTCGTCCACGGGCTCTTTCCCATCCTCCGGGACCGAAGGAAGCAACAAGCGGAGACCCTCTCCGGTGGGGAGCAGCAGATGTTGGCCATAGCCCGGGCCATGCTTCGGCGCCCCCATCTTTTGATGCTGGACGAGCCCTCCCTGGGGCTGGCCCCCAAGGTGGCCCGGCACGTCATCGACGCCCTGCTGCAGATCAGCCGCAAAGGCACCACACTACTTGTGGTGGAGCAGAACGCCAAATTGGCCCTCCGCATCGCCCATTACGGATACATTCTGGAAGCAGGCCGCATCGTGCTGGAGGGCACTCCAAAGGAATTGGAGGAGAACGAGGACGTCCAGGAACTCTATCTCGGCATGGGGGAGCAGTCCCTCTCGCCCAAAGGATGGAGGCTTTACAAGAAGAGAAGGAGATGGTGATGTACCGCGACGTCCGGATCTTTCCGGAGCTCTTCTTCAAACAGGTTCAGCGGCTGGGAGACCGTGTGGCCCTCCGCCGGAAGGACTACGGCATCTGGCATCGCATCTCTTGGCGGCAATACGGGCAACGAGTGAGGGAGGTGGCCGCGGCCTTGATGGCCTTGGGCCTGGAAAAAGGCCAGTTCGTGGCCGTCCTAGGGGACAACCGTCCCGAGTGGGTCTACTGTCACCTGGGGACCATGACGGCCGGTGGGGCCACCTGTGGGATCTATCCGACCTCCGCTCCGGACCAAGTGGCCTACGTGGTCGGGCACTCCGAAGCCGAGATCCTCTTCGTCGAGAACGAAGAACAAGTGGACAAGGTACTCGAGATCCTCCCCAAGGTGGGTCTCAAGCAGGTAGTGGTCTGGGATCCAAAGGGATTGTGGGGATTCTCCCATCCCAAGATCATCTTTTTCGAGGAGTTCCTGGAGCGGGGAAGACGCTACCTAGAGGAGAATCCCCGATGCATCGAGGAGAGGATGGCTGAAATCCAGCCCGAGGACACAGCCATGATCATCTACACCTCGGGCACCACAGGTCCCCCCAAAGGGGCCATGATCTCCCACCACAACATCCTCGCCTTGACCGATTCCTTCCTTCAGGCCAACCCGGCGTATGAGACAGACGAGGTGATCTCCTATCTCCCCCTGGCTCATATCTACGAGAATCTCATCTCTCTCTTCATGGCCATCTGGGTGGGAATTACGGTCAACTTTGTGGAGAGCATCGAGACCCTTCCCATGAATCTCAGGGAGGTATCCCCCACCATCTTCGCCAGCGTGCCGCGAATCTGGGAGAAGTTCGCCTCCAACATCGAGATCAAGATGTCCGACTCCACCCTCCTGAAACGCCTGGTCTATCGGACTGCTGTCAACATCGGGCTTCAATATGTGCGATCAGAAGGCTCTGATAAAAGACGATGGTTCCTGAAGCCTCTCTACTTTCTGGCCTATTGGGGTGTTCTCTATCACCTTAAGCGGCAGCTGGGTTTCGAGAGGATCCGATGGGGCGTCTGTGGGGCGGCCCCGGCATCCCCGGAACTATTCGAGTTCTATAACGCTCTGGGCATTCCCCTTCGGGAGGGCTACGGCCAAACCGAATCCACAGGCGTCATCGCGGTCCAGCGCTTCGACCGCCCTCGATGGGGCTACGTGGGAGAACCCATACCTGGGATCGAGGTCAAGATCGCCGAAGACGGCGAGATCCTGGCTCGTGGTCCCGGCGTCTTCAAAGGTTACTTCAAGGACCCCGAGCTGACTGCCCAGACCATTGTGAACGGATGGCTCCATACCGGCGATGTGGGGGCCCTGGAAGACGGATTCCTAAGAATCCTGGACCGAAAGAAGGACATCATCATCACGGCGGGCGGAAAGAACATCACCCCGGCTTATATCGAGAACAAGCTCAAGTTCAGCCCCTATATCCAAGATGCCGTAGTCATCGGAGATCGCAGAAAATACCTCGTGGCCCTTATCCTCATCGACGAGGACAATGTGACCAAATACGCACAGGATCATCGCATCCCTTTCACCACCTTCGCCGATCTCACCCGAAATCCCGAGATCTACAAGCTCATCGACAAGGAGGTCCAGAAGGTGAACAAGACCCTGGCCCGCGTGGAGACGGTCAAGAAGTTCGCCCTGCTGCCCAAGCGCTTTTACGAGGAAGACGGAGACGTCACTCCCACCAAGAAGGTCAAGCGTCGAAGCATCGAGAAGCGCTACGCCGACCTCATCGAGTCTCTCTATCGGGGCTAGGAAAGACACCATGGACCTCATCGAAAGCTATCGCGAGGAGCTTAAACTCATTCGCAAACGGGGGACCGCCTTCTGGGTGGGTCTTCTGCTGGGGGCATTGATCCTTCTGCCTTGGGTCGCCTCCGAGTACTTCGTCTATCTTCTTACACTCATTGCCATCTACGCCATCGGCACCATGGGACAGAATCTGCTCATCGGCTACACCGGCCAGATCTCGTTCGGTCAGGCTGGTTTTCTAGCCATAGGAGCCTATACCTTCGGCCACCTAGCTAGGGCAGGGGTCCCCATGTTGCTGGCCCTCCTGGCCGCCGGGGTGGCAGCAGGCTTGTTCGGGATCGTAGTCGGATTCCCCTCCCTTCGACTGAAAGGCCCCTACCTGGCCATCGTGACCCTGGGCTTCGGTATCGCCGTTTACCAGATCCTGGCCAACTCCGAACTCCTCTCCGGAGGACGTATGGGGCTGTCGGTCCCCAAGTTCCTCCCGGAGATCGGTATCCCCAGGGCCACCGCCGTCTACTACTTCCATTTCCTCCTGGCGCTGGCGTTTACCTTGGCCACGTATAATCTCGTTGCCTCCTATATGGGAAGGGCCTTCGTGGCCATCAGGGACAACGATATCGCCGCGGAAGCCATCGGTGTCAACCTGACACGATACAAGTTGCTCGCCTTTGCCATCAGCTCGTTTTACACCGGCGTTCAGGGAGGACTCTACGCCCAGCTGATCGGTTATCTGGAACCCAATATGTTCACTTTCATGGAGACCATCACCATCTTCGTCGCGGTCATCATCGGGGGACTGGCCTCAGTGGAGGGTTCCATAATGGGAGCGGCTTTCGTTCTGTTGGTCCCCCAAGTCTTCAGCGGTTACAAGGAGTTCATCCCGGTGGTCTTCGGGATCACCATCTTCATTGTCCTCATTTTCGAGCCGTTGGGGCTGTCCGGACGATGGCTGAAGATCCGTCTCTATTGGAAGAACTGGCCCTTCCGATGAGGCAGCGGCTTCCAGCGGGAACTTAAGGGGGTCACACGTGGAACGCTTTCTGCTTTACTTCATATCGGGCTTGGCCGTGGGCAGTCTCTACGCCCTCGTGGCCCTGGGGCTCTCCCTCATCTATCGATCTACGAGGATCCTGAACTTCGCCCACGGGGATATAGCCTCCGCAGGAGCCTTCTTCGCCCTGACGTTGATGGGGCTCAAGATCCCCTTCGGGCTGGTCTTCATCATGGCCCTCCTGTTCGGGAGTCTCCTGGCCATGGGGTTCTATTTCTGCATCCTGGTACCGGCCCAGCGTCGGGAGGCGACTCTCCTGGGGCAGATCATCCTCACCCTCGGCCTAGGTCTGATCATCCAGGGATTGACATCCCGCATCTGGGGTATGGAACCCCAGCCTTTCCCCTTTCCTCTTTCCGACTCCAAGGTCTGGAACATCGGCGGCATCTACATCAGCGAATTGAGTGTGGGCACCATCGCCGCAGGCCTATTGGGAAGCATCTGCCTCTATCTCCTCGTCCAGAGGACCCGATTGGGGCTTGCCATGCGGGCCACCTCGGAGAACCTTCAGGCCGCCCAGACCCTGGGGATCCCCACCCGCCGAATCTTGGCCATCAGCTGGGGCACAGCCGCACTGCTCGGTGTGGTAGCGGGTCTCTTCCTGGCGCCGTTGCTCCTTCTGGACCCCTTCTACATGTTGGAGCCGTTCCTCAAGGGCTTCGCCGCGGCCATCTTGGGGGGACTTAACAGCCTGCCCGGGGCCATCGTGGGGGGACTGATCCTCGGGATTGCCGAGGGCCTGGCCGGGGGCTACATTTCCATCGCCTTCAAGAACACCCTCGCCTTCCTGATCATCATCGCCGTGCTCCTGGTGCGGCCCGAGGGTCTCCTTGGAGAGGAGTTCATAGAAAGGGTATAAAACCGCGTGATCGTCCGAAATCCCAAGGACCCGGAGGTCCTGGCCACCCTCTATCGCGCCCACGGCGGGGCGTGGGCCACCATGATCCTGGATCAGCGGCACCTCTCCCAACTGGGCTTCCTTGCCCACGCCATCCTCGACCCCGGCCATCGGATCGAACCCCACCGGGACCCCATGGAGGAGATCTACATCGTCATCCAAGGAAGGGGGCGCATGCAGGTGGACACAGAGGTCCGCGAGGTCTCAACAGGAGACGCCGTGGCCATCCCCGTCGGGGCCCTCCATGGGCTGGAAAATGTGGGCGAGGAGAGGCTGAAAATCCTGGTGGTGGCGGCCCGCTGGTGAAACATTCAATTTACCGGAATCCCTTCCCCCTCCAGCAGCTCCAAGGCAATGCGGATGGCCCCGGCGATGATGGGCGGACAGACCTCGGTGGGGAGTTTGGTGGGATCCGCCTCCAGAAGATCGTCGCAATGATTTCCTGGATATTGGGAGACCAGTTCCTGGTTGAAGCGTTCCTCCAGCTCCTGGATGAGCATGTACATCCTTTCCCGCTCGATCTTGCCGTGGCTCGCCGAGGCGATCAAACAGGCCGCAGCTGTCAGCGTCCCGCAGGTAGCCCCCATAAGGCCCTGGGCACCCACGAGGCCTCCCATGGACGTGACCACATCTGGCAGATCCATCCCCAGGTGCTGGAGGCCTACTTCCACAACGATCTGGCTGCAAAGATTCCCCCGCTCCGACGACTCCTTGACTTCCCGCGCAAGCTGATCCTTATCCGGCACCGGCATTCCACTCCTCCAGAAACTGTTCGTGGTCAGACTTCGACCCTTCCGGGCAGGCCTCATCATGTGCCGGAGAATGGAATTCTGTCAAGGCATGCCAGCATGTTCGGAGGTCTCAAAAGAGAAGACTTCTTCAGCACAGGTGCCCGGAGAAGGGGCCTATTCATGTCACGAGGTCGGAGCGCTTCTGGTCCCTGACTGGCTCAAGAGACGATGCACGGCCTCTGCCAGCTCTTTCATTACGAGGGGCTTGCGGAGTATGGCGTCGGCCTTCTCTGGATTTCCCGTAGATACTCTCATACGGGCGGCACCCCCGCTGATCAGAATGACGGGAATATCCGGTCGGATGCGGCGAATCTCGCCAATGAGTTGATCTCCTGTCATCGTCGGCATGATGAGATCCGAGATCACCAGACTGAACCGACCGGGCTCAGCACGAAACATCTCCAGGGCCTCCTCTGCATCTGTCCGTGGCTCTACGCAATAGCCCAGTCGCTCCAGCATGCGTCGGCTCACGTCCAGCACTGTCTCTTCATCGTCGACGAGAAGGATGGTCTCCTTCCCTTTGGGAAGGGAGTCAAACTCCCAAGTATCCCGGAGCTCGGGCGTATCCTCCACCAAAGGGAGGAAGATGTCGAATGTGGACCCGACCCCGACCTGGCTTTGGACCCGGATGGCTCCCCCGTGCCCCTGAACTATCCCTTGAACCACCGAGAGCCCTAACCCGGTCCCCTCCCCCCTCTTCTTGGTCGTAAAGTAAGGATCAAAGATCCTTTCCATCACCTCAGGGGTCATCCCATGGCCCGTATCCTGGACGCGCAGCTGCAGGTACGGCCCGGCCGACAGGGATACACCAGGGATGGAGCCCCCGTCACGGATCACGACTCGGGAGAGCTGAATGTGGAGCTTCCCCCCCTTCTCCTGCATCGCGTGAGCGGCGTTGGTGCACAGGTTCATCAGCACCTGGTGCATCTGAGTGGCGTCGGCCAGCACAGTACTGGACCCTTCCTGCACGGAAAGGGATATCTCAATATTCTTGGGGAGGGATGCCCTGAGCAACTTGAGGATCTCCTTCACCAGGGGGACCATGGTGATGAGCCTCTTCTCGGGATGGTCCTGCCGCGTGAAGGAAAGGATCTGTTGCACGAGATCTTTGGCCCGGTATCCGGCCTTGACCACGGACTTCAGATACGAGTGCTGAACGGAGGACTCTGGCACATCGATCATGGCCAATTCCGCATACCCGATGATGGCCGCGAGGATATTGTTAAAATCATGCGCGATTCCCCCAGCTAATGTCCCCAGGGCCTCCATCTTTTGAGAACGCCAGAGCTGCTCCTGAAGCTTGTTCCTCTCCTCCTCCGCCCTCTTTCTCTCCGAGATATCCCGTACGATCCCGATGGTCTCCCATTGACCTTTGACCTTCATCCTCGACAGAGAGAGCTCCACGGGAAACTCCTTCCCGTCACTCCGTAGAGCCCACAGCTCCATCGTCTTCGCCAAAGGCCGATCTTCCCCCGCGGCCTTGAACTCTCGGAAACACATCTGAAACTGCTCGCGATATCGTTCAGGGGCCAAAAGCTGGTGAAGGTCCTGTCCCAACACCTCGTCGGGCCGGTACTTGAACATTCCTTGGGCCGCCTTGTTCCAAAAAGAAATTCTCCCATCCACGTCCATAATTATGATGGCATCCTTGGCAGATTCACCAAGCTTTCGGAATCTCTCCTCGCTCTCCCGAAGCGCCTCTTGTGCCTGCAGGGTCTCGACCACCTGCTTCCTATATCGGGTGTTTGCCGCCTCCAATTCTGCTGTGCGTGCTGCGACCATCTCCTCCAGATGTTCCTTGTACGCCCTCAGTTCTTCCTGGGCCTGCTCCCTCTCCAAGAGGGTTCTGCTCGCCTTAAACAGGGCGAGGAATATCCCCCCCATCAAAATGGCGAACAACAGCCCCATGGTGGCGTAGGAATAGTTCAATATGTGAAACAAACGTCTCTTGCGTTTGGTGATGTCATAATAGATCTCGAACGCCCCTCGGAAGACACCACCTCTCATGAGCGGCACATAGGTCTCCACCACATCTTCCTTCAGCAGCCGGTCTTCTAATGAGCGCTCATGCCGCCTCACCAACTTGGAGAAGGTCCGTCCCTTGGCCACAATGTCTCTGAAGTACGGCTTGACGTTCCTTGCCCCGATATCCTTGGGATCGCTGGAATAGATCACCTCTCCCTCTGGGGAAAAGATCTTCACCTTCTCCAGTTTGAAATCACGCTGGAACTTGCTGAGCATGGAGAGGAAACGGGGATTCTTGATCTCCCCGCTGAAATCCAGTCCCGCATCAATGCCCATGGAGACCATGTATCGAGCAACGCGCAGGGCGTCCTCACTGGTGCTGTCGATCATCAGTTGTGTCAAAGAAGACATAACCCAAAACAGGATGTAAAGGGGAAACACTGCTGATACAGCCAAGGAAGAGAGTAGGATGGCTCTAAGAAAAGGCGTCTTGAAGATATACAGAGCTGCCTTTGGGACGTCCTTCTGCGGCGGCTTCATGCTTTCAATATCCTCCTTCTCTGAAGTCGCCCTCATCGAAGGCCCAATTTCCCCTAAAAATAACAGCAACTCCCTCGGACAATACTTCTTCCCAACATTATTCCCAGTCGATCAGGGTCCAGACTTCCGGATTGCTTGAAAAACATCTTTTCATCTATCGTGGACTCAATGGCAAGCAAGTCTTCTTTCTTTATCGGTCTTTCAACCCCGCTTATTACCCTGGACATCTGTCCGATATTGACGACCGTCTTGGACAGCATGAAGCACCAGGAGGACCGCCCCCATGGGAGTCCATGACATGATGGATGTTCACGGTATGAACGCACATTCCGGCCCGCCAAGTAATGGCGATGATGGATGCACTCATCGAGGAGTCCGGGACTCCCTGAAGGCCCCCACATAGAGAGGGGTGTCTTGACTTCCCTCGGCTCCGGGTGATAAGCATCCTGCGAGGAGACGGAAAACCCCCTCTGGAAGCTGGCCTGCGTGGCGCCCCAAACCCGCGATCTCGAACCCGAGGAGGATCTCCTCGAAGAGGAATTGTCCTCGAAGGAGGATGGGGATGGTGCTTTTGGAAGATCTTCTTTCCGCAGCGGACTTCACTTCCCAGGTCGCAAGGCTCGCCGAGGATTTCCGTCAACGACACGGCCTCCCGGGAATCCATCAATTGGGTCTTGTAGTCTCCGACGTGGAATCCTCAGCAGAGGACCTGGAGGCCCATGGAATCGGCCCCTTCTTCATTGCGTCGGGAAGTCCGATCCAATGGCTCGAGCGAGGAGAGCATCGCGACTTTCGGGGCAAGATGGGCCTTGCCTATTATGGCCACTACCAATTGGAGCTTCTGGAGCCCGGAGAGGGCTCCGACTTCTACAAGAGGTCCCTGGACCCACAGGGAAGGCCCGTGGTCCAACACCTTGGTCTTTCGGTCAAAGACGTGGACGGGTGGGCTCGCATCCTCGAACAAACGGGCCATCCGACCCTGGTAAGAGGAAAGCTGAAGTCGGGTCCCCTGACCGTGGACTTCGCCTATATGGACACCGTAGAAGAGACGGGCCTGATCATCGAATTCATCTGTTGGAGGCTCTTTGGATTGAGGATCCAGGTCCCTGCCGCCATCTTCCACACTGTAGGGAGATTGGAGAAGCGGATCGGAAAGAGATCCCTCCCCCTTTAGCGGGCCTCCGTCTCCCGATAACCAGACGCTGGTACAATTCCTTCCCGCGCAGGGAAATCAGCTTCCAAAGAGGAGGGTTTGAGTTCAGCGTGGCCGAAGTGCCCCTGTAAGCCGAGTTCTGTTCCCCAGACAGGTCACCCCGTCTGGGGCCATGGTCATTCCTCTAGGACCCCGGTTGCCCGAGGCCTCCAGCGACCGTACCCGAGGGGATCGGGCGGGCCACCCTTCTCCCGCGAGGGGAACCCCTCCTATTCGGTCTTGCTCCGGGTGGGGTTTGCCGAGCACCCCCGGTCGCCCGGGGGTCTGGTGAGCTCTTACCTCACCGTTTCACCCTTACCCCGCCCTAAGGCGAGGCGGTCTGTTCTCTGCGGCACTTTCCTGCCCGTTACCGGGACTCCGCGTTACGGAGCACCCTGCCCTGTGGAGCTCGGACTTTCCTCCCGTCCCGCCATAAGCGGAACCGGCGACCATGCAGGACACTTCAGCCACGCGCCGGAACTTTCAAAGACCATCGGAGCCCTATGGCTCCAGGAGGCGGCGTCATCTTATGAGCCGGAATGGACCCCATCGATGGCCTCATTGGCCAGACGGTCCGCCTCCTTGTTGTGTTGTCTTGGTACATGAAGGATATCATAGTCTTCCAGCCGACTCAACAGCCTCCGGGCCTCCTTGTAAAGGGGGAGAAGGTTGCGGCTGCGGACCCGATAACCTCCCTGGATCTGCTGTTGAAGGAGCTGAGAGTCCGTATGGATGATGAGCCTACGCCACCCTCTTCGGATGGCCTCCCGGAGAGCCTCAAGCAGGGCCTGATATTCCGCCACGTTGTTGGTGGTTCGGCCCAGGTAGCGGCGAATCCGTCCAAGCACACGCCCTTGCCCGTCCTCAAAGATGACCCCAAGGCCTGCAGGCCCAGGATTGCCCCGGGCGGCGCCATCGATAAAGACATGCGTCTCGTTCATCCCTCCACCCACTCTTCGGAGAGAGGCCATAGGAACATATCAACCCCGAGGGGCCTGAGCGCTTTGAGCCTCCGCTGGGGGTTCGTAGTAGATAAATCGCATACAGAAGGGACATTGGACCAAGGGGCCGCTTTTTAAGATCTCATTGTAGAGTTGGGGAGGGATGTTCATGAAGCAACCCTGACAGGTCCCCCCATCCACCCGGGCCACAGCCCATCCTCCGTTCCTCCGCGCGACCTTCTGATAGCGTGCCAGCCATTCGGGCTCCACCTGCTCGACGATCGCAGCCCTTCGCTCCAACCAGCGACTCTTCTCCGCCTCCAGCCCCTCCAGCTTGTGCTCCAAGGCCTCTCTTTGAGAGATCCGCTCCTCTTCCAGACGTCGGAGGCCCTCTCGCATCTCCTCCAGGGACCGGCCTTGTGCGTCGATCTCATCCATCAACACCAGGATCTCCTCCTCCAGCACCCCGGTGTGCTCCTTGGCCATCTCGATCTCCTTGAGGAGGGCCTGATACTCCTTGTTGGTCTTCACCTCGAACTGCCGCATCTGAGCCTTCTTGATGCGTTCCGTCTCCTGCTCCAGCTCCCTCTCCTTCCGTCGCCGTTGCCGTTGGAGCTCTTCCAATCGCTGCTCGGCATCCCGAAGCCGCTCACGCTCGCTTTGAAGCTCGGCTTTGATCCGTTCGATCTCCTCAGGAAGCGTCACCCGTAGGCGCTCCACCTCCTGGATCTTGGAATCTGCTCGCTGCAGTTCAACCAGCCATCTCAACTGCTCGTCCAACGCACACCTCCCTCAGTCCCTCATCTCATTAGGAGTTCCATCGGACGTAAGGGGTCCTCCTCCCCCTCGAAAGTCGAGACGAGCAACCCCCATCCCCTGCGGCGGCTTTCCTGGTCGATCTGTCGCGCCAACCAAGGGACGACCAATCGCTCGGAGCTGAAATGACCCACATCGAGGACCAGGATCCCCAGGGACTCCGCCTTTCTAGCATCGTGGTACTTGACATCGCCCGTCACCAACACCTGGACACCGAGCCGATGGGCGTCATCGATCACAGAGGCACCACTGCCACCGCAGACCGCCACTCTTTCAATGGGTTCTTCAGTCCGGCCCGCCCCCCGAATGGGTGCATGGGGAAACCGCTCCTGAAGCCATCTATGAAACCCCTTCCACGGGAGGGGCTGCGCGAGCCTTCCCACGCGGCCCAGGCCTTCGGCCACCTCCTCCACGTCGCAAAGCTCAAGATATTCGGCCAGCTGCGCGCTTGGTCCTTGGGCAGAGCGATCCAAGTTGGTATGGACACAGTAGATGCTGATTCCACTCTGTACCGCCTTCCATACAAGCTCTCCCTCGGGTTGCTGCCTGCAGATCCGTCTCAAGGGGCGGACCCAAGGGGGATGATGGGTGACCAACAAGGACGAACCTCTTCCTTGGGCCGCGCTTAAGGACTGAATGGTAGGATCCAGGGAGACGACCACATGCTCAACCATGGCTTCCTCATCCCCTACCACAAGGCCTACGCAATCCCAGGAATCGGCCAGCTCCGTTGGAAAACTCTCATCGAGCCAACTCGCCACATCCCCCACACGACATCCCATGGACGGTCTCCACCGAAAGTGCAAGCGTCCCTGGTTTCACCCACCATAAAAAAAGACGTGCGGCCCGAGGGCGCGCACGTCGAAACGGACACGTCCGCCTTTGGATGTACAACGTTTCACACAGCGTTGTCCAAACCGGGTCACCGATCTCCCCCACAAGAGGGAACTATGGTGGGCCCACCTGGCCTCGAACCAGGGACCGACCGGTTATGAGCCGGTGGCTCTTCCAACTGAGCTATGGGCCCACTGCAGGTCCCATTCATAACGGCTCTGTGCTACTATTGTAACGGAAATCGATCCGTTTTGCATTCCTTTGCGGCTAGCGCCCCCTTTCCCCTCTGTGGCACCACGGTTCGGGCTACTTCTCGATAAAGGACTTGAGACGCTTGCTCCTGCTGGGATGTCGCAGCTTTCGAAGGGCCTTGGCCTCGATCTGGCGGATCCGTTCTCGTGTGACCTCGAAGTCCTGTCCCACTTCCTCCAGTGTGTGATCCGCCTTCTCCCCGATGCCGAAGCGCATCCTCAGGACCTTCTCCTCGCGCGGGGTCAGAGTGGCCAAGACCTTCCGCGTCTGCTCGGCCAGATCGCGGCGGATCACAGCCTCCGAGGGCGAGACAACCCTCTTGTCCTCGATGAAGTCCCCCAGATGGGAGTCCTCCTCCTCCCCGATGGGGGTCTCCAGAGAGATGGGCTCCTTGGCGATCTTCAGGACCTTCCTGACCTTCTCGATGGGGAGCTCCATCTTCTCGGCGATCTCCTCGGGGGTAGGCTCTCGCCCGTACTCCTGGACCAAGTATCGGGAGGTCCTTATGAGCTTGTTGATGGTCTCAATCATGTGGACGGGGATCCGAATGGTCCTGGCCTGATCCGCGATGGCCCGTGTGATGGCCTGGCGGATCCACCATGTGGCATAGGTGCTGAATTTATAGCCCCGCTGGTATTCGAACTTGTCCACGGCCTTCATCAGGCCGATGTTTCCTTCCTGAATCAGGTCCAAAAATTGCAACCCCCGGTTTGTGTACTTCTTGGCGATGCTGATGACCAAACGGAGGTTCGCCTCCACCAGCTCCCGTTTGGCCTCCTTGGCCTCCGCCTCTCCCTCCAGGATCCTCTTGAGGTCCCGTTTGAGCCGGGACCGGCTCATCTGGGTCTCCTTTTCCACCGCGCGGATCTCCTCGAGGGCCCGCCCGATCTCCTCTTCCATATCGAGGAATTCCTCCAGACCCAGGTCCTTCTCTTTCAGAAATTCCTGGATCNCATCCGGATCCTTCTTGGCCTTGCGGAAGAGATTCCGAATCTCCTTCAGGGACAGGCCCGTCCGCTCCTGGCAAGANGAGATGGTCCGCTCGGCCTTCTCGATCCGATCGTAGTAGCTCTTGAGGGTCTGGACGATGCTCTCGATCTGCCTGTCGTTGAGATTAAGGTCCCTGAGGATGGACTGGATCTCCCTGCCGATCTCCTCCGCACGCCGGATCAGCTCGGGATTGCTGAGTCTCTGATCCCGCAGGGAACGAAGCTCCTTATCCAGGGCCTGAATCTGATCGATCATCCCGCAGATCCGGCGTAAGTGGACGTCCTCCACCACATAGAGGTCCTCTTCGTCCAAGTCTTTGATCACATCCTTGACCTTGAGCTTGCCCTTCTTGAGCTGTTCCCCGAGACGAATCACCTCTTGGACAGTCACCGGGCAGTGAAGGACCACCTGAGCTACCTTCTTTTGACCACGCTCGATCCGCTTGGCGATCTCCACCTCTCCTTGACGCGTAAGCAGGGAGACCGATCCCATCTCCCGAAGATAGAGCTTCACGGGATCGTTGGTCTTGCCGATGAGATCCTCTTCGTCCTCGATGGGGACCTCCTCACTCTCCGCTACGCCCTCCGAATCCTGACCCACCTCGGCGGTCTTGAGGGCATCCACCACCTCCATATCCACCTCGCCGAAGATCCGACCCATATCATCGTAATGGTCCTGAGAGAGGAGGTCCGAAGGAATCACCTCGTTGATCTCCTCCTCGGAGATATAGTCCCGATCCGAATCCACCTCGATCATGCTATGTACCTCGTCATTAGGTTTTTTTTTGGCCATGTAGCCAGAACCTCCTCAAGGGTGGTCTTGTTCAGGCACTCATCCTGAGACGGGCCTTCTGGAGGACGAGGTGGGCTTTCTGCTGCTGCAGTTCTCGAAGGCGCGTCTCGTCCTTCTGGACCTTCGCCTCGAGGATCTCACGATCCACATGCCGGATCCGTCGATCCAATCCCCGGCGTCGGATATGCCTCAGACAGTCCTCAAAGACGCGATGGGGATCGGAGACCGCCTCCAGGCCCGCCAGCAGGCCCGCCAGCCGCTGCGCCGAGTCAGGGTCCTGAACCCGCGACTCGAGAGCCTCAATGCTATCCTGTCCTGACTCCCGCCACTGCCGGATAAGCACGGCCAATTCCCGCAATGAGGGATCTCGAAACTCCTCCACCACATGCGACTCGAGCCTTGCGGCAAGCTCGGGTTGGAGAAAGACCGCCTGCAGGAGAAGACGCTCAGCCCGATGGGGATCGGAAGGGACCTCCGCATCCCTCGAACGGAGATCCTCCACAGGGGCGGCAGAGCGGAGCATCTCTCGGATCCTCCCTTCCTTGATATGAAGGGACTCGGACAGGCGTGCAATGTAGTGATCCTGTGCCACGGGATTCCGCAGCCTTCGGATGTACGGCAGGATCATCTCCATGGCCCGCACCTTATCCTCCGCTCGATCCTTGTCCACCCCGGAAAGGATGCCCTCCATCCAATGTTCGAAGAGAGGCACCGCCCCCTGCACTGCACGCCTGAGAGCTTCTCCTCCCACCTCTCGAACGAAGGTGTCGGGATCATGCCCCTCGGGAAGGGCCACGACCTTTCCCCAGACCCCCATGCTGGTGCAGAGATCCAGCGCACGCACGGTCGCCCTCTTTCCGGCCTCGTCGGCATCGAAGAGAAAGACCAGATTCTCCGTCAGGCGCTTCAGGACCCCCACGTGCTCGGGGGTCAGTGCGGTCCCCAGAGTGGCCACCGAATTGGGAACGCCGAACTGATGCAGGGCCAATAGATCAGTATAGCCCTCCACCACCACTACGGCATCCGCCTCTCGAATGGCCGATCGTGCAAGATGGAGACCGTAGAGATTCCTTCGTTTGGAAAAGAGCGGGGTCTCCGGGGAATTGAGGTACTTGGGGGAGCCGTTCCCTAACGTCCTCCCCCCGAAGCCGATGACCCTCCCCCCCTCATCCCGTATGGGAAAGATGAGCCTCCCGCGAAACCGGTCGTAGAAACCTCCCCCCCGTCTCCGCACAATCAGTCCTGCCTCTTCCGCATCCTCCAACGAAAGGCTGTTCCCCTTCAGATAGTCCACCAGACTCTGCCATCCCTCCGGGGCGAAGCCCAGTGAAAAGGCCTCCTGGACCTCTTGCGAGATCCCCCTGCGCTCCAAATACCTCCTCGCCTCCTCCCCCTGCGGTCCGGCCAAAGAATCAAGAAAGAACTGCAGGGCATGATTATTGATCTGAAGGAGCCTCTCTCGGTGTCTCCTTCGCCTCCTCTCTTGTGGAGACAGGGGCTTCTCCGGGAGGGAGACGCCGTAGCGCGACGCTAGCTCCCGAACGGCCTCCGGAAAGGACAGGTGCTTGATCCGCATTAGGAAATGGAAAGCATTCCCCCCTGCTCCGCAACCGAAACAGTAAAAGAACTGCTTTGCCTCATTCACATGAAACGAAGGTTTGGAGTCCGCGTGGAAGGGACATATACCTTGGTAACCGCTTCCCACTTTTCGCAAAGGGAGGTGTTCGCCGACGATGTCGACGATGTTCGCCCGGCTCAGGATCTCCGTTAAGATCTCCTCCGGAATGGGTCCAGACAACCCCACCTCCCGGAAACGGCGAGACCGGCTCTAGGAGGAAAGGAGTTCTCGAGCGATCTGCTGAACGAGCCGGCCGTCCACCCTCCCCTTCATCTCTCCCATGGCGGCCTTCATCACCTTGCCCAGGTCCTTGAGGCCCGCGGCCTTCACATCCCGAATGATCTCCTGCAACCTACCTCGAACCTCTTCCTCACCCATCTGCTCCGGAAGAAAGGAGAGAATGACCTGGAGCTCGGCCTCCTCCTTCCGGACAAGGTCCTCCCGCTTCCCCTTGCGGAACTGCTCGATGGACTCTTTGGTACGTTTGACGAGGCCGGAGAGGACCTGCACCACCTCGTCGTCGGTCAAAGGCGCACGTTTCTCAATCCGGCGGTTCTGCAGGGCAGACCGGATCATCCTCAGAGCCGAAAGCCTGGAACGATCCCTGGCTTTCGTAGCTCGAACCAGCTCTTCATCGATTCTATCGGAGAGACCACTCATGGGGTACCACCTTTAATTTAACAAAAACTTTAGTATAAGTAAAGAGAGGGATTTTCGTCAAGAAGGTTTCTTGTAGACGACCTCGGGCTCGAAGACCTTGGGCTCCGCCTCCTGCCATTGCTCGGCCTCCAGGCGCCGAAAGAAGCAACTTCGATGGCCGGTATGGCATGCAGCCACCTCCTGTCGGACGCGAACCAAAAGTGCGTCTCCGTCACAATCCAGACGCATCTCGTCGAGATGTTGCAGGTGACCCGAGGTCTCGCCCTTGCACCACAGGGCCTTGCGGGAGCGACTCCAGAAATGAACGCGGCCCGTCTCCAAGGTCCTCAACAGGGCCTCGCGGTTCATGTAGCCCACCATCAGGACTTGGCCGTCTCGCCGGTCCTGGATTACGGCGGGGACCAGTCCCCGTTCATCGAATCGAATCGAATGGAGCCAGTCATCGTTCATTCCTTGCCTCCGCGGGTCAGACGGAGGGCCTCCTTCAGGTCGAAGGCCCCTGTGTATAGAGCACGGCCGACGATGACACCGATGATGCGCGGATGCCCCAGACTCATGAGCGCTCTCAGATCTTCCACCGAGGCCACGCCTCCCGAGGCGATCACAGGGACTCCGACCGCCTCGGCCAGTTCTCGGGTGGCCTCAAGGTTGATCCCCCTCCCCATCCCATCTCTCTCTACATCCGTATAGATGATCCCGGCCACCCCCAGAGCTTCAACGCTTCTTGCCACCTCGACCGCCCTCTTTCTGCTGGAGGCGGTCCAGCCCTTCATCATCACTTCTCCCTTGCGGGCGTCGACGGCGGCAAGGATCCGGCCGGGCCATCGCCCACAGGCCTCCTCCACGACCTCGGGGGCCTCCAGGACGAGGGTTCCCACGATCAGGAAGGAGACTCCCGCCTCAAAATAGGAATCCATGGTCTCCGTATCACGGATGCCTCCACCGAGTTGGATAGGGATGGGAACGGCCTTGGCAAGGGCCTTGATCAGGGCTCGATTACGCGGTCCTCCCTGCAACGAACCATCCAGATCCACCACATGAAGCCGCTGCGCCCCCAAGCGGTACCATCTTCGGGCCACCTCAACGGGATCCGCCGAAAAGACGGTCTTACGGCAGGGGTCTCCTTGGTGAAGACGGACGGCCTGTCCCTGGAGGAGATCTATGGCAGGGATGACCATCATGGGATGACGGTGGGTAAATTCCCTCCCTTAGTTCTTCGGTGCAAAACCATTTACGGAATCAGAGGATCAGAGTGGAAGCTCCTTTAGGATCTCACGGATACCGAAACGCGCCAGCTCGTTGGCACTCAGCCACCGCCCCCCCCGACGGAAAAAGACGCCTGCGTCCAGGATGTTTTCGGAAAGGGAACGCTGCGTCTCGTCGAAGTTGCCCATCCACAGTAGTTCTCCGGTACGGACATCGACCAGGTAGAGATCGAAGGCCACCGAAGCGGGGTGCATGGAGCCGGCTGGTCCCCCCACCCGCTCCCGGTAGCGCCAGACGGTTCCCAAGATCATCAGATTGGCCCCCAAGGTCTGTCCCACCCTTCGGGCCAGACTCAGAGGGGTGTCCTTCTCCCTATCCACGCTCAGGGAAGCATACACCTTCCGGACCTCCTCCATGGGAATCAGGCGGTCTCGGAAACGGCTCTTCAAGGCCTGATACGCGTAGCGGGTCAGGGCGCTCTCGGCCCCGATGGCCACGCTTTCGGGATCAAAGGCGAGCCGGCACAGATTGCAATTGAGCGTCTGACGCACATTGGTGGGGTGCCTTCCCTTCACGAAGGGCAAAAGACCGATCTTCTCCACCCTGGCTGAAGATAGGGCAGGGTGGGAAAAGGTGGTGACCCTCTGGGGGGCACAGGCCCCCACTACCACCAGGCAAAAGGCCGACCAAAGGAGTGCCCGGCCACCTCGCAACCAATCGATTCGACGGGGGATCTTCATGCGCTTCGCCTCCCTGAGTCCGATGGAGCCACCTCGTGCCCTATCCTGATCCGTGGGGAAGGGAGTCCAACAGAAACTCCCAGCATCGATCCAGAGGAAGACAGCCTGCTGCTCCTCCTCAATTCGAGACCCCCTTCTTGAAGAAGACCTCAGAACGGTGTCAATCCAAAGATCCCTTGGTGGAGGGAACCCCCGTGTTCCTCTCGTCCAAGGTTACGGCTTCGGCCAGCGCCCGACCAAATGCCTTGAAAGCGGCTTCCAGGGTGTGATGCGGTTCATGGGCTTCGATGGCATGGATGTGAAGGGTCAACCCTCCGTGAATGCTCACGGCCCGAAAGAACTCCCTGGCGAGGCCTACGGGAAACTCTCCTACCCGCACCTCCTCCAAAGGGACCCGGTAAACGAGGTAGGGCCTCCCGCTGATATCCAAGGTCACAGAGACCAAACTCTCGTCCATGGGGATCTGAGCGTGCCCGAAACGCCGGATCCCGGAGCCCCCCCCCACGGCCTCTCGAATGACCTTCCCCAAACAGATCCCCACATCTTCCACTGTATGGTGGAGATCCACGTCAAGGTCCCCTTTTGCCTGAATCCGGAGGTCCATGAAGCCGTGACGGGCGATCTGATCCAACATATGATCCAAAAACGGGATCCCCGTGGAGATCGTGGCTTCCCCCTTCCCATCCAGACGCAAGGAGAGACTGATGTCCGTCTCCGATGTCTTCCTCTCCAGCGATGCCTCTCTCACCACGTCGATCCCGAGATATGGNGTGATTGTAGGCCGGTCTTGCCAGCGGACAATTCGGATTCCACTTGATTCGNTTCTCTATTCCGAATCCGGCAGGCTGAGCCTGTTCCGGAAGAATGAGGAACCCGGCATGAAGAGTCGCAGTTGGTGGAGATGAGGGGATTTGAACCCCTGACCCCTGCCTTGCGAAGGCAATGCTCTCCCGCTGAGCTACATCCCCACTGAAAAGGCCAAACTAACAGATTCTTATAATGATGTCAACATCCGTCCCCTCTGATCCCTCTGTATAATCTCAAAACACCGACTCTCCTCCTTCAAGTATGAGGAATGGTCAGGACCCATCCTACGGAGTTGGATGTATTGGGCATCCATTGACAAGGCATATCGTTGTGCTATGAAAAGGAAGAACATGCCTCGGTTCGGAGGATGTCCATGAAGGGTGTCAATGGAACGAAGTCCACAGACCACAGAGGCCACAAGGCTCGAGGCCGCATCCTCGTCCTCTTGGTGATCCTCCTAATCGTTCTTGCTGCGGGCTACATCTCTTGCCTTCGCTATGTGGCCCCCAATGAATTCGGAATCAAGCAGGTAATGATCGGATTTAAACGGGGAATCGGGAAAAAGGTCTATACCACAGGGTACCATTTTGTCCTGCCCAAGCCCTTCGAGCAGCTGCATCGGTTTCCTCGGGACCTCCAGGTGCTTGAGCTCAGCAACAGTCCCATCACTCGCGCGCGATTCGCCCGTCATGAGAAGGCTGCCTACATCCAGACCTCGGACGGTTTCTTCGTGGAGGTCGACGCCTCTATCCTCTACAGGATCGTAGACCCCTACCGGGTCTTCATCTCCCTTGGACCCGGAAAGCTCTACGAGGACAACGGCATCGTCCCGAGGGCTGAACCCATTCTCAAGCAGACCCTGGGAGAGCTGACCACCGAGGAGTTCTACAACAGCCCTCTGAGGGTCCAGAAAGTTCAACGGGCCAAGGAACTCCTCAACCAGGAGCTCCGCCCCAAAGGGCTGGAGGTGGAACACGTCCTCATCCGGTACTTCCGTTACAGCGAGGAGATCCAGAAGAACATCGAAGAGAAAAAGCTCAAGGACCAGTTGGTCTTCAAGAATCAGGCCGAAGCACGAGCCGCGGCCGAGCAGGCTAAACTCAAAAAGGTCATCGAGGAGGGAAAGGCCATGGTTCAGGTCAAACTGGAGGAGGGAAAGGCCTACATGACCCGACGCAAGGCCGAACAGGAACTCTATGTCCGAAGGCGCCGGGCCGAGGGGGACCTTCTGGTAAAACTGGCAGAGGCGGAGCGGGTACGGCTCAAAAATCAGGCCTTGAAAGGCCGTGGGGCGGATGTATTGGTGGGCCTCGAGATGGCCGAACTCTACAAGGACCTGCGGCTGGTGATCCTCCCCAGCGATGGCGAACACGGCCTCAATCCCTTCGACCTGGAAAGGACCTTCCGAATCTTTCAGATTCCGCAATCGGAGGAACCCTGACATGAGAAGACCGCAACGGACCTTGGCCCCTTGGAGATGGATCTGCGGGATCCTCATCCTCTGGCTTCTGGGGGGGTGCATGCCCTATTCCACGGGTCCCACCGAGGTGGGGGTCCGAACAGTGAAGTTCGGGATCTTCCGTAAGGCGGGTGTCGACCAGAAGGTCTATCCCCCGGGATCGACCTACTGGTTTCTTCCCATAATCAATGAATGGCATACCTTCGACACCAAGATCCAGGTCCTGGAGATGACCCTGGAGCCGGGCAAAGGGGATCGAAAGGGCCGAGACGACCTTCTTTTCAAGACCATCGACGGGAACGACATCAGCCTGGATGTGATCATCTCCTATCGGATCGACCCCAAGATGGCCCCTTATATCCTCCAATATGTGGCCCAAAGCGACCAGGAGCTTAGAGAGAACCTGGTGCGCACCGTCACAAGAAGCACACCCCGAGACATCTTTGGCGAGCTCAAGACCGAGGAGCTCTATGTAGCCGACGAACGGGCCAAAAAGGCTGCAAGGGCCAAGGAGGTCCTCAATCGGATCCTCAATCCTTACGGGATCATCGTGGAGAACGTCCTGACCAAAGACTATCGGTTCAACCCTGCCTATCAGAAGGCCATCGAGGAGAGGAAGGTGGCCGACCAGTTGGCTGAAAAGGCCAAGAGTGAGGCCAGAGCGGCCGAGGAAGAGTACCGAAGGAAGCTGCAGGATGCCATCGGCGAGGTGAATCAGATGATCGCCCAGGCCGACGGTGAATTCCTCCGGGCCAAGATCGAGGCGGACGCCTATTACGAGCAGCAGAGCAAGCGGGCTCAGGCCATCTTGGCGGAGGCCGAAGCGGAGGCCAAAGGACTGGCGAAGATGACCTCGGCCCTGGAAGGAAAAGGAGGCGACGTCCTGGTCAAGCTCAAGATCGCGGAAGCCCTGCGCGGGAAGCCCATTGTTCTGCTGCCCGTCTCTGGCGGAAGCCTTGACGTCAAGACCACGGACATCAATCGCCTCTTGGAGCTCTACGGCCTGAAGGGGCTTAAGGAAGGAGGGAAGGCGCTCAACCCGTCCCCGGCACCGCCCCCTCCCGTGAAGGGAGAGAATCTCCTCCCTGGGCCCGCCCGCTAGGTCCTAGGGACGGGACGGAAACAGAGGTGGAAATCCAACGTCGTATCGACCGGATCGTCCGGTGGATCCAACACCAAGTGACCGAGGCGGGGGCCCGAGGGGCTGTCCTCGGGATGAGCGGAGGAGTCGACTCCTCTGTGGCAGCGGCCCTTTGCAAGCGCGCCTTGGGCGAAGAGGCCCTTGGGCTCATCCTCCCTTGCCATAGTGCCCCACAGGACATCGAGGACGCCCACTGGGCCGCCAAGGCCGTGGGCATCCGCACCGAGATGGTGGACCTCACTCCGGTATACGACCTCCTCCTCCGTCAACTTCCTCCCGGTGGGAGGGCAGCTTGCGCCAATCTCAAACCCCGGCTTCGGATGACATGCCTCTATTACTATGCCAACCTCCAAAACCTTCTGGTGGTGGGGACCTCCAATGCATCGGAGCTGGCCGCAGGCTACTTCACCAAATACGGCGACGGAGGGGCTGATATCCTCCCCATCGGCTCCCTCTTGAAGCGGGAGGTCAAGGAGCTGGCCCATGTCTTGGGTATCCCACAAAGGATCATCCAAAAATCCCCCAGCGCGGGTCTCTGGAAAGGGCAGACCGACGAAGGAGAGCTCGGGCTGACCTACGAACAGATGGATCGATACCTTGCAGGAGGCAGGGTGCCACCTCAGACCGCGCGTCGGATTGAACAGCTCATGGCCGCCTCTGTACACAAAAAACGTCCCCCTCTCATCTTCCAGGACCCCTGAGCCCCTCAATTGCCGATCCCCCTTCCACCCGAATCGAGCCCCCATTCCCACATGGTTTTACCCCTAATGCCCACTGCCGGGGCCGTCCCGAGCCAACCCTTTTCAAATCTTCTTTCTATCCTGCAATTTTGCTATGCTTGAATAGAGTTGCTGAAGTCCGATTCTTCTCTGGTTCATGTTTCTCCGGCAAGGAAGTCCTTTTCGGAGGTGACGGTCACCCCAGTCGACAATCACTCCCGAACTTGAAAGGCAAAGGAGGAACCCGTGGAAGAAAACCTGAATCCTTTCAAGATCGCTCAGAGGCAACTGGATGCAGCGGCAGAAAAGCTCGGTCTTGACCCAGCAACCCATGAGTTCCTTCGCTGGCCCATGAAGGAGATTACGGTCACCCTGCCCGTTCGCATGGACGACGGCCGGACCCGGATCTTTCGTGGCTTCCGGGTCCAGTACAATACGGCCCGGGGGCCGGCCAAGGGTGGAATCCGCTGGCATCCGGACGAGACCCTCGATACTGTGCGGGCCCTGGCCGCATGGATGACGTGGAAGACAGCTGTGGTGGATATTCCTCTTGGGGGGGGCAAAGGAGGGGTCATCTGCAACCCTAAGGAACTCTCGGAGACTGAGAAGGAGCGCTTGGCCAGGGGCTACATCCGAGCCGTCGGACAAGCCTTGGGGGTGACGCGGGATGTGCCCGCCCCCGATGTCTATACAACTCCTCAGATTATGGCCTGGATGATGGACGAGTACGAGAGCCTCTTGGGGGAGCACCACCCGGGCGTCATTACGGGAAAGCCCGTGCCGCTCGGAGGATCCCAGGGGAGGGAGGACGCCACGGCCCGAGGCGGGATTTACGTGGTGCGGGAGGCGGCCCAGGTTCTCGGCATCTCCCTTGAGGGGGCCACCATGGCCATCCAGGGCTTCGGCAACGCCGGCCAATACGCCGCCCTGCTAGGGGAGGAGATTCTGGGGCTCCGTCTGGTGGCCGCCTCCGACTCCAAGGGAGGTGTCTTCAACCCCTCGGGGATCGACGCCCGGGCCTTGGTGGACTACAAACAAACGCACGGAGTCCTCCAGGGATTCCCTCAGGCCGAGGAGATCACCAATGAGGAGCTGCTGGAGTTGGACGTCACTGTACTCTTTCCGGCCGCCCTGGAGAACGTCATCCTCAAGGACAATGCGGGGCGACTCCGATGCCGGATCCTGTGCGAACTGGCCAATGGTCCCACCACCCCCGAGGCCGACGAGATCCTCTTCGACAAGGGGGTCTTCGTGCTGCCCGACTTTCTGGCCAACGCGGGGGGGGTGACGGTCTCCTACTTCGAGCAGGTGCAGAATACCTACAACTTCTACTGGGAGCTGAAAGACGTCCATCAGAGACTCGACGCCAAGATGACCAACGCCTTTCACGGTGTGTACGAGATGAGTCGAAGGGAGAAACTCCCCATGAGGGAGGCCGCCTATCTTGTGGCCGTATCCCGGGTGGCCGAAGCCTGTAAGCTTCGTGGATGGGTCTGAGGGCTCAGGCTTTGGGGAGGGGGGAAGATTCCAATGAAGGCATCCACCGAGAAGATGGCCCTTGTCCGGACCTACCGGATGTATCAAAAGATGATGCAGTTCCCCAAGCTTATCCAGGAGATGCGGAAGATCTTTCTTCAAGCCCTCGAAGAGCGGGGGGTCGTCACCTCCAGCAGGATCGAAGAGGAAGCCCGGGACGCACTTGGCGGCAATCCTGCAGAGGATGGAGATCTCAGGTTGGAGGAGTATCGGGACGCCCTCATCGACCTCTACTTCGCCAATCACTTCAGCGACGAGGAGATCGAAAACTACATCAACCTCGCACGAAAGCTCGACCGTTTCCGTGCCCTCAACCGCGTGGTCAACATGGAAGGGGCCACCTCCGCCGCCATCAAGAAAGCCCTCAAGGAGTTCTGCGAGATCCCCCAGGGGGACATCTATGTCCCTCCCAACGAGGCCATAGGAACGAGGGTGGCCCTGATCCACCATTTTATCTCCAATCAACTTCCCTTTATCAGCACGGCCAAGAACCATATCACCATCCGCGATATCGATGACCTCATCGATCGCTGTTACTGGAGCAAGCGAAGGCCGGGCCGCATCGGTGGGAAGGCCGCCGGGATGATCTTGGCATATAAGATCATCCTGCCCCGCCTCCAGTCCCGGGACCCGGAGCTGGAGCGGTACGTAGACATCCCCGAGTCCTATTACTTTAACTCTGGGATCTTCTCGGACTTCCTGGACTACAACGATCTGCACCGCTTCCACAGCCAGAAGTACAAGAGCCGGGAGGAAATCGAGGAAGAATACAAGACCATGTCCCGTCTGTTCGAAAAGGCATCCTTCCCTCCCGACGTGGTCGAACTGTTCCGGGAATGTCTGGAGAAGATCGGAGAGCACCCCATTATCCTCCGATCCTCCAGCCTGCTGGAGGACAACTTCGGGCATGCCTTTTCCGGGAAGTACGACTCCATCTTTTTGAGCAACCAAGGGGACCTGGAGACACGCCTCCAGGCCTTTATATGGGGATTGAAGCGGGTCCATATGAGCACCTTCGGGCCGGCCCCCATCCTCTATCGTAGGGATCACGATCTGCTCGACTTCGACGAGAAGATGAGCGTCCTGGTGCAGAAGGTGGTTGGACGACGATTCGGGCGTTATTTCTTCCCCTTCGCCTCGGGGGTGGCTTACTCCTACAACACATTCTGTTGGACCCCCCGAATTCGCAAGGAGGACGGCCTGGTCCGTTTGGTCTTCGGATTGGGGACGCGGGCGGTGGATCGGGTTTCAAACGACTATCCTCGTATGATCGCCCTCAGCCATCCCCTACTTCGACCCGAGATAGGGGCCGCCCAGATCTTCAAGTACTCTCAGAAGATGGTGGATGTGCTCGATCTGGAGAAGGGAGGACTGCGGACCGTCCCTTATCTGGAGCTGGCCCGGGAAACCCAGCATCCGGACCTCTATTACGCGGTCTCCATCCAGAGGGACGGGCACCTGGCCCCCCCCCTCTTCAAAGGGAGGGAGCTCGACCTGAGAAGAAGCTGCATCACTTTCGAGAACTTCCTCACCCAGACGCCCTTTGTGGGGCTGATGAAGAAGATCCTCAAGAAGCTGCATCAGGAGTATGGACGGCCTGTGGACATCGAGTTCGCCTGGGACGACGGCAAACTCTATCTCCTGCAATGTCGGACCTTGGCCCTGAGGGAGGAAGAGCAGACCGTGGTCATCCCTAAAGATGTCCCAGAGGACCGGATCCTCTTCCGCAATCATCGGTGTCTGACCAACAGCATCGTTCGGGATATAGAGCTGATCGTCTATGTGGATCCCAGGGCCTATGGACGGCTTCCCAGCTACGAGGCCAAAGTCGAGGTTGGTCGGCTGGTGAGCCGGATCAACCGCGCCCTGGAGAAAAGACGATTCGCCCTGTTCGGGCCTGGACGATGGGGAAGCAACGATATCAACCTAGGGGTCAAGGTGGGCTACGAGGACATCAACCGGACTCTGATCCTGGGTGAAGTGGCCTTCGAGGACGGAGGTTCCACACCAGAGGTCTCGTACGGGACACACTTCTTCAATGATCTGGTGGAGGCCCAGATCATTCCGGTGGCCATCTACCCGGATCAACCCGACACCTTATTCCGGGAGGACTTCCTCCTTCGAGCACCCAATATGCTGGAAGAGTTGTTGCCGGAGTTCAGGGAATTGGGCTCTGTGGTCCACGTTATCCATGTCCCCTCGGTCACGGAGGGCCTCCTCTTCCACGTGTATCAGGACGCGAGGAATCAGGAGGGGATGGGCTTTTTCGCCCCTCCGGAGAAGACGACGGACGAAGATGCCTCCTGATTCATGGAGGCGGTCGACTCCCCAAGGATCTCGTTCATGGATTGAGTAATGGACCTCGAAAGGGACGGAGAAAAGGCTCGAAGGCGGGTTCGCCACTCTTCTTTGGATGACCCCCAGGAGCGCCTGCAGAAGCTGCAGATCCTCTATGAGACCAGTTCCCTTATCAACACCACCATGGAACCCCGGGAGGTGATTACCCTCGTCCTCAAGGAGGCCGTCCGGATCATGGGGGCCACCAGTGGATCCCTTCGTCTCCTGGATGAAGAACGAGGGGTCTTGAAGCTGGAGGTGGCCATCGGAGACGGGCCCACTCCTGCGCGTGGCACAGAGCTGCCGTTGGGGCAGGGGGTCACGGGATGGGTGGCCCTTCACGGCCGTCCCCTGCGGGTCCCCGACGTCACCAAAGACCCCCGATACGTCCCTTTGAGGAAGGAGGTGCGGAGCGAACTGGCCGTCCCCTTGATCATACAGGATCGGGTCATGGGGGTCCTCAATGTGGATTCCAACGAGATCGACGCCTTCAGCCGCACGGACCAGGAGCTGCTGGAGGCCTTGGCACATCAGTCCGCCCGAGTTATCCACAACGCCCAACTCCACGCCCAGGTGAAGCGCAAGGCCCTGGAGCTGGCCTCCCTCTTCTCGGTGGGACGGGCCATCATCTCTTCTCTCGACCTCAACGAGGTCCTGGAACGCATCACCCGTAAGGCCAAAGAACTCATGGAGGTCAAGCTCTGTTCGTTGATGCTGCTCGATGAAGCGGGAGAGGAACTCTCGATCCGGGCCGTGCACGGGGCCAGTGAAAGCTACATCCGCAAACCGAACCTCAAGGTGAAGGACAGCCTCTTGGGCAAGGTGGTCCTGGAGCGCACGCCCCTCACCGTGGAAGACGTTCGGGAGAACCCCGAGTTCAAGTACTCCAGGTTGGCAAAGGAGGAAGGCCTCGTCTCCCTTCTGTCGGTCCCCATGATCTTTCAGGATCGAGTCATCGGCCTCTTGAACGTCTATACCGCGCGGCCACATCGATTCAGGAGCGACGAGGTGGAGTTGCTCACCGCCCTGGCCAGTCTGTCGGCCATCGCCATCGAGAACGCCCGTCTCTATGAGAACGTGGTCGCGGCAGAGGACCGGATCCGGCAGAGCGAGAGACTATTGATCCTGGGGGAGCTGGCCGCCGAGATCGCCCACGAGGTCCGAAATCCCTTGACGGTCATCCGGATGCTCATCCACTCATTGCACGAGGAGTTCGAGGAGGGAGATCCTCGAAAGCGAGACACCCAGGTAATCGAGCAGAAGATCTCCCAGATGGTTCGGCTGGTGGATCAGATCCTCCAGATCACCCGGCAGAGCGATCCGGAATTCCGTCCCCTGGATCCCCACGAGATCCTGGAGGACACTCTCACGTTGACACGCCATCGACTCGACCGGCAGAAGATCCGGGTCGTCCGCAGGTTCCAAAAGGGCCTTCCCCCTATCCTGGGCGACCCCGCCCAACTGGAACAGGCGCTTTTGAACCTCATCCTCAACGCGGCACAGGCCATGCCGGAAGGGGGCAGGCTCACCCTTCAGACAGGACTTTGTCCAAAAGGCCCGGACCATGGACCACGTGTCTGGATCACCCTTAAGGACACCGGCCGCGGCATCCCCAAAGAGGATCTCAACCTGATCTTCCATCCCTTTTACTCCTCCAAACCCGAAGGGATCGGTCTGGGGCTGTCCGTGGTACAGCGTATCATGAAGCAGCATCGAGGATCGATCACGGTCGATAGCGAGATGGGAAAGGGTTCCAGCTTCACCCTCACCTTGCCCTGTGCGGAGATTCCCCATGCCTAGGGTCCTAGTGGTGGACGACGAAAGCGACGTGCACTACTCCTTTGAGCGGCTCTTCGCCCGAAAGGGGATCGAGATCCTCTCGGCCACCAGCGGGGAGGAGGCCCTGGAGTGTGTGGATAGTGACCACATCGACCTGGTGTTGATGGACATCCGGATGAGCGGATTGAGCGGTCTGGAGACCCTCAAACGGCTCAAGGACCGACATCCCAAGATCCCCGTCATCATCATGACCGCTTACGGCAGCACCCAGACGGCTATCGAATCCATGAAATTCGGGGCCTACGACTACATCCTTAAGCCCTTCGACGTCCGGAAGCTGGAGTCGCTGGTGGAGCAGGCCCTCTCGTTGTCGCGCACCATGCATCAAGTGGTCCACTTTCCTTTAGCAGGCCACCTTCCGGATCGAGGCGAGGGGATCGTGGGCAAATCCGAGCCTATGCAGGAAGTCTACAAGCAGATAGGGCAGGTGGCCCCCTCCAATGTGACCGTGCTGTTGACGGGCGAGAGAGGCACGGGCAAGGAGCTGGTGGCCAGGGCCATCTATCACCACAGTCGAAGGGCCCACAAGCCCTTTCTGCCCATCAACTGCGCCGCCATCCCCGTGGATCTTCTGGAGAGCGAACTGTTCGGCCATGAAAAAGGGGCATTCACCGGAGCCCATTACCGAAGGATCGGAAAGCTGGAGCAAAGCAACGGAGGCACCGTCTTTCTCGACGAGATCGGGGACATGCCCCTCCCCACCCAGGCCAAGCTCCTCAGGTTCCTTCAAGATCAAACCTTCGAGAGACTGGGGGGGGCCGAGACGATCCGAGTGGATGTACGTCTCATTGTGGCCACGAATCGGGACTTGGGGAGACTCATGGCTGATGGGAGATTCCGACCGGACCTCTTCGACCGTCTCAACGTGGTTCGCATCCATCTGCCCCCGCTTCGGGAGCGCAAGGAGGACATTCCCCTGCTGGTGGATTACTTCCTCCAGCGGTTTCGGGACGAATTGGGGCGAAACGTCCGGGGGTTGAGTCGGTCGGCCCTCCAGCGGTTGATGGCCTATCACTGGCCAGGAAACGTCCGTGAGCTGGAGAACCGCCTCAAGAGGGCCGTTGTATTGACCCGCAGCGGCACCCTCACCCCCGAGGATCTCTTCCGAGACCCCGATGAGTCACTGGAGCTTCCCGCTGCAGGAGACGCTCGGGAGAAGATCCGCAGGCATATCCGCGAGATCTTCCGGACCCTCAACACCTCCCCGTCGGCCGAAGCCTGGCTCCCGTTGCTGGAGAAGGAGGCCATCGTCGAGGCCCTAAGGCTTACAGGAGGGAATCAGAGTCAAGCGGCCAGGCTTCTCGGCATCAACCGGAACACCCTTCGAAACAAGATCCGAGCCTTCGGGCTGCGTCAACCCGGATCCTGAAGGCACCTCTCTTCCTGCCAATTTTTTAGCAGGCCGATCATTTTTTGGGCAGAGAAAGGGGATCTATCCCAAAGTACTACCGACCGGACCTTCTCCAGAACCCTGGGGAAAAGGCCTTTCGGGCCCTGTCGAGTTTCATGGCACGACTATTGCTTTTATACTTATCCGTTGAAATATGTCTAGACCCATAGGAAGGGACCATGGAAGAGAGCTCCTTTCGAAACGGGATGGAGACGGAGTTCTTCCACGCCATCATACGCATCGACAGTTGGGGAGACGGAACAGGACTCATCAATCGTCTCAAGGACAAGGATGAGATCTACTCCATCTTCCACATTATGGGGGGAGCCAGTTACCTGTTGGACGTCTTCTGTCACGACAAGCTGCGTCTGCGGGATCTGATCCTCGAGATCAAACAATATCCCCTCAATGCCTCCACCACGGTCCCCGTGGTACAATCCCTCAACACACAGAAGATCCTGCGCGTCTTCAAGAGCTCCCGGGACTTCAACATCACACACTATCTGGGGGACAAGATCTACGGGTTCATTTGGGTCAACAACCTACGGCACGACGACCTCTTCTTGGAGCAGTTCCAGTCCGACCCCCGGATCAAATCGATCCTATATCTCCAAGGACATCAGGCCTTCTTGCTGGAGTTCATGGCCCACACCAACGAGGAGGTCTTCCGTCTGATCCGCATGGTGAAGGGAATCGATACCGTGGCGGGGGCCGAGACCCATGAGGTCCTCTCCATCATCAAATACCGAGGTGTCCTCCAGGAGGCCCCCATGGCCCCGCCCCGTTTCATCATCCCCATTCAGGAGACGGATCAGATCATCACCATTTGAAGAGAGGAGGCAAGGAGGGACCGAAGGTGCTCTTCAAGCCCATTCATCAGAGTTACGGGGACTTCTCCATAGAGCGGGATCCCCAACGGTGCATCGGTTGTCAGGTCTGTCTTCGTCAGTGCTCCTACGGTGTCCACCAGTACAACGACCGCCTCTGCGAGCTGACGCAGGACGAAAGCCGCTGCGTGGGTTGTCACCGCTGCGAGGCCCTCTGCCCCACAGGTGCCCTCACCATCCGAAGGACGCCGTCGGATTTCCGCGAGAACGCACTCTGGGAGCCCACCTACATCAAGAACATCTACAAACAGGCGGCTACCGGGGGAGTCCTGCTCACTGGAATGGGGAACCCAGCTCCCTATCCCATCTATTGGGACCGGATGCTGTTGGACGCCTCCCAGGTAACCAACCCCTCCATCGACCCCTTGAGAGAGCCCATGGAGCTCAAGACCTTCCTGGGATGCCGTCCGGATGCCTTGGAGGTGGAATACGATGGGGGCGTCCCACGTCTCAAGACCCGCTTCACCCCGCAGTTGGAGCTCGACTACCCGCTGCTCTTCTCGGCCATGAGTTACGGCTCCATCAACCTCAACGTCCACAAAGGGCTGGCCCGGGCGGCCGAGGCGTGCGGCATCCTTTACAACACCGGGGAAGGAGGCCTCCACCCCTCCCTCTATACTTACGGGAAAAACACCATCGTGCAGGTGGCCTCAGGACGGTTCGGGGTCCATGCGGATTATCTGCGGGCCGGGGCCGCCGTGGAGATCAAGATCGGCCAGGGGGCGAAGCCGGGCATCGGAGGACACCTGCCCGGGGAAAAGATCGGCCGCGAGATCTCCCTCACTCGCATGATCCCGGAGGGCTCCGACGCCATCTCACCGGCCCCTCATCATGACATCTACTCCATAGAAGACCTCCGCCAGCTCATCTACGCCCTGAAGGAGGCCACGGACTACGAGAAACCCGTCTTCGTCAAGATCGCTGCCGTTCATAACTCCGCCGCCATTGCCTCGGGGATGGTTCGAGCGGGGGCGGACGTGATCTGTCTCGATGGATTCCGCGGAGGGACCGGAGCGGCGCCGACCATGATCCGGAACAACGTGGGGATCCCGGTCGAGCTGGCCCTGGCCTCGGTGGACGATCGCCTGAGGCAGGAGGGGATCCGCAATCAAGCCTCCATCGTGGTGGCCGGTGGGATCCGATGTAGCGCCGATGTGGTCAAGGCCATCGCCCTGGGGGCGGATGCAGTCTATATCGGCACTGCGGCCCTGATCGCCGTGGGCTGCACCCTTTGCCAACGATGCTACACGGGGAAGTGCCCGTGGGGCATCGCCACCAACGACCCTTACCTGGCAAAGCGGGTTCACCCGGATATCGCCGCCGAGAAGCTGACCAACCTGGTGAAGGCATGGGGCCACGAGATCCAGGAGATGCTGGGCGGCATGGGGATCAACGCCCTGGAAAGCCTGCGCGGGAACCGCGACAAGCTCAGGGCAGTGGGGCTTCACCCCGCTGAGATGGAGGTCTTGGGGATCAAGCCCGCCGGAGGCTGATTTCCCGCCCAGCGAGCCAGGGGTCACGCCCCCGCCGAGAAGGCGCGAATTCCATCTGGGGAGCCAATCATGTCCGCAATTCAACAGAGGAAGAGAAAACGGGTCGTTCCCATCGAGGAGGCCTGCATTGGATGTCGGCTCTGCGAGGTGGCCTGCGTTACAGAGCACTCCAGGAGCAAGGACCCCGTCCGGGCCTTCAAGGAGGAGAACCCTAGACCACGACCGCGGAATGTATTGGAAGAGCGGGGCCACGAGTCCTTCAGCCTCTCTTGCCGTCACTGCACCGAACCCCACTGCGTGGATGCCTGCATCGCCGGGGCCATGGTGCGGGACAGTGAGACGGGCAGGGTGATCCACCACCCCGAGAAATGTGTCGGTTGTTGGTCCTGCGTCATGAACTGCCCTTTCGGAGCCATCCACATGGATCGGGAACGTTCCGTGATCTACAAGTGCGATCTGTGCCCCGAGCGGGAGCGTCCCGCCTGCGTGGATGCCTGCCCGAACCGGGCCTTGATCCTGATCGAAGTCGAGGAGTAGCCGTGGGTTACGTCATCATCGGCAACTGCATCGCCGCCGTAGGGGCTGTGGAAGGGATTCGGAGGCACGACACCCGGACCCCCATCACGATCCTCTCCAAGGAACCCTATCCGGCCTATGGAAGGCCCCTTATCGCCAACTATCTCAAAGGGAAGGTGGCCGAGAGTGAAATCGCCCTGCGTTCCCCCGATTTCTACGAGTCACACGGCGTGGAGGTCCATCTCGGATGTCCCGCAACGACCATCCGCACTGGCCAACGCCAAGTAGTGGCCGAGGGAGGAATGGCCTTCCCCTATGAGAGGCTCCTCATCGCCACCGGAGGGGACCCCTTTCTGCCTCCCATTGCGGGCCTGGAAGGCCCCAATGTCCACACCTTTGTGACCTTGGACGACGCCAAGGCCCTAAGGCAGGAGGCCCCCTCCCTTCGGAGGGTCGTGGTGGTGGGAGGCGGGCTCATCGGGCTTAAGGCCGCAGAGAGCCTCCACGATCTGGGAATCCAGGTCACCATCGTCGAGCTGGCGGACCGCATCCTCTCCCTGGCCTTCGACGAGGTGGCCGGCCGGCTCATCGCCCATCGCCTCAGCGAGATCGGGATCCAGATCATAACGGAAAACACCGTGGAGGAGATCCTCCGCCAGCGGGACGGGACCATCAACGGAGCCCGGCTCAAGGACGGAAACATCTTAGCCTGCGACGCCGTGGTGGTGGCCATCGGTGTGAGGCCCAACATCGCGGTGGTGGAGGGGACGGAGATCCAGACCCAAAGGGGGATCTTGGTGGACGAATACATGGAGACCAATGTGCCTGGGATCTATGCGGCCGGGGATGTGGCCGAGGCCAAAGACTGGCACTTCGCTGAGTGGCGGGTGGTCCCTATCTGGCCCAATGCCTATAGGCAGGGAATGGTGGCTGGGCAGAACATGGCCGGGCAGCGGATATCGTTTTCGGGGAGCATCCCCATGAACTCCATCGCCTTCTACGGGATCCCCACCATCTCTGTGGGCGTCACCAACCCCCCTGACGACGGAAGCTACGAGGTGCACATCTCTCTCACCGAGGAGGAGAAATCCTACCGGAAGCTGGTCTTCAAGGATGGGACCCTGGTGGGAGCGGTCCTGGTGGGGCGGGTGGAACGGGCGGGGATCCTCACGGGTTTGATTAGGGAAAAGCGCCCAGCGGAAGGTTTCAAGGAGGCCCTTCTGAAGGAGGACCTCTCCTATCTGGACCTTCCCCGCCCCCTTCGCAAGGAGAAGCTGGGACTACCCACCGAGGAGGTCCCGTTCGGGGTGCGGGCAGGATGATCCATGAGGCCTCCGAAGGTCCAGCGCCCCATAGCACGGGTTGACGAGGCTTCAACAGGAGGAGTGGCCACGGTATGAGTTCCTGGCATTTTGGAAAGGATATATCCGGATGTGGACTGGTGGGGTTCCTCCAGAGGAGAGGAGAGGGCGTCAACGGGGGGGTCATCATCCGGGCCATCTGCCACATGGACGAGCGGGGCAATGGACTTGGAGCTGGATTCGCGGCCTACGGGATCTATCCGGAGTACAAGGAGTTCTACGCCCTGCACCTGATGTATGAGGACATGGTCGCCCTTTCCCGGACCGAGTCCTTCATCCAGGAGAATCTCCATGTAGAGCATCAGGAGCAGATCCCCCATCGCCATCTGCCCTCCATCAAGGAGCACCCAAGGCTCAGGAGATACTTCGTCCGGCCAAAGCGGGACCTGTCCGAGGCCCAACTGGCTCGAGGGCTTTGGGTGGGGGAGGACGACTACATGGTGCGCATCGTCATGACCATCAACCGGGAGATCCCGGGTGCCTTTGTGGTCTCCTCCGGCAAGAACATGGGGGCCTTCAAGGGAGTGGGGTTTCCCGAACAGATGGCCGACTTTTTCCGCATCGAGGATTACGATGCCTACCTCTGGACGGCCCACACACGCTTTCCCACCAACACGCCGGGATGGTGGGGAGGGGCTCATCCCTTCACCATACTGGACTGGTCCATCGTGCACAACGGCGAGATCAGCTCATATGGGATCAACCGACGCTACTTGGAGATGTTCGGGTACCACTGCACGCTGCAAACGGACACCGAGGTGGTGGCCTATCTGCTCGACCTGCTGATCCGCAGGCACGGCCTGAGCAAACGGCTGGCGTGCATGGCCCTCTCTCCCCCTCTTTGGGAAGAGATCGACCGGATGCCCGAGCCGCAACGTGGGCTCTGCCGGGCCATCCGTATGGTCTACGGCAGCGCCCTGCTCAACGGCCCCTTCGCCATCCTCTTTGCCGACAGCCATTCTCTCGTGGGCCTCAATGATCGGATCAAGCTGCGTCCCCTGGTGGCCGCGGTTGCAGGGGACTCAGTGTACATGGCCAGCGAGGAGAGCGCAATCCGGGCCATCTGCCCCGAGCCCGACCGGGTCTGGGCCCCCAAAGCGGGGGAACCCGTCATCGCCACGTTGAAGGAGTATGCGGAAGACCATGAGGATCGATGCCAACGGGCTTCACTATAGAGAGCTGAACAAGCGGATCCGGGAGGCCGCCAGAAAGGGGACCTCCCGCTTCGAGCTTGTGGGCGTCAACGGCCAGCGGTACATCGCCGACGGTCTGGAGGGGGAGGTGGAGATCCATATCCACGGGACCCCGGGCCAGGATCTCGGCGCCTTCATGAAGGGGCCGAGGGTTTGGGTTTACGGAAACGCCCAGGACGGAGTGGGTAACACCATGGATGCGGGCAAGATCGTGGTCCACGGTATGGCCGGAGACGTGGTGGGCTATGGCATGCGGGGCGGACGCATCCACATCCTCGGAGATGTGGGGTATCGGGTGGGGATTCATATGAAGTCTTACCAGGACAAGCTCCCTGTCATCGTCATCGGCGGCAAGGCCGGCGACTTCCTGGGCGAGTACATGGCTGGAGGGTGCATCGTCCTCCTTGGGATGTACGGCACCGACCCCCCGGAACGCCCCCTAGCCGGACACTATCTGGGCACAGGCATGCACGGGGGGATCATCTATCTTCGAGGGGAAATTGAGCCATACCGTTTGGGCAAAGGCCTCGCCTTCGAGCCGTTGGACGAAAACGACCGCTCGTTTTTGGAACTTATCATCAAAGAATTCGCCGAGGATTTCGGGAAGGACGCCTCGGAGATCTTGGAGGAGCCGTTCACCAAGGTGAAGCCGGCCACACATCGGCCCTACGGGTCCATGTATGCCTATTGAAAGGGGGGACCTCCACCCCCGTAAGGAGGATCCGCCTCGGGGAAAGATCCTGGAGGCGGCAGAACAGGGTCCGTCTCCCGGGCTCGGGGATCAGGTGTATCCATCCACCCACATGGACTAAGCAAGCGTATATCCGGCAGAGAGATCGCAGGCGACAAGCCAGAAAGCGCTCCCTTCGCTCCTCCAGACCATCCCACCGGCCCTCCAGGCTCCATACGAAGGAACCCCGGAGCCAGCGTTCAGCCTTTTTGTATTCGTTCCGCACCACGAGGTGCAGCGGACGACCTTCCTCGCTCGTCAAGCGCTCGAGGTTGGACGGGGTCAGAATCTCCTGCTCGAAAAGGGGCAGATGGTTCCTGGAGGTCCAGTTGATGTCGACCAAGTGAAGGGGAATCCCCTGCTTTACGGCATAACTCCGGGCGGCCTCATACTCGAATGGGATATCCAAGGCAGCCCGGAGGAGACGGATCCGGTGGTGGCCCCTCTTCTCTGGCGGAAGGTTCGATGTCAACCGATCCAGCTTGTCTCGAAGCCGCCTCCCCTCACCTTCTCTCCACGCCAAACCCAAGGGGCTTAACTCCACACTGACGGCCTCCGGCCTCAAGGACTCCAACACCCTCTCCAGCCGTCTCTTCCCATGGGGATCCCGGTGCACCACACCGATGAGGATGAGCTGCATTGGATTATCGCCCGGGAGCGAAGGCCTCGATGTTGGCCGGACTCTGGGAAAAAGGCCCCTTCGAGAGCCCTGTGCACCATATTACCTGGGCGGCATCCTAAGGGCACCGTCCAGACGGAGTGTCACCCCGTTGAGCATGGGATTGCGGACGATCTGGCCCACAAGAAGGGCGAACTCCTGAGGTCGGCCCAGCCGGGGGGGGAAGGGGACCTGCTTTCCCAGCTCTTCCTTGACCTGGGGGGGAAGCGAGGCCAGAAGGGGAGTGTCGAAGAGCCCCGGCGCGATGGTGCAGACCCGAATGCCGCTTCTGGCCAGCTCTCGGGCGATGGGAAGCGTCATCCCCACCACCCCGGCCTTGGAGGCCGCATAGGCTGCCTGCCCGATCTGGCCCTCGAAGGCCGCGATGGAGGCCGTATTGATGATGACCCCGCGCTCCCCCTCTGCGCTGGGTTCATTCTTTGTCATGTAGTAGGCCGCCCAGCGCGTCACGTCGAAGGTGCCGATGAGGTTCACCTGGATGACCTGGAGGAACCGCTCCAGGTCGTGGGGTCCCTCCTTTCCGACCACCTTCATGGGGGGACCGACCCCGGCACAGTTGACCGCGATGTGCAGGCCCCCGAATCGATCCAGGGCCATGCGGAAGGCCCCCTCCACCTCTTCGGTATTCGTGACATCGGCCGGGGCAAAGGCCGCTCGATCCCCCAATTCCCTGCATAAGGCCTCACCCAGCTCACGGTTCACATCCAACACCACCACGTTGGCCCCCTCTCCATGCAAGAGGCGGACCGTCGCCTCTCCCAATCCGCTGGCCCCACCAGTAACCAGGGCCGTCCTGCCCGAGATCTCCATGCTCATATCCTCCGCTTAAGTCATCGCCCACAGCCGGGAAAACCAAACGACGATCTATCCTAAAAGGGGGTATGCAGAGTGTCAAGGAAGGCCTCAGTTCTTGCGGCCCTTCATCAACAAGAAATGAAGCAAGGGAAAAAGAAGGATCAATCCGTAGAGGACCCAATCTCCGGACAGGCCGACGAGGTACAGCCCGAAGCCTCCCAAAAGAAGGACCACACATCCTCCGGCCAACCATCCTGAGACAGATCTCTTTCTCTTTCGGAGTCTTTGGGATCGTCCCATCTCTTCCCCAGGTGTTAAGGGGTCACAAGTTTGTGAATCGAATCTCCCCCTAGGGGATTCAGAAGCCATTTCTATACCATCTTGGTGAGACACGTTCATCGGGATTCATCCTCGGAGGAAACTTTCAGAGGGCTCCTCCCCTTTTCGACCCCTCAAAGGAAACGANAGGGAGAGGGGACCTGAATAGCGATGGAAAGCGGTCTCGCTCTTTTCAAGGGCTCACCTCTCTGACCAGGCCCCCATTGAAACTTTTTTACCCGCTTTTGCTCTGATCGCTCGGAGTACCGTGTAAAAAGGTATCAGCCGCGGAACAGCCATCGGTATGGGAGGTCTTCAATCCTCTAAGAAAATCCTCGAGAAGACGGCTCAAGCTTCGGAGCCAAGGAGCGCCTCCTGGCGGGGCATGCATATTGCATACCTCTTGGGTAGGAGATAGGGAAACGGCCAAAAAGCTCTGGCGTGACCATCGCGCCTTGACATCGTGAAACCTCAAGGGAGAGAATCGATGAGGCTATCTCCCATTCAAAATCGACGTTCGGCCGAGCGCGAGTTCACCTCGGTTTTTTGCACTGCGCCTTGCCTATCTCGGCCAAAGCGGTGTAGACCCGGCTTGCGGACGGAGCTTGATGGAGTCCGGAGAGCCGAGTCCGGCACCGGGAAAGGAGGGTCTCTATGGAGCGTGATCCAGTCTGTGGAATGGAGGTCGACGAGACAACGGCCCCTGCACGGCTGCAATACGGAGGAAAGACCTATTACTTTTGCGCCGCGAGCTGTATGGAGCGGTTCCAACGAGCCCCGGAGGAGTTTCTCCATGGATCTCCCCATCCGGTGGTCCCTTCGACCCCTGACGAGACAGCACAGGTGGGGGAGAAGAACCTTCAGCAGCTCACCCTCCCTGTCAGAGGGATGAGCTGCGCCAGTTGCGTAGCCCGCATCGAGAAGGGTCTCTCCCGGCTGGAAGGGGTGGTGGAGGCCAAAGTAAACTTCGCAGCCGAGAGGGCGGACATCCTCTATGATCCCACGCTGCACAGCCCGGCGGATCTCATTCAAGCCATCCGCGATGTCGGTTACGAAGCTGGCGTCGAGACGATGACCCTTCCGGTTCAGGGGATGACCTGTGCTTCCTGCGTCCGGCGCGTTCAGAATGCCTTGGCCCGCGTTCCCGGGGTGCTCAAGGCCGAGGTCAACTTTGCCACCGAGAGAGCCACCGTGGAGTTCGTCCCCGGGACGGTCACCGTGTCGGATCTGGCCCGAGCCGTGGAGGAAGCCGGTTACACGATCCTCCCGGTGGAGGAGGGCGAGGCTGTCGACACGGAGAAGGAGGCCAGAGAGGCCGAGTTCCGAAAGCTCAAACAACGGTTCCTCACCGGTGTGGTCCTGGTGATTCCTCTGTTTCTCCTCGCCTACTGGGACAAGGTGGGTCTGAGCCACGTCCTTCCCCTGAGCCGTCAGTTAAACTTCCTTCTTCAGCTCCTTGTTCAGACCCCCATCCAGTTCTGGGTGGGATGGCAGTTCTACCGAGGGGCCTGGGCAGCCGCCAAGCACAAGACCAGCAATATGAACACGCTGATCGCAGTGGGGACCAGCGCTGCCTACCTTTACAGTGTCCTGGCGACCTTCTTCCCTTCGCTGTTTGCGGCCGAAGGCCTTGCCGCCGACGTCTACTTTGACACGGCCGGGGCCATCATCGTCCTGATCCTCTTGGGCAGACTGCTCGAGGCCCGCGCCAAGGGCCAAACCTCTGAGGCCATCAAGAAGCTCATCGGCCTTCAGGCCAAGACCGCCGTTGTCATCCGGGACGGGGAGGAAGTGGAGATCCCGGTGGAGGAGGTCCGCATCGGCGATACGGTACTCGTCAAGCCGGGGGAGAAGATCCCGGTGGATGGGGTGGTCCTCGAAGGGCGCTCGGCCGTGGACGAGTCCATGGTCACCGGCGAGTCCATCCCTGTGGAGAAAAACGTGGGCGACGAGGTGATCGGCGCCACCATCAACAAGACCGGGACGTTCAAGTTCCGGGCCACTAAGGTTGGCAAGGACACCATGCTGGCCCAGATCATCAAGATGGTTGAGGAGGCCCAGGGATCCAAGCCCCCCATCGCGAGGTTGGTCGATGTGATCGCCAGCTATTTCGTGCCAGCGGTCATCGGGATCGCCGTGATCACTTTCATAGTCTGGCTCCTCTTCGGACCCGAGCCCGCCCTCACCTACGCAGTGCTCAACTTCGTGGCCGTCATGATCATCGCCTGCCCTTGCGCCTTGGGATTGGCCACCCCCACCTCCATCATGGTGGGGACTGGAAAGGGGGCCGAAAGCGGCATCCTGATCCGCAGCGGCGAGGCCCTGGAGACGGCCCACCGTCTCAACGCTGTGGTGCTGGACAAGACCGGCACCATCACACGGGGCGAACCTTCGGTCACGGACGTGGTCGCCTCCGCGGACTGGACCGAGGAGGATGTCCTGCGGCTGGCGGCCTCCGCCGAGCGGGGGTCCGAACACCCCTTGGGAGAGGCCATGGTCCGGGAGGCCTCGGCCAGGGGGCTTCCCCTCTCGGACCCTCGGGACTTCAATGCCATTCCGGGGCATGGTATCGAGGCGGTCATCGATGACCGCCGTGTCCTCATGGGCAACCTCAAGCTCATGAAGGACCGCTCCATCTCCCTGGAGGGCATGGAGGCCAAGGCCGAGACCCTCTCCTCGCAAGGCAAGACCTCAATGTTCATTGCCGTGGACCATCGCCTCGCCGGGATCGTGGCTGTAGCCGACACCCTCAAGGAGAACTCCAAGTCGGCCATCGAGGCCCTTCACCGTCTGGGTCTCGAGGTCATCATGCTCACTGGGGACAACGTTCGGACCGCCGAGGCCATAGCCCGACAAGTAGGGGTGGACCGGGTCCTGGCTGAAGTCCTCCCGGATCAGAAGGCCGAGGAGATCAAAAAACTTCAAGCAGAGGGCAAACGAGTAGCCATGGTAGGTGACGGGATCAACGACGCCCCGGCTCTGGTACAGGCCGATGTAGGCATCGCCATCGGCACCGGAACCGATGTGGCCATCGAGTCGGCGGATATCACTCTGATCAGCGGGGAACTCACGGGGGTGGTGACCGCCATTGCCCTGAGCAAGGCCACCATCCGAAACATCAAGCAGAACCTTTTCTGGGCCTTCGCGTACAACACGATCCTCATCCCGGTGGCTGCAGGCGTCCTCTTCCCGTTCTTCGGCATCCTGCTCAATCCCATCTTCGCCGCCGCGGCCATGGGCTTGTCCTCGGTGACAGTAGTGACCAACGCCCTTCGCTTGAGACGCTTCAGGCCCCCGACACTAGAGCATGCAGCGTGAGGGCTCCGCGTGGAGTAAACCTCCACCGAACACGAAAGGGATGGGGGGCCATCCCCACCCAACAAGAAAGGAGGTGAGTCCCATGGCCATCGACCCTGTTTGCAAAATGGCTGTGGACGAAAAGAGGGCGGCCGCCAATTACGAATACAAAGGAAAGACTTACTACTTCTGTGCAGTGGGCTGCAAAGAGCGGTTCGCCAAGGACCCTGAAAAATTCCTCGAGGAACAAAAGAAGGAGGAGTAACCTTATACCCCATATGGGAGGATGGCATGAAGATGACAAAGAGATGGATCGTTATAGCGGCGCTTCTGTCCTTGCCCCTTGCAGCGGCCGTATCCCAAGCCCAGATGGCCCCGGGCTACCAAGCTCCCCCCGGTCCCGCATCCGGAGGATGGTATTGCCCATGGTGCGGGCAACCTCTGGGGCCGGGTGGATACGGTATGGGACCCGGAATGATGGGACCCAGATGGGGTTCGCCCTACGGCATGATGGGTCCGGGAATGATGATGGGCGGAGGATGGGGTGGATACGGCATGGGACCGGGCATGATGGGACCCGGAATGATGGGACCCGGAATGATGGGACCCGGGATGATGGGACGAGGTTGGGGTATGGGACCCGGGATGATGGGGCTGGGAATGATGGGTAGAGGTTGGGGCATGGGACCCGGCTATGGTCAGCCCCCTTCGAGCCCCCAGACCCCTGGTGGCTCCAAGCAGATGGAGGAAAAGGACGCCCGGGCGCTGCTGGAGAACCATCTCAAGGCCACCCGGAATCCCAACTTGAAGCTGGGCAAGATCGAGGATAAGGGGAGCGTCTTCGAGGCCGAGATCCTCACCAAGGACGGCTCTCTGGTGGATCGCATCGCCATTGACAAGAGAACCGGCTGGATGCGTTCGGTCTATTGACCAAAACGCCCGAGGAGGAGCGTCCGAGGCGCTCCTCTTTGGGCCACATTCCCTACCTTTTCTACCTGGCCGCCAAGCGGGACCTTGACCACTGAGGAGTCTAGTCATGGAAGATACCGGATCCTACGCCTTCAGTATCGATTTGGACCTCCCCTTCGAGGATGCCGTCTCCAGAGTCACCGAGGCCCTTAAAGGGGAAGGTTTCGGCGTACTCACCGAGATCGATGTTAAGGCCGTCCTCAAGAAGAAACTCGGCGTGGACTTCCGCANTTACATAATCCTAGGTGCTTGCAACCCTCCCTTCGCCCACCGGGCACTCGAGGCCGATCTGGACGTGGGGCTCCTCCTTCCCTGCAATGTCGTGCTCTACGAGCGGGATGACGGAAAGGTACACGCTGCAGCTATAAACCCGGCCTCTGCCCTGGGGGTGATCCAAAGCGACCGGCTGCGCGAGATCGCCGGTGAAGTCTCCACCAAGCTGAAGAGGGCCATTACCAGGAGCTCGGAGGATCGGTAAATCGGCCGTTTCCTTTGAAAGGTGAAACCATGGAGGAGAGCCATTCCATAGCGTTGGGAGGTCAGTGGGGCGCCGCGGTCGTAATGGTCGCCCTCGTCTCTTGGCTTATCTTCCGCACGCTGGCCCCTCGAAGCGTGAAAGAATGGAGAAACGCAGGGTTGTTGCAGGCGTTCGTGATCGCACTCTATGCGGAGATGTACGGTTTCCCGTTGACCGTGTACTTTTTGACTTCGATCTTTGGTCTGCATATCCCATGGCTCCACAGCAAGGGCCATCTGTGGGCGACGCTTCTCGGCTATGATGAACTCGGTGCATTGCTCGAAATGCTTGTGGGATATGTCCTTGTCTTTTCGGGTGTTTGTTTATTGTTCCTGGGATGGAAGCAGGTATATGCCGCCCAAAAAGAAGACCGTCTCGTGACGACCGGCCTTTACGGAGGCCTCAGACACCCTCAATACACCGGCATCTTCTTGGCTCTCCTGGGACAGTTGATTCATTGGCCGACCATCATTACCCTCCTTCTCTTCCCAGTGATCGTAGCGGCTTACTATCGCTTGGCCAAAAAGGAGGAGAGGACCCTCGCCGAACGCTTTGGTGCGGATTTCGAGGACTATCGGAAACGTGTGCCCATGTTCTTCCCTCGTTGGTCCACCGTCCGGGCGTTGGTGGGCCAGAGTGGCTAAACTCAAATCTCCATGGGGAACAGGGCCCCCAAGATCACAGATGTCTCCGTCTCATACCCTTGACGGTCTGGCTCGTGTTGAGCCAAAGCATCCAAGCTGTGACCCATGTCTCCCAAGGTGGGAAGGACGTCTGAGCGTAAGTCCCCGACGACCGGGGATGAAGTGCGAAAGGAGTTGGTTCCATGGAAAGTATCCTTTGGTTTCTGATTCTCGGAGGAGCCTTCTATATGATGATGAAGCATGGCTGCGGTGCCCATATNGGAGGTCATGGAGCCCGCCATGCAGGAGGTCACCATGGAGATGGGTCCGAGGAACCCGAGCAACCCGACCTTCCATCCCGAAAGGCCGTAGACCCTGTCTGCGGAATGGAAATCGATGCGGATCATGCCCACGCCATGATTCGAAGGGGCGATCAACGGCTCTTCTTCTGCTCTGAGAAGTGCCTCTCCAAATTTGAAGCGGCACCCGAGAACTATCCGTCGTCCTGACGTTGAGGGAAGGACCTGTATGTCCAAGGAGGTGACCTGATGGGATATCTCAATTGGAGAACGGTGGGCATATCACTGGGGCTTCTTTTTGCCATAAGCTATGTGCTCTGCGTTGCATATGACCTGATTTTCCCAGGTAATACCATGTATCAGGCATGGACCCGACTCCTCCCCGGTTTCGAGTGGATCAGTTGGAAATCGTTTCTGTTGGGGTTGTTTGAAAGCTTCCTCTATGGCATCTACATTGCTTTGGTCTTCGTGCCCCTGTACAATTTTTTCAAGAGCCGCTTCGAGAGACCTTCATGACCAACCGCAGGAGGGATGATCTGTCTGTGGGGTCAAAGGCATTCGAGACAAGAGAACCAGAGCCACGTGGATTGAAATCGATACTAGCTGTCCCTCTGGGAAACGGGGCCTTGAACATCGCACGCCGATTCGGAACACAGACTGCTGAGCCCCCTTCTGTTTATGGGGCATCGCCTTTTTCCCCGATCGTTGAATTTCTCTTTCCTTGCTGACGCAGCACGGTATCTAAGCTGAACCGGGGGCCAGAATCCCGGCCCTTTCTTCCAAAAGGAGTCGGGCTTTGGCCGCATCCACCACCAATTCCTTGACCCGCGGTTTTAGTGGAAACGGCTGGAAAGGATCCAACAGGGGGATTCTCCCGCTTCGGAAACGGATGCTGGAATTTGCCCGACACTGGGTGGAGGCCATGCAACTCAACCCCTTGAAGGCGCACGCGGATTGCTGGAGAGAACCGAAGGGCCCTCGTGGAGGCCAAAGAAATTTCCATGAGGCCCCGATAGACCCAAAGCTGGATCTGGGAGGAAGGCCTCCTAGGCCGCCCCCTTCCAATGGTTGACGACACCTTAGCAGGGAAAATCCCACAAGGAGGTGCAGGATGAAACGGAGGCCAACATGTTTGGTCCTTTTGTCGGTCGCTTGTCTGGTGGTGGTTTATCTTCTCTCTGGCGGATCGGCATTCGCCCAGCAGTCTCGTTCCCATGGCCCTGCGGCAGGCGGAGGCGGCCCGAAGCAGGGCGGCATGATGCAAATGATGCCGGGCATGATGGGGATGATGCCACAGATGATGCAGATGATGTCGGGCATGATGGGAGGAATGGGTCCGCGGATGGGGGCTCCTTCCATGATGCAGGGAATGGGCGGAATGATGGGGATGATGAACTCCCTCCATGCCTGGATCGGGCGCTTTATGGCCAAAAAGGAGTTTCTGGGNCTCTCTCCCACTCAGGTGGTCCAGGTGGAAAAGGGTGTCTTTCAACACCTCAAGGAGACCGTCCTCAACAGGGCTAGGGCCCGAGCCCTGCGCCTGGAGCTTCAGCTCGCACTGAGGGGTTCCACCGTCGAGCTTCAGGCCGTTGAAGATATCCTCAAAAAAATAGCTGAGTTGGACGTGCAACTCCAGTTGGGGGGGATTCGGCTCTATACGGAAATCCTCGGCCTGCTCACGGATGAACAAAGGGCCAAAGTGCGAAAGCTCATCGGCCGACCTTTCCCTCCCCCGTGGGAAGTAATGACCATGAGTCCGGGGATGAAGATGAAGGCTGGGGCACAAAAAGGCGGGGAAGAGCCGGCTCCGCCGCAACCTCCTGGAGGGGAGGTCGAACCGCAGGGCCATCACCCGGACAAAAAATAGGGCACTTCCGAAGACCGGGTGGATAGATGAATGTATAAGGCCTGTCCGCGCAGGAATCGTTACCGATGAGGTATCCCCTTCTGGGACATAGAACAATAAGGAGGGGATCCTCATCTTTTTATTTTGTCATAGCGCATAATCATCAGCTCGTGAAACGCAATCAGACGCCGGGCTGGGCACGGCAGAGCCATCCACTTCTAAGCTATTGTTGCTCTTCCTATCTTCCTCGCGCTCGAATTCCGTATTTATAACCTTTGAGGAATCCGCGAAGTTGAGAAACATCGCCTCTGGTCCGGCCTTTCCATGGAAGACCCATTGTGCTCAGATCCCATTTTGATACAATATCCTAGAGGATCTTCCATCGGATATTCCTTCCTCCCGGCGGATTCCTTCTATTGGATGTCTTGGAAGAAGCAATGGATCAGGATAATAAGGGTTCCAGATCGGCGAGGAGATGCCCTACTCATCCCTTCCATTTGGAAGAAGGGATGACCACAGTCATATCGAATCTATTTCGGCTGGGCCTTTTGGAAATCGACCCAAAGACCCATCGCGTTCAATCCGCCAACCAGTGGGCCTCCCAGATCACGGAATTCACCCCCTCGCAATTGGAAGGGATGGACCTGGTTTCGCTCTTTGCTCCTGAGGAAAGGGAATGGATCCTAAGGGTTCTCTCCGAAGACTCTCTCCCCGAGCCCTTTGATCTCACNCTAATCACGGCCAAGGGCAACACCAAGACCGTGGAGTTTTCCTGGACCAAGGCCAAAAGGGGCTCCGGAGAGGAGATCGGATACANCGGAATCAAGGATATCTCTCACAGGAAGGCCTTGGAGCGCTCGGCTAGGGAGGCCAGGGACAGAATCAAAAAGATCGCCGAGCTGGGAGACATGGGAATATTGATCTACGACCAGGACTTCCGCATAGAGTTCGCGAATCAAAGGGCTGGAGAGATCCTGGGCTTGACCGTGAGCCAGCTTGTCGGCTCCGAGATCACACGTTATCTGCGCAGGGAAAATCGCATCCAGCTCAAGGGCCTCTACTCGCCCTTGCACCGGGAGAGGAGCCGAAGGGTCACGCTGGAGATGCCTTTGGTGAGAAGTGATGGATCCACCAAAACCGTGGAGATGAACTTGGCCCTCGCGAGGAGTCCCTCGGGAGAATTGAAGACCTACGTATATATTCGGGACCTGAGCGAACGGATTCGAATGGAAAACGAACTTCGCAAGGCCAACGAATTCCTGCAAAAGGTCATTCGAAGCTCCGTGGATGGCATCATCGCAGCGGATATGAAGGGCAACATCATCATCTTCAACGAGGGAGCTGAACGATTACTGAAATTCCGTTCTAACGAAGTGATCGGAAAGATCCATATTACCCAACTCTATCCGCCCGGCATGGCCAAGGAGATCATGAGGCGACTCCGGAGTGACGCTTACGGCCCGCCGGGCAAGCTCCCCACCACCCAGACCACACTGGTTGCCAAAGATGGAGAACATATCCCCGTCCACATCTCCGCGGCCATCGTTTACGAAGGCGACCAGGAGATCGCTACCGTCGGGATCTTCACGGATCTAAGGGAACGGATCAAGATGCAGCAGCAGCTTGAGGAGACCTACAAGCAGCTCCTTCAATCGGAAAAACTGGCCTCGTTGGGCAAATTGGCTGCAGGCGTGGCACACGAGATCAACAACCCGCTGGGAGGGATCTTGATGTACGCCAACATGCTGCTGGAGAAGATCCAGGATGAAGATCTTGCCGCAGACCTTCAGGAGATCGTGGATCAAACATTGCGCTGCAAGGAGATTGTCAGGGGTCTGCTGGAATTCGCCCGCAAAAGAGGGGAAGAGAAGAGCCTGATCCAGATCAACCAGGTGATCGAGAAATGCATCGCCCTTTTAGAAAACCAGGCCCTATTCCACAACATCCAGTTAGACCGCCGGATGGACCCTGATCTCCCCCCAATCCTGGCAGATGGCGGACAGATGCAACAGGTCTTTACCAATCTCTTGGTCAATGCAGCAGAGGCCATGAATGGAAAGGGAAGGATCACCATCCGAACGTGGCATGAAGGAACGCCACAGATGAAAGTCCAAGTGGAGGTCAGCGATACAGGATGCGGGATTCCGGACGAGCACTTGGCCAAGATCTTCGATCCATTTTTTACCACCAAAGCCTTCGGCAAAGGGACGGGGCTTGGGCTGAGCACCACCTACGGAATCGTGAGAAGACACGGAGGAGAGATCCAGGTAAGAAGCAGCGTTGGAAAAGGCACCACCTTTCGAATCACGCTGCCCGTCTCCTCGCCCTCTGCACAGGAAGAGGCCCAAACGACCCAGCCCTTGAGTTTGGATCCCTCCAAGATGCCTTCAGGGAATTAAGAGATAATGGCCCGTGGGGGTCTGGGGGGACCAAGCCCCTGAAGCAGCCCTAAAATCGCTCAACAAGTGGGAAAAGAGCAAATAACAACTTGACAGGCCAAAGAATTTTGTGCTCTTAGTTACTAAGGCTACCCATTGGAAGACTGATCCTCTGTTCCGTTGAGGCCGATAATCCCAGGAAAAAGGTCAAAGGTTCACCTGCAGTCATCAGGGTAGATCCGGGCCGCTGTCCAGAGGCGAACGGTCCTCCAGTCCTGCGAACCATCCTAATCTATTTCATCTGCCCCGTGGGTAGTCAACGACCCGCTNTCTAACCGCTGGGTAGGAGGGTTGCTCCTCTTCAGGGCGCCATCTNTATCTCCAAACGGAGAGATTTTACCATCGCCGGCGAGGGAGGATGTAGGTGGAGACAATCACCATCACTTTGGATGGGGTCACGGTCAGCGGCAGGGAGGGGATGACCATTTTGGAGCTAGCCCAGGAGATGGAGATTGCCATCCCTACGCTTTGCCACGATCCCTGTCTGAAGCCCGCGGGGGCATGCAGGGTCTGCCTGGTCGAAGAACAGACCACGGGAAGACTCCTAGCATCATGCATCACACCCATTGCCCCTGGGATGCGGATAGTGACCAAATCGCCCCTGGTGGAGGAGACCCGCCGGGTCATCATCAAGCTGATGATCTCCAACCACCCGGAGTCATGTGTGATCTGTGACAAAGGCAATCGCTGCCGACTCCGGCAATTGGCCGCCGAGCTCGGCATCGGGCACATCGATTACGACCGCATCCCCTCTTACGTGGAGGTAGAGGATCTCAATCCATTTTTATCCCGCGATTTGAGCAAGTGCATCCTCTGTGGCAAGTGCATCCGAGCGGATCATGAACTGGTGGTAGTCGGCGCCCTCGATTACATCCATCGGGGATTTCGAGCCAGACCCGCCACCTTGTTTGAAACCCCTCTGGACCTTTCGGACTGCACCTTTTGCGGCTCCTGCGTGGCAATGTGTCCCACAGGGGCCTTAATGGAGAAGGATCTCCCCCATCGAGGGACGGTCTCCGATCGCGTGGCGACCACCTGCGCCTATTGTGGTTGCGGATGCACCATGTGGCTTTACACGCTGGAAGATCGCATCGTCAAGACAGATCCCCTCAAAGGGAATCCCCTAGTCCTGCCAGCCCTTTGTGTGAGAGGACATTACGGGAGCGATTATCTCGACCATCCCGACCGTCTCCAATACCCCCTCCTTCGAAAGGGCGAGGAGCTTGAGCCAGCCTCTTGGGAAGAGGCCCTGGATTATGTTGCCGAGAGGCTGAAGGGTATCACCGAGCAGTGGGGCCCAGAATCGGTCGGCTTTTTCGGGTCCACTCAATGCACCAATGAGGAGAATTATCTCTTTCAGAAGATCGCCAGGGCCGGCATTGGCAGCCCTCATGTGGACAATGGATCCAGGTTGCATGCATTCTCCAGCATCAAGGCACTGTGGGAGGTTCTGGGTACGAGTACATGCACCAACCCCCTCCAGGACCTGGTAGCCGCCGAAGTCATCTTCGTCATCGGGGCTCAGCCCTTGGAATCCCACCCTGTGGCGAGCTACAGGATCAAGCAGGCTGTCCGTCATAAAGGGGCCAAGCTCATCTATGTCAGCATCCTGGAGGACCCCTTGAGCCACATGGCGGACTTTTGGCTGCGCATCCCTCCGGGCACGGAATCGATACTGATCATGGGCCTGATCAGCATCCTGATCCGAGAGGGGCTATGGTGCAGAGACCTGCTCAAAGGGGAACCAAAGGGATGGAAAACCTTTCAAAAAAAGGCATCCATGATGGATCTCTCCCTCGTGGAAGAAGCCACCGGTGTGAATCAGGAGGCACTTCGCCGCGTCGTCCGACTTATGTCATCCACCCGTCGTTGTGCCGTCCTTTTCGGCCCCTTAATTACCCTATCCTCGAACCCTCTCCCGAAAGTAAAGAACCTGGCTTACCTTGCCCTTCTCCTGGGGTGCCTCGGCGTAAGCGGCGGCGGTCTCTACCCTCTGGACAGATCCGCCAACACGCAGGGTGCCTGCGATATGGGCACCCTGCCAGAATGGCTTCCGGGCTATGAATCCGTCGAGGATCCCGCAAGCCTGAGCCGGTTTGAGGCGCTCTGGGGCAGGAGGCCCCCTGGGGGGCCCGGTTGGAGTCTCTGCGAGATGCTCAAGGCCGCGCAAAAGGGAAGGCTCAAGGCCCTCTTCGTGATGGGCGAGGACCCAGCAGGGGTGCTGCCGCCAGTGGAGATGGAGCCTCTGCGCGGACTGGATTTCCTGGTGGTTCAAGACCTCTTTCCTACCAAGACGGCACAAATGGCCCACGTGGTCCTTCCTGCCGCTGGATTTGCCGAAAAGGACGGGACCTTCACTAGCATGGAGAGGAGGGTACAAAGGATCCGAGCGGCCAAGTCTCCCCCCGGTTCGGCCAAACCAGATTGGTGGATCCTATCCGAGATCCTCCACCGCCTCGACGGAACGGGTCCTTACGAGAGTCCCGCCGACGTAATGAAGGAAATCTCCCACGTGGTCCCTACATACAGGGGAATTCAATACTCCCGCATCGAGGTCGGAGGACTCTTCTGCCCTTGCCCCGATGAACGATCGCCAGGGGAGGCAATTCTCTTTCGAGGTGGTCTATCCAAGCTGGACATGAGTTGGCAGGATGGGGCACTTGAAAGACCCAAGGAGCCGAACCCCGACTTCCCCCTGTGGGCCTTCAGGGGTGAGACCCACTTTCATTACTCCGGGGGAACCAGATCCAAACGGGCCTCCAGGCTTTCCACGGCCCTCCCTCAATGCCAGGTTCACCTGAATCCCAAAGACGCAGCTCCGTTGTCCCTCCGCCAAGGGGATCTGGTGCAGATCCATTCCATGCAGGGAACCATCATGGCCCAGGTGAGCTTCCAGCTTGGGATCCCCGAAGGATATGCCTGCGTGGTGCCGGGTCCCGAGGGAGGGACTATGGCGCACCTCGCCCAGTGGCAATGGGATCCCATTTGCAAGACGCCCACAGTGTCGGCCACCACCTGCATCCGGTTAGAGCGTCCAGGAGAAAGGCAATGAAATCGCCCACCCTAACCGAGGGGGATCTGAAGGANTTGAGGGAGTTCCTAAAAGAGAAGCCCCGTCGAAGGGACTCTTTGATCCCGATCCTGCAGTGGATTCAGGAGCACTATGGATACATCCCCCCAGAGACGATCCTTCCAGTGGCCCGTCACCTTGCCCTCATGCCCGCGGAGGTTCAGGGCGTCCTGACCTTTTACTCCCAGTTCTCTATGATTCCTCGGGGGAAAAATCTGGTGCGAGTCTGCCGGGGAACGGCCTGTCACGTAAGGGGAGGCCGCGGGATCTACAGGGTCGTTAGAAACCTTCTGGGAATCCAGGAGGGCCAAACAACCGAGGATCTTAAGTTCACCTTGGAGACCGTCGCCTGCCTGGGTGCCTGCGCACTGGCTCCAGTGATGGTGGTCAACCAAACATATTACGGAAAAATGACCCCCAAACGGATTGAGACGCTACTCAGCTTCCTGTGAACTTCCGACCAAGGAGTGAGGGGGACCATGGGTCCTTTTCGAAGCGTGGAAGAGCTTGAATCCTATCGTNGGAGGCTCCTCCAGCAGCAGGACCCCCGCCAGACAACGGTGACCGTTTGCGGAGGGACCGGGTGCAGTGCGTGGGGGGGAGAGCAGGTTCGACAGGCCTTTGTGGAGGAGATCCAACAAAGGGGACTGTCCTCCAGAGTCCGGGTAAAAAAGACGGGTTGTCATGGGTTTTGCGAGCGGGGGCCCATCACCGTCATTCTGCCCCAGGAGATCTTCTATCAAAAATTGACTGTAGAGGACGTCCCAGAGGTGGTCCAACAGACCCTCATCCAGAAAAACATCCTGGGTCGGTTCCTCTATCTGGATCCTGCCACGGAGCAGCCGAGCATCTATGAACACGAGGTTCCCTTTTATGCCAAACAGAAGCGAATCGTCTTCCGCGACAACGGCAGGATCGACCCCACCAACATCGATGACTACATAGCCCGAGGGGGATACTCGGCCCTAAGCCAAGTGCTAAGCACAATGCAGCCCTTAGAGGTCATCGAGACCGTGGAACGATCTGGTCTGAGGGGCAGAGGAGGAGCGGGCTTCCCCACGGGCACCAAATGGCGATTCGTCCGTACGGCCCCGGGGCAACCCAAGTACCTCATATGCAATGCCGACGAGGGAGACCCCGGCGCCTTTATGGACAGGAGCGTCTTGGAGGGCAATCCCCATCTGGTCCTGGAGGGGATGATCATTGCGGCTTACGCCATGGGCTCGCAGCAGGGATACGTGTATGTAAGGGCCGAGTACCCTTTGGCTGTGAAGCATCTGCGAGTCGCCATTGACCAGGCCCGCCAGATGGGCCTTCTGGGCCAGGGGATCTTGGGGACGGATTTCTCCTTCGACGTCCAGATTATGGAAGGGGCGGGCGCATTTGTCTGCGGGGAGGAGACGGCCCTGATCGCCTCCATTGAGGGAAAGAGGGGAATGCCCCGGGCTCGACCTCCCTTCCCCGCCCGGGTCGGCCTCTGGGGAAAACCCACATGCATCAACAATGTGGAGACCTTCGCCAACATCCGAACCATCATCCTGGAGGGGGACGAAGCCTTTGCCTCTATAGGCACAGAGCGCTCCAAAGGGACCAAGATCTTCTCCTTGACGGGGAGGATCAACAACACGGGCCTGGTTGAGGTGCCCATGGGGACCACGCTCCGAGGCATCATATACGACATCGGTGGAGGGATCCCTAAGGGAAGGAGGTTCAAGGCTGTCCAGATGGGAGGACCATCTGGTGGATGCGTGCCAGCAAGGTACCTGGATCTGCCTGTGGATTACGACTCCCTTCAGGCCGTGGGCTCCATCATGGGGTCGGGCGGCATGGTGGTGATGGACGAAAACAACTGCATGGTGGATATCGCCAAGTTCTTTCTGAGCTTCACTCAGGCGGAATCGTGCGGAAAGTGTGCGCCTTGTCGACTCGGCACCACGCAGATGCTCTCGATCTTGGATCGGATCACCCGAGGCGAGGGAAAACCCGGAGACATAGACCGATTGCGAGAGATCGGTGAAGCGGTCAGACGCGCCTCTCTGTGCGGGCTGGGCCAGACCTGCGCCAACCCCGTGCTCTCCACCATCCGCTACTTCCAGGAGGAATACGAGGCCCATATCCTTGAAAAGAGATGCCCGGCGGCCGCCTGCGACGGCATGATCATATCAGCATGCCAGCATGCCTGTCCTGCGGGCATCGATGTGCCCAATTATGTGGCCTTTATTGCAGAGGGGAAGTACCTGGAGGCCACGGAGTTGATTCGGGAGAGAAACCCCTTCCCGGCAATCTGCGGGCGGATCTGCCATCATCCTTGCGAGAGAAAGTGCCGGAGGGGGGAGCTGGACGACCCCGTGGCCATCCGGGCTCTTAAACGCTTTGCGGCCGATTGGTATTACAGCCATGTGAAAGAGGATCCTGAACCCTTTCCAATCCGCCATAGCCAGAAGATCGCCGTCATTGGGGCAGGCCCGGCGGGCCTGAGCTGCGCTTTCTACCTCAGAAAGATGGGGTATCCATGTACTGTGTTTGAGGCCCTTCCCGTGGGAGGGGGGATGATGGGGGTGGTAATCCCCGATTTCCGACTCCCCAAGGAGGTCATCCAGAGGGAGATTCGATATATCCAGGCCAGGGGGGTGGAAATCCGATATAACGCACCGGTGACGAGCCAACGCAGCGTCGAAGAGCTCCTCAAAGGGGGCTTCGACGCTGTCTTCATTGCAGCCGGTGCGCAGAGGAGCCAGCGAATCGGGATCCCTGGGGAGATTGAGGGAGTCGAAGGACTCATGTATGGACTCAGCTTCCTGCGGGACATAAAGGTGGGCAAATCCCTTCAGGTGGGTCCTAGGGTAGCGGTCATCGGTGGAGGCAACACTGCCTTGGATGCCTCCAGGGCAGCGCTCAGGTTAGGGGCCGAGGAGGTCCATCTCTATTATCGACGGACTCGGGAGGATATGCCGGTTACGGATCGGGAATACGAAGAGGCCCTGCAAGAGGGCGTTCAATTCCACTTCTTGGTCGCCCCTACCCGCATCATCAACGAGAATTGGCGGGTCAAGGGGATCGAGTGCATCCGAATGATCCCTGGTGAGGCTGACCATACTGGCCGCAGGAGACCGATTCCCATCGAGGGAAGCGAGTTCTTCGTTGAGGCCGAAACAGTGATTCCCGCCGTGGGGCAGGCACCGGATTTGTCCTTCCTGCCCGAGGACACGAAACTGGAGCGGGCCCGTTGGGGAGCCCTTCAAGTCGATCCCAACACCCTCTCCACCAATCTGCCGGGGATCTTTGCGGGGGGGGACTTCGTAACGGGGCCCACCAGCGTCATCCAGGCCATCGCTGCAGGTCGCAGGGCAGCCGTGGCCATCGACAAGTACCTCAGGGGGGACACTACTCCAGTGGAGATCCGGGATGAGAAGTGCGACATCGAACACCAAGTGGAGATGGCAGCGGATCAAGAGGAACTGGAAGAGAGGAAGAGGCTGGAGATCCCCATACTGCCGCCGGATCAAAGAATCGCGGGCTTCATGGAGGTGGAACAAGCCTACACGGAGCAACAGGCGGTTGAGGAGGCCAAACGATGTCTCCGCTGCGACAAGGAGAGATGAACCCCTGGAGGCGGCCCAACTAATCCATTGCTCGGAGGGACGGCCATGATCCGATCCATCACGAGACAGAAGCCCCTTGAGGAGATCCTTTCGCTGCTGCAAGGGGCCCAAAGCCTCTTCCTCTTCGGCTGCGGGACTTGCGTAACCCTCTGCCATACGGGCGGGGCCCCCGAGGTCAAGCAGATGGCCGACAATCTCAAGCAACAGGGGAAGGTCATCACAGGCACCATGGTCATCCCTGTAGCCTGCGACGAAATCTCCCACGAGGCCATGGAGCTGCATGCGGAGGAGATCTCCCAGGCGCAAGCGGCCCTCATCATGACGTGCGCCTTCGGGGTCCAGACCATCTCAAGGCATATCCAGGTGCCCGTGGTGCCCGCGCTGGAGACCCTGTTCATCGGGAAGGAGAGGGGCATAGGCCTGTTCGAGGAGATCTGTACCCAATGCGGGGAGTGCATTCTAGGGGATACCGGGGGGCTTTGCCCGGTGACCAGCTGCCACAAGGGGCTCGTCAACGGTCCTTGTGGTGGGACCAACAACGGCAAGTGCGAGATCGATCCTGAGATAGACTGCGTTTGGACCTTGATCTATCAACGCCTCAAGGAGCAAGGCAAGCTGGATCGGATGAGAAAGATGCAGCCGCCCCGCAACTATCAGGCTCCACCCAAACCCGGCTACATGAGGATCCTCGACACCGAAAGGAGATAAACCATGCGCCTTCGTTTTCGGGAGATCCTTCAGTCTGGAAAATTCGTGGTTACTGCAGAGATTGGCCCGCCCAAGGGAACCAATCTGCAACATATGCTCCATCACATCGATCTGCTGAAGGATCAGGTGGATGCCCTCAACGTCACGGATCACCAAAGCTCCGTGATGCGCTATCCCTCCCTCGGTGGCGCCCTGTTGGTCAAGGAACAAGGCGGCGAGCCCATCCTTCAAATGACTTGCCGGGACCGCAATCGTCTTGCCCTCCAGGCGGATCTGCTGTTTGCGCACAGCCGGGGCATACACAATGTCCTTTGTCTCACCGGCGACTCCGTGGTCGTGGGTGATCACAAAGACGCCAAAGGGGTCTTTGACCTGGACTCATGCCAACTGCTGGCCGCCATTCGGACCATGGAGAAGGGAATGGATCTCGGGGGAAACCAGCTGGACGGGGGGATAGAATTTTGTGCCGGGGCCATCGTGACTCCCGAGGCCAATCCCATCGAGCCCCAGTTGATCAAATTCGAGAAAAAGGTCGAGGCCGGAGCCGAGTTCTTCCAGACCCAGGCCGTTTACGACCTTGAGAAATTTCAGCGCTTCATGGAATATGCACGCCCGTTCGGGGTAAAGATTCTAGCTGGAATCATCCTTTTGACCTCCTGGAGAATGGCGGACTTCATGAACAAGAACGTCCCTGGGGTCTTCGTTCCCCAACCGCTGATCGACGAGATGAAATCCGCCCCCAAAGGGGAGGCCCTCCGCGTGGGGATAGAGATCGCTGCCCGCATGATACGGGCCATCCGGGAAAATCAGATATGCGACGGAGTCCATATCATGGCCATCGGGAAAGAGGAAGTCGTGCCTCAGATCCTGAAGGAGGCAGCACTGCTTGATGCTTGATTCACAAGAAAGGAGAGGAGCCATGCCGAAGGTTTTGGTCGTTGACGATGATCCTGATCTGGTCGAAACCATTACTGCTTTTCTTGAGGCCCAAGACTACGAGGTCATCCAGGCATACGGAGGAATCGAGGGGCTCCAGAAGGTACGATCTGAGAAACCGGATGTGGTGGTGCTGGACGTGATGATGCCGGACAAGGACGGCTTTGAGGTCTGCAAAGAGATGAAGGCCGACCCCTCACTTTCGACCATTCCCGTGCTGCTTCTGACCGCAGTGGGCTCCAAGATTCATGAATCCCGCTACACACTCCGCATGGGCATGGAGACCGAGGCCGATGACTACGTGGACAAGCCAGTGGACCCGGAGGAGATAGCCACCCGTGTGAAGAAACTCCTCTCCCGCTGAGATCGAGGGTAAATGGAAAAGAGAGAGATCGCCGACCGCCCCGTGATCCTGATCGTGGATGACGAGCGCGTGATGAGGGATGGATGCGCCCGCATCTGCGAGTCCATGGACTGTTTGGCCGAGTTGGCCTGCAATGGACAAGAGGGTATCGAAGTCCTGAAGGGCCGTTCCGTGGACCTTTTGCTGCTGGATCTCATGATGCCCGGCATGTCCGGCATGGAGGTCCTGGAATGGATAAAGAAAGAGAAATTGGATGTGGTGGTGGTGGTGATCACCGGGTACGCCACAGTGGAATTGGCCGTGGAGGCCATGAAAAAGGGGGCTTACGACTTTATCTCCAAGCCCTTCACACCGGAGCAACTGCGGATGGTGTTGAGAAGGGCATTGGAGCACCGCCAGCTTCATCAGGAAGCCGAGCGGCTGAGAGCCGAGCGCGCCAGGAGTCTCCTGGACCTCGCCCAAGAGAAAAGCCGCCTCAGGGCCATCATCTATTCCATGGCCGATGGGGTGATCGTGACGGACAAGGAGGGAAGGGTGGTCCTACATAATCCCCCTTCAGAGCGGCTCCTGGATATCCAAGACGGCATTCTTCTGGATCGTCCGTTGGGCGAGATCGCCCCTCCCGAGTTGACCCGTATGGTTGATGAAGTGCTCGGGGACCCGCTTGGGTCAACCCGGTGCAGCGAGTTCTCCATAAAAGGAGTGGGTGACCTGCGCGCCCATGTAAGTCCCGTGTACCTGTCAGAGGAAGGAGCCGTCGGCTGTGTGACCCTAATTCAAGACATCACTTCCTTGAAAGAGATGGATCGGATGAAATCCGACTTCGTGGCCATGGTGGCCCACGAGCTCCGCTCCCCGTTGGCGGCCGTAAAGCAGCAGCTTGACGTGGTCCAGATGGAGATGACCCACGGGATGACGGCCCGTCAGCGGGCGCTAATATCTCGAGCCCAGCAACGAATCCAAGGCATGATAGCCCTGATCAACGATCTGCTGGATCTGGCCAGGATAGAAGCCGGTTGCATCGTGACCACAATGAAACCCATTCCCATTGCCTCCCTTGTGGAGCGAATCGCAGAACAATTCCAGCCAATGGCGGAACGCAAAGGCCTCCACCTTCGGGTCCTCCCCTTCCCCGAGCTTCCTCCTGTGATGGGTGATGACGATGCCCTGGAGGAGGTCTTTTCCAACCTTCTCTCCAATGCCATCTCCTACACACCAACAGGAGGCGAAGTGCGACTGGCCCTGGGAACACGCGGCCAATACGTATGGGTGGAGGTCTCGGATACGGGCCTGGGCATCCCGGAGGAAGACAGAGAGAGGATCTTCGACCGCTTCTACCGAATAAAAAACGAACAAACCCGCAACGTGGTGGGAACTGGACTTGGGCTAGCCATCGTCAAGGGGATTGTGGACGCCCATCTGGGTGGAATCGAAGTGGAAAGCGAAGTGGGCAAGGGAAGCACCTTCCGAATCCTGCTCCCTCAGGCGGCCTCATCCGAGGGCAAGCTCGGAACAGCATAGCCTGGACTGTGCTCCACAATTTTCCTGGTGTTGAGCCTAACACGGGAGTCCCCATCCACCGCCAAGCTGCCTCAACCCGCCAGCCATCCCTCTCGGGCCCTCCGCCCCAGCCTCCGGCCCGTTGGGCTAGCCCTCCCGCTGAGAGGAATCGGGCCCATAGCTCTGTGAAAAAGCAACAACTGATTAAACCAGACCAATCGTCGAAAAAGAGACCCGCCTCAAAAGTCGCACACAGGGCCCGCTCCCCATTTGACGACCATGAGACTTCGCTGAGCCGTGGGTCATCAAGAGGAATATTGAGAATGGGTTTCCAATAGGCGAAGCCCATGATCCGCTTCTGGGTCAGGACAAGGGAACCGATGAACCATCTCTTCTTGTAAGAGTGATACCTTTGGG
>MTPG01000067.1 GCA_002010915.1 Desulfarculaceae bacterium JdFR-97 | reverse complement strand
CCCCTTCCCCCTCCCCATTTCATCTTCCCCTAGTGACGAAAGTCAAGGGAACCATGAGAATCAGGGACAAGGGGACAGGTCCTGAAGCCTCTGAAAGGTCTCCATCAGGGGGGAGAGATCCTGCGGATCGCGGCCCAAGTGCCGAAGCATGGTGGGAAGGTCCCATCGCTCGCCATTTCGCCAAAGCTCCACCAAGAAGGCACCGGCTGCCGGACGGAAGAACCACTCCCCGCCGAAATTCTTCTGGAGATGGGCCCGAAGCGCCGCCGCTCCCGCCCAGGCCTCCAGATAGTCCAGGCAGTAAAACTCCTCCTCTATATCCAAGAAGGCCCCCTCCGGCTCATAGAGAAACCCCGTAGCACATCCAAGCCAGCGGGCGTAGGAGGAGGGCTCGCCCCATGGCTTCTGGGAGAAGAGTTCGTACTCGAAGAGGAACTTCCCGATGTAACGACGCACCATGCATAAGAGTCTGAGGATGTGCTCGTAACGAAGAAGGCGGATTTCCTCTTGGCCGAGCCCCCCGAAGGCGGAGAGCCAAGCGGGCTCGAAGACCAAGTCCTGAAACAGGAAACCGAAGCACTCCGAGAGGGCGAAACTGCGGGGCAGATGCCGATAGGGATAGGGAAGATCCTCTGCGGTGTGGACGTAATGGAGACCATGGCCCATCTCATGAAAGAAGGTCTCGTAGTCCGAAAGCCCCCCCATGGGCCTCATGGTCACATGGACCTCATGGGGGATCCGAATCGGGACGCAGCGGGCCAGAGGACTTTTCCCGGGTCTTCCATGAACATCCACAAAGAGACGCCGTCCAAATAGGGCCTCGATACCCAAGGATTCGAGTGTGCGCAAGAAGCTGCCCATAAGGTCCCGGGCGGGGAAGGCGTGATCGTAACCTCTCAAGCGCAGAAGGTAGATGGCATGATAGCGGCTTAGGCCCTTCAATGGCCGACCCAAGGCACGCTCCACCCAACCCGAGGCATGGGCACGGTAGAGGGTGTCTGTGGCATCCAGCAAAGTCCTCCAGCGGCGAGCGCTTGCGGACAGATCCACTCCCTTCTTTTCCTCGCAATAGGCGATGTAGTCGGGATAACCGAAGTCCTCCCTCAGAATGCAGAGGGTCTCCGTCCAGAGCCGGGCCTTGAGCTCACTGCCCTTCTTGAGGAGGGGGAGGACCAGGAATCGCAACGTCTCCCTTTTCTCGAAGTTTGACCGGGTGAGGATCCACGGGACCAACTCGGCGATGGAGACCCGTTCTCCATCGACCCTAACGGCCGCCTGGACTAGAAACTGATCCACCATCTCATCCATCATAAGGAGATCCATACGGACAAATTGGTAAAGGCAGCCGAAATAGAGCCGATGAAGTCGGTCCCGCAGGTCGGGGTCCTCCTCCCTCTCGAAGGCCCTACGCAGCCCCTCAATGTCGCTTAGAGAGGTAGCCAACGGGTGATCGGCAAAGATGGCCNCGGTGCGTTGAGTGCTCTGAAGCCCTCTGCGAATGGCCAGGCATTGCCGCTGGAGATCGCAGATGAGTGCCTCCAGATCCGTCTCCATCTTTCCGATTCGGCTGTCCACCATGGAACCATCCCCCTGTGTCTCCCCATTCTACCGGAGGACGACGGTGGGATCCAGGGCCGCACACACCCCACCCATCCCCTCTTCCAAGGGGGCACAGGCCGTCGGTGACTCTCCCCGTTGATTCCTTCCTGTCTCCGCTGATAAGCTGGTGGAAGAGCTCGGCCGGNGGAAGACATCCCCCTTGCTGAGGGGGACAGGGCAATGGTGAATTTCACTCGAAGACAGGTCCTTAAGGGCGGTCTGGCCGCCGGGGCCGGGGCTGCGGCTCCTTGGATCTGGATCCGCAAGGCCGGGGCTGCCTGGGAGCGGGGCTCCCCTGTCCATCCCCATGTGGACGATCTGCGTGTTGTGGGTGTCATCGACCCCTCTATGACGAGGGCCCAGGACCCCCGCTGCTGCTGGGCCCGCCAGGAGGAGTTGGTCGTATCCGAGAAGGTTTGGGAAAACCTGGATCGGTTGGCCTGCGCCCTCACAGGGATCCGACAGGCAAGGGACGCGTGGAGGGCCATATTCGTCAAACCTCCCCGGAGAGGATGGTCCGAGGTGGTGGTGGCATTAAAGATCAACCATATTGGAAGACAGCACACCCGAAGCGCTGTCTTGGCTAAGGTGTGCGACGCCCTCATGGCCTTGGGAATCGAGCCTTCCAACATCCATATTTACGATGCCTGTCATGGCGCGGGAATGGCCAGGGAGACCCCGTTCAAGGGACTCCCCAAAGGAGTACGCATCGAGGAGACCTGGGGAGGAAGCCAAACCCTCACCGCCGTCCCCGAACCCTGGAAGGGAGGAAGGAGGAAGGCCCGTTGTCTTAAGCCACTGGTGAACGGCACTGTGGATATACTGCTCAACATCGCCATGTGCAAGGGCCACCGGCGTCGTTTCGGCGGCTTCACCATGACTCTGAAGAACCACTTCGGGACCTTCTCTCCCGCCCCCGGCCATCGCAGTGGAAGCCAGGACTATCTAATCGCCATCAACCAAACCCCCGAGATCCTTGGCTCCATGGACCCTCGAACCGGGAGGATCCTTCATCCCAGACAGCAACTTTGCATCGTGGACGCCTTGTGGGCCAGCGAATGCGGACCTATCTGCCGGGCGAGCCATCAGCCGAACGCACTCTTTATGGGCGTCTTCGCCCCAGCCGTGGACTATCAGGTGGCCGTCGGGTTCCGGAAACGACGTATGGGATGGGAGATTGACACCGAGGCAACGCGCCGCATCCTGAGGGACTTCGGGCACAACGAAGAAGACCTACCCAAAAATGAATGGCTTGCAGCGGCTTGATCCGGAACTAAGGCCCGACCTTCTGGAGACGCGCCATGAGGTGGAAAAAAGTCTTGTGGGGGTGTCTGTTCGTGGGGATTCTGGGGCTCCTTTCCCGGCCATGGGCAGAAGGAAGCTCCTTCCTTCATTGGTTCGACGCCAAGGGATTTCGCCCCCAAGGGAATGTAGAGATCTACGACGAACGCAACATCTTCCACTATATAGATGGGGAGGCTGAGGTCTACTTCGGCTTCGGGTTCCGGAGCCTTCATTCCAGAGTCTACCGCTCGGCGAAGAGCGGAGCGCTCATCCGTGTGGACGCCTATGAAATGGCTTCACCCCAGGCGGCGGCAGGCGTCTTCGGGCGATACGCATCCCCGGGCGGAAGGAGGCTAAAGGGACTGGGAGAGGGAGCCTGGACGGACGGCCATGTCGTGCTCTTTCACCGCGGCCGCTTCTTCGTCCGGATCTGGTCCGAGGCGTCTTTGGAGGCCGTCCAGGATCCTACCCTGGGAGAGATGAAGGAGGTGGCCGGTCTTCTCGACAAGGCCCTTGAAGGGGCGAATCTGGGAGATCGAGGGCCGCTTTCCGGCACCAGCGAACCGTAGGCATCACCACCTCCGACTCCACCTTGGTATCCTCCGCCTTCCCTGTCCTCCAGGAAGCCTCTCAAAAAGCTTCAGGAAGGCGATCCCGAAGATGAATCCTCCGATATGGGCCCACCATGCGATGCCTCCTGCTTGGCCTGAGGACCATGCTGCATTGAGGAATTGCAGAACGAACCAGATCCCGATGAAGAAGAAGGCCGGGACCTCGATCAATTGGAAGAAAAAGAAGATGGGAACCAGCGTCAGGATCCGCGCCCCCGGATAGAGAATGAAGTAGGCCCCCATAACCCCCGAGATGGCCCCGCTGGCCCCGATGGTGGGGATCGGAGAACCCCAATGCATCACCAGTTGAAAAACCCCCGATGCTAGGCCGCACAGGAGGTAGAAGGCCAAGTAACGGAGGTGACCCAAGCGATCCTCCACGTTGTCTCCGAAAATGAACAGCGACCACATGTTTCCCAGCAGATGGAGAAATCCTCCATGGAGGAACATAAAGGTGAGAAAGGCGACGGCCTGCTGTCCGGCACTGAAGTAGGCCGCGATCTGTGGGTCGGAGTAGCGAGCGGGAACGAGTCCATAGGTGTAGACGAAACGCTCGAATCCCCCCCTCCCTTGAGAAAGCTCGATGAAGAAGACGATCACATTGGCCGCGATGAGAAGGTAGTTGATCAGCGGAAAGGTCTCGGATCGGTTGATATCACGAAGCGGAATCATGGCACAGACAACGTATCAGATGCTGCGCCTTCGTTCAACCGGAGGCTCGACCGTCGACCGCCCGGAGGAAGGACTTCGTTGTGGCCAGATCTGGAAGGACCCGAGACAGGGTCCGCCCCTTTTCTGCCGGATTCCGAGGCCCCTTGACCCTGAGGGACCTCTCATCGAATAATCGAACCGAGACGCAAGACGTGACTGCGTGCCAGTGACCTTTTGCCGGGCCTTTGTGAGCTCCCATGCTGCGTCGAATATCCTTTCCCGTCCTCATTGTCTCGGACGCCACGGGGCGTACCGCGGAGGCGGTGATTCGAGCCGTACTCGTCCAATTCCCCGAGGTCCGCCCAGAGCTGACCATCTTTGCCAACGTGCGAACCAAGGATCGTCTCATGGAGGTACTGAGGCGTGCGGAGGCATCCGGTGGGATCCTTGTCTATTCCATCGTCATCGACGAACTTCGTCGATTGATCCGAAAGGAAGGACGAAGGCGGAACCTGATCCTCTTCGACCTGCTCGGTCCCCTTATGGCCCGGCTCCGAAGGCTCTTCAATCTGGTGCCGATCCTCACCCCTGGCCTGGTCGATCCGGTCCATCGCGAGTCCTTGCGGATGGCCGAGGCCATCGACTTTACGCTCAAACACGACGACGGGCTGGGGATGGAGAGCATCGGCCAGGCGGATCTCGTGATCCTAGGGGTCTCGAGGACCTCCAAGACCCCCACGAGCATCTATCTGGCCTGCAACCACGGCCTGAAGGTGGCCAACGTCCCCATCCTCGCCGATCGCGAGCTTCCCCTGCAGATCATGCAGTCGCCGCAGCCAAAGGTGGGTTTCACCATCGACCCCGAAAGGCTGATGATCCTGCGAAGGGCCCGAATGAAGGAACTCCCCTTATATGCCGACCCCCGTCATGTCTATCGAGAGGTGGACCACAGTGAGCGGATCTTCCGTCGCATCCGCAACCTGTCCGTAATAGACGTGACGGATCTCTCCATTGAAGAGATCTCGTCCCGGATCATAGAGCGGCTGGGAGCGGCGGGGTGAACGTCCCACTTCTTCCCGGGAATCGGCTTCAAGGGCCCCTTCTCAGCTCTGGCCGGGCGCCTCTGGAGAACCGGGGGATGAAGGAGGCAACACCCCTCGGGCCAGCACTGCTGCCAATACAGCCTTGGTCAGGTCTCCTGGTATGAAGGGGATCGTGCCCATCCACAGGAGTTCCGTGATCTCAGGTGCGGTGCCCTTGACCACGGCCGTCCAGATTCCCAACTGCAACAGTCCGGGACCATGGATCAAGACGAAGTCGGCCGCCACCATCACACCGAACAGTGGAAGAAGCCTTCGGGCACCAGCAGAGCGATCTGTGATGTGGCCCACCAAAAGGGCTGCCAAGACGAATCCCACGATATACCCCCCTGTGGGTCCCAGGAGAACCCCCCAACCTCCGGAGGCCCCCGCGAACCAGGGAAGCCCGGCAAAGCCAGCAACGACATAGATCGTCATGCTGATGGCACCCCACCGCCGTCCCAGTATGGCTCCGGCCAGGAGAACGCTCAGGGTCTGCCCTGTGACCGGAACCGGGCTCCAGGGAAGGGGGATCCTTATCTGGGCGAGCACACCGGTAAGACAGGCCATCCCCAGGGCCAGGATGACTTTGTGGGCCAGGGATGCCTCGCACCTCCATCCATAGACCCGACGACGCACTCGATCCCATTGAGCTACCACTTCCATCGCTCCTCCTCCTTATCCAGCAACTTATCCAACAGGGGTTACGTCTCCGGCGATCACCCGAACCGTCTCCCCGTCCACCCTCCTCACAATCAAGGCACCATCCGAGTCGATGTCCAAGGCCTCCCCGACGATCTCCTCATCCCCGCTTTGGATCCGAACGGGCCTTCCCAAGGTGGAGCTGAGGCTCCTCCACCCTTGGAAAACAGGCTCAAAGCCCAGGCATCGGCTCCTTCGGTATTGCTGGTCCAGGTCCCGAATCAGGGCCACGAAAAGATCCCCCTTGTTCAGGGAGAGACCTCCTCGGTGTTCTTTCAGGGAAACGGCCGTCTCCCTGACCTGAGGGGGGATCTCGTTGTTGACGTTAATGCCGATCCCCAGGATCACATGGTGCACCCGATCCGCCTCAGCATCCAGCTCGCAGAGGATCCCGGCCACCTTCCTCCCCTCCAGAAGGACGTCGTTGGGCCATTTCAGTTGTGGGGACCCGGCCACAAAGCGCCCGATGGCCTCCGCCACAGCCACCCCCGTCATGAGGGGAAGCCGGAGAACCTCCCGAGGCCTCAGGGAAGGTCGAAGGAGGACGGAAAGGTAAAGACCACCCCGGGGTGAGAACCATCTCCTCCCGAGACGCCCCCGGCCTGTGGTCTGTGTCTCGGCCACCACCACAGTCCCTTCCGGCGCCCCTCCACGGGCCAGGCTGCGGGCCTCATCCTGCGTGGACCCCGTGCGGGAAAGGAAGATCACACGCCATCCCTCTGGCAGACGGCCCTCCACGTCCTCCGGAAGAAGCAGGTCCAAGGGATCCGTAAGCACATACCCGGAGCCCGGTGTGGACTCGATCCCCCAGCCCTCGGCCTGAAGACGGCGGATCATCTTCCATACCGCCGTACGGCTGACCCCCATCTCCCGGGCCAGCTGCGCTCCCGAAACCCTGCCCCCGCTTCGCAACGCCCGAAGTATTGCTTCGGCATTCATGGCAAGTAAGAATACCACACACCGGAAAATTGTCAACTTTTATCATTCAATAAAGTTGACAATCTATACGGCCAACCTCCTCGGGCTCGCGGCTCGATTGACTTTCTTCTTCCTGCCCCATAGGATATCCTCAGCGAAATCAAAGGATCCCGCCCAGTAGGAAAGAGAGGTTCCATGAGCCACGAATTCGTCCACATCAGCCGGGAGGACCGAGTAGCCGTGGTCCGATTCGACCGCGGCTTCGACCTAAATCCCTTATCTTTGAAGCTTATTCGCGAGTTGACCCAGGTGGCTCAAGTCTTCCAAGATGATCTGCAGACCTCCGCCGTGATACTAACGGGACGGGCCTCCTCCTTTACAGCGGGCATCGACCTCAAGGACCCCGAGATCCAAAGGGTCATGAAGGTCTCCATCGGCGAGAAGATCCACGCCGCATCCCAGGGGGCCCGGATGTGTCGGGCCTGGGAGGAGATGCCCCAGGTGACCGTGGCAGCCATCGAGGGCTTCTGTCTGGGGGGAGGGGTCTCCTTGGCAGTATCCTGCGATTTGCGCCTCATGGGACGCTCCGCGTATATGCGGGTCCCCGAGCTGGAGTTGGGCTTCAACATGAGCTGGCAGACCCTGCCGAGGCTGGCCAATCTGGTAGGCCCCGCGCGAGCCAAAAGGATCGTGCTTTTGGCCGAGAGGATCGGCGCTCAGGAGGCCGAGTCCTGGGGACTGGCCGATTGGGTGGTCGAGGACGGAAAGACTTTGGAAGAGGCCCGTCGGGTGGCCCGAAGGATCGCGGAGATGCCTCCCCTTCCTGTCCGCATGACCAAGCAGGCCGTAAACGCCCATGTCAATGCTCTAAATCACACGGCCTCCTTCATGGACGCGGACCAGTTCACCCTGACCCTTCTGACCGAGGACCACAGGGAAGGGCTCCAGGCCTTCCTGGAGAAGAGGAAGGCGAAATTCAAAGCAGGTTAACGAGTGACAAGGGAACCTTCCACCCCCGGCATAGGGTGCCAACGACGCGGGCGCAGTGTCTCCCGTGATCCCGGGGGGGGGACTCCCAGCTCCTTCTTCATGACCCCTCCCTTCTCACTTCCGCACTTCTTGAACTCCCAGCAGTTCATGGTGTCCCCTTCCCTCAGACATTTCCTGGCAAATTTGTAACTTTTTGGCCTCCGAATCCTTATAAGCCGGTGCTGCCTGCTCCACGACTCGGCGGCTTTCCGGACTCCCCTCAAGGGGGCGGAAGGACCCTCCTCCATGGCGCAGAATGGATCAACGGATCAAATAGGGGAAAAGGAGGGAGATGCACTGCGCGGGGCATTCCGTCTCGCACACCCCGCAATACCAGCAGTCGTCGGGGTATCTCTCATAAGGACGGCCTTCTTCGTCCTGGGACAGGACATGGCCGGGACAGTGTTCGACGCATGCCCCGCAGCCGGTACAGCATTGGAGATCGATGAGCAGGTTCATGACCGTTCCTTCTCGACAACCGGCCCCTCGGGTCCTGGTGAGAGGATCACCCGGGTCTTCCATTGGGCGTCATTCTTCTCTGGATAATCCACCCGTTGATGATAGAGGCCAAAGCGGCTTTCGGTCCGAAACAATGAAGCCTCGGCGGCCATCCGAGCGCAGAAGAGGCCGGCTTTGGCCTCGAAGACCTTCATCACTTCATGGGGATCCCGCGCCGGCAGATCCTCCTGGTCTTTCAGCATGGGTTCCGTCAGGTGGAGAAAGCGACGGAGCTTAGTCTCTGATTTGGGAGGAGCCAGGAACTCGTTGACTAGTCTCCGGAACTTGTATTCGAAATCCCGAACGGACACGCCCAGCCTCCCCTTACCATGTCTCTCGAGGGCCCGCCGGAGGCGGTCTATCCGATCCCTTGCATCATGACCCGAGGGCCCGGGCGCTGCCCGCTCAACGACCCTTTCGGCGACCACCTCCCCCATCACCATGGCCCCCGCCAGAAACCCATAGGGGTTCGCCAGACAGTCCCCCGCGGCGAAGAGTCCTTGGACGGAGGTCTCTCCCCATCTATCCGCCACTAATCCGCTCAACCCGTGGCCTCCACACAAGTAGACCTCGCTCATGACCACCTCCACAGGGGTCCTCTTGAGGTCGATCCCCCTGCGGCGGAAAAACGCCCTCATGGTAGGTCGTTCCGCCTCGAAGATCCCCTCTTCGATCATCTCGATGACCTTGGAGGGCAAGTGTCGGAAGGAGAAGGCGATGGGGCCTCGACCGGCCCTTTCTTCCTCCATCATGGCCCGCATCCTGATCCCTGCAGGAGCACGCTCCATGCGTTGGGGGTCGTAGCGCTCCATGAATCGCTCCCCCAGGCCGTTGACCAGCCAGGCTCCGTGTCGGATGAATGTGGACTGACCCGGGCCGTTGAAGTCTCGCGTCATGGCGGATCGACATGTATATTCGAATCCCGTGAGGCTCGCTCCGGCCTCGAAACCCAGTTTGTAGGCCTCTCCATTGCACCAGGGGCAATCGAAGGTCCCATGGAGGTATCCGGTGTTGGGAAGACCGATCCGCGCAGCCCCTCCTGACGCCAGAAGCACGGCTGGTGCGAGGAAGGCCTTTAATACTCCTGTCCCCAAGTCCAAGGCCACCGCACCTGCGATCCTGGTGCCGCTTTTGACCAGATCGAGCACGGGGTGACGGTTGTATACCCGGATCCCCAGGGAGCTGACTTCCCTAGCGAGTATTTTTTTGAGATCTCCGCGCATCTCCACAAGGAAACGCCCTTTGGGATGAAATGCATTGACGATGTAGTCCCCTTCCGGAGTCCGTGGGAATCGGCATCCCCATTGCTCCAGTCTCTTCAGGATGCCGAAGGAGCGCTCCCCGATGATCCGGGTGATATCGGGCTGAAGCACTCCGTCGGCCACGATGTCCACGGCCTCCACATACTCCTCTACGGTGCCGTGTCCAGGGACGACCACGTTGTTGAGGGCGTCCATACCACGGCCTGCGGCTCCGGAGCGGGAAATCTCCGCCTTCTCCACGATGACCACTTCCATATCCGGATTGAGCTCCTTGGCTCGAATGGCCGCCATGGTTCCCGCGGCACCCCCTCCCACAATGACGAAATCCGCCTGGACCGTCTCCCAACGGTTCATCCCTTCTGCTCCTGAAGGGCCTCCCGGCCACCTCGGGCCTTCCTCCTGTCTAGAATCAGAGGAAGGACGATCACGAGAAAGGCGGCCAGGATCAGCCCCAAACTGATGGGTCGGGCAAAGAAGATCCCCGGATTTCCCTCACCCAGGCTCAGCGACTCGCGAAGACGATTCTCCAGGATGGGACCCAGGATCACTCCCATTACCAGATTGACCAAAGGCCATTTCATGCGCAGAAGGAAATATCCCAGCAGACCCATCACCAAGGCCACCACAGCATCGAAGATGCGGGTGTTGACGGCGTAGATCCCCACGATAGAGATCACCAGGATGAAGACGGCGAGGAGACTGTTGGGCACCCTTACCACCATTGCGAAGGGCCTCAACCAAAACGCCAGCATGAGAAAGGCGACTATGTTGATGAGGAACATGGACAGATAGAGGGTGTTGATGAGCACAGGCTGTTTGACCAGGAGCAGGGGCCCCGGGTAGATACCGTTGATGACGAAGACCCCCAGGAGCACGGCGCTCAGCGCATCCCCGGGAATTCCCAGAGTCAACAGGGGAATCATGGCCCCTGCTGGCACAGCGTTGTTTCCAGCTTCAGAGGCAAGGCACCCCTCGGGAGTCCCTTTTCCGAATCGATCGGGCTCGCGGGAGAACCTCCTGGCCGCAGAGTAGGACAGAAACGAGGCCAGAATGGAGCCGGGCCCGGGGATCAACCCTACGAAGGTCCCGATGATCCCCGATCGAATAAGGGTCTTCCAATACTTCAAGGCAGAGAAGAGCTTGGAGAAATCGAGTGTCCCTCGGCTTAGGTTCAGCTCTTTGGTATGGAGGATCCTCTGTTCTATGAGGATCAATGCCTGCCCGACACCGAAGAGCCCCAGGCAGACGGGGACGATGTGAAGACCATTCTGAAGCGCCAGGGTCCCGAAACAATAGCGCGGGCTGAGGGTCGGTCCGTCGATTCCCACGGTGGACAACCAGAACCCCAATCCCAACAGCAATACCCCCTGTCTCAGTTGGTTTCTGTAGGCCATCACCACCAGGACCACCCCGAAGAGCCCCGCGGAGAAGTACTCCGGGGGGCCGAAACTGGCAGCGATGTGGGCGAGTGCCGGAGCCAGGAAGGTCAGGATGACCACACTGATGATCCCACCCCCGAAGGAGCCCAACAGGGCCGCGGATAGGGCCAATTGAGCCTCTCCTCGCCGGGTCAGCGGAAATCCGTCGAAGCTCGTGAACAGGGAGGAAGGCACCCCCGGGGTTCTGACCAGGATCGCAGGGACGGCCCCTCCGTAGTATCCCCCACAGAAGACTCCTAAAAGCAAGGAGAGAGCCACATCGGGAGGAAGGGCGAACGTAAAGGGCAAGAGCACCACCATGCCCACCATGGGGCCGATGCCAGGGACGATCCCCACGAGGATGCCCACAAGGGAGCCGAAAGTCAGGGCGACGAAATTAGAGGGGGCAAAGGCCGCTTGAAGGCCGAGCCAGACTTCATCCAGCATCTCAACCCATCAACAGACGCATAATGGAAGGCCTGGGGAAAAATACACCCAGTAGATATTTGAAGATCAGGGACACGGAAATCGTTACAGCCAGGGAGAGAATCAAGAGCTTCCACGGGGACCGATATCCCAGAAATGAGAGAGAGCCCAGCAGGAAGGCAAATGTGGCCACCTCCAGACCTACCCATAGCACCCCGAAGAGGAAGGCGAAGAGGGAAACATATACGACCCCGACCTTCAAAGGACTTCCCTCCCCCTCCAGCTCCCAAACGACGCCCCCAGGACTCCGGATCCACTTCCAGGCGGAAGGGACAGCAGAAAGGACCATGAGCGAAAGGGCCATAAGCGGGAAGATGAGCGGGCCCTTGTAAAAGGGTTCGGGACCCGATGTATCCACACTCCAGGGACTGGAGACCAGCACCATCAAGGAAAAACCACCCAACAAAGTGGCAAAAAGATCCTGGATATCCCTCCCGGAACACTCCACTTGCCGACCTGGAGCCCTCTTGTCCATGGATCTCCCCTTGCTCAGATTCTCGGAGAGCTTCCTAAGTATATTGCCCCTCCCTACTTGATAATCCCTAGATCCCTCATAATCCTTCCGAAATTTTCCAGCTCCCGGTCCATTTGTCTTCTTGCCGCCTCCGGGCCCGTAGGGTGGGGGATGACGCCCACTTTTCGAATCACCTCCTTAATTTCAGGCTGGTCCATGACGTGGAAAAACGACTTGCTGAGCTTTTTAACGATCTCTTCGGGGGTCCTGGCAGGCACAAAGGCGCCGAACCAGATGGAATATGCCTCTCCGAATCCCTGCTCCTCCACCGTAGGGACATCGGGATACTGCGGCAGCCGATTGGGGAGCATACACGCCAGGATCTTCATCTTGCCGGACTCAATGTAGTCCTTGAGGCCTGGCGTGGAAAAGGTGATGACATCCGCATCCCCCTTGACGACTAAAAGGGGATTCAGTTTGGAATAGGCCGTCTCTTTCCACTGGAAGCCCCCGATCTGCGCTACCCTCATGGCGATGAGTGTGGGAACCGTGCCCAACCCCCAGTGAGCGAGACGGACTTCGTGCGACTTGGCGTAATGTGCCAACTCTTTAAGATTGTTGTATGGTGCATCGGCCCTACACGAAAGGGTAAAGGGGGAAGACCAGACAAGGCCCAGAGGTCGGAGGTCTTGGTTCCGATATGGAGTCTTTCCCCGCAGGACTTGCGTGATCATGGGGCCGATGGAGATCAGTCCCATGGTATAGCCATCCGGGCGGCTCTGGACCAGTTCATACGTTCCCAACACCCCTCGCCCTCCGGGCTTATTGACCACCTTGACGGGCACTCCAAGCTCCTTGGACAGGTACGGCGCCATGGCGGTGGTGATCATGGTAGAGGGATCATTGCCAGCCGGCCATGGGATGATGATACGAATGGGTTTGGTGGGCCATGCGGCCATGGCTGGATGAGGCATGGAAAGGATCCCGAGACATAAGACCAACATCGCCCAAAGAAAGCATTTTCTGACCACGGCTTACCTCCTTCTGCTTGAGATTGGGGAAAAGGTTTTGGTATAATATTATACACTACTGATAGTGTCAATTTTGATTTTAAGGATGAAACCCCCCTTCAAACCCCTCCGGCAAACCCGGGCCTACTTGGATGTGCTTGCCCAGATCAGGGAGGCCATCTTGACCGGCACCTATCCTCCAGGGAGCAAGCTCCCTTCGGAGCGGGAGTTGACAGAACAGTTTCAGGTAAGCAGGGTGGTGATTCGAGAGGCGATCCGGGCCTTAGAACTAAGCGGTTTCGTTCGGATTCGGCAGGGTCCCTATGGGGGTGCCTACATCGAGGACCTCTCCTCGGCGCCGATCGTCAGGTCGTTTCTCGACCTATTTATGGCAAACAAGTTCTGCGCGGAGGAGTTGATCCAGGCTAGGCTCCTCATGGAGCCGGAGGTCGCCCGCCTGGCCGCAGCTCGTCTGGACGAGTGCTTGGCCAAAAGGCTCAAAGAGGCCTTTCTCCTGGAAAAGAGGGGCAAGCCCACCGACGACCAATGGGTGCGACAAAACCTGGAGGTCCATTACATCCTTGCCCTCATGAGCGGAAACCGGCTCTACGAGGCGATCCTCGCCAGCCTCCTAGCCCTCACGCATGAGATCGTAAGGGTGGTGAAACCACCTCATCAGCTCATCCACAACCATGAGGAGCATGGAGCCATTGTCGAGGCCGTCCTTTCTGGCGACCCCGATACTGCAGCCCTGGCCATGAAAGAACACCTCCGGAGCGTGGGCCACGCACTCGTCCGTCTGGAGAGGCAATACAGGGAAAAGACAGGCCGCATGGGACTTTCGGTCCCTTCGGAAACCGTCTCTGAACATCCCCTTTCGTGAACCCATAGCTCACCCCCCTTACTTCTCTGCTTTATCGGGAATCATACCTGCCTTCCAGAAGCGACGAGATGCCATTATCCTGACCAGGCCTCTAGCGTGCATCTTCCTCCAAAGCTAGGGATCTTTTTCTCCGAAATGGCCCCCTTTATTCCGGGTGGGGTTATCCCCCTCCCTGCCAGACCTTAAGGTCATGGAGGAATCTTTCGGCGATTCTTTACTTGAGGAGTCAACTTGACAGGCCCTCTGGCCCCTGATAGATTCCCCTTCATCATCGGCGCGATGAGACCTGTAGGGAAAATGGTGCGGCGTGCTTGAGGACGTCCAGCAGGAGGATCCATTCGGGTTTGTCCTCCATGAGGTTTCAGTGCATCTCATGGGCCTCTTATTATAACCGGAAGGCAGCACGCCGCGGGACCCCCAACCCATGAGGAGGACGGTCATGAAACGGTGGAGATGGTTTTGGGTCGCAACCGTGGGCCTAGCCCTGGCCGGTTTCTGCATTCCCCGCCCCACCTTGGCGGGAGGGGAGCCCGTTGTCCTTGCGGTCCCCACCTCCACGGGGTTCTTGGAGGGAAAGGAGTCCCTCAACGCCGTCCGAATGGCCGTAGAGGAGGTCAACAAGGCGGGCGGTGTGCTGGTGGAGGGCCAGCGGCGTCCCTTTAAGGTAGAGTCCATCGACATCCGGGATGCCGCACCTGGTGTCCCGGTTCCCGAGGCCCTTTTAGGACTCGAGAAGATCATCTTGGAAAAAAACCCCCATGCCATCGTGGTCGGACCTTTCCGATCCGAAGCCCTCCTTGCGGGCATGGACATTATCGCCAAGTACAAGGTCCCGATGTTGGGGACCATCGCCATGACCCCGGCCTCTGAAGGAAAGATCAAGAAGGACTTCGCCAAGTACAAGTACATCTTCCGCACATGCCTCAACGCCAAGTACCTCGTGGGCTACCTCGTGGGGCTGATGAAGTATATCGAGAAGGAGTTCGGGTTCAACCGCCTCTTCGTCATGCACCAGGATGTCCTTTGGGCAAGGAAGACAGCAGAGATCACCTCCGCCATCCTCAAGAAATCCGGATGGAAGATCTTGGGCAGCGAGGCCTATCCCACCGGGGCCTCCGATTTCTCGACCGGGTTGATGAAGGCCCGCATGAGCCGCGCCCAGGTGATCTTGCCCATCTTCGACATGCCCCAGAGCGGCATCCTGGTCAAACAGTGGAACAGCATGAAGGTGCCGACCCTCATGGCGGGCTTTATCTCCCCACTTGCGGGTTCCAAGGCCTGGAAGGCATTCGACGGAAAGATCGCAGGGGCCATGAACGCCATCTTCGAGGTGGGGAACATCCCTGTAGCTAAGGTCCCGGAATCGGTCAAATTCTATCAGGCCTATCAACGACGTTGGGGCGAAGAGGTACAGTCCGGACACGGCCCTGCACCTTCCTATGATACGGTCTACGTGCTCAAGGAAGCCATCGAGGCCGCAGGCGGGCTCGATGCGGGCTCCATTGTGGCCGCCTTGGAGAAGACCGACCGCAGGGGGACCATCGGCCGCATCCGCTATGATGAGGGCCACCAGGTGGTCTTCGGTCAGGACCCCGCCAAGGCGGCCCTGGGCTGCGTCTTCCAGTGGAGACCCGGAGGCAAGCGTGTGGTCGTCTATCCACCTAGTGTAGCGGAAGACAAGATCCTGCTGCCGCCAGGATTGAAGCCCGTCAAGTAGGCCTTGGGGGCCCATGGGCTCAGGGGAAACGAAGAGGACAATCCCCCACCGAGTGGAAACCCCGGCTCCAGTGGGATGAGAAGGCGGTAAGCATCTAAGATGTTTCTGGGGACGCTGGTCTACGGCATTGTCAACTCGGTGATCCTGGCCCTTGTGGCCCTGGGCTTCAATCTCACCTTCGGCATAAGCGGGATCGCCAACTTCGCCTATGGCGCGCTGTATGTCCTGACCGGATATGGGGTCTGGATCCTCCTGAACGAGGTGGGGCTGCCTCTTTTTCTGGCGGCCCCGGCCATGGTCGTGTTGACCGCCATGGCTGGGGCTCTTCTCTACCGCGTCGTCCTCATCCGGCTTCGCGGCATGGCCATCTCCGAGGTCATCGCCACATTCGGAGTGGGCCTCGCCGTGCTGGAGTTCTTCCGCTATCTGGGGTTTATCGGTTTCGAATACACATTGCCTCCGCTTCTGGACGGCAGCCTCTCCATCGGCCCCGTCTTCCTGGATCTGCAACGGGCCCTCATTGTCATCGTTGGAGTGACCCTCACCGGGGTCCTGTGGCTCTTTACCCACCACACACGGCTGGGATTGGCCTTCCGGGGAATCGCTCAAGACGAGCATACGGCCATGTGCCTCGGAATCCATTCTGATCGAGTGGCTATGTTCTCCCTCGCCTTCGGGGGAGGGCTGTGTGCCCTGGCTGCGGTGGTTATCCTCCCCATCGGGACCATCTCGGTAGATGCGGGCTACGATGTGCTCCTTGAGGCACTGGCCGTCTGTATCGTCGGCGGGTTGGGCAGTGCCGTGGGGGTTATTGTGGCCAGCTTCATCCTGGGCCTCGCCCAGACCTACACGGCCATGTACATGGGATCCCACTGGATGATGATCGTCACCCTTGTGGCCATTCTCTTGATCCTCACCATCCGACCGTCGGGGCTCTTCGGCAAGCAGAAGGAACTGGAGGAAAGAATCTGAACGGCTCGGTCCGACGAAGAAAGGAACGGCTCGACCGGGGGATCAAGGCTCGGTCCGACGACATCTTCGCCCTTACCTCCTGGCGCGAGATGCTCTACCTATTGGGCCCAAGGGCTCTCCCCTTGATCCTCCTGGGGATGGGGATCTTTCTCGCTCCTCCCTATTGGAAGAAGGTCCTGGTGAACACCGCCATCTTTGGCATATTGGCCCTGAGCTGGGACCTCCTGGTCTGTACAGGGCTTGTCTCGCTGGGACAGGCGCTTTTCTTCGGGGTGGGTGCCTATATCGCGGGAACCCTCAACCACTATTGGGGCTGGCCGTGGTGGGTCACCCTCCCCACTGCCACTGTAGCGGGAGGGCTTCTCTGCGCGGGGATCCTGGCCCCGGTGCTCCGGCTGCGGGGGATCTACTTCGCCATGGTGACACTGGTGTTGCCCCTGATGCTGGTGCGCATCATAGAGGCCACCAAGATCCTTGGAGGGACAGAGGGGCTGAGCGGACTTCAGACCTTCCCGAGCTCATGGGTGGAGCTTGTGTTAAGCCTGGCCGCCTTCTTCGCTGTCCTGTTCGGCTTCCGGAGGCTCATGGGCACGGACTACGGCCTGGTCCTCCAAGGAATCCGAGACAATGACCGCTCCGTGCTCAGTTCTGGGATCAACATCCACTGGTTTAAGGCACAGGCTCTCTTCATTGCGGGGGCCACTGGGGCGTTCGCCGGGGCCTTCATGACCCACACTTATATGTTCGTGGGGATGCCGGTCTTTGCCTTGGACTACTCCATTCTTCCCATTGCAGCCGCCGTGGTGGGAGGAATGGGAACCCTTGCCGGGCCGGCTGTGGGGGCCTTTATCCTGATTCCCCTCTCCGAGGTGCTGCGCGCTTTGGGGGCCCTTCGAATCGTCATCTACGGCCTGTTCCTGGTCGTCTTCATCGTGGCCCTCCCCGAAGGGCTCTTCCCCTATCTATCACGCAAGTATCACCAGTTCGAACGGTGGGTGGAGGTGGAGTGATGGAGGTCCACCCCCTCCTCCAAGTGCAGGAACTCACCAAGGACTTCGGCGGGCTACGTGCCCTCGATAGAATCTCTTTCACCCTGAACCAAGGGGAATCCTTGGGCATCATCGGGCCCAATGGCTCCGGAAAGACGACCCTGGTGAACGTGATCACAGGGTTCCTTCGCCCCACCGGGGGAAGGGTACGATTCCGGGGACGCACCATTTCGGGCATGGGACCCCATCGGATCGCCCGGTTGGGACTCGGCCGAACCTTTCAGATGGCCCGTCCCTTCTATCATCTCCCGGCCTATAAGAACCTCGTCATCCCCCTCTTCTCCCCCCGGGTGCGGCGGCTGGCCGGAGGACGTTATGGAGACCGGGATGCGGTCGCCATCGACCTGTTGGAGGAGGTGGGCTTCGAACGAGACTCCTTCGTCCCTTTCAAACCTGCCAGTGTGTTGCCCCACGGCTACCTCAAGCGCCTGGAGCTGGCCCGCGCCCTGGCAATTCGTCCAGAGCTGCTTATCCTGGACGAGCTGTTCTCGGGGCTGAGCATGGCGGAAGTCTCCAGCACTGTCCCCATCATCGAGCACCTCCAGGCCCAGGGGATCACCCTCATCATGATCGAACACCGGCTCCGGGAGCTCTTCCGCATCGTGGATCGGGTCATCGTGCTCAACTTCGGCCGCAAGATCGCCGAGGGGACACCAGCTGAGGTCATGGAGAGCGAGGATGTCAAAAAGGCCTACCTAGGGTCGGAGTGAATCCCGGAATGTTGCAAGTAAGTCACCTTATGGTCTTCTTCGAAAACGCGCTGGCCCTCAATGACTTCAGTATGGAAGTGGGCCGGGGGGAGCTCCGGGGGGTGATCGGATCCAACAGTGCGGGTAAGACCACCCTGATGCACGCCCTCTCCGGGCTCCTCATCGACATCCGCATCAAGGAACAGCGTCGGGGGGGCGAGCGGATCACACTGATGGGGAAAATCCACTACGAGGGCGAGGAGATCACCCACCTCCCCCCCCATGAAAGGGTCCAGAGAGGGATCGTCCTCTGCCGAGAACGCCACCCCATCTTTCCCGAGAGCGACGTGCTCGAGAACCTCAAGATCGCAGGATACCTGAGGGCCCGAGAGGAGACCCGAAGATCCATGGAGTTCGTCTTCGATCTGTTTCCCGTATTGAAAAGCTTCCGCAGGAAGCGAGCGGGCTTTCTGAGCGGAGGCGAGCAACAGATGTTGGCCATCGGCATGGCCATCGTGGCCGCTCCCCGCCTTTTGCTGCTGGACGAGCCGCTTCTGGGACTCAGCCCGGCTATGCAACGCCACCTGGTGGACGCCGTCCAGCAGATCCGAAGCGAGAGGGGAACCACCATCCTGATCGCCGAACAATTCGCACGGCCCATCCTTCCTCTTCTGGACTACGCTTACGTGATCGAGAACGGGATGATGACCCTCTCAGGAGCGGGACCAGAGCTGATGGAAAATCCTGAAGTGCGAGCCGCCTACTTCGGAGTCTGAAGGAGGGAGTCACGGTCTCCGTCATGAAGGTAGGAAACAGAACCGAGGGGATCGGCCAGGCCTTCCTGCAACGGGCCGCGACCCACCCCCACAAGACGGCCCTCATCTATCTCGGGACACGCTTTTCCTACGGAAGGGTCCTCCGATGGTCCCTAGCCTTCGCCGGGGCTCTGGAGGGCCTGGGTATCGAGCCCGGAGACCGCGTCCTGCTCTATCTCCCCAACTGTCCCCAATGGGTCATCTCGTGGTTGGGCATCCTGCTTCGAGGATCCGTCGCAGTGCCCATAACCCCCATCTACACGGTGCACGACCTCATCTACATCGCCAACGACAGCGGGGCCAAGGCCGTGGTCTGCATGGATACCAACTATGGATACGTCACGCAGGCCCTCCCCGAGACGGGTATACGCCTGATCATCCATACTAACTTGGCCGACCTTCTCCCGGTGGGCAAGCGCCTCTTCGGCCTCCTCTTCGATCGAATCCCACGCGGGGCTGTAGGTCGAGGCCCCAGATTTCACTCGTTTCGCTCCCTTCTGAGACGTCCTCCCCATGAACCCTACGAGACGATGCACGTCCGAAAGGAGGACCTCGCGGAGATCCTCTACACCGGAGGTACCACCAAGCACCCCAAAGGCGTCCCCATATCCCATGGGCTCTTCTTGGAGTCCGCAGAGATCCAACTTCGGGTGGCCGAACCTTTGATCCCTTGGGGCGAGAACATCATCCTCCAAGGAGCCCCTCTCTTCCATATCTTGGGGCAGATCTTCGGGGCTGGGGCCCTCTGCCTGGCGGGGGATACCCTCGTGGTGCTGCCCAAGGTCAACCTCGACGCCCTGATGGATTCCGTACAACGTCACCGTGTGCGTTCACTGTTCGGGGTCCCGGCCCTCTACCGAATGATCCTGGAGCACGACCGCCTGGACCTTTACGATTTGAGCTCGCTCCAATACTGCTTCACGGGAGGGGATGTGCTTCCCATGGAGATCGGCCGCCGCTGGAGAGAGCGCATCGGAGTCCCCCTCTATCAGGGCTACGGGGCCACGGAGACCGTGGGTGGAATCTCCTTAAGCCCTGTGGACCGCGAAAACCCTACCCAGAGCATGGGGATGGTCCTACCCCACAAGACGGTCCGGGTGGTGGACCCGGAGACCCTGAAGCCCCTCCCTCGCGGCGAAGCTGGGGAACTGCTGGTCCATTCGGACCCCATGGTGAGCGCCTACTGGAACAAGCCTGAGGAGACTCGCGAGGCCTTCGTGACCCTCGACGGATGCCTCTGGTACCGCACCGGGGACATCGTCGTGCTGGATGAACAGGGTTACCTCTACTTCGTCGACCGCACCGTCGACACCATCAAGCATAAAGGCTACAGGGTATCGGCATCGGAGATCGAGGCTGTTCTTCAGGAGCACCCGGCCGTGGTGGCCGCCTGCGTGGTGGGCATCCCCGATGAACGAGTGGGCGAACGGATCAAGGCCTTTGTGATCCTGAAAGAGGACGTCAAAGGGATGACCGGCTACGAGCTCATCCGATGGTGTCGAGGGCGTCTGGCCTCATACAAAGTGCCCCATTACATTGAGTTCCGGGATATGCTTCCCAAGTCCAAAGTGGGAAAGTTGCTTCGAAGGGAGGTGCGGGCGGAGGAGAGGAAACGCATCGAAAAGGGGAGATGGGATGAAGCCCTTGGAGACTGAGGACATCTAATGTAGGGAATCTTCCTCCGTATCGGCTCCGGCAACAGGAGGACCGCCTGCCCTTTCTTGCGAGAGAAGAGAGGACCCTCTCTTGCCTCTTCTCTCCATCCCTGGTAAGGTAAGGAAAATCATGCCAAGGAGTGCCTGCAGGATCCTTCCGCGTCATCCATTCATTTCGACCAAGCACCCTGTTCCACCCTCGAATGAATGCCGCTGAAGTCTCTGCAAGCCTCTTGGACCAAAGGGGTGCAAGGTCCAGCGTCTCCATCCTTTGCCCATCCACGGACAGGGAGGGAGTGTAGGGACTACCGGTCAATACGAAGGGAGTCGGATCCTGAAGCTCCTTCCCTTTCGCAAGGGGCTCAGGTTCAAGAGGGGAGCACGGGCACCGTGGCTCAGCTCTCCGAGTGGTTACGGATTTCTAAAGAATGGAGGGAAGCATGAAGGCCAAAGACGGGGATAGAGTCAAAGTCCATTACACCGGAAGGTTGCAGGATGGGAGCATTTTCGATTCCTCTAGGGAGAGAGAGCCCCTACAGGTGACCTTGGGAAGCGGGAGGGTCATAGAGGGCTTCGAAAAGGCCCTAATCGGTATGGAACCGGGGGAGACCAAGACCTTTACCGTTACCCCCGAGGAAGGCTACGGACCCAAAAGGCCAGAGCTCGTCGTCGAGGTCCGCAAGGAGGACTTCCCCGAGCATATCACCCCGGAGCTAGGACAGAGGCTGCAACTGATGAGACCGGACGGGGCCATGATCGAAGTGGTCATTACCGACATGAACGAAGAGCTCGTTACCTTGGACGCCAACCACCCCCTGGCTGGGGAGACCCTCACCTTTGAGGTGGAGATGGTCGAAATACTCTGAAGGTTCGACCGCGAAAAGAACAACCAAAAAAGAAACCTCTCTGCTCCTCCAGGCTCTGGGAGGTGTAGGGCCTCTGTCCCGGGATGGAGGCCTCACCCTCTTTCGAGCCCGCTCAAGGGGAGAGGGCCCTCCCGCAGTAGGGACAATAGGAAAAGTGTGACTCCACGGGCTCCCCGCAGCCGGGGCAGTGTCTCTCCTTCGGCCCGGAGGGTAGCGTCATGGGTTGGCCCCGTTCATCGAAGATGGACCCACAGAGCTCGCATGCGAGGAAGGGTTTGCCCCGCGAGATAGGGATCAGGGGGATGAAGAAGAGACTGATGTAGTGGTCCGTCCTCTTGAGATAGGCCCGAGAGAGCCCGCAATGGGGACAGATTCTGGGATGATCGTCCAGAGTTCTCGTCTTGGGCTGCACTCCACCGATGAAGATCATGGTCCTCCATGCTCTGCCGTTTACAGATAAAATAACCACCCTTGACGATACGTCCACCTCCCACCCGTGGGCCCGGGCGGTCCATCAAAGGTCCTCGAAAACAGGGCCTTCGCCTCTAATGACGGAATCGGGGACCCTCGTTTCCCCAAAGCGGACAACTTTCCAGTCACCTGGATGAGCCACCAACCAGGGCAGAGGGAATCCAGGGTTCTACCTCCCAAAGCCCAACAAGGCCTCCAGCGCCTGGAGCAAGGCGAGGAACCCCACAATGATGAGGAGATAGGTACCGAAGGCTCCGATTCTCCTCCGAATGGGGTTCCCTTTCGGGATCCGGATGGCTGGCCAGAGGACCCATAGCATTACCAGAATCCCTGTCACGGCGATCTTCCAGCTCACCGGGAACCCTCCTCCAACGGAGCGTCCTTCCCTCTACAGGGCTGGAAGGACCATTCGAGTCGCCCGTCCTGGCCTAAACGGACGAGCTGATTCCCCAACCAATCTCGGTCGTCCTGCTTTGGGAAATCCGTTCGGAAGTGGCTCCCTCGGCTCTCTTTGCGTCGCAGGGCCCCTTCGAGGACCAGCTTGGCGGTCTTCACCCCGAGGCCCAGCTCCAGGAGATCCCGCACGGTCCTGGGGTCTCCGCCTGAAGGGATTGTCTCTGCCTCCCTTCCGATCTCCTCCACCACCTCCAGTGCATGCGAAAGCCCCAATCCGTCTCGAAGGAGTCCGCCTTGCTCCCAGAGGATCTTGCGGAGACGCCCTTTGAGTCTGCCAATGGCACCGGAGCCGGGCCCATTCCGGGGCTCCGGGATCAAGGCCCGGAGTTCCTCCCTTACTTCCCTCTGCTTTCCTTCTTTGTTCTCGCAGCAGCGAGCATGTTCCCCCGCGGCCCAACCCGCTCGAGCCCCGAAGACCAGGGTCTCGGTCAGGGCATTCCCGCCCATCCGATTGGCCCCGTGGACCCCGCCTGCCACCTCTCCCGCGGCATAGAGGCCGGAGACAGACGTTCGTCCCCAGGCGTCGATCCGCGCCCCGCCCATGAAAAAGTGCGCAGCGGGTGCCAGCCGGAGAGGGCGCTGTTTGGCCCCGCAACGGTCACCCAGGAGTCCCTCCATGGATGCGCTCAAAGGGTCCTCCCGCCAGTCCCCCTCCTTTAGGTCGGTGAGGTCCATCCAAACCTCTTCCCCCTCCTGCATTTCCTGATAGAAGGCCCGTGACAGTGCATCGCGGGCCCGCTCCCCAGCAGGTCTTTCCGTGATCCCGTACTTCTTCAGGAGATCCTCTCCTTTGCCGTTTCTGAGCCTTCCCCGATCCACCACTCTTGGGGGGACCAGCAAGGGAGGAAGACCCGGCTCCGCCAAGGTGAGGGGATAGAACTGAACGAACTCCATGTCCTGCAGCTCAGCCCCTCCTTCCAGGGCCACGGCATATCCCTCGCCGAACATCCGTTGGGGATTGTCATGGCGCAGATAGAGAGCGGAGCCGCCCCCCGTGGCCAGAATCGCGGCCTTGCACAAGTAGCCCAGCCACTGTCCCCGAATCGGGGAGTAGCCCAAAAGTCCCACCCCGGCTTCCCGGCACCGGACCGCTGTGATCCATACCCCCCCTCGGAACCTCACGCCAAGAGAATCGGCTCGCATCTTCAGGCACCGGGTGATCTCCTCCCCCCAGATGGGCGGACGTCCCTGGGAGAAGAGATATCCCCGATACGTCTCGGCTTGGATACCCCACTCCACCAACTCCATCAATCGCTCCGACGCCTCTCGGACCAAGACCTCCACCAGGTCCACCCGGTTGATCCCGCGGCCCGCACGGAGGGTACGTTGGAAGTGGCCATGCCTCGCCTCTTCGGTCTCGGCCGCCGCGAAGACCCCTCCACTGAGGAGGGTGGAGGTGGCCATCCCAGGAGGTCCCTTGGAGAGGACCATGACTCGGGCCCCCTGTTGCCTGGCGGCCACGGCTGCCCGAAGACCCGCAGCCCCGCTTCCCACTACAACCACATCCCACCGTTCCAATTCCAATTCCTGAGGCATCGATCTCTCCTTTTGCCAGGGTCTCAACGAGCTTGGGGGCGCCCTCCCGGCCTCCCTCTAAGGGGCCATCCGATCCGCCGCAAGGACCGAAACGGTCGATCCCCCGGCCCGAATCCGAGCGGGAAGGCCCAGCGAGAAACGCTCTTCTACGTCCGGCCCCACCACGACCAGAACATACCGATCGAGATCGATGTAGGCCTTGGCCACTCGAAGGACGTCCTCTGCGGTCACCTTTTGGATCCGCTGTATGTAGCGTTTTCCGTAGTCGAAGCCCAGGCCGTAACGCTCGTCCAAGGCCATGGTCATGGCTTGGGCAGCATGGGTCTGGAGCCCGATCTCGTAGGTCCCTACGATGTAGCGTTTCGCCCTCTCCAGTTCCTCCCGGGTGACTTCCTGACGACTCACTCTCTCGAGCTCTCGCTGGAGTCCCTCGATGGCCCGTTGGAGATTCCGGGGAGAAGTGGCAATATACGTCCCGAAATACCCCGGATCCAGCCCCACCCTGGAGAAGGAGGTCACTGTGTAGGCCAGGCCTTCCTGGTCTCGCAGCTTCCGAAAGAGGCGTCCTCCCTGCCCGGAGAGGATCGTATCCAGGACTTCCAGGGGATACTGATCGGGATGACCGATTCGGGTCCCCGGAAAGCCCAGCACAACGTGGGCCTGCTGCTTGTTCGGATTGTCCTTCCGGACGAGCCTCACTGAGGTCAGGGGAGGCTCCTGGGGGACGCGAGGCGGGGAGAAGGGCTCTCCGGTCCAATCCCCAAGGTATCGCCGCACCCACCGGAGGGCCTCTCTGTAATCCACGTCCCCCACAATGGCGATCACCCCGTTGGTCGGGAGGATGAAGGACCGGTAGAAGGCAATCAGGTCCTCTCGGGTGATGGAGTTGAGGGAGCGCTCGGTCCCGAGGCGTCTCAGACCATAAGGATGGACCCGGAACAGGGTCTCGGCAAAGACTCTAAAGGCCATGCGGGCAGGATTGTCCTTTTCTCTGCGTACGGCAGCCAACACCCGCTTGCGTTCCTTCTCCATCTCCTCCGGGTCGAAGGTGGGATTTCTAAGCACGTCCGCGAAGAGCTCCACAGCTCGAGGGAAGAATCGGCTGAGGAACTCCGCTTGGAGGCCCAGGCTGTTGCGTCCCGAGTATCCGCTCAGGGACCCGGCCAGGGACTCCACCTCCTGGGCCAATTCCTCCGCGGTGCGGCTCGTGGTCCCCTTGGTCAGCATCCGGGCCACAAAGGCGCTGATGCCTGCTTTCCGTCGATCCTCGAAACGCTGCCCCCCCAAAAAGACCCCCTGCAGGGAGACGGTGGGAACCGTACGGTCCGTCTTGATCAAGACGGTAAGCCCGTTTTTCAGGACCTCCCGATGAACCTCACCAGAGGCTCCTCCCTGCTCTCGCGAATCCCCTGTCGATGGTTCTGGAGGCCGGGTCAGGATCCGGGCCGCCTCGCGGATCGTCTCAGGATCCACCCGGACCCGCGCATCCTCCGGAAGGAGCACTGCGGCTGTAAGGCGCTGCGGAGTCAGATAGGTCTCGGCTACCCTCCGCAGATCCTCCAGGGTTACGGATCGTACAGCCCTCAGGTAAACGGCCTCCCTGCAGGGGTCGCCGAAGACCGTCTGAAAATAGCCCAGAGTCCTGGCCTTTCCCTGCATGGTCTCTTTGTCCATGACGAAGTCGGCCTCTACGTTGATCCGGGCCTTCTCCAACTCTTCCTTCCGGACCCCTTCGAACCGCACCCGGGCCAGTTGCCGGAAGATCTCGTTAATGGTGGAGTGGAGTTTTGCGGGGTCCAATGAGGCCTGGATTAGAAACAACCCNGGGTCCACGGGGGTATAGGCGTAGGCCCCAATGGTGTAGACCAACTCTCTTCGGGCCCGGACGTGCCTCTCCAAGCGGGAACTCTCTCCCCCTCCCAGGATCACCGCCAGGAGATCTAGGGCGGGGATGTCTTCATGGCGCACCGAGGGGATGGAGAAGCCCAACTGAAGATGGGCCTCGGCCGCTGTCTCCCGAAGGATCACCGCTCGAGGCTCCTCCCGCGGGGGCTCCTCATGTGGGATGAGGGGTATCTGCGACGGACGTGCCGGCCGCCTCCCCAGCGTCTCCTCCACCTTGTTTATCATCCGCCGGGCGTCCATGTCGCCCACTATGACCAGGACGACGTTGCCGGGCACATATAGTCTCCGCACATAGTCCATCAGGTCTTCTCGGGTGAAGGCGGAGACGGTCTTCCGATAGCCGATCACGGGCCTCCGGTAAGGATGCCTCTCATAGGCGGCGGCGAAGAGGGCCTTCTGGAGCTTGCCCACAGGGCGGTCCTCCCGCATGCTAAGCTCCTCCAGGACGACCTGTTTCTCTCGTTCGAGTTCCTCTGCATCGAAGACGGCATTGAAGACTGCGTCCGTGAGGACCTCGAGGCCCACCTCCGCATACCGGCTGGCTATGGTGACGTGGTAGACCGTGTAGTCCATGGAGGTGTAAGCGTTGATCTCCCCGCCTGCGGACTCCACTTCTCGGGCCACCTCCCCCACTGCCCGGGTGGGGGTCCCTTTGAAGATCATGTGTTCGATGAGGTGGGTGATCCCGGCCTCACGGTCCCTCTCGGTACGGCTTCCAGCCTTGACCCAGTACTGGATTGCAACCACCGGGGCAGAGTGATCCTCCTGAGCCAGGATCGTCAGTCCATTGGGGAGGGTCCTGCTGATAAGCCCGCACTGGCCAGCCCGGGAAAATCCGCTCCCCGAAAAAAGAAGAAAGAAAAGACAGAAGAAGACCATACCCCCCCATCGACCTGCCTTAGCCCTCTTCATGCGACCTCTCCTGCTCCATAACAGCCATCTCATCCTATAGGCGTGACCCCCTGGCGCTAATGAAAATGACCACCGATGCCTTTCGCGCCTCGTAAACTCCATACTATTGGCTCCTTGTCCCTAACTCCTCGTCCCACCTGTGAGTCGGCTAACTTCTACGTAACTGCCATGCCCTGCCCCTGGGGGCGTGGTACCCCTGATGGACGAAAATGACTACCGTCTCGTCTATCTGGTGTGTCTCGTCCATTTCGTTCTTTTCGTCTGTCTTCCGCTTTTGCTCGACTCCAGCCTTCGGCGACTCCATGCTAGTCCGCCTTACACCGCCCCTTCGGGAGGCTAAAGCCTCCCCCCAACCAACACCAAATAGACGAGATAGACGAAATCAACGAATAGAGCTGATACCCTCTCCTCCCCAACGAGCGAGAGGCTATTTTCTGACTAATCGCCCACCGTGGGGTCGAAATTCTACTCCCCCGGAGTCTTCCCCATTCGGAGGGAAGGAACGCCATCCACGGATCCGTTCCCCGGACCTTTGAGAGAGCCCCTCTCGAACCATCTCCTGGATCCCACCGAAGGCCCCGTTGCTCATGAAGCAGACCACATCTCCCGGTCGGGATTGCTCCACGATCCAATGGGCCATGGCCGACACATCCGGAATGTAGTGTCCCTCCTTGCCCATCCTGCGGACTTCCTGGATCACCCTCTCGGGCTGAAGCCTCTCCCGAGGCGGAATCCGATCCGCCCTGTGGACGGCCCCCATCATGACCACTTGAGCGACCTCCATGGCCAGGGGAAGCTCATCCTGAAAGACCCTCCGACACAGGGTGTTGCTCCGGGGCTCCACCACGGCCCACAGCCTTCCATGGGGATAGAAGTCGCGAAGCGCCTCCAGAGTGGAACGGATGGCGGTGGGATGATGGGCGAAATCGTCGTAGAGATAGACTCCTCCCCTCTCCCCGAGAAACTCCATACGCCTCCTAACTCCCCGAAATCCTCTTAGGGCATCCAGGGCCTCCCGGGCACCGATCCCCGCCTCATGGACCGCAGCCAAGGCCACGAGGGCGTTGAGGAGATTGTGACGGCCGGGAATCCTCCAGCGAATCCGTCCCACCTCCTGGTCTTGGTGGAGGATGCGGCACGTGAGCTGCCCTCCCTGGATCTGTATGTCCTCGGCCCGCCAATCTGCCCCTCCGCGTTCCAGGGAGCAGCTGACCACCCTGCAGGGGGCCTTCTGGGCCAGCCGGGCACCTTGAGGGTCCCCTTCATGGATCACCAGCCTCCCTCCCCGAGGGATCACCCTCAGAAGGACCTCGAAGGCCGCAAACAGGGAGCGCATGTCTGGATAGATGTCCGCATGGTCGTATTCCAAGGCCCCCAGCGTCACGATCCAGGGGCGGTAATGGACGAACTTGGGGCGTTTGTCAAAGAAGGCCGTGTCGTATTCATCCCCTTCCAGCACCGCCTCCGGGCCCTCTCCCAGATGGTACCCCTGGCCGAAATTGACGGGAATCCCACCGATGAGGAAGGTAGGATCCCGCCCCAAACGATGAAGGATCCAGGCGATCATGGAGGCAGTCGTGGTCTTGCCATGGGTTCCCGTTACGACAATTGACCTCCGCCCCTCCAAAAACCAATCCCTGAGAATCTCGGGAAAGGACCGGAAGGGGACCCCCCTGTCCAGGACCGTCTCCACCTCGGGGTTGCCCCGNGAGAGGGCGTTGCCTATGACGACGAGGTCTACGTCGTCATCCAGGTTTTCGGCACGGTAGCCGATGCGCGCCTCGATTCCCCGCTCCCGGAGAAAATCGCTCATGGGAGGATAGACATTCTCGTCGGATCCCGTCACCCGGAATCCTCTCTCCTGAAGCATGGCAGCCAGGTTGGCCATGCCGACCCCGCAAATCCCCACCAGATGTACCTTCTGAACCACTCTAGGCATAGATCAGGGCATCCTCCCTGCGGTCCCTCCATCGCTCCAGCTCAGGACCCCAAAGCTCCTCCAGCTCCTCGGGCGTGTCACCTCTCTCGATCCCCTCCCGGATCCTCGGGTCCCCCGTAAGTAGATCGAAGGGCCGCCGTTTTGTCTCGAACTCGTAAGGGGGGTCATTCCACTGGAGCCGATCCCCCCATTGGCTCCGGATCTCATGGAGGATCCAGAGGGTCGTCCGGTAAGGCCTGAAGGAATGGGGATCCATCACATGGATCTGCAGCCCCCCACAGCGTCGTCTCCGCCACTTCTGGAAGGTGGGCTCGAAGTAGAGGGGACGAAAACGGACCCCCGGCAGGTGGCGCCTTTCCAGTCTCCACTTGAGGAGGAAGGGATCGATGAAAGGGGCGCCGAAGATCTCGAAAGGACGGGTGGTCCCCCTCCCCTCGGAGAGATTGGTTCCCTCCAATAAAACCTGTCCCGGGTAGACCTGGCATGTCTCCACCAGGGGCATGTTGGGGGAGGGAGGGACCCAAGGAAGCTCGGTCCGCGGGAAGGTGAAGGCGCGCCGCCACCCCTTCATGGGGACGACCTCCAGGTCCACATCCAACCCCCTCTCGCTCTGGAACACCCGGGCCAACTCCCCTAGGGTCAGACCATGCCGCATGGGGAGGGGATGAGCCCCCACGAAGCTCTCCATGGAAGGTCGAAGAAGGTTCCCCTCCACTTCTTCTCCTCCGAGGGGGTTCGGGCGGTCCGCCACCACCACCTTGATCCCCAGTGAAGCACATGCCTCCATGCAACCCAGCAGGGTCGAGGCATAAGTATATACCCGGCAGCCCACATCCTGAAGGTCCACAAGGAAGACCTCCACTCCGGCGAGCATCTCATCTGTGGGGCGCAGGGTCTCTCCATAAAGGCTGTATGCCGGGACACCCCAAGGGGTATGCCTCTCATGGGGAGAGATGACCATGTTGTCCTGTTTCTCCCCCCAGAGCCCGTGCTGGGGGCCGAAAAGGGCCCGGACCACCCCACGGTACCTCTCCATGANACGTTCCACCGTATGATTCAAGTCCGCATCCACCGATGCGGGGTGGACCAGAAGCCCCACGGACGCACGGCGACGAAGCCAGGCCGGGGGATCTTCCAGGATCCTCTCGATGCCCAAGATCACCCTTCCCAAACCCCTTCCACCTCCTTCCACAGCCTGCGGGCAAAGGCCTGAGCCCGAGGAAGGGGAGGGCAGCATGAAGGAGGCGCCCATTGGGATGGAATCCATCTCCGCTTGAAGGACAGAATCCGCTTCAAGGCCTCTTCCACCCGTTGGGAAGGGAGGATGCCGCGTCTCCATGCCCGCTCCACACCCTGGATCAATTCCTCTAAGCCCACGCTCCCCTTCAAGTTCCTCCCCACAAGGGCCATGTCCGCACCGGCCGCAAGGGCCCTCAGCACGGCATCCACTGGGTCCCGATCCTTGGCCACCGCGTCCATCTCCAAGTCGTCTGTGAGGCCCAGACCCGAGAAGCCCATCTCCGCCCTCAGAACCTCTCGCCACACCTTGGGAGAAAGGCTCGCTGGGATACCCGGATGGATGGCGTCATAGGCCACATGTCCCACCATGAAGGCAGCGACAGAGGCCTCAAGGGCGGATCGAAACGGACGGAGGTGTACCATCCGGATCGTCTCTTCGGTGGAAGTATCCATGGGCAGGGCACGGTGGCTATCCTCCATCCCGCGACCATGGCCTGGAAAGTGCTTGACGCAGGCGGCCACACCACCCTCTTGGGACCCCTTCACCCAGGCGGCCACATGACGGGCCACCACCGATGGGTTCGAACCGAAGACCCTCCCTTGCAGCACGGAAGGAATCCGACCTGGACCCGGGACATCGGCCACGGGGGCCAGGTTGAGATGAATCCCCAGGGCGGACAGCTCCCTGGCGACCCAACGGGCCACNCGTCTTGTGGTTCGAGGTCTGCAAATCCTACCCAAGACCGTTGCCCCGGGGAAAGGGGTGGTCCCTCCGACGATGCGGCGCACTCTCCCCTGCTCCTGATCCACCGCTATCAAGGGAACCCACAGGGGCCTGCCCCGAGAGGCCGCATACCGCAGGCGAAGGCAGAGATCCACTACCTCCAAGGCAGAACGAGCATTCNTCTCGAAAAGGATGATCCCTCCTACCCTTCCCTGGCTCACAAGCCCAAGGACCTCCTCCATCTCCTCCGGTCGAAACCCCAACATGAGGAGCTGCCCGATGGAGACTTTGTGGGAGATTTCCTCACCCCCTCTCCGTATCTCCGCCCTTCTCCAGTCCTCTCCGGAGGCGCTCCCAATCGAATCGGGGCCCTGGGTCCTTCTTCCTGCCCGGGGCGATCTGACTGTGTCCCACCACCCTCCCCCACCGTATCCCAGGGTAACGCAACATGAGGGCCCGGCAGAGACAAATCAGCGAGGTATATTGAGAGGCCGTGAAGGGATGGATCTCATCCCCCTCTAGCTCGATCCCTATGGAATATTCGTTGCAACGGGCTCTGCCCTCGAAGGCACTCTCTCCCGCATGCCAGGCGGTATCCTCCGTATCCACGAATTGATGGATCCTTCCCCCCCTATCGATAAAAAAATGAGCCGAGACCCGCATCCTGCAAAGGTGCGCGTAGTCGGCATACCGGCGGGGGTCCAGTCGGCCCAGAAAGAGATCAATGACGTCCCCGGTGCCGAAGACCCCCGGAGGGAGACTAATATAATGGAGCACGATGAGGTCCACCTCTGTTGGGCGGCCCGGAGTAAAATGGGGACTCGGCCACCAAAGCACAGGAAAAGGAAGGGTTAGGAATCGAAGCGGGGGGGACACACGCCTCCTCCTGAGGAAGGTCTAAAACCCATGGAGAACCCCCAAAAAATTGGAGGACCTCCAGTCTAGACGCACGTATTGGACTTACTATACCAGGAGGTCTGCGGACTTCCCAACCCCTCGGCTCTGGCTGAACTGGGCCTATCTCCAAAAGCCCTACGTGGAAGTCTCCTCGGGAGGCGGCCAGACCATCGCAACGCAGACTCACTGTAACAGGCCGAAGACTGGAGCCAGCGAGAGAAGAGGATTCCCTCGCACAAAGAACCACCAAGCGATCAAACCAAGGGCGACTTCATCTCCTCTGTCCCCCCNCTCCTTGACATGTTTTCCTCTTTCCCTTTACACTACAANTCGTTTGATCTTCCCCTCTTATGGGCCCTTATGGTGGCCGGGCTGCCGTTCAGAGAGGCCGGANAGGGGAGCAATCCTATACTCCATGGGTGAGGCTCCGACTTCCAGAAGGAGTCGGAAGAACAGATGAAGGCTTGGGTGGCCTGCCGAGAGGTGCCGCTTTCTGATTCAGTGCTGTCTCTCCCATTGTTGAGGCCGTCTCCCACCTCCTGATCCGTGTACAGCCGTCTTGTCGGTTTTCGAACCCAGGCGGGAGTCGGCTGGGTATCCGCGCATGCGTGGTCTCCCACATCAAATCTCCTTGTCGATCGGGCTTCTGGGAGGTCTGATATGCGCCTTTTTCCTCTCACCGAGCCCCTCCCAGGGATCTCCCTTGCGAAGGAGCGCCGTGGTAAAGGCCGTGGACAGGGCAGGGGCGGCGGTGGTCAACATCAGCACCGAGACCCTGAGGCGCTCTGAGGGGGAATCCTCTTGGTCATTCCCTGGAGACCGACTCCTGGAAGAGTTTTTTCGTGATTTTCTCGCCCCCCTCCCGGGGAGGCGGAGCCGGACAAGCCTCGGCTCGGGGGTTATCATCGACCCCAAGGGGCTTATTCTCACCAATGAACACGTGGTTCGAGGGGCCAAGAAGATCCGAGTCGTCCTCGCGGATCACCGGGAGTTTAGAGCCGAACTCGTGGGCTCCGATCCTCCCTCCGATTTGGCTCTGTTGAGGATCTCCGCCCGAGGGAAATTACCCACCATCCCCCTGGGCCGATCCGACGACCTGATGATCGGTGAGACGGTCATCGCCATCGGTAACCCCTTCGGCCTCTCCCACACAGTGACCACCGGGGTGGTAAGCGCCCTCAACCGATCGGTCCGCACCGGCGACCGAGTCTACCATGACTTCATCCAAACCGATGCCGCCATCAACCCGGGCAACTCTGGCGGCCCTCTGCTCAACATCGATGGGGAACTCATCGGGATCAATACCGCCATCTACAGGAAGGGCGAAGGAGTCGGCTTCGCCATCCCTGTGGACAGGGCCAAGAGGATCGTCGAGGAGTTGATCCGCTATGGAGAAGTCCGCCCCTCCTGGATCGGTATTGAAGTCCAGGACCTGGACGAATCCCTTGCCCGATACTTCCGACTGGAAGGACGGGGTGGGGTCCTGGTGACCGGGGTGGTCTCGAAAGGTCCTGCAGATCAGGCTGGCATCCGAAAAGGAGACGTGATCCTGGGCCTTGGGCCTTTGTTCGTCCCCTCTTCGCTGGACTTCTACGAGGCCCTCCTTGCCTACCCCGCAGGAAGTGCTCTCTCCTTAACCGTGCTCCGCCGAGGCCGAATCAGGAAGCTCCCATTGACGACCGGGGTCCTGGACCCGAAGCGGGCCGGAGAGGAGGCACGAAGGATCTTGGGCCTTACTGTGGAAGAGGGAAATCGGCCCCTCCGAGAAGACCAAAGCGAAGAGCCGACTCCCGTAGGGATCCTGGTGGGGGAGGTGCGACCTCAGAGTCTTGCACAGCGCGCGGGGCTCCGGCCAGGGGACCGGATCCGGGAGGTGGACGGACTCCTGATCCGAGACCTGGACGATTACCGTAGGGCCATGGTCAAGGCTATGAGACGGAGCCGGATTGTGCTATTAATTCAACGTGGACCCTACGGTTACCGCTTGACTCTGGAGCTTGCAAGGCGTTGATCCATGATAGGCCCGCTCATCAAAGGACACTTGGAACGACTGGGAGCCCCCCTGTTCCGCAGGATCCACAGGTGGGGAATCTCACCCAACGCCCTGACCATTACTGGGCTCGTCTTGACCCTTATCACTTCCTGGCTCCTTTACAAGGGGCGCTTCACTCTGGGAGGAGTGACCCTCCTGGTGGCCGGTTCCTTCGACTTGTTGGACGGAGGAGTAGCCCGGATTCGGGGAGGAGATGACCGATTCGGGGCTTTCTTGGATTCCATTGTGGACCGTTACTCGGACCTCTTCCTCCTCATGGGCATCCTTCTCCATTATGCGGATGCAGGCCAGGTGAATCAGGTGGGACTGACGTGTCTGGCCATCTTGGGGACCGTGCTGATCCCGTACGCCAGGGCACGCGCCGAATGCTTCCTGCCCCGCTGCAGCGTCGGCTGGATGGAGCGCCCCGAACGGATCCTCCTTCTGGCCGCTGGGGCCATCCTCCATCTGGTCCCTCTGATGCTGATCGTCATGGTCTTCCTCACCCATCTCACCGTCTTCCAGCGCATCTATTTCTGCTGGAAACACCTATCCAGTCCCCCAGCCAAGACCGCCGGTGAGGACTAAGGCATGAAGAAGCTCTCCTATTTGGAGAGAAAGCACAAGCTCTTCTCCCCCGATGTCTCCGACGAGGAACGCATCCGGTGGGGAGACCACTACCTGGAACTTGACCGACTGAACGACGCAGTGGCCTTTTACCGACAGGCCCGTCATGCCCCGGGCCTGGAGAGGATCCTCCAGAAGGCAGTCGACCAAGGGGACTATCAGCTCTTTAGAGAGGCGGAGGAGGGGTTGAATCTCGAGGAGAAAGCCTTATCTTCTTTAAAGCAGCTAGCCAAAAGGGCCGAAGAGGCTGGAAGATGGTACGACGCCTTGAAGGCCTATGAGCGTCTGGGCCACGAAGTAGGGGCTCAGCGGGCGCGGAGGGCCATTGCCCGATTGCTCGGTCATCAAGGAGCGGAAAAAGCGGAAACGGAGACCGAAGGAGAGGATTCCCCTTCTGGGCCCTGAGGCAGGGCGGCCCGCGGACCTGGGGTTCACTCCACGGTGAGAAACGGTAGCCGTCTTCCAGCGAAAAGGATCGAGATCTCCCATGAGTGGGCGCAAGGATAGGAAAGAGAATGGGGCGGATGCCCTGACAGGGATGGATATGACCATCCTGGATAAACGCGTGGTGGAGTACTACATCCGCATGGGGGTCCTCACGAGGGAACAGTACGAGCGTTACCTCGAGCAGCTGCCGGATGTCTCCCACCTAGCAGACGAGAAGGGCACCTTGCCGGAGCTGCCTTCATGGAAGAGGCGGGGAAAGGGGGACACCACCGAGCCTTCTGCCGAGGAAGGGAGATAAAGGAGAACAGAGATGGCCGAAGAGTCGGAAACCAAAGGATTCAAGGTCCGGGATCGACGGATCTTCTCATCAGATGAGGGCTCAACGGCCGCCTNTCGGGAGGNACTCCACGCCGAACAGAAGCAGAAGGAGAAGGAAGAACAAGAGGAGAGACCCGCATCGAAGGGATCCAACAAGGCCGGGACGAATCAGATTCCCCTGCCCGAGGCCACATTTTCCAACTTCCTCACTCTCTTCTTCTTTCAGCAGACGCTGGTCTTTCTGGGCGAGCTTCCGCAACCCGAGACGGGCCGAGTGGAAAAGAATCTTCCTATGGCCAAGTACCTCATCGACACCTTGGCCATACTAAAGGAGAAAACCCGCGGAAATCTGACCCCCGACGAAAAGAATCAACTGGAAACCTTCCTTGCCGAGCTTCGCATGCGCTACGTGAAGGCCGTATAGGCTTTTGGGGAGCGGAATCATGGGCCGAGAGTTCTCCNTGAGTCCGCTCCCTGTCCGTCTTCCAGGGATTCATATCGTTGGGGTCCCATACTTAGGAGGAAAACCATGGTCTCGATACGCATCTTCCCCAACCGCCTCCGAGGGATGGCCGTCCTCTGTCTCGCCCTCTGGATCGCAACAGTAACAGCTTCCTCTGCGCAGGCCAAAGCCTTTTGGAAGGAGCACCGGGAGGCATCCGCGGCCCTGAAGGTCAGCACTCTTCCCCAGATAGCCGATCTGGTCGATGAGCTCAAGAAATCCGTCGTCAACATTCAGGTGACAAAGAAAGTAAAGAGCCCCGAGGGGAGGTTTCCCTTCTTCCGAGGACCCTGGGGGGAAAGGGATCCTTTCCGCGATTTTTTCGAAAAATTCTTCGGCGACCGTTTTCCCAAGGAATTCGAGCAAAAGAGCCTGGGCTCCGGGGTCATTATCACGGAGGACGGATACATCCTGACCAACAACCACGTGGTGGAAGACGCGGACGAGATCNTGGTCAAACTCTCCGACACGGAGAAATATGAAGGCCNGGTGGTGGGACGTGACCCCACCACTGATCTGGCGTTGGTCAAGGTGGAGGCCAAGCATCCCCTCCCTGCAGCGGCGTTGGGGGATTCGGATCAGCTTCGTGTCGGTGAATGGGTCATCGCCATCGGCAATCCCTTCGGTTTGGAGCATACGGTCACCGCCGGAATCGTCTCAGCCAAGGGCCGAGTCATCGGGTCGGGTCCTTACGACAACTTCATTCAGACCGACGCATCCATCAACCCTGGCAACAGCGGAGGCCCCCTCTTCAATCTTCGAGGGGAGGTGGTGGGGATCAACACGGCCATCGTGGCCACGGGACAGGGAATCGGCTTCGCCATCCCCATCAATATGGCCAAAGACATCCTCCCGCAGCTGAAGGAAAAGGGCAAGGTGACGCGCGGATGGTTGGGCGTCCAGATACAGCCTTGGGAACCCGGGCTGGCCAAGAAGTTCGGCCTGGAGGAGGAACGCGGAGCCCTGGTGGGAAAAGTCATGGAGGGGGAACCTGCGGACAAGGCAGGGATCAAAAACGGTGATGTGATCCTTCAGGTGGAGGATCATCCCATCAAGGACACCCGAGACCTCCTCAACACCATCGCCAAACTCCCTCCCGGGAAACGGGTCAAGATCGTGGTCCTTCGGGACGGCAAGGAGAAGACCCTCTACGTCACACTGGGGGAACGTCCTTCGGAGATCTCCGCTATGAAGCCCAAACCCGAGGGGGANGACCAGCTAGGACTTACGGTACAAGAGGTGACTCCCGACTTGGCAGAACAGTTGGGTCTCGATTCCACGGAGGGGGTGTTGATCTCCAACGTCAAGCCCGACAGCCCTGCGGCCAAGGCCGGTCTAAAGCGTGGCGACATCATTCACGAAATGGAACACCAGACCATCAAAAACCTCGAGGACTACCGATCCGTCCTGGCCAAGTCAAAGGACAAGGAAAGCCTCCTCCTGTGGATCCAGAGGGGACAGATGCGAAGATACGTGGTGGTTCCACTGAAGAAGGCGGATTGAACAGCGGACCCTCGAGGCCGGATCTCGGACCGCGCGTCTCCACTAGAGGCATCATCATTGGGATCTTCTTGGCATGAAGAGTGTGGAGCTTCATTGTCCCGCCAAGGTTAATCTGTACCTCCGCATAGTGAGGCGGCGTAAGGATGGGTACCATGAACTCGTCACTCTCATGCAGCCAGTAGAGCTCTTCGACGAGTTGGTCCTGACGCTCGAAGGAGAGGGGATTCGGCTCCAGTGTCAGGGGATGGACCTTCCTCAGGGAGAGGAGAACATCGCTTGGAAGGCCGCTCGACTCTTTCAGAGGAAGACGGGTGAGCCACGGGGCGTGGAGATTCGCCTATACAAGAGGATCCCAGTGGGGGCGGGGCTCGGTGGTGGAAGCAGCGATGCTGCGGGAGTCCTCAAAGGTCTCAACGCCTTGTTGGGGAACCCGGTCCCGGAAGACACTTTGCACAAATGGGCCCTCTCCTTGGGAGCAGATGTTCCCTTCTTCATCTCCGCACGACCGGCGGTGGCCACAGGCATCGGTGAGATCCTCCATCGCATTGAAATCCATCCTGAACTTTACTACGTGGTTGCTTTTCCCGGATGGTCCGTCTCCACCCGGTGGGTCTATGGGAACCTGGATTTGGGATTGACAAACCGATCAAAACAATTTAGGATTCCATATCTTATAAAAAAGGCGGAAGACATCATTGGACTGCTTCACAATGATCTTGAGACCGTCACCGCCCGGAGATTCCCCTGGGTTTCGGGGACCAAATCCCGATTGATCGATCACGGAGCATTGGGAGCTCTCATGTCAGGGAGCGGTCCGACGGTCTTCGGGGTCTTCGCCGACGAGGGCACCGCGAGGGAGGTGAGCCGCCGTCTCCTCCAGGAAGTAGGGGGGGACGTCTGGTGGGTGCGAGGCATTCATTGAACCCATAGGCGGGCCATGGAAGTCACCCAGGTTCGGGTTTTTCCGGTCGGGGAGGAGCGCCTCAAGGCCTACGCCACCATCGTGTTGGACGACTGCTTCCTAGTGAGGAACCTCAGACTGATTCAAGGGAAAAAGGGGCTCTTCGTGGCCATGCCCAATCGGCGAACCAAGGAGGGCTCCTATCGGGATGTGGCGCATCCCATTACACGTGACCTCAGGGAGAGGATCGAGCGGGCGGTAATCGAGGCCTACGAGCAGCTTCGGGGGTCCGAGGATTTCTGAGGGGAGAGGAACGGGGATGCCCCGCTCCAGGAGGGACGGGGTATTGTTGCGTACAAGGAGGGGCGTTCATGACGGATCGCCTGCGGCTCTTTTCCGGCAATTCCAACTTGGATATGGCAAAGGAAATCTGTCGATACCTGCGCATCCCTTTGAGTCGCGCCAACGTCCGGACCTTCAGCGACGGGGAGATCTTCGTGGAGATCGAGGAAAATGTCCGGGGAATGGATGTCTTCGTCCTCCAGTCCACCTGTCCCCCCGTAAATCACAACCTCATGGAACTTCTCATCATGATCGACGCCCTCAAGAGGGCCTCGAGCCGGAGGATCACCGCCGTCATCCCCTACTATGGATATGCACGTCAAGACCGCAAAGTCGCGCCTAGGGTCCCCATCTCGGCCAAGCTTGTTGCCGACCTCATTACAGCGGCCGGAGCCAATCGGGTGCTCTCCATGGACCTCCACGCGGGACAGATTCAAGGGTTCTTCAACATCCCCTTCGATCATCTCTTCGCGGCTCCGGTCCTATTGGAACACATCAAGAGCCATTATCTAGACGATCTGGTCATCGTCTCGCCCGATGCGGGCGGCGTGGAGCGGGCCAGGGCCTTCGCCAAACGCCTCCAAGTGAGTATCGCCATCATCGACAAACGACGGGTGGGGATCAACGAGACCAAGGCGATGAACATCGTAGGAGACATCGAAGGAAAGAGGGCACTCATACTGGACGACATGATCGACACGGCCGGGACCTTGACCCAAGCCGCCGAGGCCCTTCTAAGAGAGGGGGCCACGGAGGTCTATGCGGCATGCACGCATCCCGTGTTGTCCGGCCCCGCTGTGGAACGGATCCATAACTCCGCCATCAAGGAAGTGGTCGTCACCAACACGATCCCCCTGAGGGAAGAGGCCCGGGCCTGTCCCAAGATCCGCGTCCTATCGGTCTCGAATCTTCTGGCGGAGGCCATCCAGCGTATCCACGACGAACGCTCGGTGAGCTCCCTCTTCGTCTGAAGCCCGGGAATCGCGATCCCCAAGGGGAGAATGATCTCGCTTTAGGAGTCTGATATGGAACGATGGGTAATGGAAGCTCAATTGCGAAAGGAGACGGGAAAGGGCCCTGCACGGCGTATCCGAAGGGAAGGGCGCATTCCCGGTGTCCTCTACAGTCCACGCGTCGATCCAACCCCTATCTCCGTGGATCCCTTGGAGGTTAAGAGGGTGATTTCGTCGGGGGATAATGTCCTGATCGACTTGAAGATCCGAGACGGCGAGAAGGTCCGGCAATACTTGGCCATGGTCAAGGATTACCAGCTTCACCCCGTCAAGGATCAGCTCTGGCATGTGGATTTCTATGAGATCTCCCTCCAGGAGGAGATCGAGGTCGAGGTGCCTCTGGCATTGGTGGGCGAGCCCGTGGGCGTCAAGATGGGAGGGCTCTTGAACCCCTTGCTTCGGTCTCTGGAGATCGCCTGCCTTCCCAGCCACCTCCCGGAACACTTGGAGGTTGACTGCTCCTCTCTCCAGATCGGAGAGAGCCTCCACGTGTCGGATCTGACCATCCCGGAGGGAGTCCGAGTGAAGACGGATCCCTCCACTCCGGTGGTTACTGTCCTGGCCCCCGAGGCGGAGGAGGCCGTGGAAGAGGAGGGAGCCGAGAGGGAGGAGTGGTCCGCAGGGAGTGAAGGTTCCGGAGACGAATGAACGGAGACCGGTCTCGTCCGGACCAGGAATATGGAACGGAACGCCGGAACGAGGCCTCGCGGAGATGGTGTTTCGTTGGGCTGGGAAATCCGGGGCCGCATTACCAACGGACACGGCACAACATCGGTTTCCGCGGGGTGGACCGACTGGCCGGGCACTGGGAGATCTCACTCGGACGGGACCCCTCGACGCCCTTCACCTGGGGAGAGGGGGTATGGGGCGGCTGGCGGGTGGTCCTGGCCAAACCGCTGATCTACATGAACCGAAGCGGTACGGCCGTGCGGGCCCTCATGCAGAAACTGGACTGCGGTCCCGAACAGCTTCTCGTCCTGCACGATGAGTTGGATCTGCCGCTGGGGCGCCTCAAGTTCAAGGAGAGAGGAGGTGATGGAGGTCACAGGGGGGTCCGATCCATCATATCCTCATTGGGAACAGACCATTTTTTGAGGCTGCGGATCGGTATCGGGAGGCCCCCTCCAGGAGTGAAGGCCGCGGATTATGTCTTAAGCCCCTTCGAGGAGGAGGAGTGCACCCTCGTGGAACAGGTCTTGGATCGGGTGGTGGAGGCTCTGCAGACCTTTCTGGAAGAGGGCCTGCAGAAGGCCATGAACCGTTACCACACCGCATCCGATGATTCCCAACGCGGGGAAAAAGAACAGCTCGATGGATAGGCGTACAGGGAACGGGAACCTACCGGGAACGTGAGAGCGGCCGAGTGAAGAGAGTTCGGATCCATCCCTTACTCAATCTTTCTACCTAAGGAGGAGAGCGAGAATGCAGTCGATCAGCTACTTGGCGCCGTTTCTGGGTCTCTTCGGGCTGTTGGTGGCTCTGCTCATCTACGCCTATGTAAAAAAGCAGCCCAATGGAACGGAAGTGATGCAGAAGATCGAGGGCTATATCTACGAGGGGGCCATGGCCTTCCTCAAGAGGGAATATGGGACCCTGGTCTTCTTCGTCGCGGCCGTCTTCATTCTACTGACCATCGGAATCAACTTCTGGACGGCACTATGTTTTATCACGGGAGCGCTTTGCTCCATGCTGGCCGGTTTCTTCGGCATGAGGTCGGCCACCAAAGGGAACTCCAGGACCTCGTGGGCCGCCAATCAGTTCGGCATGGCCAAGGCCCTTAACATCTCCTACTTCAGCGGTTCGGTCATGGGACTCTCAGTGGCCAGCCTGGGATTGCTGGGCGTGGGGATCTGGTTCTACATCTGGGGGCGGGACGCCGCGACGGCTAACTACATCAACGGCTTCGCCATGGGGGCAAGTTCCATCGCCCTGTTCGCCCGTATGGGTGGAGGTATATACACCAAGGCGGCCGACGTGGGAGCCGACCTGGTGGGAAAGGTGGAGGCCGGCATTCCGGAAGACGATCCCCGAAACCCTGGTGTGATCGCCGACAACGTAGGGGACAACGTCGGTGACATCGCCGGCATGGGGGCCGACATCTTCGAGTCTTATGTGGGTTCCATCGTGGCCACCATCGCCATCGGGGCTACCATGACCATCAGTCCTGATATGCTCAGACACTTCCCCCAAGGAATGAATGAATGGGCCATCAAGTCCGCCTACATGGCCATGCCGCTGCTTGTGGTAATGGGAGGGTTGGTGGCTTCCCTTGTGGGCGTCTTCTCCATAAAGGTCTTGGAGAACTTGCATCCCCAAAGCGCCCTTCGCTATTCCACCTTTATCGCGGGGATCATCTTGATCATTCTCACCTACATCATCAATCAGGCCCTGGGGCTTCCTATAGGAGTCTTTTGGGCGGTCGTAAGCGGTCTCATCGTAGGTGTGATCATCGGGTTGCTGGCCGAATACTACACCTCAGGCAAGCCCATCCGCACCATCGCCGAAGCATCCCAGACCGGACCCGCCACCGTCATCATCGCCGGTCTGGCCGTCGGCATGGAAAGCGTGGCGGCGCCGGTACTGGGGATCTGCGTGGCCACCGGAATCGCCTATGCGGTGGCTGGTGTCTACGGCATTGGGATCGCCGCCGTGGGCATGCTCTCCACGGTGGGGGCTACCATGACCGTGGACGCGTACGGCCCCATTGCGGACAACGCAGGGGGCATCTCCGAGATGTCGGGCCTGGGGCCCGAGACCCGCAAGATCACCGACACCCTTGACGCCTTGGGCAATACCACTGCGGCCATCGGCAAAGGGTTCGCCATCGGCTCGGCGGCCCTCACAGCATTGGCCCTCTTCGTGGCCTATCGCCAAGCCGTCAACCTGGAAGTCATCAACATCACTGACCCCAAAGTTGTCATCGGGGTCTTCATCGGGGGCATCATCCCCTTCCTGGTGGCGGCCCTCACCATGACGGCCGTGGGTCGCGCGGCCTTCAAGATGGTGGAGGAGATCCGCCGACAGTTCCGGGAGATCGAGGGGCTGCTTGAGGGCAAAGCAGATCCCGACCCGGCCACTTGCGTGGACATCGCCACGCGTTCAGCCATCAAGGAGATGATCCTCCCGGGGCTGGTGGGCGTTCTCACCCCCGTGGCCGTCGGATTCATCATCGGCAAGGAGGCCTTGGGCGGCATGCTCCTCGGGGCCACGATCACCGGTGTGCTGTTGGCCCTCTTCATGGCCAATGCCGGAGGTGCTTGGGACAACGCCAAGAAGTACATCGAGCAGGGCAATCTCGGCGGCAAGGGATCGGATAACCACAAGGCCGCCGTCATCGGAGATACGGTGGGCGATCCCTTCAAGGACACCTCGGGACCCAGCATGAACATCCTCATCAAGTTGATGTCCGTGGTCTCCTTGGTTATCGCCCCCATCCTAGTGAAGGTCTTGGGCTGATTGGTATCACTCCTATCCCAAGTTCATAAAAAGCCGGCCATAAAAGGCCGGCTTTTTTTCCTCTTGTCGGAATTCCTGGCCAGAATACAAAGGCCTCGACCAAGCCGGGCCAACACCTTCTCCTTCCCCATTACTAACCCGGATTATTAAGGCTGGCAAAGTTGGGGACCACGTTCCCAATCCCCTGGATATTCCAAGGCGACCCCTTGCACAATGATACCTGTGGGGGAAAATGCCGCACGCTACATAAGAGAGAGGTTCCCGTTGTTTCAATAGCCCGTTTGTTCCCCGTTAAGGAATAATGAGGATTAATTTTTTGTTTGACAAAACTTCATTTGTAGTCTTATAATACTAATTCACGAAAGCTTGGCTAATTGGGGCTTCGCCCCCCATCTTTGGCCGCCTTTCATGAATAATCCGATTAAATATATAGCCTGCATTNTTCCCACACCCACAAACAGTGCAGGCCAGTTGCACAGTTTGAGTGGTCCTTGCATGGCTTCGTCGCGCGGGANCAGCAGGGACAGAGATCTTATGAACACTCTAAGCCAAAAAAGGAGTGGAGAAAGATGAAAAAAAATCTAAAGGCATTATTGGCTGTAGGAGTTGTTGCAATCACGGTGATCTTCCTGACCATGCCAGCCATGGCCTCTGAGAAGGTGGTCATTGGTGTTCTAAGCGCCTTCAGTGGCCCTTATGCTTCCCTCGGGGAAGACTCCGTCCGGGGGTCGCAGTACGCTGTGGAGGAAGTCGGAGGAAAAGTCTTGGGCAAACCCGTAGAGCTCATGTTCATCGATACCGAGGTCAAACCTGGGGTGGCCGCACGGAAGACCCGGGAAGCAGCAGAATCCAAAGGGGTGAAATACTTCGCGGGTTGCATTAGCTCAGGGGTGGCTCTAGCCGTCAGCCAGGTGGCCAGGGAAAAAGGGGTCCTCTTTTATACCTCGGTGGGCGCTGATGCAGTCACAGGATCCAAGTGCAACAAATACACCTTCAGATGGTCCCTACCCACATATGGGGCTATACAACAGACCGTAAAGCCGTTGATCAAAATGTATCCCGATGCCAAGCGTTGGTACACCATCACACCGGACTACGTCTTCGGCCATTCTCTCCTGAAAAACTGTATAGATATCTTCAATGAGTTCGGTGTAAAGCATGTGGGAAACGACATGCATCCCCTGGGGCACACTGAGTTCAGCTCTTTTATAACCAAGGCGATGGCAGCCAAGGCGGACTTCGTGGTCTTCCTCAACTTCGGCAAGGACACGATTAATGCCATCAAACAGGCCAACAATTTCGGTTTGACCAAAAGGGCCAAAATCCTGGTGCCCTGGTCCTCTGGTCTTAGGGATCTACAGGAAATAGGACCTGATTTTTGTGAAGGGATATATTTTGGCTGTCAATTCTGGCACGACGTGGATGTCCCTTTGACCAAGAAGCTGAACGAGGCCTGGATGAAAAAGTATAAACGGCTTCCGTCCTATACCGAGGCTGCACCTTATCTGCATGCGCGGATGATCCTCAAGGCAATAGAAATGGCCAAAACCACGGATGTAAAATCCGTCATCAAGGTCCTGGAGGGCCTCAAGTATGAAGGCCTGACAGGGGAAGAAGAAATTCAAGAATTTGACCATCAGACAAGAAAAAAATATTACTTGCTTCAGGCCAAGTCCAAAAAGGACATCAAAGGACCAGGCGACTATGCCACTGTTATCTCTTCTGGCGTCTCCGTCAAGTCTCAAGCAGAGTCAGAATGCAGGATGGAAGATTAATCAACGAAGAGCGGGGTGACGATCGGTGTCCCTGCATTCCCGCGCGAACGATCGGTACTTCCTCTCCTCGCTCTTCCTAACTGCATCATGGAGGGCATCGTGGGGGCTGGACTTATCCTGATGCAACTGCTTAATGGTATCGTTCTGGGGGCGATATATGTGCTTATCGCTGTGGGGTTGTCTGTAGTGTTCGGTATGCTCAACATCATCAACTTCGCTCACGGTGCCGTATACGCCTTGGGAGCTTACTTTGCCTTTTCCCTTGCAAGTCTCATCGGTGCCTGGACCGGCAGCTTCTGGATAGCCGTAGCGGTCGCACCATTGGGAGTCGCCGTGGTGGGAGCCGGGATCGAGGTGTCGTTGTTACGACGAATGTATGACGTGGTGCACGAGTACCAAATCCTTTTGACCTTCGCTATCGCCCTGGTAATCCAGGAACTGATAATTCTAATTTGGGGCCCTATCGGCAAAAGCGTATCAATGCCTCCCCAGCTGGCTGGCGTGATCGACTTCGGGATGTTCACGTTTCCCAAGTACAGGATCTTCTTGGTGGTATTCATAGCCTTGGTCTGTATGGGAATCTGGCTGTTTATCCACAAGACCAGCTACGGAGCCATTGTCAGGGCGGGCACCGACAACCGGGACATGGTCAATTGTCTGGGCATCAACATCTACAGGGTCTTCACCTTGGTATTCTCTTTAGGGGTAGGTCTGGCCGGGTTGGCCGGAGCCTTGGCTCTCCCCATGAGAGGCGCCCAGCCACTTATGGGAGACACCATTTTGTTGCTGTGCTTTGTAGTGGTAGTCATCGGTGGACTGGGAAGCCTTGAGGGTGCCATACTGGGAGGCTTGATCGTGGGGGTTGTTGAATCCATGATGATACTTCTCTGGCCCCAAGGGACCATGATCGCCATATTCGCTGCTATGGCGATTGTCATCCTTACCAGACCCCGAGGCCTATGGGGCCTGAGATAAGACGGGAGAGGAGATGGTTGAGGAGGGCCTCGAAAGGCACAAACCGCTGATAGATCGAGAGATCTGTATGTTAGCCGGGCTTGCGTTTTTGCTGCCATTTGTTCTGCCGTACAAATCCCTACCCGCTGAGATCCTAATCTATGCGTTGGGTGCGGTCTCCTTCAATATCCTTTTGGGCTACACAGGCATGCTCTCCTTTGGACAAGGTGCGCTCTTCGGGATGGGCGCGTATACAACAGGGTTGCTCCTCATCCATTTGGGATGGCACCCTTTGGCCACGCTCGTGTGCGCCTCATTGAGCGGCGCGATTACGGCCCTAGTGGTTGGCCTGTTCTCCATACAGCGGATTGGTCTCTACTTCGTCATGTTAACCCTGGCCTTCAATCAGCTGGTCTTTTTCATCGCATACCAGTTGAAAGGACTCACGGGGGGGGACGATGGCCTCTTGGACGTCCCCCGCCCGAATCTGAGCATCTTCCCAGGGCTGCAAATACCTCTTCAGACCAATCTACAATTCTTCCTCTTTATCTGGATCGTCTTCATTGGATGTATTATCGTCATAAGACGGATTCTTTGCTCTCCCTTCGGCCGTGTCCTTGTGGCGATTAAAGAAAACCCTGAACGGGCTGTGGCTGTCGGATATAACATCCAATACTACAAACTCACTGCCTTTATCATCTCCGGGCTCTTCACTGGACTGGCTGGAGGCCTCTATGCACTCTTCATGAAAATGGTACCCATCACCGCCGTTGAACTCGTTACATCAACTGATTTCATTATCATGAGCCTTCTTGGAGGCCTAGGCTCGCTTTACGGGCCCATTATCGGGGCTGTTGTCGTGAAGATCGCTTCCGAGATTCTCAGTGAAATCTGGGCCCGGTGGCTGCTGGTTCTCGGGCTGACCTTCATCGTCTTCATGCTCTTCATGAAGGAAGGAATATGGGGGCTAATCACCGCTGCTTTGGAAAAACTCAAGGTGAACCTGTCCGGCAAGGTGGAAAAGTCATGATTCTCCGGACCGTGGGTCTAACAAAGCACTTCGGTGGGCTCACAGCAGTCAACAAAGTTGACTTGAGTGTTGAAGAGGGAACGATTCACTCTATCATCGGACCCAACGGGGCCGGCAAGACTACACTCTTCAATATGTTGACCGGAGAAATTCCTGTTTCGGATGGAGAAATCTACTTCCAGGGCAAAAAGATAACGGGCCTCAAGCCGCACCAAATAGCCAAGGCCGGTATCGGCCGTTCTTTTCAACAGAACAGGCTGTTCAACAACCTGACCGTCCTTGAAAACGTACGGCTGGCAGTCCACGCCCACCACAAGGGCCATTTCAGTCTGTTGCGACATTTCCGTGCATTCTCAAGACCTGTGGAAAAGGCCCGGGAGATCCTGGAGGAGCTCGGGATCGCCGGAATTGCAGCCAAAAAGGCAGGAGAGCTGCCTCATGGACAACAGCGGATCCTCGAGGTCGCTCTTGCCCTCGCCGCAGACCCTGTTCTGTTGCTCCTGGACGAGCCGACTAGCGGCATGTCTCCCGATGATTCCGTTAAGATGATACGGCTGTTGAAGGAGTTAGGAAAACGGCTGACCATTTTGATCATAGAACACAACATGAACCTCGTCATGTCCATCTCATCTGTCATCACAGTACTTCATCAAGGAGAAATAATAGCTTCGGGCAGTCCATCTGAAATCGAAAATAACGAGGAAGTGAACAGGGCTTACCTGGGAGAGCATACTCGATGTTGAAATTGGATAACGTCCATTCATATTACGGCAGCAGTCATATCTTGAAGGGAATCGATTTCTCCGTGGAAGAAGGGGAAATTGTAACCCTTCTGGGCAGAAATGGGGCGGGCAAGACGACCACCTTGAAGACAATTATGGGGCTTCTGACCCCCAAGCAAGGGACGATCACTTATCGCGGCGAGATCATCAGCGGGCTAAAACCATTTCAGATCGCTCGGAAGGGAATCGGCTATGTGCCCGAGGAACGTGCCATATTCGTGCACCTTACTGTGGTGGAAAACCTCACAATCGCCCAGATAGGCAGGAACAAATCCCTTCGCGGCCACTGGACCGTTGAGCGCGCCTTCGAAATGTTTCCCAGGCTCGCCATGCGAAGAACGGCCATGGGTGGCAATCTCTCCGGGGGGGAGCAGCAGATGCTCTCCATCGCCCGGGCGCTAATGAGCGAGCCGGATCTGCTCCTTATGGATGAGCCCTCCGAAGGTCTGGCCCCAATCATAGTCAAGGAGCTGCAGAAGATCACCCTGGANATCCTCCGGGAGGGAATCACCATCTTGCTCATCGAACAAAACTTGGACATGTGCACGACCCTGGCCAAACGTCACTACATTATGGATCAAGGATGCATCGTTTATCACGGGACCAACGAGGAATTTCTCGGAGACGAGGAGGTCAAGAACCGTTATCTGACCTTGAGGTCCGTAGAAAAAACATTGGAATCTGAAGAGTAAAAGGGAACAAAAGCTATGCGATTCGTCATTGCGATGATGAAACACGAGACCAATACCTTCTCCCCGGTTCCTACACCCCTGGAGAGCTTTGGGGGAAGGCATGGCGTCCTCTTTGGCCGCGAGGCCTTCAATGCATATCGAGGCACCAATACTCCAATGGGCGCCTTCATCGATATTGCCCTTCGAGAGAGAGCGCAAGTCGTCATACCCATTGCGGCCGAGGCCTTTCCAAGCGGCCCCGTGCACAAGGATGCCTACCAGCGCATTACCGACGCCATCTGCAGCGCGGTGGAGGAAGGCTGCGACGCTCTATTTCTCGATCTGCATGGAGCCATGGTAAGTGAGGAGACCGACGACGGGGAGGGGACTCTCCTTGAGAGAATCCGCGGCATTGCTCCTGACCTTCCCATAGCGGTCGCTCTGGATCTTCACGCCAACCTGACCCCCAAGATGGTGGAAAACTGCACTGTCATCGTGGGATACAAGACATATCCCCATGTGGACATGTACGATACGGGGGCCCAGGCTGGCAGGATCCTGATTCAAGCCCTGAGAGGCGAGATCAAACCTACTATGGCCTGGGGCAACCGACCGATGCTTCCTCACACCCTGCGTATGGGCACTCATGAGCCGCCCATGAAAGACCTCATGTGCATGGCCAGAGAAGCCGAGGAAGACGGTGCCCTGTCAGCAACAGTATTCGGGGGTTTTCCCCTGGCGGACATCCATGATGCAGGGCTCAGCGTGGTGGTCGTCACCAACGCGGATCAAAGACGTGCGCGAACTCTGTGCGAGGATCTACTGAACGCCGCCTGGGAGCGCAGGGCCGACTTCGTGTATCATTCGGAGCCACTCACTAATTCCATAGCCAGGGCAAAGGGGTATACAGAGGGACCCGTACTGCTCATTGACCACGCGGACAACTGTGCTTCGGGGGGTACTCAAGATACAGTTGCAGTGTTGGCCGAAGTCATTCGACAGGGGCTGAAGGACGTGGCCATGGCGGCCATCCGTGACCCAGAGGCCGTCGCCCGACTGATTGATGCAGGAGTCGGCTCCCGAATGACCATCCAGCTGGGCGGAAAAATGGACATGCCTTCCATCGGAATGAAGGGCGAACCACTTGAAGTGACCGGAGTCGTCAGAAAGATAACCGATGGCGAATTTACCATCCAGGGACCCATGTACAAGGGCGTAAAGGCCTATATGGGCAGAACCGTAGTGTTGGATACCGGCGCTGTTGAGATAATCGTCATCGAGCGCAACCATGAACCCTGGGATTTGGGGGTATTCCGTAGCGTGGGCATCGAGCCGACGACAAAACGCTATCTCTTGCTTAAGTCTCGCCTTCATTACAGAGCGGCCTTTCTCCCTATTGCAAAGCATGTAATCGAGTGCGATGGAATAGGGGTAACAACTTCCGAGTACAGCCGATTTCGTTTCATTAAACTCCGTCGCCCTATCTATCCTCTCGATTTAGAAGCATTTGGACCGTAGTGCAGGTTGATAAAACATCCTGAACATATCCGTGAGGAGAACGCTCAATGGAGCTTTTTCCCATAGTGGAGCTAACCGGCAATCCACGACGGCGGGGAGAGATACATGGCCGGGCACTGGCTGAGGCCATCGGGGAAAACCTCCGGATCTACCTTCATCGTATCGGGACCTCCACGGGGATCGAGAAGGAGAGGGTCCTGAAGCTGGCGCGAAGGTTTGTACCAGCAGTCAAAGACGCCGCCCCTTGGCTCCTCGAAGAAATGGAGGGGATCGCACGAGGGGCAGGCCTTCCACTGGAAGCGGTCCTGGTCTTGAACGCCAGGACCGAACTCATGTATCCAAGCGCCATCTCTCAGGAGTGCACCACTCTGGGGCTTTCAGCCGACCGGACCGTCAACGGATGCACATTGCTTGCACAAAACTGGGACTGGATTCCTCAACTGAGGAGAGGGGTCGCTTTCTTCCGCCTGAAACCGGAACATGGCCAGACATCCCTTTATTTCTGTGAAGCTGGCCAGCTGGCTAAAATAGGCCTTAACGAAAGCGGCATGGGGATCCTACTCAACATCCTTATCACTGAAGACGTTCGGGCGGGCATCCCGGTACACGTCCTCCTCCGCCTGATCATTGAACAATGCACAACTTTAGAAGAGGCCGCAGCCTTGATAGAGGGAGCCTACCGAGCCTCATCCAGCCACGTCCTCCTGGGGGATACCCGAGGCGGCATATTGGGTGTGGAATTCAGTCCAAAGGGCACTGCCAGGATCACGCCCAACCGCGGTCTAGTGATACATACCAACCACTTCTGTGACTCCCAACTCTCCGTAAAGGACTCTGGTCTCTCCCTTATCCCCGATTCCTCAAGACGCCTTGAGAGGGCATGGCATCTGCTCTCTGAGAGGAATAGGCTCAGCATCCGAGATCTCAAGTGCATCCTCAGCGACCATAAGGACGGCCCTTCCTCCATCTGTCGGCACATAGACCCACTACAGCCTCTGCATCAGCAGATGGAGACGGTGGCCTCCCTTATTCTGGATCTGAACAAAGGGACAATTTCGGCCACCTTCGGACAGCCATGTAAAAATCCTTACCATGAACTTCGGCTTTGAGGTGAGAAGCGGCGGTGGGGGTTAAAACTAGAAGCCTTCTTTGGTGGAACATAGATTCTCCCCTAAAGACGACCTNTGTGGACTAAAGACGGAAGTAGAATGCTGCCAGTGGATAGTNCCCTCCCTCCCCTTACTCCTCCTTCAACAGGCCCTTGGCACGAAGCTTGAGGCGTTTCTTTCGCCTTCGCCTTCTGCGCTCAAGCTCTCTTCTACGTTCGATCTTCTTGTGCCTCGCCATGAATCCCTCCTCAAGTAAGTCCGATTTTCGCACGCGACCATTATGCACATCCGGGCCGGGCGAGGCAACCCCACCAGGGTCGCATCCGAATCCCATCCATTCCCAAGGGATAAAGCGCCCTCTCATTCTTTCCCCCATGGATATCCCCCTGGGTCGGTTGACAGTTTCGGGAAATCGGGTAGATTTAACAAGGTAACTATTCAGGCAAGGAGGAATCATGAGATCCCAATCTCTCATCATCTGGATCCTTGGCTTGACCATCCTGGCCTGTGGTCCCTCGCCCCTTTTCGGGCAAGGGACTCCTCCGGATCCCAACCGCGAGGCCCTGGAGTCCCTCCTCGACGATCTGGATAAGGCCATAGAGGACGCGGATCAGCGCATGATCGCCCACCCCCGTTTCCTGGACGAACTGCGCCAGCTGGTCGCACGATACCGGGCCAAACTTCGGGAGGTCTTCCTCTTCGACGACTTCTCTGACGGGGACTACACCCAAAACCCCACGTGGGTGGTTGACTCGGGGCGATTCCGGGTGACCCCTCTCCAGAGGCTCAAAAGCCGGGTGAGGGTCCTTCGGCCGGTCTCCACGACCGAGGAACAGGAGGAGTTGGGGCCCCTCGGGATCATCCTCCAAGAGGTCCTTCGCCCCACCCAACGCGAGGGGACGCCGACCGAGCCGAAACAGGCCGTCATCCACACCGCCGCTCGAATCAGCTCCGACTTCGAGGTGGATCTCTCCCTCCTCTCCCGCTCCACATGGGGAGCTATGGAGGTGGTCCTGCTTGGGGGTACTCCCCCTACGCCCCGCTACCGTTTGGTCTACCATGCGGCGCCCTCGGCCGAACGTCCCATTCAGATCATCCGACAACGGGGCTCCAAGAGCTACCTAATCGAGGATGCCACCAAGTGGCCGGATCTGGACGACGGGGCTATTCATCGTTTGCAGTGGATCCGGGATACCGACGGCACAATGCGCGTCCTGGTGGACGGAGAGGAGGTCCTCCGTACCGTGGAGCTTTACTATCGAGGAGACTTCTCAGGCATCGCTCTGGTCAATCGGGGCGGGGTCTACGAGTGGGATGCCATCCAAGTGCTCAAGGCCCCATAAAGATCGGAATTCCGTACCAAGCCCTCCTTCGGCCCGCTTAAGGTAACGGTTGTCTCTGCCCCCTCTCGAGGTCCCGGAGGGCTGGAAGGACTTTACTAACAAATTATTATGAGGAGGAGAAAGCACGATGGTCCTGGTGGAGTTCAGTATGTACCCATTGGATAAGGGCGAGAGTTTGAGCCCCTATGTGGCCCGATCCCTGGAGATCATCGAGTCCAGCGGACTAGAGTACCGCCTCAACCCCATGGGCACGGTGCTCGAAGGAGAGTGGGACGAGGTCTTCGAGGTCATTCGAAAGTGCTTTCAGCGTATGTCCGAGGATTGCAACCGGATCGCCGTTTCCATCAAGGTGGACTACCGAAAAGGGACACGCGGCAGGCTGGAATCGAAGATCCGCTCCGTGGAGGAGAAGGTGGGGAAAAAGCTCAAGACCTGACGCCAACAGGGCCCCCCTAAACGGGGGTCTTCCTCTTCTAGGGTTTTAAAACCTGGCAAAATCCTCTTATCAGGAGTTCTTCAGATTTTTCCGGGTTTATTTTATAGTCCGCAACGGAGTTTAATACTTCCTTAAGAGCCACGGCACTAAATAAAAGAACTGCTTAATGTGGAACCAGGCAATTCGTCTTGGTTTTTCTATCTTTTGTGTCGATATCGGGACTTCTACTATTTTCCCTCCTTTTGCAATAACCTCAAGAGAAAGCACACCACATATACAGATCCCCCTGAGCTCTAGTGTTCTTGCTAATTCTGTACGTAATGCTCGGAATCCTGTACCAGAATCTCCAACGTTTGCTTTTTTCTGAGCTAACCACGTTAGTAATCTTTCCGATGGTCTGGGGATATGATCGCGACGCCCCTGAACCATGTCAGCATAACCCTCAAGAATCGGTTTTACTAGTTTGGGTATTTCTCTTGCTAGAAACTCGCCATCCGCATCTAATGTGACCACAATGTCTCCTCTGGCCTTTTCAAAACCAAGCTTGATTGCTTCAACATAGCCTTTATTTGAGGCCTGTTTAAATACACGAGCACCATTCCTGCTTGCCTCTTCGGCTGTACTGTCTTTGCTAGCATCATCAACAACGATGACTTCATCAACATATGAATTGACATATTTTATCGTATCACCGATGCGAGAGGCTTCATTGTATGCAGGGATTACAGCAGTAATTGCCAGCATATATTTTTCCTCAAGTCCCCAAGAAAACGGAAGGGTTCTCCACGGGAATCAGCGGGGGCTTCATCACTATCTCCTTCCAAAAGGTATACCGAAAGCGCCAAGGTGGTTCCTGCTCCGGCGAGGATGGTAACTACTATATGCCCGAAGCGGTGCAGCCATGGGAAGAGGTTGAGTCCCGCTGACAGGAGACCGAGGAAGGGAATCCTCATCACAGCTCATTCGCATGGATGACTCCCCACCCGATACCGTTCGTCTTCAGCATGGCGTCTCTCGACCCCGATCAGGTCGTTGAATTCTTCGAAATGCATCATGGCATCCCCCAGGGTCCGGGTGGACCCGTGCTGGAGGAGGGTCCTGTAGGTCCTCTCCAAGGCCCTGGCAGCCGCGTAAAGACCGGAGAGCACAAAACCCACGCTGAAAAAGCCCATCTCCACCAGCTCCTCAAGGGAGCACAAGGGAGTCACTCCTCCCTCAATCAGGTTCACCGCTAGGGGAGGAGGGAGTTCTTTGCCGATCCTTCGAAGCTCCTCCTTGCTCCTGGGCCCCTCCACGAAGAGCACGTCGGCCCCCGCCTCCTTGTAGAGACTGGCCCTCCGGATCGCCTCGTCCAGTCCATGAGTGGCGATGGCGTCGGTTCGGGCAGTGATGATGAAAGAGGCGTCACCTCTGGCGTCCACGGCGGCCCGGATCTTGGCTGCGTGCTCCTCCGCCTCGATGACCTCCTTGCCCCGCATGTGACCGCATCGCTTGGGCCACCTTTGATCCTCCAGTATGATACCACGCGCCCCCATGCGGATGAGCTCCCGGACCATCCGCTGCACGTTGAGAGGCCCACCATAGCCCGTGTCGCCGTCCACGATCAAACCGATGGAGACAGCATGGGTGATGCGGCGGGCAGTATCCAGAATCTCCGTCTGCGTTATCAAGCCCAAGTCCGGTTCTCCCAGGTAGGATGCGGCTACCCCGTACCCGGTCAGAACGGCGCCCCGAAAACCCACGCGATGGGCCACTTTGGCCGAAAGCACGTCATAGACGCCTGGAACGATCAAGATCCGTCCTTGGGAGACCAGGGAATGAGGATGGGTTTCGCTCTTGTCAGACATGAGGCCGATCCTTTCAATCCATCGATCGCATCAGGGCTGGCTGCAGAGGCTCAAGATGTCCGCTCCGTCGGCTGTGATGGCCACGGTGTGTTCGAAATGGGCAGAGAGGGACCCGTCCGCGGTCACGGCCGTCCAACCGTCGGAGAGGACCTTCACCCGATAGCCCCCCGCATTGACCATGGGTTCCAAGGCCAGGACCATCCCCTCCTCCAAGACGGGATTGATGGGACTCGGGGGTACGTAGTTGGGGACCTGTGGCTCCTCATGGAGTTCGCGGCCGATACCGTGGCCCACGAACTCACGAACCACCGAGAATCCGTGTCTTTCCACCCAGCTCTGAATGGCTCGGGAGATGTCGTAGAGGCGGTTTCCCGCACGGGCCACCTCGATCCCTCGAAACAAGGCCTCTTCGGTCACCTGGAGGAGTCTTCTGGCCTTGGGTTGGATGCGCCCTATGGCATAGGTCCTGGCCGCATCCCCGTAATAGCCCTGGTAGCGGACCCCGATGTCCACGCTCACCAGGTCTCCCTTGCGGATCCGGCGGGGGCCGGGGATCCCGTGAACCACCTGTTCGTTGATGGAGATGCAGGTGGAGGCCGGATACCCTCGATATCCCAGGAATGCGGGTTCAGCTCCGCTCTCCCGGATCCTCCGCTCCACGAAGCGATCCACATCCTCGGTGGTGACCCCTGGATGGATGACCTTGGTCAAATCGTCCAGGATGCAGGCCACGATCCGGTTGGCCTCTCGAAGGCGTTCGATCTCCTCGGGGGTCTTCAGATTCATGGCCCCCCTCCCTCGAAACCGTCAGGAACACGAAAGTACCACCTCCCCTGGAAACGCTCTCGGATCCATCCTCGGCGGAGGGCCATCCGCTCCAGAAGCCGGTGGGCCTCTTCCTCGTCCATCCCGAAGGCCTCCGCCAGGTCGCGGGCACAGACGGGCCTTCGCAACACCGTCTCGAGGATCTGCCTCTCCCGCTGTCGCCGAAGCCTCTCCTCCGTCCGCACGCGGAAGGGAGCGATGATCTCGGCCCGCTCGCCCAGCCGCTTCCGGATCTCCTCCAGGCGCTCCGAGGAGACGGCCTCGACCCAGGGCTCGGCAGGGGGACGAACCACCGTATTGATCTGGATTCGATCTGGGCGGATGCGTTCGACCCAAGTCTTCAAGCCCGAAAGGCCTTCCGGATCGTCGTTGACTCCCCTAACGAAGAGGATCTCCAGCCAAAGCTCCCCATCAAACCCCTTTGAAAAACGAACCAACCCTTCGAGGATCTCCGCCAATCGAAGGCGCGGATGGGGCCGGTTGATCCGGTGGAATACATCCTCTCTCCAGGCGTCCAATGAGGGGAGGACCAAGTCGGCCCGACGAAGCTCCCGGCGCACTTCACCTCGATAGAGGAGCGAGGCGTTGGTCAACACGGCCACGGGCTTGGAAAAGGCCGATTGGAGCCTTCGGATCAAATCTCCCAGCCCCAGATAGAGGGTGGGCTCGCCGGATCCGGAAAAAGTAAGGACGTCCACATCCGGATCTCGGCCCAGGGCCTTATCCACAGCCTCCAGCACGCGGCCGGGATCTAGATACCTCCGTCTGCGGAAGGTGGGCCGACGGGTAGGGCCCAACTGGCAGTAGACACAGTTGTACGTGCACGTCTTGAGGGGGACCACGTCGATGCCCAGAGACCGTCCGAGCCTCCGGGATGCAACGGGTCCGAAGGTGATCCCCATGGAAGGTCTCCTCCCATCTCCTTGAGACCTCACTTCTTCGCTTGGAGCTGAAGGAACCGTCGGAGACTGCGGTCGTAGGTCCGCTCCACCTCCGGAGGGAAGAAGCAGGCCGGGAGCTCACCGTGGCCGCGATGATAGAACAGACACTCGCAGCAGTATCCCTTCCTGGAGCACGGCTCATAGGTACAGTTGCACCGCTGGCGATTCTTCTCGTAGTTCTTGCATTCCTTCTCAGGCATGTCTTCTCCTCTCCATATAGTCGTTGACCTGGTACATGAAGGCCTCCAGCCGACTCTGGGTGGAGGTATCCGTCTGTCCATCGAAGAAGAGGCTCAAAACGGGTATGGACCCATGTTCCTCCCGAAAGCGTTTGAGCACGGCGTTGACGATGGTACCGGGCATGCAGGTAAAGGGACCCACATTGACGATCCCCCCTACCCCTTTTCGGAAAAAGTCCACGGACTTGCCGATGCTCAAGATGGCTTCCCCCTCGAAGGAATCGTGAATATAAGGCGAGGCCATCCGGAGCGTCTCCGAGATGGCCGGCTCGTGGCAGTTCTCAACCAGCCCCCGGAAGATGGCCTCCATGCGGTGTTCGTCGCGTTTCTGAAACCACTCCTTTAGCGCGGTGCGCAGGAGGTTCCCCCATCGCCGATCCCGGATGGCGTGTCTCTTGGCCATGCAGTTGATGTAGAGAAGCCATTCNGATATGGGCGGAAGCCAGACCTTGGCCCCAAGGGCCTCGAGGCGTCGGATAACGTTCTCGTTGGCGAAGGGATTGGAGCGCAGGTAGATCTCCCCCACAATCCCCACCACTGGTCGTCGGTCTGAGGGGTTGCGGGGAACAGCCTCGAAGGCCTCCCTGGCCTCCTCCAGGACGGGAAAGAGGTCGGTGTTCCCTTCCCGGATCTCGTCGCAGATCTTCTGAAGGTACCGTCGGTAGACCGCATCGGCCGATCCCGGCCGGCTCTCCAGGGGCCTCACCTCCCAGAGGGCCTTCTGGAGGAAGTCCACGGCCACGACCCCTCTCCATCCCAGCTTGACGAATGTCTTCCCGATGATGCCGATCTCCCTGTACATCTCCTGGTCCTGGACGGGCGAGTAGATGGGCACATCCGGAAAGCCCACCTCATCCAAGACCAACCGATGAAAACGATTGTATTGGCCGAAACGACAGGGTCCGGACCCACCCGGCATGAAGAAGGCGCTGTGATTGCGGTCGAAGTCGGGCCGACTCACCCAAGAGACCATATCTCCCGTGGTCAGGATACAAGGGTAGCATTCCCTTCCCGATGTGTATCTTTTCCCCAGATAAAGAGTCTCCTGCGTGGTCTCGGGAAGCACCCTGGAGGGCACCCCACAGGCCTCAAAGGTGGCGGCCAAGGCATGGGCGTGGTCCGTCATATAGGGGAGATAGACCACTCGATCCCTTCGAAATCCGGCCAATCCCCTGCGACGCACGGGGCGGAGGGGACCGCTCGCCCGGGTGGGGGCGTTCCGGAGGCTGTCCAGGAATGCCTCCAGACGGGTGATTGCCCCCACATCCGAGCTGTGTTCGTCGATCTCGATCTGAAGAAAGGGCTTCCCTCCCATGGCATTGCGGAAAAAGTGCGCGATGAAGGAGTCGGGCCCGCAACCGAAGTTGGTGATGTAGACGGCGAAGAGTCGGGAATCCTCTCTCAGGACTCGAGCCGCCGTCATGAATCGTTGCCCGTAGCGCCAGTAGTGCCCCAGAACCTCGTCGTCGGGAGGGACCTCCTGGAGAGGCAGGGCGTCCAGGGGGATGGACTGCACACCCAGATCCCTCAATTTTCGAGGGAGGTTCAGGTTGATCCCAGGATCGCAGCCGTTGTACACACGGCTGACGATGACCATGGCCCGCTCCCCTTCCTTCAGGGCAGAGAGGGCCTCGCGGCCCATCTCCTGCAAGGCGTAGGTAAAGGCTTCCTGGGCCTCCTCGGCCCTCTGGATGGCCCTTTTAACCTGATGGCCCGGCCTCCCCAGAGAGCGCCCGAAGCGTATGAGAGCCCGATGAAGGTGGGAGACGGGGGCTCCGAACCGCAGAGGAGGGGCCAGAAGCTCCACCCCCCGGGCCTTGAAGTCGAAGGCGGCTCGGATCGTGTAAGGGATGGTCTGGACATAGGGGCAGTGGTAGCCCTGTGGAAGGTCCTCCCGGGGTTGACGCAGGTCGATGATGCTCGGGAGGAAGATCCGCTCCACCCCTTTCTCCAGGAGGTCCTCCACGTGTCCGAAGGCTACCTTGATGGGGAAGCAAGTCTCGGCGGGCACGCGCTCTACCCCTCTGTGGATGATGGACTTGGTGGTGGGCTCTGAGAGGACCACGCGAAACCCCAGCTCCGTGAAGAACGCTTTCCAGAAGGGAAGCATCTCATGGAAGAAAAGGATCCTGGGGATCCCCACCTCGGGGGACCCTTCCGGTGCTTCATGAGAATAGGCATTCAAGAGGAGCTCTTCGCGTCGAGCGAACAGGTCCGGGATCTCGGCCTTGGGGGCGCGGGACGGTCCACTACGCCTCTCGTACCGCTCGCATCGGCCTCCGTAGAAGAGAGGTCGATTCTCCCCCTCCACGGTCACCTTCTTGATCTCGCATCGGTTAGGACAACGCCTGCACTCGAAGGGCCTCACCTTGTAGCGCCGCTCGGCCAGGGAGAACCCTTTGAAGTTGCTGTAGGGCTTGGGATTCTCTCGTTTGGCCAGGAGGGCGGCCCCGATGGCTCCGGTAACCTCGTGATGAGGAGGTACGATGACGGGTCGTCCCAGGACCTTCTCGAAAGCAGCCACCACCGCGTCGTTGAAGGCAGGGCCCCCCTGAAAGAATATCTTGCGCCCGATCCTTCGATCCTCCACCACCTTCTGGAGGTAGTTCTCCACGATGGAGTAGGCAAGCCCCGCCACCAAATCCTCGGTGGCCGCATCCCGTTGAAGGTGATGAACCAAGTCCGACTCCATAAAGACGGTGCATCGTTCACCGAGTCGGACTGGTCTTTTGGACCGAAGGGCCAACCGGGCAAACTCGTCCCGGATGGAGATCCCGAGCCGCTCGGCTTGCTCTTCCAGGAACGAGCCGGTCCCAGCGGCGCAGACTTTGTTCATGGCGAAGTCCACCACGGCTCCGTTGGAGAGGCTGATGTACTTGGAGTCCTGTCCCCCGATCTCGAAGATGGTGTCCACTTCGGGGTCAATGGCCGCAGCGGCCGTGGCCTGGGCCGTGATCTCGTTTCGCACCACATCAGCCCCGATGAAATCCCCGGTCAGATAGCGCCCTGAGCCCGTGGTGGCCGCCCCCAGGATCTCCACGCGATCCCCTACCTCTTCACCGATCTCCTTCAAACCCCGTTTGACGGCCTCCAAAGGGCGTCCGGCGGTCATCAGGTAGCGCTTGGCGAGAACCCGCCCGGCCTCGTCAATGACCACCACATTGGTACTGATGGAGCCCACATCGANCCCGAGATAGGCACGGATACGGCCCCCCACGCGGGTATCCCACCGCATCGGGACCTCCGGAGGCCTCCGGCTCGAGGGCGGGGTCAATGGGACAAGCCCCTCTTCCTCCTCCTTTTGGGATCTCTCGATGGCTGTCTTCAAAGCATCCAGTCCCAGGAAGGGCTTTTCGAGCGATGGGTCCTCCAGCAAGACCAACACGGCACCGATGGCCCCTGTGGAGGCGAAGTGGTCGGGGACAAGAAGATCTCCGTCCTCCAGCTCCAGGGTCTCTCGAAAGGCCCGCACCATTCCTGGGTTGGCGGCCACTCCCCCCTGGAAGGCCACAGGGGGCTGAATCGTCTTTCCCTTAGCCACATTCCCCTTGAAGTTCCGGGCCACGGCGAAGCAGAGACCCGCCACGATGTCGTAATCCGGAGTGGCCGATTGTTGGAGGTGGATCATGTCGCTCTTTGCAAACACTGAGCAGCGCCCGGCAATTCTGGGAGGTTTTCGAGAGCGCAGGGCCAACCGTCCAAACTCCTCGATGGTCAGGCCCAGACGGCTTGCCTGCTGGTCCAGAAAGGCCCCAGTGCCAGCGGCGCAAAGGGTGTTCATGGAGAAGTCCTCGATGCCCACCTTCCCATCGCGCCCCTGACGGGACAACAGGATCAGCTTAGAGTCCTCCCCTCCCATCTCGATGATGGATCTGACTTTGGGAGCCACTAACTCCGAGGACTTGGCCTGGGCAATCACCTCGTTGATGACACATCCGCCGATGAGATCCCCCAGCCGTTGGGCGCCCATGCCAGTAATGGCAACGCCCCCAATCGCCTCCTTGGGATAGCGGCCCAGGAGCCCCTTCAGCACTCGGTATACGGTCTCCAGTGGCTTCCCGTGAATCCTTCGGTAGTCCTCCTCGAGGACCCGGCGATCCGGTGTCATAACCACTGTATTGAGACTGATGGAACCCACATCCAGACCGATGTAAACTCCTTCATACCCTTCGGGAACCATCCAGAACCCCTCCTCGTCCCTCGATGCGAGCTTCAGGCCCTCCTCTCCAAGACCTCCTTTGCGAGAAAGAGCCGATGGGATTCGCTTGTGCCCCCGATCACCTCGGCGATCTGACTGTCTCGCCACAGACGCTCCACCGGTCCTCCTTGGGTCACCCCCTTCCCCCCATAAATCTGCATGCACGCCCGAGCGCACTCAGGGGCCATCTCAGAGGCGAAGAGTTTGGCCACTGAGGCCTCGGCCGAGGCATCCTTTCCCGAATCCACGAGCCACGCCGCCCTCAGAGCCAACTGCCGGGCCACGTCCACGTTCACATGCATGTCGGCGATCTTGAAATGGATCTCTTGATAGGTGACGATGGGTCTGCCGAAGGTCTTCCGCTCTTTGGCGTAGCAAACGGCCGACTCCAGGCAGGCTTGTCCCACTCCGATGGCATATCCCGCCACCATCAAGGATACATGGGGCAACCGCTCCAGCTCCTCCACCCCCGGGCCCTCTTCCCCCCCGAGGCGGGCCTCCTTGGGCAGACGGCATCCCGAAAACCGAAGGGCGCTGACGCGCGCGCCGCGGGCGCCCACGGCCCGGATCTCCCGGCAAGGCTCCATTCCAGCCACAGGCGGGGCGATCACGAAGGCCGCACTTCCTCCGTCCGCCGACGAAGCGTCTCCTTCCAGAGATGTCAACACCAGAAGCCCGTGGGCATCGGGGCCGTTCAAGACATAGGATTTCTCCCCCTGGAGTACATAGCCTTCCCCATCCATGCGGGCCCGGGTGCGCAGGTTTCTCGTGTCCATCCCCCCATGCGGTTCAGAGAGGGCCCAGGCTCCCTTGAGCCCCCCCGTCGTCAAAAGGGAGAGAAACCTCTCCTTCTGAGCCGAGGAGCCGAAGCGTAAAAGGGGCACTCCGAAACGAAGCAGGGTGGTCCCGGCCACCAGGGCGGTGGACGGACAGACCCTGGCCAGCTCCTCCATGCCCAGCAGGGCGCAGATCATATCCTCCCCGTTGCCCCCGTAATCCTCGGGGATGAGAAGCCCCAAAAATCCCACCTCGGCCAGTACCCGGAGATGGTCCATGGGCACTTCCCCTCGGGATTCCACCTGCTCCGACGAGTCTCGGATCTTTCCCTCACACAATGCCCTGAGGTTGCGCTGGAATTCCCTCTGCCGGTCATCGAGCGCGTAATCCATCTGCCTCTCCGCAAGATTCCAGACCAGGGGGGCCGGGCTCTCTCAGATGGCGCGCCCCTGGCTGTAGTCCAGGTTCATGATCATTCGGGCGATGATGGCCCGCTGAATCTCGCTTGTCCCGCCCCCGATGGAGGCCAGCCGAGCGTTGCGGAAGGCACGCTCCACGGGATACTCGTGGATATATCCGTACCCTCCATGGATCTGGACCGCCTCATGGGCCAGACGCATTCCGGCCTCGGCTACGAAGAGCTTGGCCGTGGCCGCCTCCAAATGATTGACAGGATACCCCTGATCCTTGCACCAGGCCACCCTGTAGATGAGCATCCTACAGGCCTCATAGCTCACCTTCATGTCCGCGATCTTGTGCTGAATGGCCTGAAAGCGGGCGATGGGGCGGTCGAATTGGATCCGTTGTTTGGCGTATCCGACGCAGAGATCCAACAGATAGCGCATCCCCCCCACAAAGGGGGCCAGAAGAGCACTGCGATCCCATTCCAAGGCCCCGATGGCGATCCGCACGAAGCCCTCACCTTCCCCGCCGAGCTGGTTCTCCAAGGGAACCCGGCAATCCTCGAAGATGAGCTCCGAGGTAGGGGAACTCCTGCATCCCATCTTCTTCAGGGGCTTGCCCGCCCGGAAGCCGGGAAAGTCCTTCTCCACAATGAATGCCGTGATCCCCGCGGCCTTCTTCTCCCTGTCCGTCACAGCGAAGACCACTAAGACGTCGGCAATGGGACCGTTGGTGATGAACATCTTGGTCCCGTTGATGAGATAATGGTCTCCTTGGCGGACAGCGGTGGTACGGAGGGCCGATGCGTCGGATCCCGCTCCGGGCTCCGTAAGGCCCATGGCACCGACCCATTCCCCGGAGGCCAGTTTGGGGAGGTATCGGNCCTTCTGCTCTTCTGTGCCGTGCTGCAGGATGGTATCACCGCAAAGATAGGTATGGGCCCCCCACGAGAGGGTCAGCCCTCCATCCGCTCCCCCCTCTGCCAAGGCCTCACCCGCAAGGCAGGCCGTCACCACATCGGCTCCGGCCCCCCCATACTCCTCGGGGAAGTGGAGTCCCAGGAGACCGAACTCCCCCATCTTCCGCCAAGCCTCCCAACAGAACTCCCCACAGAGGTCCCACTCTTCTCCCAGAGGGGCGATCTCCTTGCGAGCGAACTGGAGAACCTGGTCGCGAAAAATCCTCTGCTCCTCAGTGAACCCGAATTCCATCCCCTTCCTCCCAGTGGGGCTCGCGCTCACATGCCCCAGTGTCTTCTTATACCACCCGGCCCCTCACTGTGTCATCCCCAGAGGAGTCCCTGAGCGGACCTGCGGATCGTAATCCGCCGGATTGACAACCCGGATCTCCGCTGAAACAATAATTCCGAACCCTCCCGCTGGTCCCAATAGAAGGCGAGAGGAGATCACGGTAAGGAGGAGGCATCCCGGCCTTAGGCCAGCCTTCATGCCCAACTATGATCCCGTACCCCAACATCCCTCCTGTCATCGTCTCACTGGGACCCGTTCAGATCCGATGGTACGGGATGATGTATCTGCTGGGTTTCGGGATCGGCTATGGGGTCCTACGCCGTCTCGCCATGCGTCACCAAAGTCGATTCCGAGGAGACCTGATCCTCGACTTTCTGGCCTGGGCGGCTCTAGGCATCGTGGTGGGGGGGCGTCTGGGATATGTCCTCATCTACAATCTCGCCTACTATCTGGACCATCCCCTGGAGGTCTTCGCCCTCTGGCACGGCGGCCTGTCTTTCCATGGCGGTTTCATAGGTGTCCTCCTGGCCGGCATTTGGTTCATCCGAAGAAGGGGTCTTTCCTTTTACGAAGTAGCAGATCTCGTGGTGATCCCTCTGCCCATAGGGTTGGGACTGGGGCGGTTGGGCAACTTCATCAACGGAGAACTGTTCGGTCGGCCCACTAATCTCCCATGGTGCATGGTCTTCCCAGATGGGGGTGAACTCTGCCGGCATCCCTCCCAACTCTACGAAGCCTTGCTGGAAGGGCTCCTGCTCTTCACGGCCCTGTGGTTCCTCAACCGCAGGCCCAAACCTCCGGGAGTCTCCTTCTGGAGCTTCGTGGGACTCTACGGGATCTGCCGATTCCTAGTGGAATTCGTCCGGGAACCCGACCCCCAGCTCGGTCTGATCCTCGGTCCCCTTACCATGGGCCAGATCCTGAGCATCCCCATGCTTATCCTAGGGGGAGGGATGGTCTGGAGAAGGTGGCGGTTCCATGCTCGTCGGGCAACATGATTGAAAGGCGAACCAAAAAAGACTTGACAGGGAATGAGGACTCGGGGGAATATATTTTCGCTGGAGAGCAGATGGCCATGATGACTCAGGGTTCCAGACCTTTCTTTGGATGGTGGTGGACGTGCTTGCAAGTGCGTCCACGGACCCTGGAGCGCTGAGCCACATCCACATCACAAGGAGTTTTTCGGGGCCGTGGATCCTTGAAAGACAAGATTCCACGGCCCTTTCTCTTTTGACCGGGTATACGAAGATGAATCACTCTGCCCTCTCCCCACAACCTTGGAGCCTTTTCCGGTGGCAATGGTATCGCCTCACAAGGGAGGTCTGCCTCGGCTTTGGGTGACATAAGGATCGAGTAACTTCCAGGGGCCGACGGCAGCTTCCCTGCAGCCGTCGGCCCTTTCTTTTTGGGTCGGTTGTGAGGTGAGAGGCCTTGGACGAGGTCCGAGGGAAATATCCCATATGGAGGTTGAAGCCATGATTCGCCAAGCCATCGTCAAAGTGGCCCAAGGAGAAGACCTTTCTGAGCAGGAAATGACAGCTGCCATGGAGGAGATCATGGGTGGGAAAGCCACGCCCGCCCAAATCGGGGCCTTCCTGACGGCCCTCAGGATGAAGGGGGAGACCGTGGAGGAGATTACGGCCTCGGCTCGGGTGATGCGTTCCAGGAGCACCCCCATACCGAGACGGACGCGAGGGGGTCATCACGCCCCAATGGATGGAGATGGAAAGGATGGGATGGAGGTGCTCGTGGACACCTGCGGCACAGGGGGGGATGGGGCCCAGACTTTCAATGTCTCCACCACGGCGGCGTTCGTGGTGGCGGGAGCGGGCCTTAAGGTCGCCAAGCACGGGAACCGGGCGGTCTCCAGCCGCTGTGGAAGCGCCGATGTCCTGGAAGCCTTGGGGGTGCCTTTGGATCTGCCGCCCGTATACGTGGGGATGTGCATCGATCGGGTGGGCATTGGCTTTTTGTTTGCCCCGCTTTTGCAAAGCGCCATGCGCCACGTCATTGGGCCGCGCAGGGAGATCGGCCTCATTACCATCTTCAATCTGCTGGGCCCATTGACGAACCCTGCGGGGGCTACCGTCCAGGTAGTGGGGGTTTATCATCCGGGACTGACTGTCAAGATCGCCGAAGTCCTCAAGCGGCTGGGGTGCCGAAGCGCATTGGTGGTTCATGGAGAAGGAGGGCTCGATGAAGTAAGCATCTTGGGGACATCCTGGATCGCCCGATTGCACGGGGACAGGATCACCACTTTCAGGCTGGCCCCCGAAGACGTGGGATTTCGCAGGGCGACCTTGGAGGAGATCCGAGGGGGAAATGCATCCGAAAATGCGGCTATAACCATGGGGGTCCTTCGGGGGGATCGCGGGGCTCCCCGGGATATGGTCCTCTTGAACGCGGCCGCCGCCCTTCTAGCCGCAGGTACCGCCTCTACCTTCCAAGAGGGGCTGGAGATGGCCGAGGAATCCATAGATTCCGGAAACGCCTTGAGAAAGCTGCAAGGGCTGGTCACCCTCGCCAAGGAAGCGAATGGGAGGAAGCCCCCCACGCTTTGACCTTGAAGGAGGTGGGCAGTGTCCCTCGATGTATTCGTTTGGAGCAAGCAGGAGGAACTGAAGTCCCTCCGTCTGGACCGCCCAAGCATCTCGGCCTTGAAAGCAAGGGCCTTGAGCGCCCCCCCAGCCCGCGACCTGATCCAGTCCCTCAAGGGAAGGTCCTACCTGCCCATCATCGCCGAGGTGAAGCGGACTTCCCCGTCTGCTGGATCCCTCCGCAAAGGGCTGGATGTGGCCCAGTGGGTCCGCTCTTATGGCCGAGGCGGTGCCGCCGCCATCTCTGTCCTCACGGACCGGCGGTTCTTCGGCGGCTCTTTGGAGGACCTTCAACGGGCTCGAGCGGCAGTGGATCTGCCCATCCTGCGCAAGGACTTCATCCTCCACCCTCTGCAACTCTACGAATCCAGGGCGGCTGGTGCCGATGCAGTCCTGCTTATTGCGGCGGCCCTGGAACCGAATCGGCTTCGAGACCTCTATTTGGAGGCCCAAGACCTGGGCATGACCCCTCTTGTGGAGATCCACGACGAGAGGGAATTGGAGGTCGTTCTCTCTTTGGACCCCCCTATCCTGGGGATCAACAACCGGGATCTGACCACACTGAAGGTATCCCTGGAGACTTCCGCGAGACTAAGACCCCTCATACCAAAAGAGGTGATGGTGGTAGGCGAAAGCGGCATCAGGAACGCCCGAGACGCGGCGTTCCTGGTAGAGGCCGGAGTGGACGCCTTGCTCATCGGTACGGCCTTGATGCGCTCTAGGGATCCAGCAGAGACCTTGAGATCGCTGGGTGCTGTGAGGAGGCAGCCGTGGTCTGGGTGAAGATATGCGGGATCACCTCCATGGAGGATGCCCTTGCGGCCGTGGAGTTGGGCGCCGATGCATTGGGCTTCGTGTTTGCACCAAGTCCCAGGCGGATCCGTCCGGAGAAGGCCAGGGAGATCATCCGTCGACTGCCCTCCCTGATCGAGACGGTGGGCGTTGTAGTGGATGCGCCCTTGAGCTGGATGAGAGAATTAAGGGCCTTCTGCGGCCTGGATACACTCCAATTGCATGGACAGGAGCCCCCAGAGGTAGCGGCCGCTCTGGATGGGCACATCATCAAGGCCGTGCACATGGGATCCCCACGGCCAATCTCACCTCAGGCCTATCCGGAGGCCACGCTCCTTTTGGATACCTACGATCCCCGCCATGCAGGCGGAACAGGCCGAATATTCGATTGGGATCTGGCCAAGGCCCTGGCACGCCACCGTGCGGTCATCCTCGCCGGGGGGCTGAGCCCAGAAAACGTGGAACACGCCGTGGGGCTCGTCCGCCCTTTCGGGGTGGATGTCTCAAGCGGCGTGGAAGCAGAAGCCAGGAGGAAGGATCATGCCAAGATGGCAAGCTTTATCCGACGCGCCAAGGGCTGGATTTCACCTACCCGATGAGCGCGGGCGCTTTGGTCCATATGGGGGACGGTTCGTCCCCGAGACCTTGATGCCCGCGTTGGAGGAGCTGGAGAGCACCTATGAAGAGGCCTGCAGGGACCCCGCATTTTTCACGGAACTTCACGAGCTCCTCCGGGATTTTGCTGGAAGGGAGACTCCCCTGTACGAGGCCCGAAGGATGAGTGAGATCCTGGGGGGAGCCAGGATCTTTTTGAAGCGGGAGGATCTGCTCCACACGGGCGCCCACAAGATCAACAACACCCTGGGACAGGCCTTGCTGGCCCGAAGGATGGGGAAGAATCGGATTGTGGCCGAAACCGGCGCAGGACAGCATGGAGTGGCGGCGGCTACGGCAGCTGCACTGCTTGGACTGGAGTGCGTGGTCTACATGGGGACCCTGGACATGGAACGTCAGGCCCTCAATGTGGCTCGCATAAAACTGCTTGGGGCGCGGGTGGAGCCCGTGGATTCCGGGGGTCGAACGCTCAAGGACGCGGTCAACGAAGCGATCCGGGACTGGGTCACCCATGTATCAACCACCCATTACATGCTGGGTTCCGTTGTGGGTCCCCATCCTTATCCCAAGATGGTACGGGACTTCCAGTCGGTCATCGGCCGGGAGGCCCGAAAGCAAATCCTGGATCGCCAGGGTCGTCTACCCGACCTTTTGGTGGCCTGCGTGGGGGCGGGAAGCAATGCCATGGGCCTGTTCCACCCCTTCCTGGAGGACCCTGTCCAGATGGTGGGGGTGGAAGCAGGAGGCAAAGGGGTCCAAAGCGGCGAGCACGCAGCCACCCTTGCCTGCGGAACCGTTGGGGTGTTGCATGGGGCAAGTTCCTATCTGCTCCAGGACGCCCACGGCCAGATCCTGGAGCCCCACTCCATTGCTGCGGGATTGGACTATCCAGGGGTGGGGCCGGAGCACGGCCACCTGAAGGACACGGGTCGGGTGCAGTATGTGACAGCCACGGACGGGGAGGCGGTCAGCGCCTTCCAGATGCTGAGCACTACCGAGGGGATCGTGCCGGCCCTGGAGAGCGCACATGCCCTGGCCTACGTGATCAGAGTCGCGCCCAAGATGCCCAGGGATGCCATCATCCTAGCCTGCCTTTCAGGACGCGGCGACAAGGACGTAGGCAGGGTGTACCAATACCTGGAGGGAGAGCAATGAGCAAGACGATCACTGAGGCCTTTGAGGAGGCCCGTGATGAAGGCCGGGGCGCCTTCATTCCCTATCTTACCGGAGGATTCCCGGACGAGGAGACTTTTGAACGGTTGCTGCTGGCCCTTGATGGGAACGGAGCCGATCTTTTGGAGGTGGGAATCCCCTTCTCCGATCCCCTGGCAGATGGACCCGCCATCCAGCTCTCCAGCCGCATGGCCTTGGAAAGAGGCACCACTCCGGAGGGGGTCTTGAATCTCATCTCCAGGGCCCGAAAGACCCTTCAATGTCCCCTCCTCATCATGACCTATTGGAATCCGGTGATGAAGATGGGCCTCGAGGAGTTCGCTGCCAGGGCCAAGGAAGCCGGGGTCTCGGGAGTGATCGTCCCGGACCTCCCTCCCGAGGAGGCCGAAGCATGGGTGACAGCGGCGGAGGAGTATGAGTTGGCGACCGTCTTCTTGGTGGCCCCTACGACGCCCCCCCGGAGGTTGGGGATCATCCTGTCCGTGTGTCGGGGATTTGTCTATTATGTCTCTCTTACCGGAGTCACCGGCCTTCGCAGCGAGATCTCCCAGGAGCTGCTCCTGAGCGTCCGAGGACTCAAGGCACACACCGATCTGCCAGTCGCCGTGGGATTCGGCATCTCCACCCCCGAGCAGGGCCGTTCCTTGGTCCATGCGGCCGATGGGGTGATCGTGGGAAGCGCCCTCATTCGACTCGTCCTCTCCCAGCAAACCCCCAAGGCCCGTGTAGGGGCTGCAGCTCACTTCGCCCAATCCTTCAGGGATGCGCTCACCATGGGGGCCTCCTGCAAAGGATCAGAGGAGGTGGACGCATCATGATGACCCTTCGAGCCATGAAAAAAGAGAAACTGGCCGATACGGAAACGCCTGTGTCGGCGTACCTGAAGTTGTGTCTCCACCGAAGAGACTCATTTCTCCTGGAGAGCGTGGAAAAGGGAGAGACCCTGGGGCGGTACTCCATCGTGGGGTGGGATCCGCTCCTTTCGCTGGAGCTTCAACCTGACCGTGCGGTTGTCTCCCGCATGGGAGTGGAGGAGATCCATCCGAGGGAGGCTTTCTTTCACCTGATTCGGCGGATCCTCGGAGAGACACGGCTGGATGATCCACCAGGAGTACCATGCGTGGGCTCCCTTGTGGGCTATGTGGGCTACGATGCTGTGAGACTCNTCGAGAGGCTTCCTCCCTCCAAGGCGGATGAGGACGGCCTTCCCGTGGCGAGGCTGATCCTGCCGTCGCGCTTTCTGGTCTTCGACCACATCCGCAGGTTGATGACGCTGTTGATCCTGGTGCCACAAGAGGACGACAGCTCCGCCAACCTGGACTCCATGGAGCACACCTTGGAGACCCCTCTTTCTACAAGCCGGTACAAAAAGGGTCTTCGAATCCAGCCACCGCCCAGGGAACGATTCGTCCGAGCGGTCTTGAAGGCCAAGAAATATATCCAAGAGGGGGAGATCTTTCAGGTGGTCCTTTCAGATTGCTTTGATGGCACCACCGACCTGGAGCCCTTTGATGTGTATCGGAGGCTCCGTGTTCGGAGTCCATCCCCCTACATGTTCTTTCTGGACTTCGGTGGATTCCAGTTGGTCGGGGCCTCTCCGGAGACCCTGGTGAAAGTAAAGGAGGGGATAGTGTACATCCGCCCCATCGCTGGGACGAGGGGCCGTTCCAACAAGCCCATACGGGACGGAGAGCTGGAGCGTGAGCTCCTGGAGTCGGAAAAGGAAAGGGCCGAACACATCATGCTTGTGGACCTTGCGCGAAACGATGCGGGCCGAGTATGCCAATGGGGCTCTGTCAGAGTCTCGCCTTACATGATTGTGGAACGATACAGCCACGTGATGCACCTCGTCTCGGAGGTATCGGGGCTGCTTAAACCCAGGGCTGACGTAGTGGATGTCTTTACGGCCGCCTTCCCGGCCGGCACCGTCACGGGGGCCCCCAAAGTAAGGGCCATGGAGATCATCGACGAGCTGGAGGGCTCAAACCGCGGCCCTTATGCTGGGGCCGTAGGATATTTGGGCCCAGGTCAGCAGATGGACACATGCATAGCCATTCGGATGATCCTCTTCCAAAGGGGACGCTTCAGGGTCAGGGTCGGGGCGGGCATCGTGGCCGATTCGGACCCGGATATGGAATATGGGGAAATCCATCACAAGGCGGCTCAGAGCATCGAAGCCCTTAAAAGCGCAGTGGAGGCCGAACCATGATTTTGATCCTGGACAATTACGACTCTTTCACCTACAACATCGCCCAGGCCCTGGGTGCCCTCGGGTATCGAATCGAGGTCTACCGGAATGACGAGTTGGGCGTAAAGGAGATCGAGGCGCTTCGCCCCCAGGCCATCGTGATCTCCCCTGGTCCGGGGAGACCCGAACATGCGGGCATCAGCTGCCGGACCATCGAGCGGTTCGTCGGGAAGATCCCCATCTTGGGAGTTTGCCTGGGCCACCAGTGCATTGCTGAGGTCTTCGGGGCCCGCGTGGTGAAGGCCTCGAGCCCTGTTCATGGGAAGATCTACGAGATTTACCACGACGGGCTGACTATATACGCCGGGATTCGAAATCCCTTCCGGGCAACCCGATATCACTCTCTGGTCGTGGTTGAGGAATCCGTCAAGGATCCCCTCCAGGTGTCCTCCTACACCGTGGACGGTGAGGTCATGGGCATCAGGTGCGAGGAGCTCAAGATTGAGGGGGTCCAGTTTCATCCAGAATCCATCGCTACTCCGCAGGGGCTGTCCCTGTTCAAGAATTTCGTCCAGTGGTACTGTTATGGACCGCAGGGGGCCCAGAGTGGAAGGCCCCCTCTAGGAAGAAGGAGACCCTCCCATTGGTCATTATGATATATATTTTACCAGGGGGCATACGCGAGGGCTGACGAGGGGATAGGTCCCATCCCAGGAGGATTATCCATGGCTCTCGGACACTTCAANTTTNACTNCTTACTGCGCAAATATTTTCGAGAAACCCCCATTCCGATCCCTCTTGACAAGATCCTGCAGGGCAACCATATTTAACTGGATATGAACTCTGGGGAAAAAGATCTTCTCATTCCGCGGCCCTACATATCCCCGCGGGACGGATGCCGGTTCCATGGATGGACCGGCCGTCGTCTTTTNTTCCGTCTCCCTGGACCGAGAGGCACCTTCCGCGTCTGGGAGGACGGGGGAAGGGGACGACCGTCCGCAACACGGCGGAAGGAGGGGCCATGATCGAAGCGGAGAACCTTACCAAGTTTTACGGTCCCACGGCGGCTATCCAGGATGTCACATTCCAGGTGGAAAGGGGAGAGATCGTCGGTTTCCTCGGCCCCAACGGTGCCGGGAAGACGACGACCATGAAGATCTTGACCGCATTTTTCCCGCCCACATCCGGAACTGCACGGGTGGCCGGATACGATGTGCTCCATGACTCCCTCCAGGTACGCCGGAGGGTGGGGTATCTGCCGGAGAACGTCCCCCTCTATATGGATCAGACCGTCTCGGGCTATTTGTGCTTCATCGCGGAGATCCGAGACATTCCCCGCGCCCAACGCAAGGCCCGAGTGGCCGAGGCCATGGAGGAGTGCGGCCTTTTGGAGGTTCAGGACCGTCTCATCGGCAAGCTCTCCAAGGGTTTCCGCCAAAGAGTGGGACTAGCCCAGGCCCTTCTACATCGGCCCGAGGTCCTGATCCTGGATGAGCCCACCATCGGTCTCGACCCCAAGCAGATCGCGGAGATCCGGCAACTCATCCGCAATTTGGCGGGTGACCGAACCGTGATCCTCAGCACCCATATCCTCCCCGAGGTCAGCATGATCTGCGGACGCGCCATGATCATCAACAAGGGAAGGATCGTGGCCGCGGACACCCCCAAGAACCTCACGGCCAGGCTCCAAAAAGGCTTCCGCATCCATCTCGAGGTGGAGGGACCCGACCAGGAGGCGATCCTGGGGGCTTTGGAAGGGGTGGAGGGGGTCCGCTGTGTCCAAAGGGAACGCACCCTCTCCCCCAAGGCGGCGGCCTATCTGGTGGAATCGGAGGACCGTAGGGACATCCGGAGCCAGTTGGCCCGGACCATTGTGGAGCGGGGATGGGGGCTTCTGGAGTTGAGGGCCCAAGACATGAGCCTGGAGGAGATCTTCTTGGAACTGGTGACCGAGGAACCCAAAGAGGACTCCGCGCAGGAGTCGTCCCCTTTCGTGTGACCTGCCTTTCGGCTCCGGAGGAGAGCACCCCATGAACTGGCTACCCATCTATAAGAAGGAGCTTCGATCCTATTTCTCCTCGCCCATCGCCTATGTGCTCTTCTTCTTCTTCGCAGCCATAAACGGAGCCTGGTGGTTCTTTTGGGATTTCCAGCGATATCTCATCTTGAGCATTCAAGCCACTCAGAACCCCTACTACGCCGAGGCCCTCAATGTCAACGAGATGGTGATCCGCAACCTCTTCGGCAATATCGCCCTGGTGCTTCTGTTTTGCCTTCCCCTTCTCACCATGCGTCTTTTTGCCGAGGAGAAGAAGAACGGCACCTACGAGCTTCTCTTTACGCTTCCCATCCGGGACGGTGAGACGCTGATGGGGAAATTCCTCGCGGTTTGGACCGTCCTCGCTCTTATGTTGGCCCTTTCCGCCATCTACCCCGGGGTAATGGCCCTCCTGACCAATCCCGAACCATGGCCCATCCTCACGGGATATTTGGGGATGCTGCTGCTCGGAGGCGCCTTCATCGCCTTGGGGATCTTTGTCTCTTCGTTGACCGAGAATCAGATCATCGCCGCTTTCGCCACCTACGGGCTTCTGCTTGTGCTTCTGTCCCTGGGATGGACGAGCGGATGGGTGGGGATCACCGCGGCCGCTGTCCTGAAGGACCTCAACATCTTCCTACATCTCCAGGAGTTCCTGAAGGGAGTTTTGGACACCAAAGACGTGGTCTTTTACCTCCTTTTCACCCTCTTCTTCCTTTTCCTCACCCTTCGGTCCCTGGAATCCAAGCGCTGGAGAGGATAGGGCATGGCCATTTCGCTCCTCAAGAGGAGATCGGCTCAATACAGCGCAAACCTCTTTGTGACCGTGGTGATTGTTTTGGGACTCTTCGCCTTGTTGGAGGCCCTCTCGCACCGCTACCACTGGCGGCTGGATCTCACAAAGAACAAGCGCTACAGCCTGGCCCCCCAGACCATCAAGGTGCTCAAGGGACTGCACGAACCCGTTCACGCCTATGCCTTTTTTCAGGAATCGGACCCCGAGAAGGACTCCACCCGCAGCCTCCTGGACCTCTACCGATACTATTCGGACCGCTTCTCCTGGGAATTCGTCGACCCCGACCGCTTCCCCATGAAGGCTCGCAAGTATCAGGTGACCACCTACAACATCATAGTCCTGGAGCGGGGCGACCGGTTCGAGAGGGTCTTCGTTCCGGAGGAGGAGCGCCTCACCAATGCCCTCATAAAGCTGACACGCAAAGGAAAGCGGGTTATCTACTCTCTGCAGGGACACGGAGAGCACGGGCTGGACAACCTTCAAAAGGACGGCTATTCCAAGGCCAAAAAGGCCATGGAGGATGAAAACTATGAGGTCCGTCCCCTCATACTAGCCAGGAAAGAGGCGGTCCCCGAAGACGCCGATGTGGTGCTGGTGGGCGGGCCCCGCAAGGCCTTGGATGAGAGCGAGTGGAAAGCACTCAAGGAGTATGTGGAGCGGGGGGGCAAGCTGCTGATCCTGGCGGATCCCGAGTCGGCCCCTGGAATGGACGAGTTCCTAAAGCCTTACGGTTTCTTGTTGGAAGACGACGTGGTGGTGGACCGGCACAGCAGGCTCCTGGGCGGGGACTATCTGATCCCCCCCATCGTACAGTATGAGGCCCACCCCATCACTCAGGACCTCCGCCAGAGCCCTTACTTGGCCTATCTTCCCTTGACCCGTTCGGTTCGACCACTGGACTCTCCTCCCGAACGCGTGAAGGTGGAGGTCCTCGCGCGCACTGGCCCCGGCAGCTGGGCTGAGACAGATCTGGAACGACTCAAGCAGGGGCAAGCGGAACTGGACCCCAAAACCGACTTGAAGGGCCCGGTCCCGGTGGCTGCGGTGGCCACGATCCGTCCCACCGAAGGGAAGAAGGAGGCCCGGATTGTGGTCTTCGGGGACTCGGACTTTATCGCCAACGGGGCCATTGATCCCGCCCGATCGGCCAACCGAGACCTCTTTCTCAATGCCCTCAATTGGCTTGCGGAGCAGGAGGATCTCATCTCTATCCGTCCCAAGTCCGCCCCGAGCCGCCCTATTCTCCTACGGCCCGCTCAGCAGACTCTCATCTTCCTACTCGTGGTGGTGGCCTTTCCCTTGGCCATCCTGGCCCTAGGGATGGGTGTCCTATGGCGGAGGAGGTGGAGAAGGTGAGGTGGAGGACAACGCTCATCCTCGCGATTTTGCTGCTGGCCGCAGGAGGATTCTACCTCTGGGACAGCCAGCGCATCCGCAAGGAAGAGGAGAAACGCTCCAGGCAGAGGAGTCTCTTTCCATGGAGCACGGAGTCTGTGGAGGAAGTGAAGATTCAGCGTCCCGAGGGCCCCCTGCTCCTCCGGAGACAGGGTCCCAAGCAATGGCGGCTCGAAGAGCCGGTCTCCGCCCCTGCGGATCCCAGTCAGGTGGAGTCCCTCCTTTCCCAGATCCTACGCGCCCGCAAAGAGCGCAACATTGAGGAGAGGCCGAAATCCCTGGCTCCTTATGGCCTGGACCATCCGGAGGTGACGATCCGAGTGAAGGCCAAGGGGGAGGGAGCCGAGCGGATGTTGCGAATCGGAAAGAAAAACCCCACCGAGGTCTACTACTATGCCCAGTTGGACGGGGAATCCTCCGTATTCCTGGTCTGGGACACCCTCCGCCGAGCGGCCGACCGCAAGGTCTTCGATCTTCGGGACAAACGGCTTTGGAATTTCGCCAAAGAAGAGGTGGTTCGGGTGGAGATCGCTTCTCCTCAGACCTCGGTGGTCATGCGACGGATGTCCGATGACATCTACGACTGGCGGATCGAGGTGCCTGGACCGTTCCGGGCGGACGGAGACGCCGTGGAAGCCTTCCTCTTTCGGCTTTCCCAACTCCATGCAGTGGNCTTCGTGGACCATCCACAGAAGCCCCTCTCCCAGCTCGGTCTGGAACCCCCACGTCTGACCGTGACGCTCCACACGAAGGGGAAGGACCGAACCCTGAGGCTGGAGATCGGGAAAGAGGAGGTCCAGGAGGAAGGGGGAAAAAGGAGACTCTACGCCAGGGTCGCGGGCCGCTCCGTAGTGGTCCTTTTGGACTACAACCGCCTTGGAGAGGTCTCGGCCGAGGCCAAGAGGTGGAGGGAGAGGGCCTTGTTTGACTTCGCCCGTGAGGATGCCCAACGCTTCGATCTCAGGTATCCGGGCGTAGAGATCACGTGTCGCAAAGTGGACAAGGACAACTGGGAGATCGTCCAGCCGGAAACCTATCCCGCTGACTCTCTCCGAGTGAACGACTTCCTCTGGTCCCTTAAGGATGCCCGAGCGGAGGAGTTCGTGGACGGCTCCCCACCCAACGTCCATTGGGAGAAACCCCTGTTGGAGGTCTCCCTCTGGGTCGCACGGGGGCAGGAGCCCCTCCGATTGGTGGTGGCCTCAGAAGAGGGGAAGAAAGGCCTTTATGCCAAGGCCCCTGTCCAGGACGGGATCGTCCTTGTGAGTCCCAAGCTCTTGGACCAACTCAAGGTAACCGTCAAGGATCTCCGCGACCGACGACTCCTCCGATTCAACGTCCCCAAAGTCCACAGGATCCTGATGGAGTGGAAAGGGAAAAAGGTGGAACTCCTGCGGACCAAGGAGGACTGGGTCGCCCGAGGACCGGAGGAGGAGGCTTTTCCTCTCTCCACCGTCAACGCCTTCCTTTGGAGCCTCAGAGATCTGGAGTTCGAGGAGGAGCTCTCGCCCACAGAGGCATCGGACGTCGGGCAGAGGGGCCGGCCCCAATTTCACGTCCGTCTATGGGACGACAAAGGCCGCTCGTTGGGGACTCTGACCATCGGGAGGAATTCTCCATCTCGTTCCGGCCTTCGCTATGCATGGAGGGGGGAGTCCCCTAGGCTCTACCTGATCCAGGACCGGGATCTCAAAGAGCTTAAGGAGGATCTGAAAGAGATTCTCCCCGATGGCCCTTCCGACCGGGTGCGGGAGAGAGAGTAGGGAGGGACCACCATGCCCATCTATGAGTTTCAGTGTGAGGATTGCCGGAGGGTCACAAGCGCTCTTATCCTCAAACCCCGGGAGGAGTCGGAGATCCTGTGTGAGCATTGTGGATCCTCGCGATTGCGAAGGATCCTCTCCCGATTCGCCTACCACAAGACCGAAGCGCAGCGGCTCAAGGAATTCGACACCCGAGCACCCAGGGACGACTCCTTCTACAAGGACTCCAGAAACATCGGCCTGTGGGCCAAGAAGCGTGCTCAAGAGTTGGGGGCGGACCTGGGTCCTCAGTTCGATGAGGTGGTGGAACGGGCCCGGACCGGAAAGATCCTAGAGGATTACGGTGATTCATGACCCCCAAGCGTGACTACTATGAGATCCTGGGTGTCTCCCGGGGGGCCTCCGAGGAGGAGATCAAGCGGGCCTATCGTCGGCTCGCCATGAAGTACCATCCCGATCGCAACCCGGGCGATAAGGAGGCGGAGGAACGCTTCAAGGAGGCCTCCGAGGCCTATGAGGTCCTCAGGGACCCCGAGAAACGGGAGATCTACGATCGCTACGGCCACGAAGGCCTTCAGGGCACCGGATTTACAGGTTTCCGAGGATTCGACGACATCTTCTCCGCCTTCGGGGACATCTTCGAGGAGTTCTTCGGGTTCAGGACACGGACCCGGGGGAGGACCCGGGGAAGACCGGGGGCGGACCTTCGCTACACTCTCACCCTGACCCTGGAGGAGGCCGCCAGGGGGAAAGAAGTGGAGATCCCCGTCGAGCGGCCCGAGACCTGTCCCGCTTGCCAGGGCTCCGGTGCACACCCCGGTACCGGTCCCTCTATATGTCCCCAATGCCAAGGCACGGGTCAGGTGACCCGCCATCAAGGCTTCTTCACCATCAGCACCACATGTTCCCGCTGCTATGGACAGGGACAGATCATCACGGATCCCTGCCAGGAATGCCAGGGAACAGGTCGGATCAAGGTCTTCAAGAGGGTGAACCTCAGGGTCCCGCCGGGGGTGGACACGGGATCCCGGCTGCGGCTTCGAGGGGAAGGAGAGCCTGGAGAGGGAGGNGGGCCTCCCGGAGACCTCTATGTGGTCATCCAAGTGGAACCGCACGAGTTCTTCGAACGTCAAGGAGACGACATCTTCTGCCAGGTACCCATCTCCTTTCCTCAGGCAGCCCTAGGGGACCGTATTCAGGTGCCTACCCTCGAAGGCGAGGAGACCCTGGAGATCCCCCGAGGGACCCAATCCGGGACCCTCTTCCGAATCCGGGGCGCGGGGATGCCCCGCTTGAGGGGATACGGCAGAGGCGATTTGGTGATTCAGGTGATCGTCAAGACCCCCACCAAGCTGACCAAACGCCAGGAAGAACTCCTTAGGGAGTTCGCCAAGCTCTCGGGGGAGAAGATCTCTACTCGGAAGAAGGGCTTCTGGAAGAAATAATGGGACCACGTCGCAAACGCCTCCCGCCCATCCGGGGGAAGGCATCTCGGCGATCCAAAGGACGCCGTCTCTTGCGATTCCTCCAGTTCTCGTTCCTGACCCTCGTCCTGCTGTGCATCGGAATCTGGATTTGGTATGAGATCGCCATCGTGCTGTTTCCCGGAGAAGAGATCTCCAGAGAGCGGATCCAGCGGATCTTCACCCTGGAGAGCCCTGTCTATTACGATGACGGTCAAAGCGTCATCGGGGTCTTCTTCCAGGAAGAACATCGAACCTATGTCCCCTACGAGGATCTTCCCGCCCATTTCATTCACGCTCTTTTGGCCGCCGAGGACAAGAATTTTTTCAAGCATCCGGGCTTCGATCCGGCGGGTATCCTCAGAGCCCTCTACTTGAACATCAAGGCCGGACGGGTGGTGCAGGGGGGAAGTACCATCACCCAACAGACGGCCAAGAACCTCTTCAAGCGTCAGCGTCGCTCCCTCAAGGCCAAATGGGTGGAGCTGATCCGGGCTCTGAAGCTGGAGGCCCACTACTCTAAAGAGCAGATCTTGGAATGGTACGCCAACCAGTTCTACGTAAGCGGAAACGGACGAGGGATCGGGATCGCGGCCCTCTATTTTTTCAACAAACCAGTGGAGGAACTATCCTTGTTGGAGTGCGCCTTCCTGGCCGGCTGCGTCAAGGCTCCCAATCGCTACAATCCCTTTATCCAGAAGACCGAGGAGGGAAGACGTGAGGCCCTGCGTAGGGCCAAAGCCAGGACGCACTATGTGCTCAAGAACATGCTCAAGTTGGGCTATATCACGCCGGAGCAGTATCGGGAGGCCGTATCGCAGGAAATTCCTTTCCAACAAGGGAAGATCCGCTATCCTCTAAACGCCATCCTCGATGAGGTAAGACAGCGTCTGGAGAGGCCCTACATCCGCGAAGCCCTCTCGCGCGCGGGCGTGGACAATATCGCCACCTCGGGAATCCGAATCTACACAAGCATCAAAAAGGGGCTCCAGGAGTCCGCCCATGCTGCCTTGCGGGGGACCCTCTCCTCGTTGGAGACCCAATTGACGGGCTATGATCGAACTCGCATTATAAGTCGATACCAGGCCGCTATGGCCCTTGAGGGCCCTGTGGAGAGGGGTCGGTTCGTCTTTGGGACGGTAAAAGACGTGGAGGAAGGCCCCGAGGGGGAGATCAAGATTCATGTGGCGCTTCCCGGAGGGGAGTTGGGGTACGTGGATCAAAAGGGGCTGAATTCCCTCCTTTCGGCCTTGGCCAAGTATCGAAGGGGACCCTGGGCCAAGCCCGCGGACTCGGATCTCCAACGGCTCCTCAAGGAACTCCAACCCAGGGATCCGGTTTTCGTCCGGCTGGAGGAGCCGGACGAGGATGGGCGGTTGCGGCGGCTTACCCTTCTCCAATACCCCGAGATTAACGGAGGGGTCCTCGTTGTTCAGGACGGGTTTATTCGAGCCATGGTCGGAGGCGTGGACAACGTTCACTTCAACCGGGCCATGGATGCACGCCGGCAGGTGGGTTCCGTGTTCAAACCCTTAGTCTATCTGGCCGCTCTCCAGTTGGGGTGGAGCAACCTGGACCCCTTGCGCAACCGATGGCACGCCTTCCTATACCAGGGCCGTCTCTATATCCCCCACCCGGATCATGAAAGTCCTCATGACTGGGTCTCTATGACCTGGGCAGGAGCCAAGTCCGAGAACATCGCTACGGTATGGCTGCTCTACCACCTGTGTGACCGACTCACTACCGCCCAATTGAAGGACCTGGCCGCCCGTATGGACATGGCCCCGAGGCCCGGAGAGTCCCGGGCTTCCTTCATTCGCCGCATCCGAGATCAGATGGGAATCCTGGTCAACAGAGAGGCCTTGCTTCAAACCGCCTTCGAAGAAGCCCGTGAGGAGTTGAAGACCGACCTAATCTTCGAAGGAGATCAGGAGGCCCTCCGGGCATTGGAAGACCTCCATTATGGGATCGGGGTGGAAAGCTACTTGGAGGAGCGGGGATGGACTCCGGAGTCCCTCAAGGACCCGAGCCTGAAGCCCTCGGAACGAAAGGAACTCCGCGCCCTTTTGACCAACTTCCTCCATCTTCGGACCCTCCAGGAGGAGATGCGGGAGGCCTATGAGGTCCTTCGATGGACCCTCAGCCATGAAAACCCCCTCGCCCGCATCCCCCTGACCCAAAGGGGAAGGGGAAGGTTTTATTGGGAGTCCGTGGCCGGAGGCACCAGGGCCGTCTTCACCGACCATCCCGAGGGGCGCGCACTCGTCCCCCTAAACCTCTACGACCTTATGGAGAGGCTGGACCAAGGCCGGACTTTGGAGGAGATCTTTCCCCTCTCGGAGGTATGGGTTGAGGGGTTGCTCCCCTCCGGCCTTCTGGACCAGCTTCAGGAGGGCATCCAACGGCGCCTGGAGGACCTCAGCTCCCGCGACCCATATAGCTTGGATGTTCTGTGTCGCATCCGCGACTTTAAGACTACCTTAGCCCTCCGATACGTGGTCCATCTTGCTCGTTCGCTGGGGGTTCTCTCCCCCCTGGATCCTGTGCTGTCCCTTCCCTTGGGATCCAATTCCGTAACCCTGGAAGACGTTACCCGTCTCTACTACGCCTTCCTCACGGGTAGGGTCTTCGTGGGGGGAGAAGAGTCCTTCAAGCCCTCCACCTTCCTCATCACACGGATCGAGGGGCCGGAAGGAGAGGTCATTTATCGTGCCCAACCCCAGGGGGTACGCCGTCTGCCTGAGGCTCAATGTCGTTCTCTAGGGGAGATCCTTCGAAAGGTCATCACCCATGGAACGGGTCGGAAGGCTCGAAAGGCCGTACCTCTAATCCCCAAGAACCCGGACGATCTCCTCCAGGGGCTAGAGGTCTTCATCCCCTCTCTGGGAAAGACCGGTACTTCCGATGAATTCCGAAACTCCAGCTTCGTGGGATTCCTCCCCAGCCCCTCCTCCGACGGAGCCATCCTGACCCTGGATCGGGGGGTGGTCTTAGCCGCTTATGTGGGGTATGATGACAATCGTCCCATGAGGAACAAGAAGATACGCATCTTCGGCGCGGCGGGGGCCCTTCCCATATGGATTCGTACGGCTCAGGCCTGCGTCCGTGAACTGAACTACGAGGAGAGCGTGGACTGGGTGGACGTCAGCTTTAGACCAGGACGAGAACTGACCATTGACTGGCCCCCAGAGATGATTCGGGTCCCCGTAGATCCCGGGTCCGGGCTTCCCAGTCCGGGCGGACACGGCCTCCCGGAGGTCCGAACCTACGGGAGACTCGGGGGGACCTCCTTGCATCTCGCCCGATACGTGGCCCCTCTTCGGGAGGAAGGATCATGACCCGCAAGACATCGCCTGGGCCGTCTCTGTTGGGGGTGGGCTTAGCCTTGATCCTGGCCGCAGCTTTGGCCGCCTGTGCCTCCTCACCCTTTATCCCAGCCAAGCCTCCGGTGGCCAAGCCACCCCCGCCCGTCACCCCACCCCCGCAGCCGGCTGTTTCACCTCCTCCCCCGCCTCCATTAGACTTGGCGGCCCTCCAGCAGGAGATCTCTCGGAGGAAAGAGGCTTTGGAGCGGGCACACGGGCGTATGATGGCCGTTTCTCCAGGTGAGGCGGGTCTCAAGGGGGTGGAACCGTCCCCATGGATCCAAAGCCAGCAAGAACAGCTCAGAATCCTGGAGGGCCTGCACGACGAGCTTGAAAAGGGAAAGCCCTTGCGCGAGGGCGATGCGGCTCGGCGGCTACTTCGGTGCCTTGCTCTGGAACCCCTTCAACCGCCGGAGCCACCTGAAATCCAAGCCTCCTTGGCAGAGGAGACGAGGGTCTCTTGGGAGGAGGTCCGAGCCGCCTTTGCAGAAGGGAAGTGCATGGAGGCCCTTCAACGGCTTGAGGCCCTGCGAAAGGAGCACCCTGAAGCCCTGGTCCCTCAGGACGTCCAGGTTATTCAAGCCCTTTGCCTAGGTCGCTCGGAGCGCCGATCCGAGGCCATCGCTGTCCTTGAGCGCCTCCTTCTGAGTGAGGCCCGCCTACTGGACACTCAGTATCTCCAATACACGCTCGCCAACTGGTACTTCGAGGAAGGGCTTCTGGATCGAGCGGAGAAGACCTACACTTCCTTGCTCATGTCCTCCCAGGAGAGAAGCCGCTGGGCCGAGTTGGCGTCCATTCGGTTGGAACAGATCCGTTTGAAACAGGGGCCAGGGGCGGCCCTGGCGTCCGAGGCCCCAATGCGCCCTGGAACGGCCCCGAGGACCTCCTCAACGGAGCAGGTTCTTCCACCCTCGGGAGGAGTACCTGTCTCCAGCAGCCAGGAAACCCTCCCCCAGGAGGAGACCTCCGGAGAGGAATTCCCACCACCTAAAGAGGTTGCGTCGGTCCCCACCATCTTGGATCTCCGTGCCTCCCGTCTGGAAGAGGCCAAGGGGTTGCTGGAAAACGAACATTACGAGGAGGCTATCGCCGCCTTTCAGAGCCTTTTGGGGACCGAATATGATGCTCAGGCTCAGGAAGGCATCCAAGAGGCCGAAGACCGCTATGCCCAAAAGAGGCGGAAGGAGGCGGCCGTCTTGGTCCTCAAGGCACGACGTGAGGGAGATCTTGGAAAGCGCAAGGATCTGTTGGTCCGGGCTTGGGAGATCCTCCGAGAGACCGTTGCCCGTTACCCGGGCAACCGATATGCCGAGAGGATCCGGAGAAACATGGAAGACGTCCTCCTCCAGATTCGCGAGATCGATCCGGCATATGAACCTCAGGCGACCCTGGACGGCCCCTCTCAAACTTCCTCCTCCTCGGTCCAAGAGGAGCCATGAGGCACAACTGGACGGAAACCCTCCTCTCTTACGCCGATGTCTTGATTCCCGCACTTATCTTTCTGGCGGCCTTAGCGGCCGCTCGTGTGACCCGATTCATCTTCGACCGTATCCTCAAATCCTTCGCTGCCAGGACCCCTTTCCGTCTCGACGACCTGCTTCTCTCCATCCTTCGAAGACCCATGGTCCAGACCGTGGCCTTGGTGGGGACCATCCTTGCCGTGCGATCGGCAAATCCTCCTCAAGAGATCCGGTACTACGCGGAGTCCTTCATCCTCTCCCTCTTGATCCTTGGATGGATGATCTCCCTGGTGCACGCCAGCGGTCTGCTCCTGGATCAGGAGGCGGTTCGTATCACGGATCTGACGGGCATCGGCCGAGAGCTCTTTCCCATGCTCAAGAACCTCCTGCGTGTGGTTCTCATCGCCGCGGGTGGACTCCTTATCCTCTCCCTTTGGAAGGTGGATATCTCCCCCATGCTGGCCTCGGCAGGCATCGCCGGGGTGGCCGTGGCCTTAGCGGCCAAGGACACCTTGGCCAACTTTTTTGGTGGGGTGAGCGTCTTCGCGGACCGGCCTTACAAACTGGGAGACTATATCATATTGGACTCGGGGGAACGGGGTGAGGTGGTGGACATCGGCATCCGCAGCACCCGAATCAAGACCCGAGACGATGTGCTCATCTCCATCCCCAACTCCGTAATGGCCAACGCCAAGATCACCAACGAGAGCGCCCCCATCCCTCGATTCCGCATCCGGGTTGGCGTGGGGGTGGCCTATGGAAGCGACGTGGATCATGTGGAACGTGTGCTCAAAGAGGTGGCACGGGACTGCCAGTTGGTCCTTCCAGAGCCGGAGCCACGAGTCCGCTTCCGCTCCTTCGGGGACTCGGCCCTTCTGTTCGAGCTGCTCTGCTGGGTGGAAGATCCCATGTTCAAGGGGAGGGCTATCCATGAACTGAATCGAGGAATCTACAAGCGCTTCGCCCAGGAAGGGATTGTCATACCCTATCCCCAGAGGGATCTACACCTGGTGAGCCTTCCAACCCCACGTCCGCCAGACGAACAATAAAGGCAAGGATTCTTTCATGTCGGGGGACCCCCTCAGATAATATCCCCCGTTCGGACCCAAGAAAATCCCTTTGGAAGGGGTTTACCCGCCAAGGGCCGCACCAAGGACAGAGGCCGCCTCCTCCACAGCCTCCTTAGCACGATTCAGAACTCCCAGGAAGCTGACGAAGGGGTGGATCATCCCCCCATAAGATCGGTAGAGCACCTTCACCCCAGCCTCCTGAAGCCTTCGGGCATAGGCATGAACTTCGTCAGCGAGGACATCCACCTCGGCGGCCACCACATAGGCCGGAGGCAACCCTCGAAGATCCGGGGCCAGCAGGGGGGAGGCATAGGGATCCGTGGCGTCTTGTGGGACCCTCAGGTAGTGCCCCCTGTAATACTCCATGCTCTGTCGGGTCAAAATATATCCCTCTCCATGTTCGCGATAGGTATTCGTATTCAGGGTGGAGAGGTCGGTTACCGGGTAGATGAGCATCTGAAATGCCGGGCTGAGGGTCCCCTTGTCCCGAGCCAAGAGACAGACCACAGCGGCCAAATTGCCCCCGGCGCTGTCCCCGCCCACAGCGATGCGCCGGGGATCACCGGACATCCCTTCGGCATTTTCCATTGCCCATTGCGTGGCCGCAAATGCGTCCTCCACCGCGGCGGGGAATTTATGCTCCGGGGCGAGCCTGTAGTCCACGGAGACCACAACGCAGGGGGTCCTCCTCGCCAGGGCGCGGCATAGGCTATCGTGGGTGCTGAGGTCCCCGATCACCCATCCTCCTCCGTGAAAGTAGACCAAAACGGGAAACCGCCCCTTTCCAGATGGGATATAGATGCGAATCGGGATCTCCCCCGAGGGTCCTGGAATGGACCGGTCCTCCACTCCATGGACTTGCTCGGGCGTCCCTCCGAGCTCCACAAAGAGAGGATTGCGCGTCTTGCGCGCCTCCTGGGGAGTCAAAGTATGAACGGGAGGAATCCCCCTCCTCGCCAGGCTCTCCAGCAGAGCCTTCACCTCGGGATCAACCTTTGCTTTCCCCACTTAAATCCCTCCTCCTCGTTCATCGGCTGATTCGTTCCTTCCGATTCCGGACTACGGGTTCCCTCTTCGGTTACACAAATCGTCCAAGCAGGGCAACCTTGGAAGTCGCCTGAGGGAAGGTTGAATCCCATGGAAGGGCCCTCTCAGGCAAAGCGATCGTCAGAAAGGATCTTCCGCTCCCTTTTCGCCTCCTCCAACCAACCGATTCGGACCCTGCTCCGGCTGTCGAATTCCGGAACATAGGGCTTGATGTCCAGCAATGGGGTCCCATCCAGGATGTCCACGTCCAGCACCCACAGACGGTTCCCCTCCATCCCCCGAAGCCGGACCACGGAAAGGCCAATAGGATTGGGGCGTTTGGGGGCTCGGGTAGCGAAGATCCCCCTGGGCTCCTTATCGAGGAAGGGGATGACACGAAGACTGTATCCTCTGACCCGGTGAAAATGGTAGAGGAGGATGAGATGGGAAAATCCCTCCAGATCGCTGAGCCCCTCCTGAAATTCCGGGAAGACCTCGATGATTCCCTCCACGTCCCTGGCGCGGGAGGGTTGGATGGGCATCCCCTCCACGTTGGCGAACGGGGTACGGATCACCCCGATGGATCGATATTCCACTTTCATGACGTCTCCCTACAGCCGACCCCTCCCAATGTCCCCGCTCAAGGGTGCGTCTGCCCGTCTGCACATCCAAGTTGTGAGCCCTTTGGGGCTTCCATCAACGAGAAACTGCATCATGGTTCTTCCGAGGTGTCAAGGGAAAGAAGACGGATTCCAGGTCCCCTCCTGCGAAGGCCCTTCGGTTTCCTCCCGGGGCCTTGTCAAACGCCTCATTCGTACACATGATTAATACGACCGCTCAACTCTTCCTCTTCCTTGCGGGTCCAGGCAGAGCACAAACGTCCCTGCTTTAGGGTCTGGAGCCGCCTACGGAGAAGAGGAGGATCATCCCAAGGGGGCAAGATGGAAAGACGGCTTCTCGAAAGGAGGAGGCTGCCCAACGGCCTTGTCCTGGAGTTTTGGGATGAGTCGCGCAGGGTGGCTGGAGATCGATGGTACATGGGGCTTCGGGCCGTCGTTCCCGTACCTCTCCCCGAGGCCGCGGAGGACGGGATCCCTCCCGAAGTCCTTCAGATCCTCCGAAACCGTGTAGGGGATCGCATTCATTTTCAATTCAAAGAGGAGAGGAACTTCATCCCGGAGAATGAGGTGGAGACCGTCCGAGAGGAGCTCAAACGAATNTTTCTGGCCAATTCTCTCCCGTATCTTTCCCATCCGGCATTTCCCAGGCGGTTTCTGCTCCAAAAAGCCCGTGATGTAGCCCAAAAGATGCGATGGGGCGAGGATTATCTGGAGAAGCTCCTCGATGAGTTGAGGGGACCTGTTCCTCCAAACCGAGAGGAGAAGGCTCGCAGGCAGAGAGCCTACCCTTCCTGAGAAATCAGAGCTCAACCCGGCAGAACCCGAAGTGTCCCCGCGGGGGCATCCACGACCCTGCCTACTTCGGGGTGGGGGACTCCCCGTGCCTCTAGGGCCTTATGGAGGGCCTTTGCGTGTCCCTCCGGCACGGAGATAAGCAAGCCTCCAGAGGTCTGGGCGTCAGCCAGGCAGTCCAGCAGTAGATCATCCACCTCCGGGCTCACCTGGATGGAACGCTCGCAGAACCGCCGGTTGGCGAAGGTCCCCGCGGGGATCATCCCCAATCGGGCCATCTCTAGAGCCGACTCGAGGATGGGGACTCTGGAGGCATGGATCTCCAGCGCGACTCCGGATGCCTGGGCCATCTCCAGGGCGTGACCCAGTAGCCCGAAGCCGGTGATGTCTGTGCAGGCGTGGACACCCACCTCCTGCATCGCTTCGGCGGCCTCCCGATTGAGCGCGGTCATCCACTGGACGGCCTCTTCCCTCGCCTCGCGATGAAGCATCCTTCCCTTGATGGCCGTCGCCAGAATCCCGGTCCCCAAGGGTTTTGTGAGGATCAGGAGATCGCCTGGGCGTGCCCCTCGGTTGGTGATAACCCGGTCGGGATGGACTGTCCCAGTCACGCTCAATCCATATTTGAGCTCCGGATCGTCCACACTATGTCCACCGACCAAAAGGGCCCCGGCCTCGTGGACAACCTCGATCCCCCCCAAGAGGATCTCTTTGAGCACTTCGAGGGGGAGTCGATCCTGAGGAAAGCACACCACATTCATGGCGGTCAGGGGTTTTCCCCCCATGGCATACACATCGCTCAGGGCATTGGCCGCAGCGATGCGTCCGAAGTCCCTCGGTTCATTGACGATGGGAGTGAAAAAATCCACTGTCTGGATCAGGGCGAGGTCCTCTCTCACACGCACCACACCCGCATCGTCCGAGGTCTCCCTCCCGACAAGCAGGTCGGGGTGCACCTCCACCGGGAGATCCCTCAAGGCCTCCTCCAGGACCCCTGGAGGAAGTTTACTGGCTCAACCCGCGGCCTTTACGCTCTCTGCAAGCCTAATGGGACCTTCGTCCATCGCCCTCTCCTTCACTCGATATTGGGCCCGGAGCCGTGCGGCTATCCGAAAATGCTATTAGGGGCTTAACACCTTCCCTGCAGCGCTCAGCACCTCCAAGATCGAATACATATTGGAAACCGTCCCCACCCGAATCTTCTCCTTGAGGCCGAAATGGTTCAGGCATGTGCCGCAAGCCAAGACCTCCACCCCCGCCCTCTCCAATTGCTGGATCTGCTCCAAAACCGGAGACCCCTCAACCACGAGCTTGACGCCGGTGTTGACAAAGACGAGATGGGAGAGCTCCTTTACGAACTGGGAAAGCGTATCCAGATAAGCGGCCATTAAGATATGCCCCAACTCATCATCCCCTCGGCCCATCCCCTCCGAGGAGATGTAGATCACCGTCTTTCTCCCCTCCACGACCCTGCAGCTCGGCACCTCGGCATCGGCCGACACCNAGATCCCCTCCCCTCTCTGGATCCTGATATGATACTGACCCTCCTGTTCGTGGACCTCCACTACATAGCCTTGACTTTCGGCAAAACGCCTTACATTGGCACAGGAGGCCTCGTTGTCCACGATGACCCGAATCCATCCAGCCTCGGGGTCCTCCAGGGCCTCCTTGGTTCGGATCACCGGCTGAGGGCAGGAAAGGCCCACGCAGTCTACCACCTTCTCCTCGCTCATCTCCCCCTCCTTTCCTATCACAGGATCGGACCGTAACTCAATTGGAACCCTCCATATGCACAAGGACAATCATTGGTATAGTTTATTAGAAAAATTGTCTTTTTCAATATATCCCCTATAATACCCCTCGAGTCCCAAGAGACCACCACTTCAGCCCATTCCTCGCTCAAATGAGACCTTGGGGAGGCAGCGAGGCCGATACCCCTGGAAGCCGTTCATCCGTGTGTGGGACTTCCACGCTCCACTTTCCCCTTGACAGTAGACGATCCGCTGTAATAGAGAAAACATTGCCCATTTGGCCGTCCGGACTTCCTGAGGCAAGGGAGGCTGGCTTTGGACATTCTCCCAGCGGTAGGTGGATCCGGACACGGGGTCTCGAGAGGACAAGCAATGGGAGAGTGTAATTCCTCCACGGGACCCTAGACCAAGATCAAGGAGGGATGAAAGATGAAAAGGCATCTCCTCATTTCCATGGTGGCGGGGTTGCTGTTCATGGCCTGCATGGCAGGAGCGCTCCCTTCTTTCGCGGGCTCCAATGTAATTAAGATCGGGTACACGGCGCCGTTCACCGGAGCCGCGGGCGAGCTGGGCACCAATGGATGGAGAGGGGTCCAGCTGGCCCTGGAGGATCTCAACGCCAAGGGCATTCAGGTACAAGGCAAGACCTACACCCTAGAGATCGTGCGCTATGACAGCGTCTGTACGCCGGTGGAAGGGGTGGCCAACGTCCGCAAACTGGTCATGGAAGACAAGGTGGTGGCAATTCTGGGAGACCACTGCAGCTCCGTTTGCGTGGCCATCGCTCCCCTTTGCGACGAGATGAAGATCCCCGGAATCACCATCGAGTGCGCCGCGGATAAGGTCACCAAACCCGGACACGAGTTTTATTTCCGCATGAGGCCCAGCATGGGGCTGATCGCCCCTTTGGCGACCCCTCGTATCTACGAGATCTTCAAGCCCAAGAGTGTGGGTTTCCTTGTGGTGAACGACGACTATGGCAAGTCCTTTGCTGATTCCTTTAAGGCGGAGTTCGCAAAACGAGGCGTCAAGACCCTGGTAGAGGAGACCTTCGAGCGCGGCAACACCGACTTCATCGTCTACCTCACCAAGATCAAGAAAGCCGGAGTAGACATAGTCTTCTACGTGGGCACAACGCCTGAAGGGGCCATGATCCTCAAGCAGGCTCGAGAGATGGGGGTCTCCAAGAAGACAGCATTCATCGGATCCGAGGAGATGAGCGAAATGGAACTCTTGTCTCTGGCGGGCGCCGATGCGGCCGAGGGGACCTATGCCATCGGATTGTGGGGATCCGCTCCTGCGGAACTGGAAAAACGGGTCAAGGAGCGGTTCAATGCCCCAATGCACTATGCCATCATCTTCGGTTACGACGCCTTGACCGTTTTGGCCAACGCCATTGAAGCGGCTCAATCCCTGGATCCTGTCAAGATCAAGGACGCTCTCAAAAAGACCGATTTCCAAGGACTTCAAGGGCACATCAAGTTCGAGGACTTCGATGGATTCAAGAATCAGGGGCGATATACCCCTACCATCGTTCGTTGGGAGAACGGACAACGGAAAGTGGTCGATTGAGGTCACCAGATGGAGATCCTGATCGCACAACTCTTCAATGGGCTTATCATCGGTTCGGTCTATGTCCTGATCGCCATGGGGCTCAACCTCATCTGGAGTATCACGGACATTCCCGACTTCGCCCAAGGGGCCTTCTACGTAATGGCAGCTTATGCCAGCTATTTCGCCGTGACGTTGGCGGGCTTTCCCTTTGTGCTCGCAGTACCCCTCGGGATGGCTGTGGGAGCCTCCATGGCGTTTCTCTGCGAGCGGTTTCTCTACCGGCGCTGGCAAGGGGCGGGGCGCACTCAGCTTTTGTGCGCCATCGCCCTTTTCTTCCTTCTCGCCAACACGGCGAACCTCCTTTGGACTTCCAAGGCCAAGATCTTCCCTCCCTATCTCCAGGGAGGGATCACCTTCTTCGGATATACTTACAGCTATCAACGGATGGTGGTCCTGGCGGCCGCCGCCGTGCTTTTTGTTCTCCTCTACCTCTTTATCATGAAGACTAAGATGGGGAAGGCCATCCGGGCAGCCTCGCAGGACCGGGAGATCGCTCAAGTACTGGGAATCAACATCAACACCGTGACCTCCACGGTCTTCTTGTTGGGAGGCGCCCTCTCCGGAGCTGCGGGCGTTCTCATTGCACCCCTCTACTCCGTCTTCCCTTCCATGGGGGACCTGCCTTTGCTGAAAGCCCTCGTGGTGGTGATTCTCGGTGGCTTCGGGACTGTGGCAGGGACCCTCATTGCAGGACTGGGATTGGGGGTTCTGGAGGCCTTAGGTGCCATGTACATCTCGTCCGCCTATCAACACGGCTATGCCTTCTTCATTCTCATCCTCTTCCTCACGTTTCGACCCAAGGGGCTCTTTGGGAGGGTGTAGTCCGCCCCCTCTCCTGTAGGGCCTCCCTCGCTGCGGGCCCAACAGGTGAGGGGAGCTGATCAGAGAGGTTCGTGTATGCGGAGGAACAAGAAGGGCATTCTCCTGGCATTGGGCATCCTTTTCGTGCTGTCGGTCGTGCCTCACATCGCCTCCAACTACATCACCTATGTCGTAGTCCTGGCTATGCTCTATGCCATGTTGACGGCCAGCTACGACTTGATGGTGGGATACACAGGCCCTCTTCAGTTCTGTCCAGCCGCCTTCTACGGCATGGGGGCCTATGCCTCGGCGCTCCTGACCCTGAAGGGGGGTCTCTCCTTCTGGCTGGCCTTTCCTCTCAGCGGGATCATCGTCCTGATCTTGGCGGCCATCGTGGGTTACCCCGCGCTGAAATTGCGCGGCCATTACTTCGCCGTCACCACCTTCTTCTTCGGCTACTTTGTCTACCTATTTATCCTCAATTCTCGGGGGCTAACCAACGGACCTCTGGGGCTCTCCGGCATCCGACCCCCGGATCCCATCCTGGGAATCGATTTCACAAGCATGACGGCCAACTACTACCTGATTCTCATCTTCGGTGTCCTCATGGTGACCTTCCTTTACGTGCTGGTCCACTCCAATGTGGGAAGGATCCTCATCTCCATCCGAGAAAACGAGGACTTGGCCGAGTCTATCGGGATCAACACGTCCTTCTACAAGGTATTGGCGTTCAGCATTAGTGCCGCTCTGGGCGGGCTTACCGGGAGCCTATTCGCGCATTTCTTCCGGCTCCTCCATCCATCCACATTCTCATGGATGACTTCGGAAATGATCGTGATCATGACCCTGGTGGGAGGAGCCGGGACCCTATTCGGCCCCATCATCGGCGCCGGGCTCGTTACCTTGATCTTGGAGTTCATGCGCTTCGCGCCCGAGCTCCGATTCATCATCTGGTCCGCCATGCTCATCATCATCCTCATCATCGAGCCCAAAGGGTTGATGGGAATTCTTCGACGGATACGGGGGAGAGCTTGATGGAGACCATCCTCTCGATTCGAAACCTCACCAAACGCTTCGGAGGGGTAACCGCTGTAAAGGATGTCAGCTTCGATGTGGTCCGGGGGGCCCGCCTGGGCATAATCGGCCCCAATGGGGCAGGAAAGACCACCCTTTTCAACATGATCACCGGTGAACTCAAGCCCACCGCCGGCACCATCGCCTTTGAAGGGGAGTTCATTCAGGGCTTGAGGCCCCACACCATCTGTCGAAAGGGAATTGGGCGGACCTTCCAGATCGTTCGGGTCTTCGAAGAGCTGTCGGTCTTCGACAACGTACTCATGGGGGTCATAGGCCGGGAGAACCGATACCGGCCCACCAAGGAACAGGAAGAGGAGGTGGAACGCATCCTGCAATGGACCCGTCTGGACTCTCTCCGTCACACCTTGGCCAAGAACCTCACAGTAGCCGCAAAAAAACGGGTAGGGCTGGCCACCGCCTTGGCCACCAGACCCAAACTGTTGCTTCTGGATGAGGCCATGGCGGGCTTGACCTTCGTTGAAATCGACGAGGTCCTGGATCTCTTGAGACGGATCAACGCTGAGATGGGGATCACCCTCATCGTGGTGGAGCATGTCATGAAGGCGGTGATGGAGCTGTGCGAATGGATCTTGGTGATCGCATCCGGGGAGAAGATCGCAGAGGGGACGCCCGAGGAGATCTCCACGGACAGGCGGGTCATCGACGTCTATCTGGGGGAGGAGACGCGCTAATGTTGGAACTGAAAGGCATCAACGCCGGGTATGGAGAGGTCCAGATCATATGGGACGTCTCAATGACCATCGACGAAGGGGATATCGTCGCGTTGGTGGGGGCCAACGGCGCCGGAAAGTCCACCCTTATCAAGAGCATTGCAGGGTTGATCCCCGTCCGTTCGGGGAGTATCCTCTTCGATCAACATCCCATCCAGAATATGCCCGTCCATCGAATCATCACCTACGGGCTGGCTCTGGTTCCGGAAGGCAGGAGGCTCTTTCCCTACATGACGGTCCAGGAGAACCTGGAGCTGGGTGCTTATGTGGAAAAGAGGCGGGAGCGACTCCGCAAGAACCTCCAGTGGGTCTACGAACTCTTTCCCAAGCTGAGAGAGCGACGCAACCAGTTGGCGGGGACCCTGAGCGGGGGAGAGCAGCAGATGGTGACCATCGGCCGCGCCCTCATGTCCGCCCCCAAGTTCTTGATGCTGGACGAACCCTCTTTGGGGTTGGCTCCGGTTGTGGTGGACGGAGTATTTCAGACAATCCTGAGACTCCATCAGGAGGGTGTGACCATCTTGTTGGTGGAACAGAACGTCCGCAAGAGCCTGGAGATCGCAAAACGAGGTTATGTCCTCGAACACGGAAGGATCGTACTGAGCGGACCCACTCAGGAACTTCTGGTCAACGAAGAGGTGCGCAAGGCCTATCTGGGGATGTGACCCCTGAAGGCTGAATGAGGAGGAAAAAGAAGACCGCGCCCCACGCAGATCCGGAGAGAAGATCTCAGACGAATCGGGGATGGAGAAAAGCTCATTCATGGAGAGTGAAGTCCTGAAGCGACTCGGCAGGAAGCAATGGCAGGAAATCCTGGATGGGATCGCCAGAGATATGGGAATGATGACCACCCTCGTGGATCCCCAAGGGAGGATCCTCCTCCACCGAGGACACTACACGGAGGTATGTGAGCGGATCCGGAGCGATGATCGAACCCTTTCCTTTGTCTGCGGGCAGACCCTTCAGGCCATGCTCCGGCAGGCCGAGCGGTCACGAAGGCCTGTCGTGGACCTCTGCCAGATCGGTCTCTGCAAGATGCTCATTCCCATCTTGGAAGGTGAACGTTTGCTGGGTGCGGTCACCTCCTGCTCTCTGGCCCCCCAGCGAGAAGAACCCGACCCCTTCTTGTTGGCTCAGGAGCTGGGCATAGAGGAGAGGGAGGCTACAAGGCTCCTGGAGAGCTGCCCAACCATCGACGAACAACGGGTGGAGGAGGCCGCTCAACGCTGGGCGGAGAGGATCCAAAGCTTCTTCCAGTAGGAGGCCCGCACCTAGGCGGCGATCCGCTGTATACCCACGCAGGGTCCCCGCATCCCTTTTATTCACAAGGAGGCGAATCATGGCTCGGATCTCAGGCGGAGAGGCCCTGACTCGATGCCTGCTCAATGAAGGTGTCCGAAGGGTCTTCGGGATCCCCGGAGGCCAACTCCTTCCCTTCATCGACGCCATACACCGGGTGGGGCGACCCCAGGGTATGGAGTACATCATGACACGCCACGAGTCCGCCGCGGCCCACATGGCGGATGCCTGGGCCCGGGTCACGGGAGAACCGGGGGTCTGCTCGGGGACTGTGGGACCAGGAGCCGCCAATCTCGTCCCCGGCGTCTGGGTGGCCCGAGCGGACAGTGTCCCCATGGTGGTGATCACCCCCCAGATCCACGGCAGCCGCGCCTATCCCTTCCGCGGGTCCCAGCAACAACTGGATCAGTGGCACTTGATGGCCCCCCTCACCAAGTGGAACGCCGTCATCCATCGATGGGAACGGATCCCTGAACTGGTTCAAAGGGCCTTCCGGGAGGCTACCACGGGACGCCCCGGGCCCGTCCATTTGGACATCACGGTGGATGTCATGTTCGAGACCCGCGATGAAGAGGAGCTCAAGTTACTTCCACCCGAACGCTATCGCCCCCCGAGAGGGCCAGCGGCCCCTCATGACCTAGTGGAGGAGGCCGTGGAGCGCCTTCTCCGGGCCGAACGGCCCTTGATCCATGCAGGACTGGGGGTCCTCCGTGCGGGGGCCTGGGAACCCCTTCGAGAGTTGGCCGAATATCTCCAGATCCCTGTCAGTTCCACTATATCCGCTCGAGGGGTCTTGCCTGAGGATCATGCCTTGGCCTTGATAGCCAAAGGGGGAGGGGCCATCTTCGCGGAGATGGGAGCCGATCTCGTCCTGGCCGTGGGCTGCACCTTCTGGGAGCTGGACTTCTGGGGAAGACCGCCTTTCTGGGGTCCCCCGGAGGCTCAGCGTGTGATCCAGATCGATGTGGAACCGGCCAGCATCGGGCTTAACCGTCCCGTAGACTTAGCCCTGGTCGGGGATGCCCGCGAGGTCCTCCAGCAGATGGTGACAGCAGCCAGGGAGGCCACCCCTCCTCGGAAACCCTCGGATTGGTCGGTCCGCTGCAAACGTCAGGAACAGGAAGGATTCAAGGCCCTGGAGCCCCAGCTGCGCTCCGACGTCAAGCCCATCCATCCTTTGCGGCTCATGGGGGAGGTCCGCCGCTTCTTCGGCCCCGAGACCCTTCTGGTGGTGGACGGGGGCAACATGGCCTGTTGGGCTAATATGGCCCTGAACGTGGGAGGGCCCAGGCAATTTCTGGCCCCCATGCACACGGGGCATCTGGGAGTGGGGCTCCCCTTTGCTCTGGGTGCCAAGATGGCCTGCCCAGATCGACCCGTCGTGATCCTCCACGGAGACGGCTCCTTCATGCTCTCCTGCCATGAACTGGAGACCGCTGTAAGACTGAAACTTCCGGTCATCGACATCATCGGCAATGACCGGGCATGGGGGATGATAAAGGCCGGACAGGCCAAGGCCTTCCGGGAACGTTTCTACGGGGTCGACTTCACCGATGCCCGATACGACCGCATCGCAGAGGCCATGGGGTGTTACGGAGAGCGTGTGGAAGACCCCGCCGAGATCCGACCGGCCCTGGAGAGGGCCGTCTCCTCTGGCCGGCCGGCCGTGCTTGACGTCTATCTGGATGCTACGGCCAACCTCAATCCCCCTACCCTCGATCTGCTCAACTCCGTCTGGCTCGAGGGTTGCGAGCCTCCTTCTGGATGATGAGGCCCTCCCCCCCACCCGGCGGAAGAGGAAAGGGAGACCATGGAAAACCGCATGAGAGCAGCCCTGTTGACCGGAAAGGAAACCCTCGAGATCCGGGATGTGCCCAGGCCCCAGCCCGGCCGTGGTCAGGTCCTGATTCGAGTTCATTACTGCGGAATATGCGGCTCCGACATCCATCTCTTCCAACAGGGTCTTCCACAGCCCAATATCCTGGGGCATGAATTCTCCGGAGTGGTAACCCAAGTGGGCCCCGAGGTGGAAGGATGGTCCATCGGAGATCCCGTGACTTGCTATCCTGGAAATCCCTGCGGGTCGTGCCATTGGTGCCTGATCCGCCAGCCCCAGCTTTGTGACCTGGGGCTCCAACGAGGCTATGGCTTGGGAACGACCTCTGGAGCCCTGGCCGAATACATCGTTGTGGAGGCATCCTCCATGCGGCGCCTCCCTCCGGAGGTTGACCTGCGAAGCGCTCCCCTCACAGAGCCCCTCGCCGTGGCCATGCACGGGGTGCGCTTGAGCCGGATTCGACGGGGCGACCGTGCGGTGGTGCTGGGCTGCGGGACCATCGGGCTGCTCACAGTGCTGATCCTCTCGCGTATGGGAATAGGGGCACTCCACGCGACAGACCCCGTGGAGGTCAAACGGAGAAGGGCCCTAGCATTGGGGGCGCATGAGGCTCACGGCCCCCAAGGGCTTCCTCCCTTCCTCTTTCATCAGGTCATGGACGGGATCGGTCCGGATGTGGTTTTCGAGTGTGTGGGTATCCCGCAGACCACCGCTGAAGCAGTCAATTTCGTCCGAAAGGGGGGACGGGTCTTGGTATTGGGGGTCTGCATGGAGCCAGCCACCCTTCTGCCCATGGTGTGGAACTTCAAGGAGATCGAGATCAAAGGCTCCTACGGGATGGGGGGAGAGTTCGATGAGGCCCTGCGCTGGATCGCCCGTGGGGAGGTCCCCGTGGATACGGTGATCACGCGGGAGGTCCCCCTGCAAGAGGTCCAGGAGACCTTCCTTCAGTTGAGAGGTCCGAACGAGGAAGGAAAGGTCCTGGTGCGTCTGGCCGAGTGATCATGACCCGGCCTTCGCGGCCACGACCTCATAGAGGTGGGAGAGGGCCTGGGGGAGAAGATGGGCCTCGGGCCCGCCCCCTTGGGCGAAGCGGGGACGCCCACCCCCTTTACCGCCCACCTTGCCTGCCACCTCTCGGATCAACTCCCCGGCGGGAAACCGATCCTGAAGATCCTGGGAAACCGAGAGGGTCAGAACAGCCTTGGAACCGCTCCTCGCGCCCAAGAGCACGATCCCCGACCCCAGACGATCCCGAAGTCGATCGCTCATCTCTCCCAAGGTCTTGACGTCCTGGACGGGCACCTCAGCGGCCAGAACGCGGATACCGGCCACGTCCCGCACTTCTGAGAGAAGGTCCCTGGCCTGCCCGCTGGCTAGCTTGGCCTGGAGGGACCGGATCTCCCTCTCGAGGGCCTTCTGTCTCTCCAGTAATCTCTCCACCTTCACGGGCAGCTCCTCCGGGGTGGCCTTGAGGGTCTCTGCAATTCGGAAATGGGAGCGCTCCAATTCCTGAACATATTCCACTGCAGCGCGGCCCGTGAGGGCCTCGATGCGCCTTGTGTCCGCGGAGATGCTGCGATCGCTTAGGACTTTGAAGAAGCCCACATCCCCGGTACGGCGGG